>NZ_VFON01000001.1:0-658506 GCF_006716085.1 Leucobacter komagatae | reverse complement strand
AGCATTCGGCGAGAGTGCCCCAGCGATGCATCGTTCGCGATCGAAGACCTACCGTAAGAGTTCCCGGTTTTCGACAGGGTCAGCATCCCTCATGAAGAGTGTGATGAGGGCGCGTATTCGAGTGGCAGCGCCAGGATGACGTTCTTGAGCCTGACCTGCTTCGAGAGCGGCAGGAGTATTGAGAGCAATTGGGCAGTGGAAGGCAGCAGGCTGGAGGCGTTTTCTGCTCCGGAATCGTTGAGCGTTTCCCGCACTGCCATTGCATCCATGTGCGTCCCGTTCTGGATGCTGATGAGGTAGCTGGGCAACACCTCGGTCGGGTTTTCGGCGGCTAGCGTGTATTGACCCGTGTCGCGGTATGCGGCGACGATGAAGCGGCCGACGGTGTAATCGAGCAGTGATGCATTCTGACGCCCCCAGGTTTCCCCTGAGATCCGCTGCATCTCGTTAATCTCATGGTGCCACTCTTGGGGTTCTGCCTCAGAGGCGAGCAAAAACACCACTTTCGTCATCATAAGATCCTGAATGAGTGCGTGATCCTCCGTGGCGTACGGATGTAATGTCACAGGTTCCGCCTCCTTTGCGTTCATCAAGCAGTCGGCATGAGTTGCCGCACCCGAACTACTTGGCGGCCACCCTTCGACCCACAATCAACCTTACCCTTACGTAAGTGTTAAGTTGTAAGAGCTGCTGCTGTTCACGGGATCGATGCGACCTGGGGTCGCCTTTCCCTGCGCCGTATTCGCGTTGACGAGCATGCTATGCACTCGTCACACCAAGGGGGAACGATCAAGCAGAGTTGGTCTAAACAGCGGCGACGCGACGGCATGAGGTCGCGCTGGGCAGCGACAGTCATCGCAGGTGGATTGATCGCTACCATGACGGTACCCGGGCAGACTGCGGGGCTGTCGGTATTCACGGACCCGCTTATTGAGGAACTGAGCACCAGCCGGACAGCGATCTCACTGAGCTACCTCATCGGCACATTAGTCGGCGCAGCGTGTCAGCCCCTCATCGGTAAAGCGTCAGACCGATGGGACATCCGAAGGGTGATTATTGGGATCGCGGTTGCGTTCTCGGCAATTTTGTTCGGCTTGAGCTTCATTACCGACATGCTTGGCTTGACCATCGGCTTCGTCGGAGTGCGCATGGCCGGCCAAGGTGCACTCAGCCTGGCTGCAACAACTGCCATTTCACGCGCCATCACTCATCGCCGCGGGCTTGCCTTAGGGGTGTCGGCAGCGCTCGGTTCAGCGGGCATCTCGCTTGCTCCGATCGGGTTAGAGCGACTCATCACGACTGTGGACATTCAGGGGGCCTGGCGCTGGGAAGCCCTCGCGGTGCTGGCGATCGTCATCCCCGCAGCCTTCTTCATCAAAACACCGCCATCACGCAAGGGCCTTTCTAAACACTGGACTCCAGAGCGTGGGTGGACGCTTGCTGAGGCCCGGCGCACCGGAATGCTCTGGGTACTCTCGGCCGCCGTCGCGGTGTCATCAATGCTGACGACTGCCCTCGCATTTCACCAGATCGCGCTGCTCGGCGAGCGAGGGCTCAGCCCACTAGAAGCCGCGGCAAACTTCCTCCCGCAAACCATTACGACCCTGCTCGCAACGCTGGTCGTCGGCGCACTCATCGATCGCGCCGACCCACGCATTTTCGTGATCGCCGCTATGGCCGCCATGTCTGCCGCACTGCTCCTCGTGGGGGTAGTGACCCCAGGTTGGAGCGCGGTGTTTTATGGGCTCGTTCTCGGCACTGCCGGTGGTTGTCTGCGGGGCATGGAAGCGGCCACCTTTGCGCGGTTCTACGGCGTAAAGCATATCGGCGCGATCCGTGGGCTCTCGACGGCGTTCTCCCTCGGAGCATCAGCATTGGGACCCTACATGCTCGCACTTGGCGTGGAGCTTGATGGTGGGTTCACCACACCGACGGCACTGTTGAGCGCGATCCCGGTAATAGTCATCATTGCCACAGTGATTGTCCGCCCGCCGACGCACTCAGATGGGGTGCGACCGCAATAGGTCTAGTACTCCGCCAGCTTGCCGATGAACTCGTCCGCCTGCGCAAGCTGCTCGGCCAGCCGTGCACGGCGCTCGTGCGCGTCGTCGCGGAAGCGCTCGATCGCCTCTTCAGAATCCCTTGATCCGCCGTCTGCCCGTGCGTCGATGACTTCCAGCAGCTCTGCCATCTGCTCCAGTGTGTAGCCCAGTGGTTTCATACGCCGGATCAGCATCAAACGAGTCAGATCCTCAGCTGCATACAGACGGTACCCGCCATCACTACGACCTGACGGTACCACAAGCCCAATCTCGTCGTAATGACGGATCGTCCGCTGAGAAAGCCCTGTCAGCTCAGCCAACTCTCCAATGTGGATCAAGCGGTCACCAAGCATGTTCACGTCCTCACATTCGCAGCAACCCTCACGTTGCGGTAGGGTTGTGTTGTGTGTCTGACTCTCGCCGGAATGTGCTCCCATCGCCTCCTAGAGTTTCAGACCTTCCGCTCAGCCTACATCGACGAGAACATGCCGAAGCTGAGCCCACTTTACTTGGAGTCGGTAGTTTGGCGCGCAGCGCTGTCGCACGGCTTCCAGCCCATTACTTGATCACCAAAAGGCGAACAACACCGCCTTGCTCATCGAATAGGAGCCATTCTTGGCCACTCGCACTCATACCGCCCCGGATTCGGGACCGACACCCGAACAGCGGCAGTCCGTTCTTCGTACGCTCAAGTCCCCGCGTCTACTCAAAACAGAGGTCCTAGCCGGGCTCGTCGTAGCCCTCGCCCTCATTCCAGAAGCCATTGCGTTCTCGCTCATCGCCGGTGTCGACCCGCGTCTGGGCCTATTCGCGTCATTCACAATGGCAGTGTCCATCGCGTTCCTCGGTGGTAGACCAGCAATGATCTCAGCGGCTACCGCCGCAACAGCCTTGGTGATCGCGCCACTGGTGAAGAGCCACGGCGTGGATTACTTCATTGCCGCGGTGATTCTCGCCGGAATTTTCCAAGTCATTCTCGGGCTGATTGGTGTTGCCAAACTCATGCGTTTCATCCCTCGGTCAGTCATGATTGGGTTCGTCAACGCGCTCGGCATTCTCATCTTCATGTCTCAACTGCCAGAGCTCATTGGTGTGCCCTGGCTCGTGTACCCGCTGACCGTCCTCGGCCTCGCAGTTATCTACCTGCTCCCACTGCTCACGAAGGTTGTTCCTGCTCCGCTTGTGTCTATTGTGCTCGTCACTTTAATCGCAGTGGTATTCGCATTGAATGTGCCTACTGTCGGCGACAAGGGAGACCTTCCCGAGTCGCTGCCCTCGCTGTTCATTCCGAATGTGCCTTTCACGTTTGAGACGCTTCAGGTCATCGCACCCTTCGCACTGGGCATGGCCCTGGTCGGTTTGCTCGAGTCGCTCATGACGGCAAAGCTTGTCGATGACATCACCGACACCAGATCGAACAAGGTCCGAGAGTCTTGGGCCCAGGGGGCCGCAAACATTATCACCGGCTTCTTCGGTGGAATGGGTGGCTGCGCGATGGTTGGTCAAACAATGATTAACGTCAAGGCGTCTGGCGCTCGGACCCGAATCTCGACATTCCTTGCGGGCGTATTCGTTCTGATTCTCGCTGTCTCACTCGGCGACATCGTAGCGATGATCCCCATGGCCGCATTGGTCGCGGTAATGATCTTTGTTTCAATCGCCACCTTCGACTGGCACAGCATCAAGCTTTCCACGTTGAAGATGATGCCAAAGAGCGAAACTGCTGTGATGCTTGTCACCGTCATTCTGACGGTCTGGACGCATAACCTCGCAATCGGCGTGGTCATCGGCGTGATCGCCGCAATGATCGCGTTTGCGCGACGAGTCGCACACCTGGTCACCGTTAAACGAACCATCGAGGAATCGGATAGCGTTCAAGTCGCTCGCTACGAAGTCAGCGGCGAACTGTTCTTCGCATCCTCAAACGATCTATACACCCAGTTCAGCTACATCGAAGACCCCGATCACATTGTGATCGACATGCGAAACTCACACCTTTGGGACGCCTCCACGATCGCCGCACTGGACTCGATTACCGCGAAGTATGAACGGTATGGAAAGAACGTTGAGGTGGAGGGCCTAAATGACGCTAGCCGTTCAATGCGTGAACGCCTCGGCGGGAAGCTCGGGGCAGGTCACTAAATCCAGGCCTGAATATACGAGCTAGGGTGCAATAGTGATCTCGCGCTTAGCTGCGAGGGGTTTTCATCCTGTTATGGCGAGAACACGGACGATTCAACGTCCAGTCGGTCCGGTTGCGTATGACTGTGTGAAAGTGATTATCGTGCGTGACGGGAGTGCGCTGCTGTTTAGTGAATTTGGGCAGCGGATTGTCACGGTCGGTGATGTGGTGGTGTTGAACGCGAACGTGCTCTGCGGCAGTGAACCGGAAGGTCACATCACCACGACAACGATCTACCTTGACACTGATTATGTGATCGATCAGGTGTTCTGGCAGCACGCTTGGCTGCTCCGTGATCGCCTGGATGCGCAACGGTTCACCGAAGCCGTCTACAGTGAACCGTCTCAAGTGCTCCGGCTCGGTGAAGACCGAACTGGCATGTTGATGCCGTGGTTGGACGAGTTGGTCGCGCGCAGCATCGACGGCGGGTTCGAGCATAATTTCCATCGCATGCAGGCGCTCTGGTTTGCAATCGCTGATGTGGTGACCCCGTTCATCAATGTCTCCCCGGTACGCCAGAGCCCGACACAGCGGGCTCATTCCCGTCCGACCCTGCCGCGGTGCCGACGATTCGCACCGGTCAGGGACGAAGCCCACGAGACCCGCGCGACTCTGGCAAGTGACATCGCCGCGAACTGGACGTTGGGTGTCTTGTCGGCCCGGGTGCATCTGTCGCCGAAGCAGCTCTCACGGGTGTTCACTGAGACCTATGGCAAGACGCCGCTGGCATATTTGACCATGCTTCGGGTTGAGGAGATGGCGCACCTGCTCCGAGAAACTGACATGACGATCGACGTCGCTGCTCGTAGCGTGGGTTGGGCCAGCCGTAGCCGCGCCAATGAGGCATTCCAAGAGTGTGTGGGCATGACGCCGAGTGCTTACCGGCGGATGCACCTGGCCGGAGAGTGACCGGGAACGGAACATCGCTGGTGTCCTTCGGGACGACTTCTCCGACACCGCGCCCCGGTGCAGGTTTTTGCTGGTAGGACGGTAAGGACTGTCGGGTTCGAGATTGTTCCTGGCGGTCGTCCCGCACTTTGACTTCCGTCTCGTCGCTCAGGTGATCCCGGCGCACCTGGTAGTCGCAGGCCATGCCTAAACCCTGGCCTGCGGCCACACAGGTTTCTGGGAGAGGCGGACACGATGGCGAAGAAGTGGGAGGAAGTACGAACAGCGCGTGAGGCCAAGCTCGACGGGCTCCAGGAGCGTTTGACCGGTGCGGTCGAGACGTTGGTGTCTGGGGCTGATTGGCAGCGTGCCATGAATTTTGCGGCCAGGTTTAGGTCACGCAGTTTTAACAATACGTTATTGATCTGGTCTCAACATCTCGATGCGTTCGAGTCAGGCCGTGTGCAGGCGGCGGAGCCGTCGTATGTGGCGGGGTTCCGGCAGTGGCAAACCCTGGGCCGTCAGGTGGATAAGGGCCAATCCGGGTACATGATCTATGCCCCGGTCACGGCGCGGTTCGCTTCTTCAAGCCCTGCCGATGCTGCGTCATGGCAACGTTTGGAGCCGGGCGAGAAACCCCGTCCCGGCGAAGTCGCCCGCTCAAAGATCGTCGGGGTAAAACCCGCCTACGTATGGGATGTCTCGCAAACCTCCGGAGACCCCATTCCCGAACGCCCCACACCAGTGCTGTTGGAGGGTGAAGCACCCGAGGGTCTGTGGGACGGGCTCGCGACTCAGGTTGAGGCGCGGGGTTTCACGGTGTTGCGGGTGCCACATGAAGGCATGATCCACGGCGCGAACGGACTCACCGATTACACCGCGAACACTGTCGCCGTGCGGGAGAATATGCCGCCTGCGGCGCAGGTGAAAACTCTCGCACATGAGCTGGCGCACGTGATCCTTCACGGGCCGAATAATCCCGATGCGAGCGGCCATCGCGGTATTGGTGAGGTGGAGGCCGAATCGGTTGCCCTGACGGTGGGTGCCGCGCACGGAATGGACACCACCGGTTACACGATCCCGTACGTGTCGGGCTGGGCGAGCACAGTGAAGGACTCCTCCCCGGTAGAAGTTATACAGGCCACTGGTGAACGAGTGCGTAAGGCCGCGACCGAGATTCTCGATCATCTCGATACCGTGCAGATCGGTGCCGGTGACCCGCCCGGCTTAGTGCGCGATGTGACCCGGCGTGAACAGCCCAAACGGGAGGTCCCTGGCCCGCTGCCCGAGCCGTCGCAGTCGGGTGCAGGCAGGCGTGAACCGGTGAGGGGGCTATGACATGGCTCCCGTGTTCGACTTCCTCGCTCGTGCCCAACAGCTGAGTCTGGCAGATGCAGCGAGGATGCTGGCAGAGTCGGGGGTGCCGGTGTTTCCGTGCATGCCCGGTGAGAAACGGCCACTCACGAGGCGCGGCTTCCATGACGCAAGCACCAACCCGAAACAAGTGTCGGCGTGGTGGCGGCGGTGGCCTGCCGCGAACCTCGCCATCCCCACTGGCCCGGCCTCTGGGATCGAGGTCGTGGATGTCGATGTTGGCTCTACCGGTTCCGGGTTCCCTGCGTTCCAGGGGGCACGCCGGGAAGGGCTCGTAGACGGTTGGGCTGCGCTGGTGCGCACGCCCTCTGGCGGGTTGCATGCCTATTTCCCGGCCGATGAGTCGCGAGAGCAGGCGTCGTGGCAGGCCCCGACCGCGCATATAGATTTTCGTGGCAGCGGCGGATACATCCTCGCGCCACCCTCACGAGTGCTCCAGTCCGATGGTCAGTTGCGTCCGTACGAGCTACGAAGCACGGGTCTTGTCGAGTCTGGGCCGGTGGATGCGGGCCGGTTGCGGAACTTTCTCGATCCTCGACCACCGGTCCCGCACGGCAAGGGAACTTCGCATACGCGCTCCCGGGATGTGCAGCGGTTGGGCCGGTGGGTCGCCGCCCTCGGTAAAGGGGAACGGAACCGTGGCCTGTTCTGGGCCGCGTGTCGTCTCGCCGAACACCACACCCCGGTGGCCGACACGCTCGCGGTGCTTGGTCCCGCGGCAGAGCACGCCGGGCTGGGAGCGCGGGAGATCGCGACGACGATTCGTTCTGCTTACCGTGCCACCGATCCCGCTGCTCGCGAACCAGCAGGCAGCGATCCGCCACCTTTTCGTGGTTCTGTGCCGCAGCAGTCTTTGGGGCGGGTGATCGCATGACGACACCCATGTTTCAGCGGCGTGGTGGACGCCTCGCGGTAACTACCGCTGTGGCCGGGACGATCCTGATCGCCCTCGGCGCGTTCTGGCTGTCGTTCACCGCACTGGCGGACCTCGCCAGGCGCAGCGGGATCAGTGAAGGGCAGGCGTGGGCGTGGCCTTTGATCGTAGACGGAATCATCGTGGTCGCCACGGTCTCTGTAGTGGCATTGGCCGGGCAACGATCCGCGTGGTATCCGTGGATGCTGCTGACGGCGGGTGCCTTGGTATCAGTGACCGCGAACGCGATACATGCGGTGATCGCCGCCGACGCCGACGTACCCCGGCTGCTTGCCGCCTCCGTCGCCGCAGTGCCGCCGCTGGTGCTACTGGCCATCACCCATCTCACCGTCATCCTCACTCGGCCTATCCCTCCGGGCGAGATCTCGGCCACTACTCAGACCGAAGAAGCCTTCGACGGCGCGAACCTGGACGGCCACGATGACGAAGCCTGCGGGGGCATACTTCCCGAACTCCCCATCGCTACAAAAGCAACGCCCATCGGCGATGCGGTGGAATTACGCCCCGATCTGGGTGAGCGTGACCGACGGGAGGTCGCTGCGGGCTTGCGTGAGGACGGCTGGTCGAACAAGCGCATCGCCAAGCATTTCGGTGTGCATCCCTCGACGGTGGGCCGCTGGCTGCCCCAACCATTTTCCGTCACGAATGAACAGGAGACATCACCATGAATACCGAAAACCCGCATCCCACAACTATCCAGCCGCGTATCCCTGCCGACGCACCCACCGCAGTGGAGACACCGCCCGATACGGACGTGTCCGCTTTGGCGCATCGGGGCGATCCATCATTGAAAAAGGTTTCGGCGACGGCGAGAGGGGTGGACCGGTTCGATCCGCGCAGCGTCTCCTGGGTGCGCATGTCCGACGCCCTGTCTGCTTCGACCGCACAGCTGGCGGGGCGCGGTATCAGTTTCGAGGCGGAACTGCACCGCCGGATCAGACAGCTCCCGGTGCAGACCGTGGCAGCGTCGCGGACGGCGATCTCCAACCGGTCACACCGGCTCCCACCGATCACCGCATTTGGTCACTCCCGCTCGCACGTGATGCAGGGGCCAGCACGGTCGGGTGTGGGGATGGCCCGGTGATGAGTCATGACGAGCATCACGATCGCGCAGGCCCCCAGGCGGTGGGAACCGGTGTGCACCTGTCTATCAGGAGGTGCCGCCACCATGACCACACACCGTGCTGCACGTACAGATTTCACTACCGGAGAAGGGCTCCGCACCCTTCTCACGCGAATCCACGAGGCGGGCCATGAGGCGTGGCGCACCGACCGTGATGTCGCGGCGCTCATGGACTACACGGCCACCAAGTATGCGCCGCTGGCGAGGAAGCACGGTTTGGATGCGTGGGAGGCCGCGTCGGCGGCGTTCGATGTGATGCGCACCCCGTCGGTGCTGCGCGCCAATGACCCCTGGGGCGTGATCACCCGCGCAGTACAGATCACCTGCATCGCGGAGGCACGCGCGAACGGGATGCTCTGCTCCACCCACCAAGCTCGCCGCCCGCACTACTCGGTGTTCCACGACGCTGAACGATTCAGCGACCGGGAGAATCCGCTCACCGATTACCATCCCGCGTTCCACCATCACGATGACGAGGACAGCGCTGATACTGCGTCACCGGAGAATGAACACGTGATGGCGGTCTCAGCGGTGAGCGACACGATCGCGCTGTTCGCTGTGCTCGGCTGGCCCGAAAGCACCGTCAAGGCGAGCGTTGAATACATTTGTGAACGCCTCGCCCGCGCCGGGAACCGTGCCACCGCGTTCGAGGCGCTGCGCCGTGATAAACACGCCCGCGCCCTCCTCGATCTTCCCGCCTCGTCTTGGCATGGGCTGCTGCGCACCGTGCTCGGAAACCCCGAACCGGTGTATGTCGGCACGTCGCTGGGTCGCGGGGTGCTGTTGCGGCTCCTGATCGGCGAACCGGTCCCGGTGCTGCTGCGGGATGACGAACTCGTGCTCACGATCACCGCTTCGATCCCGGTCAGGGGTGGTGGTCGTGAGTGAACGAGGCGGTTTCATCGAGCTGGAACGCACCGTCGAATCCATCACCGTCGGTGTCCGACACCGCACCGAGTACGGTGATCTCGCCCTACTGATCGCATCGATCGAGCGCGACGGGCTCCTACAACCGATCACCATCACCCCGGACGGGATGCTCGTGTGCGGAGCCAGGCGACTGGCAGCGATCACACAGCTCGGTTGGCGCACGGTGAATGTGTGGGTCCGGTCGGGGATCACCGACCGGCTCGGAGCACTGCTTGCCGAACAAGACGACAACGTCCTCCACAAGCCCCTCACCCCGACCGAGCAAGCGACCTTGTATCGGGAACTCAAAGACATCATGGCCGAAGATGCCGCACAACGGCAGGCGGCGACTCAGTTCGGGCCAGGTGGAAAACACGGCGGAGAGAGCGGTGATGCCAATTTGGCATCACCGTACACCGGGGAGGCAGGAGCATCGCGCGCACAGGCGGCGAGGATGGTCACCGGCCGCGCCTCTTACACGACGCTCGAACGCATCGCCCATCTCCAAACCCTTGCGGAGGACCCGGAGCAGACCGAGGAAGTGCGGCAACGCGCACGTGAGGAACTTGCCGCCATCGAGACCGGGTCCCCGGTCTACCCGGCATTCCAACGCATCAACGCCCAGACGTCTATAGCTGAGCTGGAGCGCATCGCGAACGACGCAGACGCTGATGAGGTCGCACGGCATCACGCGAGCGTCGCAGCCGACCACATTCGGCAGACCCCCGCCGACATGAAAACTGCCGAGTTGGAACGACTCGCCACCGAAGCCCTGCGCCGAGTAAAAGAACAAGCGAAGACGAAGAAGCCGCGACCACTTCGCCCCGCACCCGAGCAGGACGATCAGCCGGTGCCTCAGTTCCCAGTACGCGCATTCCGAGTCCTGTGGTCCGAAATGGCAAACTGGTGGCTGCACTACGACCCCGCCGACATCGCGCATGCGCTCACCGATGATGAACACGCCGCGTTCCAAGAAACGATCACCGGAACGAACGATTTCGCCCGCCAAGTTGCCGAGCATCGCGCCACAGCGAATACGGCACAAGACGCACCGGCGAAGGCGACCGCTTAACGCAGCTGGGCCCCAGGTGCACGTCGATGTGCACCTTAAGGGTATGAACTCTTCTGCTACGTCGAAGCATCGCCGCATCCTCATCGCCGCCATCGCAGGCACCCTCGCCCTGTTGGTGCTTGTCGGGATCGGTGTCTACGGACTGATCCGCGGCCCCTACACCCCAGACCCCGGCACCGATGACACCAACCAGACGGCCACCGCCACACCCACTCCGCGGACACCAGCTACGCAGGCGGTACCGCACCCGATTCGCGAGACCACTCGTCCCGAACTGTTCGCCAGCGATGTCGCAACGGCGCTGTTCACGTGGGATACAACCAGCGGCTACCAGTCCTCGGAATACGCGCAGATCATTGTCGATGTCGGTGACCCCTCAGGGATTGAAACTGCGGGTCTTGCCGCCGACATACGTGCATACCTTCCCTCGCCCGAACAATGGACGCAGCTGCGCACCCACCAAACATCCCAGTGGCTCACGATCGACGAACTTTTTGTGCCCGAGGCGTGGGCGGACGCCGAAGCCCAGGCTGCACCGGGGCAGCTGCTGCCCGGCACGACTGCTTTTACCGTGACCGGTATTCGGCATCGTGCTGGGCATTGGGGTGAGAACCCGGTCGAGACCGACCGGCCGGTGGCGTTCACGATGTTCATCACCTGCCAGCCCACCTTTGACCATTGCCGTCTGCTGCGGCTGTCCCGCGTCGACGCACCCCTGGACTGAAGGCGGGTGAACTGCCGTGCGTAAAATTCTTATCACTCTCGTCATCGCGGCCGTGTGTTTCGGACCCGCCGCCATGCTCCTGGGTATCGGGCTGGTTATGAATCCCGCCGCGCAAGCCTCATGCCTTCCTGGCATGTCCTTGTCGGTGGGACCGATTCCGGACTCACTTGCGGTGACGACGAAGAACGGGGAAAGATTCACACTGAACCGCACGCAACTCACGCATGCGGCCACGATCATCACCATCGGCGGGCAGACCGACGGCATCGACACCCGTGGGGTGACAATCGCGCTCATGGCAGCGCTCACCGAATCGACGCTCCGCCAACTCGCGAACACCGGCACCTACCCAGAGTCCGGGGACTATCCGAACGATGGCAACGGCTCCGACCACGATTCTCTCGGCTTGTTTCAGATGCGCCCACAGGCCGGGTGGGGGACGGTCGCAGACCTCATGGACACCACCTATCAAGCGCGTGCGTTCTACGGCGGACCAGCAGGGCCGAACTATCCGAGCCCGCGTGGGCTGCTCGACATTCCCGGCTGGCAACAGATGGACATGGGCGAAGCCGCCCAAGCCGTCGAAGTGAGCGCCTACCCCGATCGATACCAGAACTATCAACCGGTCGCCGAAGCGATCCTCACCGCACTCACCCGCCCCGCGCGCGGCAGCGGTGGTGAGACGGGGTCGGTGCCGGAGACCTCCCGTATCGTGTTCCCGCTCCCCGCTGGGACGTGGACGAAAACCAGCGAATGGGGGTGGCGATCAGACCCGTTCACCGGGGAACGCTCCTTTCACTCCGGTTCCGACTACGGGGCCTCCGATGGCACCCCGATCTACGCAGTAGCCGACGGTCACGTGCTCGTCGCCGAGTTCTCCGGCGGATATGGCGGGCTGATCGTCATCGAACACACCGTACGTGGCCAAGCGCTCCGCACGGCGTATGCGCACATGTGGGCACACGGCATCCACGTCACCCCCGGCCAGACCGTGACCGCAGGAACCCATATCGGTGATGTGGGTTCCTCTGGCCGCTCCACCGGAGCGCACCTGCATTTGGAGGTCCGCCCCGGCAGCACCGGCGGCGACACGATCGATGCCGACGCCTGGCTTGCCGAGCACGGCGCAACCGAAGCCGACGGCACCACCACTCCCGGTCCCGGCTGCGCCGCCGGTGGAGACGCCCCCGCACCTGGCGGCTTAACGGGTGAACCTGATGCGATGGTGGACGACCCCACCAGCAGCGGGCAGATCACAGTGCGGATGTCCCACGTTATGACCCAAACCCGAGCCGCGTTCCCCGACACTGGGTGGGGTTGCTACTCGCCACGGCCTGGCACCACATCCGAACATCCGCTCGGTCGTGCATGTGATGTGACGTTCGGAAACAGCATCGGCCAAGCCGCCACCGGGACCTCGCTCGAGAACGGGTGGGCGGTCACCAACTGGCTCAAAACCCATGCCGAAGCCCTCGGCGTGGAGTACCTGATCTGGCAGGGACAAATCTGGTCCCTCACCCACGACCCCCAAGGGTGGCGACCCTATAACGGTGGCGGCATGCACAACCCCACTGATGTCACCGGCGGGCACTTCGACCACCTCCACATCACCGTCAAACAAGGAGCCTGAACCCAAATGGATGTCTTTCCCGATTTCGGTGGCGTCGGCGGCACTCATGACCTGCGCGCCGTGATCGGCGCCCTGTTGACGTTCGTGCTCATCATCGCCGTGCTCATGCTGATCGTCTGCGGGGTCACCTGGGCGATTGCCACCGCCAACGGTCACCACCAAACCGCTACCAAAGCCCGCGCCGGGGCTTGGACCGCACTCGGAGCCGCCGTCCTCGCCGGTGGAGGCGTCGCCTGGATGAACTGGCTCTTGAGCCTCGGATCGACTCTTTAGGACGAGTCTGCGTCGTCGCCCCGGCTGACCTCACATTGATCGAGAAGCCGAGCAAGATAGCTATACGCAGAAAGCCGTTCCATTGCTTCCTGTTCGGACAGTTCATCGCGCGTATGTGTGGTGACGTTCCGAACGGTCAGGTTCAAGCCAGTAGCCAATCCGTTCAAGGCCTTTGCGAGAGGTTCCAGACCGCCACGCATGCTCTTTGTCGTCTTGTCCGCACTATCGCCGGGCCAAGCCAATTTCGGCTTGCCTGCCGTCGCTGCTCCTGGGGAGAGAGTTTGCTGCCAGAAAACCGTGTCATCGACATCATTACGCTCAAGCTTTGTTTTCCAATGGACCGTGAGCGCTTCGGATGCTTCTCGCACGGCTACCCGGTACTGGTGCGTTGTCCAGTGCGCGGCAGCAGCCGTCCACACCACGGTGTGGAGCTGAGCCGGGGAGAAACTAGGCAGCGACGTGTCGTCGCGAGCTTCAGCATCAATAATCATCGAATCCAGACGACCTTTGACGTTCGATGCCGTCATGCGCACATCACGCGGAGCAATCGGTGCTTTCGGGGAGGACATGAACGACCAGTTCGAGATCGGATCAATCAGCCCAAGCCCCTGCACTCCAATGTAGGCACCCGTAACAGCGACGGCACGTGCCGCCAGCCCCGCAGTCTCAGCAACATCCAATTCAAGGCGACGCACGTTGCCCTCATCTTGGCCGTCCTTTGACCACACGGTCGGCATGAGGCCTCTGGACTCCAAATGACTGGACTCAGTCTGTGTCACCATCCATGCGTCAAATGCTGACTCAAATTTTTCGACTGCATCACGTAGTCGACGCAGATAATCGGCACCGTATTCAGACAGCTGTTCGTCCTTTCGCTCTCACATCGTCATCGGCTCCAATCTCGGACTGCCGTTCCTTCCCCACGCTAGCCCGGACCTATGACATTGGCGGACGGCTCACCCGGTGATGGGTGCGCACCTGTTCTGGGAGAAGCGCTGTGCTTCCACGAACTGAAGGAGCCACCGTCGTGAACACTCTGACTTTCCTCACCGAAACCGCACCCGTCCTGTCAACGTTGCTTCCGATGCAGATCGACATCGACCCCAACAGTTCCGGGCTTCCCGGGATCAACCAGCTGCGCACCATCGTCGGTGCGGTCATGACCGTCGGCCTCATCCTCAGCGTGTTGGCGCTGATTGTGTCGGCGATCGTGTGGGGTTTCGGCGCGAACTCCTCCAACCCGCACCTGGCCGGGCGCGGGAAAGTCGGCGTCCTCGTCTCCTGCGGTGCGGCGATCATCTGCGGTGCCTCGGTGACGTTGATCAACTTCTTCTGGACCGTCGGTCAGTCCGTCTAAACCCACCCGTCTCGAATCAAATTCTGTAGGGAGTGATGTGCGGTGGGTGTATGCGATGTCCCCATCATCTCAACGGTCTGCGACGTCGCCGGTGAAGCGGCAGCCACACTGGTGTCAGCCCCGTTCGACTGGCTCGCCCAAGCCATGGGTGCCGCGGCCGGTTGGTTGTTCGAAGCCGCCTGGTCCGTGTTCGACACCACCACGCTCGTGGATGTATCCGACCCGGGCTATATCGGGGTGTACAACGTACTGTTCGGGGTGGCGGTGTTCATCATGCTGATCTTCTTCTGCCTACAACTGATCACCGGCCTCATCCGCCGAGACCCCACCGCCCTCACCCGTGCCGCGCTCGGGCTCGCTAAAGCCGTCCTTGGCTCGTTTGTGGCGATCGGTATCACTGGCCTGTTGTTGGAAATCACCGACCAATTGAGCGTCGGCATTGTGCAAGCCACCGGGAACACGATGGAAGGTATGGGCGACCGTATCGCCCTGCTGGCCGCGGGTCTCGTCGGTATCAACATCACAGCCCCCGGCGTGGGCGCGATCATCACGATCTTCCTTGCAGGACTTGCCATCAGTGCGGCAGCGATCGTCTGGTTCAGCCTGCTCGTACGAAAAGCGCTGCTGCTCGTGGCGATCGTGTTCGCACCCATCGCTCTATCGGGGTCTTCGTGGGATGCGACGAAGGGGTGGTTTTCCAAATGGGCGGCGTTCGTGATCGCGTTGATCGTCTCCAAGCTTGTGCTGGTGGTGATCTTCCTTGTCGCGATCACCCAAGTGTCTGCACCGATTGAAGCGGATCTGGCCTCCATCAGTGACCCCATTGCGGGGATTGTGCTGATGTTCATCGCCGCGTTCGCGCCCTATATGGCGTACAAATTCATCTCCTTCGTCGGCTTCGACATGTACCACGCGATGTCGAGTGAACAAGAAGCGAAGTCGGCGATGAACCGCCCCGTCCCCACACCTGCGAAACCGGCCGGTGAGGGACCCAAGAAGATCCTTGATGACGCCTCCGGCAGCAAGGGCGCAGGCAGTGGCGGGGCCGCACCGCCGAAGGCCACCGGTTCAACAGCGGGCACAGGAGCCACAGCCGGACAAGCAAGTAGTGGCACCGCTGGTGGTGCCACAGCAGGCACTGCCGGAAGCACCGGCGCAGGTGCCGGTGCTGGTGCGAGTGCCGGAGGTGCGGCAGCTGCTGGTCCTGCTGCCGCAGCGGTCGTTGCCGCGCAGGTCGTCAAGGGAGCCGCAACCGCCGGTCCCAAGGCAGGGTCTGCCATCGGCGGTCAGGCCGAAGCACACGCGGGAGCTGCGCAAGACACGCCCACACCCTCGCCGACACCGAACACCCCAGCAGCGCCCACGCCGCCATCACGCAGCGGACCCCCGACCCCCAATGCACCGCCAAAACCTGCGACCCCACCGCCACCATCGACGCCGAAGCCGAAAGAGTGAGTGATCATGGCTCGTAAACATGACCGAGATTCGACACGGACCGAGTACGAGTTATCGCCGGTGAAGTTCTCCCGCCTCACCCGCCGCGGTATCCTGCTCGGGCTCTCCTTGCCGCAGCTCATCACCCTCGCGGTCGCGGTGCTATCTGTGGTCGGGGCGCTCTATGCCGGTGGCGGCATCCTCCTCGCTTATACCGCCCCCATCTGGCTGGCGTGTGCGGTGTTGACGTGGGTGCCCGCAGGCGGCCGGAAACTCATCGAATGGGTCCCGGTCACTTTCCGGTGGGCCTGGCGCGTGACCGGCGGGCACCTCATCTATCGCCGCCGGGTGGTCAAACCCCGCCCAGCCGGGACCCTTGCCCTTCCCGGGGATGCGGCAGCGCTTCGGGAATATGTGGACCCTGAAACTGAGGCCGCGATGATCCACGACCCGCACCAGCACACCCTCACGGCGGTGATCGGCCTGTCACATCCCGCGTTCGTGCTCCTTGACCCAGGCGAGCAGGAACGCCGCGTCACCGCCTGGGGCAGAGTCCTTGCCACCACCTGTCGATCCGGCAGGATCGCCCGCCTCCAAGTCCTGGAACGCACGCTACCCGACTCCGGAACCGGCCTAGCCGAATGGTGGGACGCCCACGGGGATGCCGACGGGTCCTGGGCCGCCACCACCTATCAAGAACTGATCGAACGAGCTGGCCCCGCTGGGGAACGCCACGCCACCACTTTGTCTCTCGCTTTGGATATGAAAACCGCAGCCAGGCAGATCAGAACCGCTGGCGGTGGGCTTCGCGGTGCCGCAGCGGTGCTCCGGCAAGAGATGACCACGCTCCTCGCCGCGCTGCGTGCTGCCGACCTCACCGCCCGCGCCTGGCTCACCCCGGGTGAAGTCGCCGTCATCCTCCGTAGTGCCTATGATCCGGCGATCGCCGCCACCCTGGAACGGCACGGCGACCTGGGACGTGACCTCGCCACGGCGGGACCGGTTGCCGTCACCGAAACCTGGGACCAGCTGCGCTCGGACTCCGCGCACCACGCCGTGTTGTGGATCAGCGAATGGCCACGCTCTTTGGTGTATCCGGGATTCTTGGCCCCGGTGTTGCTGTCGACGGGGATTCACCGGTCGTTCTCGCTGATCTGCACCCCGATCCGTTCCGACCAGGCCGCCCGCGATATCCGCAAGAAAAAGACCGAATACATCAGCGACGCCGCCCAACGACAGAAGATCGGGCAGATCGAAGACGCCGGGCAAACCGCGGAATACCACGACGTACTGCAACAGGAGGCCGACCTGACCGCTGGGCACGGCATCCTGCGCTACACCGGCCTCATCAACATTTCCGCCCCCAGCACCGACGAACTCGAAGCCGCCGTCTCCGCGGTCGAACAGGCCGCGATCCAAGCATCGTGTGAGACCCGCCGACTCGTCGGTCAGCAAGCCGCCGCGTTCACCGTCGCCGCCCTACCGCTGGCACGAACGGTCTGACCCGAACAGCACGTGCTGTGCCCCCTCCGCCTTCTGGGTTGAGGGGGCACACCTGTTTGACGACCCATCACTTCGTCACGCAGAAAGGCACGCACCATGCCCACGTTTCAGGATCCGATCCACGACGCTGATGAGGCGTCCCAGGCATTGCGTGGTCTCGCGCACGCCACCCGTTCCTTCGATGACCCCGCCGCCACCTACGCGGTGATCGGTGACCTCCTCGGTGGTGCGCGTTCGCTCCGGCAGGTCCTGGACCAGCTCTCCCGAACGCATCTCACCCATCAGAACCGTGCCTTCAACGACGCCGGAAGCCACGAGGCAGGAGCACAGGCAGCGCTAGCCGCCGCCGATGCGTTGCATCAGGCCGCCACGTTGCTCGATGCCGTCGATACTCACCTCGACGCCGCCTCCCAAGCCTCCGGGAAGATCGCGTGGCACCCCGCCAGTACCCCTGAACCGGCGCATCGATATGTGTCCGTGGTGTTTCTCCAAGGTGAGGAAGCAGGCCGCGTGCTCGATCTGATCGGGGCCGACGGCACTGATGCTGCGATCGATCACCTCGCCGGTTGGGACTACGGCGAGGAAACCATGCAAGCGGCACTCGTCAACGGGTACGTCTACGACACCCCACCAACCGGGGCCCTCGATAGCACCGCCGAACGCGGCGAGTACGTGCTGACGTACAACCGAGATTTCGGACACGTCAGCCTCCTCAGATCCTTCACCCCCGAACCTGAACCAGCATCCGCGGTATCGGAGGCAGAAGCGGTCGGTCGTGACGCTCATATCACCGCCCGTGCGGATGCATTCGCCAATCCGTTCCGCTCCACCGTGGTGGCGGCAGTGATTCGGAACCGGGGGCTGGGACTGTGAACCGGAACGAGGAACGTCTCCATACCTCCGTGCTCGTTGGCCCCGAAGGTGAACGCCGCAAGCACCGTAAGGCCCGCAGACAGGCGGCCACCGCGATCCATACCGAGGAACGCCAGACACGCCTCACAGAAGCGAAAACACGGGCGGATGCCGAGCGTGAAGAACGCCGCAACACCCACTACCTGCCCAGTGCAGGCGAACCAGGCTCTGCGGCGCTGCGAACCCCGGGCCGTTTCCGGCTGCCCCGCCATCAAGATACCTCCGCCGCATTGGCCGGGGCCTACCCCTTTCTGGCTGAGGGCGGGCTCGGATCGCAGGGCGTGTTCGTGGGTCAGGATCTCTACTCCGGTGGCTCATTCGTGTATGACCCGTGGGTGCTCTACAAACAGGGCCTCATCACCGCCCCCAACGTGGTGCTGGCAGGCATCGTCGGTTCCGGCAAGTCATCGCTCGCGAAAAGCTTGTATACCCGCTCGATACCGTTCGGGCGGCGCGTCTATGTGCCCGGTGACCCGAAGGGTGAACACACTGCGGTCGCGGAAATGGTTGGAGGGAAAGCCATCGTCCTCGGTCACGGGCTGCGCAACCGGTTGAACCCGCTCGATGAAGGGCACCGCCCCTCCGGTCTCACGGACTTTGAGTGGACGACCCAGGTGGCGTCGCGTCGGAGGGATCTCATTGGTGCGTTGGCGGCGACCGTGCTGGAACGTTCGCTTTCGCCGTTGGAGCACACCGCCATTGATGTTGCACTTACTGCTGTCGTTAGCTCGAATGATGTTCCGATCTTGCCCATGGTGGTCGACCGCATTCTGACCCCTGATCCGGTGGATGATGAGGATGGCCGGTTGGCCGAAGATGGGCGACTGGTCGGCCACGCGCTGCGACGGCTGGTCGCCGGTGATCTCCAAGGTCTCTTCGATGGCCCATCCACGGTGACGTTCGACCCGTCGCTGCCGATGATCAGTCTCGATTTGTCGCGGGTAGCGGAGAACAGCACCCTGGTGTCGGTGCTGATGACCTGCTCCAGCGCATGGATGGAATCAGCGCTCATGGACCCCAATGGTGGGCAGCGGTGGGTTATCTACGACGAAGCCTGGCGGCTCATGTCCCACCCTGCGTTATTGAAGCGGATGGATGCGCAATGGCGGATGGCCCGTCATTACGGAATCGCGAACATGCTGATCTTCCACAAACTCACCGACCTTGACAACGTCGGCGATTCAGGTTCCGCGATGCGTGCCCTCGCCAGTTCTTTGCTGGCGAACGCGGAGACGCGGATCATTTATCGTCAAGAATCCGACCAGCTCGGTGTCACAGCCCGCACCTTGGGACTCACGGGTACCGAACAAAAGCTTCTCCCTGGGCTTGGTACCGGGCAGGGGCTCTGGAGGATCAAGGACCGTTCCTTCGTCATCCAACACCAGTTGCACCCAGATGAGCTGACCGCGTTCGACACCACCACCCGTATGACCGGCGGTACCAAATGAACGCCTCGAAACGCGACCGCATCAAACGAGCCTCCGCTCAAAGGGCGGCGGCCGAGTCTCCGGCCATGGTTCTGCTTCCTCACGTCATCGTCACCGTCAACTCCGACGGGACACTGACCGTCACGATCGACGGGGAATCCTTCGCTCCGGAGCCGTACGCTCCGCCGTGGCGACGCACGACTTTCGGCACTCTGATTGACCGGATTAGTGACCACCGACGCACGCCAGTACGCGTCGAGGTTCGCGAAACCGACGGCAGCGTGTTCACCGACATCATCACCCCCGCAAAGCAACACCCCACCCAGTTTGACCCGGTGCCGCAAGCCCCGAAACCGGCGGCACCTCCCGAATTGGTCGAAGTCACAGCTGATGGATTCGTGCCCGGCGAGGATGTCGCCGTTGCGATCATCATCACCCACACCGACGCCGCCCACACCGGCATCGCTCGCGCATTGCTCGAAGCCACCCAACTCAATGCGTCACCCACCGGTGAAGTAGTGCTTTTGGGACGAGTCTCCGGCACGTACGAGATCGTGAGCCGACGATGAACCGGCCAGGATCGACGACGATGAGTGACGGGATCGCGAATCTCGGCATCGGCCTTCTCATCAGTGCTGCCGCTCTCGCAGCTGTTCTTCGGGCAGCAGGCTCAGTCGCCGCGTTCCTCACGCACGCCTCGCAACCGGAAGCCGGAATCACCGCCGGACTCATGGTGCTCCTCAACCCCGCAGACCCGTCCACATCGCTCGATGCCGATGGGTTGCATCCCGTGGCATATTGGGTCACCACGGCCCTGATACTGACCATCGTCGCAGTGAGCGCGTGGTGGATATGGGCGAAACTCCGCGACCACTCACGCCACGCACACACTGACCCACGCAGACTGGAAGGCACCGCCACCAGTGCTGAAGTTGCCCGGGTCGCATCCGACAAGGCACTGATCAAACGAGCCGCAACGCTCCGTCCCTCACTTGATGCCCCGAAGCCATCCGATGTCGGTTACCTGCTCGGGCAGTCACGAGGCAAACGGGTCTGGGCGAGCGTTGAAGACTCGATCCTGCTTGTCGGGCCACCCCGCTCAGGCAAGGGCCTGCACGTGGTGATCAACGCGATCTTGGACGCGCCTGGGGCGGTCGTGACGACCTCGACCAGGCCAGATAACCTCACCGCCACTCTGAAAGCTCGCAAACACATTGGCCCGGTCGCGGTTTTCGATCCGCAACGACTTGCCGAAGGCCTCCCCGCAGGCCTGCGCTGGTCACCGGTGCGCGGGTGTGAGGACCCGTTGACGGCGATGATCCGCGCCGCCGGACTCGCCTCCGGCACCGGACTCTCGTCTGGCGGCGTCGAAGGCGGCGGGTTCTGGGAAGGCAAAACCCGCACCGCACTCCAAGCCCTCCTGCACGCCGCAGCACTCGACAACCGGTCACCGGCCGAGTTGTTCCGCTGGACCCTCGACCCGACCGCCGCCGCCGAAGCAGTTGCGATCCTCACCGGCTCCACCCAGGCCGCTGCCGGATGGGCAGAATCGCTCGAAGCGATGATCGACGCCGACCCGCGCACCCGGGACTCCATCTGGCAAGGCGTATCTCTCGCTCTTGCCGCGCTTGCTGACCCTCGCGTGCTCGATGCCGTGTCACCACGGACCGGTGAGCACTTCGACCCCGAAGCGTTCCTCACCCAATCGGGAACCCTCTACCTGTTGGCGACCGGTGCCGGAGCGGGAGCGTCCAGTGCATTGGTGGCAGCGCTCGTGGAAGACCTTGTTGAAACCGCCCGCCGCCTGGCGGCTCGTTCTGCCGGTGCTCGCATTGACCCACCAGTGTTGCTGGCGTTGGATGAGATCGGGAACCTGGCACCGCTCCCGTCTCTGCCGACGTTGATGGCTGAGGGCGGAGGCACCGGAATCACGACCATGCCGGTGCTCCAGTCGTTGGCGCAGGCGCGGGATAAGTGGGGTGAGAACGCCGCGAACGCGATTTGGGATGCCGCCATCGTGAAGATCATCCTCGGTGGGGCCTCCAACAGTCGTGACCTCCAAGACCTGTCCACCCTCATCGGTGAACGCGACGAATTCACCGATTCGACCACCATCGGTGATCACGGTACTCGCTCGAACCAGCGTTCCATCCGCCGGGTGCCGATCCTGCCACCGGACCGGCTCCGCACCTTGCCGTTTGGCACCGGGATCACCATGCTTCGCAGCGCACCACCCATTGTTACCAACCTTAGATCCTGGGTCACACGTGACGACGCGAAAACACTGCGCGCTGACCGGATCGAGATCGAAGCCCTTCTGCAACAACACCCGTAACTCGGCAAGCCGCCGGGAACAGGTGTGCACCTGTCTGACACGAGGCGGTGTTCGAACCATGAAAGCCGCCGCTGAACTGTCAGGAGGACAGGACCGATGGCTATTCACACGCAGCAGTCGTTCTCAGGCTTTGTTGCTTCGCAACCGCAACTGACCTACACCGAAAATGGCGATGCCCGGCTATTCCTCAAAGTAGGCAAGGAACACTACCAGAAAGAACAAGATGGATCGTTCACCGAGCTGGAGCCGACGTTTCACAATCTTGTAGCGTTCAAGGCTGCTGCTGAACAGGGGCACGCTCGCCTCGCGAAGGGTGACCGGTTCATCGCAGAAGGTTTCGTTCGCGAATACACCTACGAACGTGACGGGCAGACCGTCGAGGGTGAAGAATTCACGGCTCGAAGAGTCGGGCACGACATGGCCCGCACCCGATACGAGGTCGATCGCACACCGCGAGGCAAGGCAGCCGGACTAGAAGCGGCTTCCCGTGACGCATCCGCATTCGAACCTCCCAGTCACCCACGCTTCGGAGCGTCCTCAGCCGGTCTCGGCATCTGAGGCGATCACCATGAGCGACTACGAAATTGGACCTGACGAAATCGGCGTTGACAATCTCGGTGAAGACAACTTTGACGCACCCTCGGAGCCACCACATCCGGTCAACTGGAACCTCCTGAGCGCTGACGATCTGGAAGCAGAATGGCTTGAACTCAACCGATGGGTGGACTGGTTGCGGGTGACGTATGGTCTTCCAGCTTCCGTGGTTCCGCCGTTCTGGCACCATCATCCTGAACTGGTGTGGGAACTATCAGCGCTGCATCTCCATTGGCTTTGTGCCTACGACCCTGAGCAGAACGGTTCGGCACCCTTTGGCTGGCATAGGGACTTTGTCGATGCCAGGCAGCGGCTCCGAGACTGGGTGAGTGCATCGGGTACGCGATTGGATCGTGACCGTCCTACCCGACAAACCACTTGGCCAGGTGAGGAACAGGCCCCGCCGGTTGAGGATGTCGTCATTGAAGATCGCGTTGAAGAGTTCGTGGAATTTGTGCTGGCGGAAGTAAACAAAAGACGCACACAGGAAGATGCGTTCTACAGCACGCTCGATTCCGAAACTGGTGAAGCGTCATGACTTCTCACGTTCCGCAGCTTCCAGCAAGGATGCGCGATTACGAGGTGCATGCTGAATTCCGGGAAACCCCAGATCTTCATCGGCTTGCGCAAGTATTCATCGGTATGGCGCTTGCCCGCACCGAGCAGACCCGCACCGGACCTGGCCCTTCGGGTGTCGAGCCTGGGAGCTGTCAGCCCGGTGAGATAGAATCAAAGATATAAGAAGCTAGCGGTCAAGCCTTCGGCTTGGTCGTGGTGCGCAGTCCTGTTTGGCCCATCGTGGCTTACCCGACTGGCTCCGTTGAGAGTCATCCGGGTCATGTTTCCGTTTACGAGTCGCACCGCACGAGCGGCATGACTGCTCGTGTTGGCCCCAACTAATGGGGAGAGGAAACACGACCCGTGAGCACCACACAGCAATCTGCCGCCAACGACCACAAACACTTCGGTGAAACGACCGCCATCGCGGTCTCATACTTGCGAGTCTCGACGAAAGAGCAAGCCGAACGTGGAGGTCGAGACGAAGGCTTCTCCATTCCCGCGCAACGCGAAGCAAATCTGCGCAAGGCCCGCGACCTTGGTGCGATCGTGGTAGAAGAGTTCGTCGACGCCGGTGAATCAGCCCGGAAGGCAGACCGTCCCGAGTTGATGCGGATGATCGAGTACGTCAAATCCAATCACGTGGCGTACTGCATCGTGCACAAAGTTGACCGTCTGGCTCGTAACCGTGCCGATGATGTTGCGATCCACGTCGCGCTCAAAGACGCCGGTGTCATGCTGGTCTCGGCAACCGAGAACATTGACGAAACGCCATCGGGAATGCTGCTCCACGGCATCATGTCAACCATCGCTGAGTTCTACTCCCGGAACCTCGCCAACGAGGTCTCCAAAGGCATGAACCAGAAAGCGATAACAGGCGGTACCAACGGAAAAGCTCCCGTCGGTTACCTCAACGTGACCACTCGCGATGAACTCGGTCGCGAACTCCGTATCGTTGAGCCAGACCCCGCACGTTCCCACATTGTGAAATGGGCATTCGAGGCGTACGCGACGGGCACCTACTCCACGGCAACGCTGCGCGAAACCCTCATCGACCGGGGGCTCACCACACCACCCACGCCGAAACGACCAGCACGGCCACCTGCTCTTTCAACGGTGCAGAAGATGCTGTCCAACCCGTATTACAAGGGCAACGTGTCTTTTCGTGGTGCCACCTATGACGGCATCCATGAACCACTGGTCAGCCCAGAGGTCTGGTACCGAGTTCAAGCCGTGCTTGGCGCGAAACGAGTATCAGGTGAGAAAACTCAAGCCCACGATCACTACCTCAAAGGCACCGTGTTCTGTGGTGAGTGTGGCTCCCGACTCATGGTGACCAATGCCAAGAGCCGCCGGGGCGTCATCTACCCGTACTTCATCTGTGCCGGTCGGCACGCGAAACGCACCAACTGTGAACGAAAAGCACTCTATGTGCCTGATGTTGAAGCCGCAGTTGAGGAGTACTACCGGCGCATCCAAATCCCTGAACACACTATTGCGGCGCTGCGCAGCTTCATCACGGCGCAGTTCTCCCAGCTCCACGCCACCGTCAAACAAGAACGCAACGCACACGTCCTCGAACGTGACGATCTTCAGGCCGAGCGATCCAAACTTCTGCAAGCTCATTATGCGGGGGCGGTACCGCTGGATCTCCTCAAGTCGGAGCAGGATCGCATCGGCAAACGACTCGCATTCCTGGAAGCGCAGATTGAGGCCGGTGACGTTGAGTACGAACTCGCAAGTGCCCACCTTGATGACTGCCTCGCACTGGCCAAGGACTGCTACAAGCTATACATGAGCATCGATGACTCGCTGCGGCGCATCGCCAACCAAGCCTTCTTCGACAAGCTCTACCTCAGCGAAGAGGGCACCGTCATCGGTGAGCCAGGCGAACCGTTCAACGCGTTCTTCGACCCGGCTGTGCAGACAACAGCGGCCCGCCACGAGGGACGAGCCGCTGAGTCGAGGTCTCAAACCGATAATGTCGCAGGTTTGAACAACGACCTCATGGTGGGCCCGGCCGGGATCGAACCGACGACATCCACGGTGGAACACGGGCACTTGGCCGAGGTCATTCAGGGGCCGTGGGGGGCTGCGGCATGAGCCATGAGGAGTATCACCGCGCCGAGCGCGAACGCGATATGTGGGCGAGGTTGGTTGCGGATGCGGTCGTCACTGGTCAGGATACGGGAACAGTGGAGATATTCGCAGCGCAGTACCGCTTGGCGAGCGATGCTCTCGCTGAAGCTCAGCGTGAATACTTCGGTGAGGAATCAGCGCGATGAACGCCGCTCTGGGGGCGCAGGAACGCGCCATTCAGCGTTGGCACTCTCAGGGCATGGATCAAGATGTTATTGAAGATTTCGCCGAGTACCAACTAGCTGCGCGACTGTCGCCGAACACTGTGCGCAACCGTGCCAGCTTGCTGCGCACCTTTGTCACGACGCAAGGGGTGAGCCTGCTCGAAGCCGAGCTGCGCGACCTGCGGCGGCACCTCGGGCGACCCTACGTCACGCCCGGCACCGCCCGCACCGAGCGCAACGCTCTGCGCGCGTTCTTCGACTTCGCGCACGAGGAAGGCTACCGCGACGACAACCCCGCCGAGCGCCTGCCGACAATCCACGTGCCCCGTCCAGACCCGCGTCCGTTCACTATCGAACAGGTACAGGCCATGCTTATGAGCGGCGCTTACAGGCGCACGCGCGCGATGATCTTGGTGGGGTATTTCCAAGGCTTCCGCGTCTCGCAAATCGCTCGGGTTCGTGGTGACGATCTAGACCCTCTGACGGGTACAGTACGCACCGTAGCGAAGGGCAGCAAAGCACGCCGCGTGCCGCTGCACCCCGTCGTGTCCGACCTCGCCAGATATATGCCGCCTGACTCGTGGTGGTTCCCGGCGCGTGACGGCAGTGATGCGCCGATTAGTGGAGCATCGGTGACCAACCTCATTACGCGAGCGAAAAAGCGTGCAGGGATCATCGACCCGCTACTCACGCCGCACTCGCTGCGCCATGGCTTCGCGACCGGCCTTGTCGATCAGGGCGTAGACATCCGGACGATTCAGGAACTCATGCTCCACGAGGACATTTCATCTACGCAGATATATACGCGCGTATCCGAGGCACGCAAGCGGGATGCAATCACACTCTTACCTTCCATTCCCATTCCCGAACGCACTGTGCGCGGGTTCGCCGCATAGATAGGATCAAGCCATGACACAGCAAACCCAAACCCCCGCTACGCGACTCGTACCCGCTGCGCAGTCCGCGTTTAACTGGCTGCTCTGGGGTGGCCTCGCCCTCCTCGGCGTCGCTCTAGTTGTCGTCGTGCTCTGCTTCGGCACAGGTGACCCGGGCGGGCTGGTCTTTGCAGCCGTGCTGCTGCTCACTTGCACGCCATTGCTCGCAGCGGCGGGCATCGTTGCGGGGCTCGGAAAGCGCACCGAGTAGCGCCCTCATTGTAGAAACCCCTGTAGCCGGCACCGCGCCGGCTACAGGGGTTTCTACAATTTAGTCCGCCGTCGGGTTCGCGAGCGCGAGCCCGGTCACACCGAGGAGCGCGCCCGCAAGCGCGAGGAGCGCCGCGGCCTGCGCGTCGGTGGTGAGTCCGTACACGGTAGCGACGGGCACGAGCGCCGCCGCGACGCCGTAGAGCCACCTACGGCGCTTGAGCGTAAAGACACTCCCGCGACGGCTGCGGTCGCGTCTGAGGGGCTTGGGTGTGGTCATGAGGGGTCTCCTGATTCGTAGATGTGTCGGATGGATTCGGGCGGTTCGGGCGGGGGTGAGCCGAGGCCGCGATAGATGTGGTCGATCAGTGTGCGGGTGTAGCGCCACAACTGCACGTTGTGGGCCTCAGCACGGAGCATCCGCCGCATCGTCCACACCCACGCCGTCACGACCGCTGCAATGAGCGCAGCGCCGAGCGCGGCGGCGGCGGCGACCGCCGCCACGATCAGCGGGGTGAGGTCGGTCATGCCTGCGGAATCTTCGCGAGTTCGGCGTCGGGCACGAGGCCCACGGGAATCTTGTTGCCGCTCGCGGACTCGACGGCGCGGCGGGCCGTCCACTCAGGCGACGGCACAAGGCGGCGCTTGCCCGCTGCGGTGAGCTGGTACACCTTGCCGTTGGTGCCCTCCTTCTTACCTGCGATGAACTGTGGTTCCATTTCTTCATCCTCCTGGGGGGTCGGTTTTGGTTTCGGTTTGGGCTTGGGCGCTGGGGCTGGTGTGGCAGTGATGTACGGGAGCGGGTCTACCCACTGCCCGCCGATCTGGAGCATCGCGTGAAGGTGCGCGCCGGTACTCATTCCGGTTGAGCCGACGTACCCGACGATCTGGCCTGCGCTCACGTGGTCGCCGGGGCGGAGCTTCGTCGGGCTCTGCATGTGGAGGAACATCGTCGAGTACTGCGCGGAACCGATCTTGATCGCGTTGCCGCCGCCCGCGTAGTCCCACCCGGCGAACGTGACCCGGCCCGAGTGCATCGCCCGAATCGGGGTGCCTGCCTTCGCTGCAAGGTCGGTGCCGTTGTGGAGCATCGCGGGCACCCATACGCCGTTCTCGGTGAACGCCGGACGCCAGCCGAACCGTGCCGTGACAGGCGCGCCGGGGACGGGGTGGAGGAGCTTGATTGCCATTAGGCGGCCCGCTTCACGATGCGCCAAGCGATGCTAAGGGGCTGCGTCACGTTCGATGCAAACGCCAGGTGGCGCACGGTGATCTGGGTCTTGTCGGTGTAGCGAGTGATGCTCGCGAGCGAGGCCGCTGAGAACCCGGTGCCGGATCCCTCGTCTTGCGTGACCATGAGCGTTTCGGTTGGGGCCAGAACGGTCGGCAAGTCCCAAGTGATTGTGCGGCCAAAGAACGGCGTTTGCGAGGTCGCCCATGCGCCCGCGATAACGGATACTCGGCCTTCGTGGAGTCGCCACGCGCCGTCTGGGCCGACAGACCACAGGCGTTCGCCGTTGTCGGTGTCTTGCCACATTGCGCCGGGCGGGGGCGGCACAAGCGCCATGCGCTTTGCTGAGGTGTCGGCGAAGTACTTGAGCGTGTTCGATACGGAGTCTTGGCCGAGGTTCAAAAGCGCGGACATCGTGACCGCATCGTCTGCCTCGGTGTACTTGTATATGCCCTTGTTGTCGTATGCCATGTCGGGAGCCTTTCTAGGTGATGATGTCGCGGAGGCTGATCGTCATTTCGCCAGCCGGGAACTTGTGGGTGACCGCGCGAACGGTGCCGTATTGGAAGTACGGGAACGTTTCGCCGTGTGCTTCGCGCTCGCCCATGTACGTTGCGAGGCGATGCCCGGGGCGCAACGGGAGGAGCGTGAGGGCTTCGGCGGTGCCGGACTTGCCCCGGGTCTGCGCGCGCTCAACGAACGCGCGGGCGGCGCCGGGCATCGTCTTAATCCCTGGCCGGGTTTCGTGGGCAACACGGGTTGCCCACGGCGCATACGAGTCGTAACGCTGCGCCGTGTTCAGCGGGTCGGCGTCGGTGTACTCAATTACTGCGCCGTCGTAGAAGTCCCCGGCGCGGTCGTCGTCGTACTCGTGCTTAATGAGATTGAGCTCCGGGTCAAGCTGCACGGGAGCAGGTGACGGGGTACGCGGTTCAAGCCGGTAGCGGCCTGCCTCGTCGGCGTACAACGCCCAGTCCACAACCTCAAGAATCGGATGTAGGAACTCCCACGCGGTCATGCCGGGCTCCCACTCTTGCCCGCTCGCGATGCGCACGTCTTGGCCTGGCGCGAGTTCGATCACCTGCGCGAACGCTGCCACGACAGCAATTTCGCTGAGCATCCACGCCACGAGGTCACGCATGTACACAAACGGGTTGACCCACACCGCCGGGTACGTGCGCCGGAAGTCATGCAGTCGTACCTCTTCGGAGGCGAGCGTGAGCGTCGTGGTGCCGGTCTCGGGGTTTGGGTGGTACTTACGGATGCGAAGCTGCACGAACATCGTGTCAGTCGGCGGGATCAAGTAGGAGCCTCCCGGCACGCGCAGCGCTCGAGTAATCTCGTGGACTCCCACGCGCGGCGCGAATGCCTGCGTGACGCGCTTCGTTTTGCCGCCCCACTTGGCCGTAGCGCTCGATAGCGGTTCGATCCGCTCGCCCGGGTTCCACGGCCTCCCAAACTCGTCCGTAACCGCGCCTGGCCTGCCTTTCCATCGGGTCGTTGCGCGCTTCACGCTGCCGCCCACTTTCGCGGTGAGCGCTGCTAGCGCGAAGCTCTCGCGGTACTGCGTTGACAGTTCGAGGGCGAGCACGTCGGCCTGTAGCTGTCCGAGCTTGAGGTCGCCCCCGGGGCGTGCGAGCGCGGCGAGCACGTCGTCACCGACCACGATGTCGCCCTGTATGCGCGGTGACCATTCCTCATCCATCGCGAGGGTGAACGTCACCGGCTCGCCGAGTGAGATACGGCGAATGCGATCGACAACGCGCACGCGGTTCTCTCGAATCGGGATCATGCGGTGACCTCAAGTACTTCGACGGTGACAAACCATACCGACGCCGTTTCCGGGTCGAGGGCACGCTCAATGCTCCCGATCACGGCGTACTGCATTGACGCGGTGTCGCGCCCGTCCTCGGTGATCGTGATGATGCCCGGGCGGGCGTGCATGTCCTCGCACCGCTTCGATTCGTTCTCGTCCTCGAACAGGAGCGCAACCGTGACGCGGCGCGAGCCCGCTGGGCGGAGCGTGAGGGCGTTCTTCCCGGACTGCAGCGTGTGGACTTGCGTGTTCGATTCCCGGGTACTGCGGTAGTTCATCCACAGCGTCGGGTGGAGCGTCGTGGTGCCGTCGGTAATGGTGGTCACGGTACGGGCTTCCCTTCGGGTGTCCGAGCGACGACGGTAACGGTCGCGGTTCGGGGCTGGCTAACGAACGAGCTGAGCGCGGCGCGGGCGGCGTACAGATCGACGTATGCGCCGATGCGTGCGGTTCGGGGGCGGCTTGCGAGCGCGTTGAGCGACTGCGACGCTGCGGCAGTGTCGGCCTTCGCTTTGATCGTCGTGGTTCGATCCTTCGCGGCGGTGTCGAGCGCTTTGCCGGTCGCGGCCGCGTTCGTATCGGCCTCGATGGTCGTCTCACGGTCTTGCGCAGCTTCGCCGAGTGCGGCGCTCGCGGCGTCGGTGTCAGGTACGGCGGTGACGGTCGCGCCGAGCTCGGTGCCGTTGAGGATTTCTTGCCCGCCACCGACTGCGGCTTGGATTTGCTCCACGAACTGCGCACTCATGCCGCTGTCAAGGATCGCCTGGAGCATTGGCGCGAAGTCGAGCCCCTGGTCAAGGATTGCTTGGGTCTCGTCGGCGGAGAGCTTGAACTCTTGTGCGAGGAGCTGCACGTTTCCGTTGAAGTTCGAGGTGGCGGCGGCGCGCTCGGCCATACCGGCGATGTACGCGCTCGGGTCTGCCGCCTCGGTTTCCTTGTCGATGTACTGCTGCCAGGAGGCTACGCCCGCGTCCAGCTCAGACTGGAGGGTGCTCTCTGCGTCGCTGCGGGCTTGCGCGGCGTCGGCAGCGGCTTTGTCTGCGGCGGCGAGCTCGGCGGTCACTTCTGCCGAGAGCTTCGTCAGCTCGATAGCTTCCTCGGTGACGTTGCCCTGCGCTTTGAGCTTCTCGATAAGGGTCTCGCGCTGGCGAATCTCCGACTTGATGTCCTCCCTCTCGGTTGACTTCTGGGCGCTGCGGCGCTTGCTTTCCAGCGCTTCGATCTGGTCGCCGAGTCGTTCGATGGATCGGGTTGCGGCGTCGGCGTCCATCCCGGACAGTCCGAGCGCGAGGTCTTTTACGGAGAGCCCGAACTTGTCGGCCTGTTCGGCTGCGACCTCGAACGCGGTTTTGGCGTCGTCCTGCCAGACCTCGAACCATTCCTTCGAGTCCTCGACTGCTAGGCCCCACTCTTTGACCTTGTCCGCCCAGCTAATTTTCGACAGGTCGCCGTCTACAGCGTCAATCTCGGCGGCGAGTTCGGCGGCGCGCTCTTTGGCCTGGTTGACGGCCTCGGCGAGCTCGGTGCCCTTTGCGACGGCGACGCCGATACCGATAGCGAGCGCTGAGCCGAGCACCGCACCCATTGGCCCCATGTTCGAGACGATGCCACCGAATGTTCCTTGGATACCGTCCACGAAACTATCTACCGAGCCGTCGAAGCTTGAGAACGTTTCGGATGCGTTTTGCATCGCTTCGTCTTTGAGCTCGTCAAGGTCGCGGGCGGCTTGTGAGGTCGCCTCTTTGGTGTTCTTTTTCATCGCGTCGCCACCGCGCGCGGTCTCGCGTTTGGCTGCGTCGGCAACGTCTTTGTAGCTGTGTTCCAGCTTGTCGAGTGCCTTCGTGGACTCCCGCGCGGAGTCCTTATTGGCGTCTCCCAAGTCCTTCGCGCTGCGTTCGAGCTTGTCGAGCGCCTTGGCCGAGTCTTGGGCGGCGTCGGTCATCTTGTCGCCGGACTTGTCGGCATCGCGTGACACGTCGTCTAGCGCGTCGGCTACGTCTTCGAGGGCTTTCTCAACGTCTTTGGTGCCGCGCTGAAAGTCTCGCGTGTTCGAGGCAATGTCAATCTCGATGCCTTTACCGGCCACTAGCTTTTCCTTTCGAATGCTTCGTGCATGGTGCGCACGACGGTTTGAGTCCACAGCGCCGCAAGGCGGGGGATGATGGACGCGGCGGCGGGGTAGACCACCCATCCCTTGCGGTTCTCGTGCTTGAACTGTGCGCCGCTCGTGCGGCTCACTGGGTAGCTCTTGCCCCGTTTTGTCGCGGTGTATTTGATGGTTCGAAGCGGCGCGCCGAACTCCGCTTGTCGGGAGATTTCGTGGGTGCGTGCGCCGCCTCGGAGCTTCCGGGCGAGCCCGCCTGACTTGAGCCGAACGTTCTGGTTGCTCACCGAGACGCGGGCCGAGTCAACGAGCACGCGGTGAGCAAGTAGTGTGTCGGCGTGCTCGGCTAGGGCTTTCTGCCATGTGTTTTGCACGAGCGGCTTGGTCTGCTGTCTGATTTGCGCCTGGTAGGTCTTCTCGGCCCGCCGGATGCTCAGGAGCACCGCTTGGAGCTCGCGGGAGCTATGGGTGTCGATCCTGAGCATCCGAGTGTGTCCTAGCTGCCAGTGCCGGACGCGGTGACCTTGCGCGGCTCGCCCTGCACGCCGAGTGAGATTGAGGAGGTCGCGTGGGCTCCCACCTGCCCGCCGATGCCGCCGGGCACGAGCTGCACGTCAACCTCCCATAGCTGTCCGCCCTCGACGGGGGCGAACTGGATGGTCTCGGTCTTGCCCTGGTTATCGTGGAGGACAGTCGAGAACGAGCCTGCGGTTTCGAAGTCCTGGGCGAAGTCGACGTTAAAGACCCAGCTCTCCACCGAGGTGTGAGTAAAGCGGGCGTTGCGCTTCATGCCTCGGAACGTTGCCGTGGCGGTCTGGGGCTCACAGCTGATCTTCGACGCGGCTGCGGCGTAGTCGAGGCTCTTCATGATGAGCGAGCTGTTGTCGAGGTAGACGGGCTTGACGTCCACCACGGTCGGAGTTGCTGCGGGTGCTACGGGGGTCATGGTTGTACCTTTCGGGTGAGTGTGTCGGTTTCGATGACATATGACAGGTGGGTGTCGCCCCAGACCTCTTTCGTTGCGGTGCCGACGATGAGGTAGCGGAGCGATTCAAGGGCGTCGAGCACTTCGAGCACGAGCGCGTCAACGGCGTCCTCGGCGGCTTCGGTGATGCCGTCCAGGTGGGTGACGACGTGGACGCGGACGCCCACGTTGCGGAGTCCTGCCGCGCCGGGCGAGGGGCTGACGGTTCCCTGTTCGAGCTGCACGAGGGGCTTGGCGAGCCTGTCCACCGCGCCCAGGTGCGGCACGACACGGTACTTGCGCGGGGGCAGTGCGGCTTCGAGGTCGGAGCCGAGTTGCGCGCGGATGCTCATAGCGCCACCGGAATCGGGGTTTTGGGGCGGAGCATCTGCCGCACGATCCAGTCGAGCGGGCGGGCGGGAATCGAGAAGCCGTCATCGCCGTACGCGGAGCGGTCGGGCTCGGTGGCGTTCCACAGGTTGCGCGCCTGCATGAGGTGAGCCACCCGGTAGGAGGCGGGGCATTTCCCCGCCTCCACGAGCTCGGGAGGGAGCGCCGGGGCGAACTCAAGAACCTGCTCTCGGGCGACGTTCAGCACGTCGTTGAGCGAGGCGGTGGGGATGTGCTCGGCGTCTTCCCACGGTGCGGGTTCACCGGGCTCTGACGGGGTACGCACGGAGTCCACCGTGTGCCAGTCGGTCGGCTCGCCGTACTTGGGCAGGTTCTCGGTCATGCTTAGCCCTTGTCCGCGACGGGTGCGGCCTTGTCGGAGATGAGCACAACGGAGTCCTCGCGAACCACGAGGGAATCGACGTAGCCGTGTACGGCGCGGTCTACTGCGCCAATCGCGATCTGGAGCGCGTCCACCTTGATTGGCGTGGTGCCGTTCTCCTCGAACTCGATAGCGCGCTGTGCGCCCACGATGACCGACAGCGAGTCCGCTGCAACAAGCGGCTTGCCGTCGAGTCCGACCAGGCTGGCGCGCTCGGCCTCGACAACCTGCACCTTGCCATTCGCGGCGCTGCCGGTTAGCTCGGTGTTGAAGTCAAACGTGATGTACTCGGGAATCAGATCCTTCGGGGTGTCCAGGAGTTCGTCCATGACTTCCTCCGTGACAATGGCGTAAGACGCCGTGTCGCGGGTACGGTTCACGGTCGTGATGCCCTGGATGAGCATTCCCAGGCCGACGCCGCCCTCGTAACGTGGCGAGCGGGGGCGAGCCATGATCGGAGCGCCTGCGGTCTCGCCGATGATGGAGAGCGCCTTGTAATCGCTCCACATCGCGTAGTCCTCAACGATGAGCTTGAAGAACGCTTCGAGGTATTCCTCGCCGCCGGGGAGGTCGAAGAACTCGCGGGCGATGGTGTTCGCGAGGGCGAAGCGGTGGAGCGTGCTCGACTGCTCAGTGATGAACGCCTCGGCGCTGTTGATTTCCGCGAGGTTGCCCGCCCAATTGCCGTCGTACCGATCGACGGGCGCGGTGGCGGTGCCACGGTGGGCCTTGTAGCCGCGCTTGCGCACGGCCTGCACGTCGGTGCCGAGGCTGCACAGGTTGATGAACTTGCGGTCATACTCGCGCCCATCCCAGAGCTGCCCCATCCAGTGGTCGGGGAGCCCCTTGTTCTTGCCGCCGCCCGCGCCAACGCCGAGCGCGCCGTCGGTCTTGATCTGCTTGAGCGCGGCCAGGAGGGTGTCCTGCGAGGCCAGACCCTGCTTCACCTGGCTCATGGCGGCGAACAGCGTTTGAAGGTTCTCCTGGGGCGATGCCTCGCGGCTGGAGCTGGTGACGGCTGCGGGGCGGGTCGCGCCACGGCGTGCGCTCGCGGTAAGGGTGGACACGATAGATTCCTCTTCCTCTTCGGTGGTGTCGGCGTCGGGCTCGACGATGACGGTCTCGGTGGTGATGGTGGTGGTGTTGCCGTCTTCGACGGTGGTAATCGTCGTTTCGCGCGAAGACTCGTTGCCGTCTTCGTCTACGAACTCGTCGGTGTACTTCTCGACGGTCTCGGTGGGCTCGGAGCCCGTGCCGGTGTCGTTGTCCTCGGTTTCGAGCACGGTCTCGGTGGTGCCGTTCTCTTCGTCCTCGTCGTAGGACGCGAGGAGCGTGGCAGATGGAAAGGCCGGCCTTTCCACGAGTGCCGCACCGAACAGTCGCCCGGACTTAGCCAAGCCGCCCGCGATCTTGACGCTTGCGACCTCTGCGGAGAAGAAACCGAGCTTCGCGGGTTCGCCGTTCGGGCCGGGCTGTGAGTCACGCAGGGCGGCGTCGCCCTCGGGGGTCTTGGCGGCGTAGGCGGCAAACATGACGCCCTCGGGCGTCTCGGTGAGGCGTGCGCCGTGGCCAAACACGGCTTCGCGCTCGTGCTCGACGTTGACAGTCATCTGTGCCGGATCGGTCGGGAGCGTGAACGCGCCCTGGGGAACACTGAACTTGCCAAGGTTCGAGTTGCCCTGTTCTCCGTAGGGGATGAGGAGGCCAGTAATCAGCCGGTCTTCTGCCGACGCGGTAAGCGTCGAGGCTTCGAAAGTAATGCGCATGGTGGGTTAGTCCTCCGTGTATGTGCCAGTGGTTGATTTGCGGGAGTCGGTGAAGTCGAACCTGACGCGGTGCTTGCTCGCCACCACGTCATCGAGCGAGAGACGCGCCTCGATGGGCTCAGACCAGAACGCCATGCGGTCGGCTGTCTGCGCCTCGGCCTGCTGCGCGGTCTCGTAGGTGAGCGTTGATTGCACTTTGGAGGCTTCGACGCTTTGCGCGGTGAGGTTCATGTGTGCGGCCACGTCCAGTCGGATCGCGTTGCGGGCTGTCTCCAGGAACGATTCCCCCGAGTGCTCTTCGAAGCTGGCGTCGATCTTGAACGGGATGAACATCACCGCGCCGTTCGGGTTGCTGCGCGCCTGCGCGACTGCATCCACATAGACCTTGGCTTCTTCCATCGTCATGCCGTTGTCCTCGCGCTCGTTGAGGATGATGGAGGGCACGGGGTTCTTAGCTCGCGCGCGCCACGCCTGTTCGAGGGCGAGCCCGCCCTCGATGAGGTCGCGGCCTGCCACGAGGAGCCCCGGGTGTGCAGCCGGAATGACAATGACCTGGTCTTCGGGCACCTCTTTGCCGTCGAAGAACACGACGCCGTACTCGTCCTGGTGCCACCTGTCGAACGGAATGTGCAGCGCTTCGGTGATTTGGCCGCCTGCGTCACGGTTCACCGCGAACGCGGAGACGCCGTTGAAGATGTGGTCGTCCAGCATCGCCACCGTGCGCTGGTAGGGCGACATGGCCAGCGCGTTGTCTGTGCGGGTGAGCCATGCGGGTTGCTGCTCTGCGCGACCCTCGGGCGTGTAATCCACGAGTGGACGCCCTGCTAGGTGCTCGATGATGCGGTTGCGGCTTGCAGCGATTGCGGGCACGCGGAGCGCGTCGAGACGCGAGTAGGGGCGAGCTGATCCGTGGGGGCTGAGCTGCCCGAAATAGTCGTTCCATACGAGCTCATTGGGGTGCTGCGTCGCAAAGGATGAGCGGAACAGCACACCGCCGCCCGTGGGTCGCGTGGAGCGACTACGAGCGGCGGTGCCGGGGCGGAGCAAGTCGAGAATTCCCATACCTGCGAGCTAATGCCCCGATGCGCGACATTAACGCTTTGCTGCGCGTTCTCGGCGTTTCGCGTGTCGCTTGTCGAGGCGTTGGCGAATGCCGCCGGTATAGCCTGGGTGTGCCCGTTCTTCGTGAGCCTCGGCGCTCTTCTCGGCCTCGGCCAGCGTCCACGCGAACGCGCGCCAGGTACCGCCGCAGTCGTGGCACACGAGCAACACCTCAGTGTCGGACTTGTCGAATTCGATGCCGGTCTTCTTGGTCATGCGCTGATGATTCCTGCCTGCTCGGCCTCGTAGCCGCGCTCGTAGTACTGATCCCAATTGCGGAGCGCTCGCACCGCTGCGAGCAAGGGCGTAACGTCCTTGCCTTGTTCGGCTGTGAATATCCACACGCCTCGGTCGTTGCCTCGAATCTCGCGTTTCTTGGCGTCGAGCGCGGCGGCGTTGAGTGCGCCTTGTGATGCGTAGTGGCGAAGCGTGCCGGTTTCGAGCTCGCGCATAAATGTCACGCACCCGGCGGCGGTCTCACTCCAGGTCTGCATCTGGAGTTTGGGCCGGGGGTGGATGTACCGGGTCGCGATATACGTGGCTTCGCCCTCGGCGATCTTGTCGAACGCTACCGAGCTACCTCGGTAGCCCTGCCGGGTGAGGTACTGGAGCCGGGCGGGGAGCCACGCAGTGCCGAGCTGGTGGTCTACGAGCTCGATGAATGCGCGCCCCTCGCGGTCACGCCAGGCCGCGCAGATAGCGGCGGTCGCGCCGCCGCCCGGGCGTATGTCCATGCCGAACGCGACGCGCGCCGGGCGATCCGGCCAGCGTTCGAGCGCTGTGCCGTCCCAGAGCAACGGGTCGATTACCACGTCTTGCCCCACGTCGGGCCAGAGCGACAGGTACTCGCGCGCCCACTGGGGTTTACCCATTGCGGGGTCGCGGTAGTTGTCACGCATGGTCTCCATGTTCGTGAGCGTGCCGACTCCCGGATGCGTGCGCTCCACGAGCTGCATGGCGCGGTCTTCGTCTTCGATGTCGCTCCAGTCGGTCATCTGGTCAATGGCGAAGTCCACGCCGCCGAGCGCGGGGTCTCCACGCCTGAGCCTGTCCAAGTTCGTCCAAAACGCTCCCGCTTTGGCTTCTCCTGCGGTGCCGGAAACGATGATCTGTGAGCCCGGGCGAGTGTCCATGAGTGGGAGCACGCCCGCGACAATCGCGTTGCTCTCGGCGGGGTCGATTTCCTGCGCCTCGTCCAGCCAAGACACGTCTGCGGCCTTGCCTCGGTAGGCGCTCGCTTCGGGCTTGAGTACTCGGAACGTCGAGTGGTTGTCGAAGCGGATGCCCGGGCGGCTGTTGCCGACGCGGGTGCGGAACGTGCGCCCGCTCGTGTTCATCGAACGGGGCTGGTCTTCGGCGGGTGCGAGGTCTCCGTAGAGCGGCATCTGTCCGAATCGCTCCCACTTCGCGAGCTCGGGCGAGACACGGCGGGGCAGGTCACCCCGCTTCCACGGCGGCAGGTCTGCGTCCGCTGGTGGCTGCACGTAGTCCAGCCCGTCTTTGACCCATTCCTCGAACATCTCAGTGCCAGCGGTGCCGGTCTGTGCGGAGAACACGACGCGATAGCCCGGGCGCATGGCGCACCGGCCTAGGAGCAAACAGAACACGGTCGTGGACTTCGACGCGCGCCGTGGCACCTCGATAGCGTTGCGCTTGGTACCGGCGTTGAGGGCGTCAGCGATGAGGAGCTGCTGAGGCTGGAGCGGGAGCCGGGGCGGTTCCATGAGGTCGAGCTCGGCAAGCTGCTCGGGGTCTTCGAGGTCTACGAGCTCGTAGCCCATCATCGAGGCACCGACAAGGAACTCGGCCCTCAGTTCGGGCGTATCGTCTAGTTCTCCGCGCCACCGTGGCGCGATTCCGCGCGCCCGATTCTTCTCCCAGATTTTTTGAAGTGGGGGGAGAAAAGTCGTGCTGCCCCCAGGCGAAGGTTCTAGAGCAATCTCAAAAAACGGGCGACGAATCGCGCGCTCAGTATCGGTGACGTTCACCATGCGCGGATACCTTTCGATGAGTTCGAACGAGTGCGACGCTGCGCGTTCGTGACACGTGCCCCGCGCTTGCCACCCGCACTCTGGTTGCAGCGCCGCGCGCAGCGTTCGCAGTAGTCATGTGATGGGCCAACGTTCGAGAGCGTCGGCGTGCCGCCGTCCATCGCATCGGTGATGTGACCGACCTGGAACTTGTCACCGGGCATGACGGCGTGCGGGCAGTTCACGCAGCGCAAGGGCAACTGTGGCTCGATGAGCTTTCGCAGCTTCGGGCTGTGCGTGCTCCACTTCTGCGCCCGATGGTGGCGGCTCACAGTGCCGCCCTCGCGTGCTTGCGACGCTCGCGCGCATGAGTCCTGGTGCCGCGCTTGAGCACTGCGAGCATGTCGCCCGAGACTGGAACGATGAGCTTGAGGAGTCCAGACTGCGACCACTCGGTGAGGTCTGCCACGCTGGTGTGACGGTTCAGGGCGGTGATGTGTTCGCTCGCTGCGGCGTACTCGCTGAATGCGCTCATGCGTTCAGCGCCTTGTGCATGGCGCGGATGCTCGCGCACTCCTCACAGTTGCACGGCTGGAACGCGGGCGGCAGGTCGCGACGGCTTGCTCGGCTCGCGTGTACCTCGTCCATGAGCTGCCGCTCGATGTTGGCGCGCATGAGGTAGACCGCCTGGATAGCCTCGGGCAGCGAACCTGACCATGTGGTCTCATAGCAGTCTGGTCTAGCCTCGGCGGCGTCGCTCACGGTGTAGACGACTGCGAACCAAGGCTCGCCCTTGGGCGTTCCTCCGACGCGGGGCAGTCGGCGAACGTTGGCGCGAATCTCGATGCTCACAGTGTCACCGCCAGGAGACAAGCGGCGACGGCGCACGCGGCGAACACGAGGCCGAGGATGAATGTGAATCGGATCATGGCTGAGGCTCCAAACTTTCGAGATTGAGGATGTCGGCTACGTCTGCGCCACAGCGGACGCACGCGGCATCCGTAGGCGGGCACCAATGGCGCGAGCCCTTGCCGGTGCCGAACCCGTCAGGGCAGGCGAACTGCTCGGCTTTGACGTTGAGTTTCTGCTGTTCGGCGCTCACGAGTTCGGGGCGGGCGGGGATCGTGGCGGGATCGAAGCGGGGGACGGTCGGGGCCGGTGGTGTGGTCGCGATCTTGCCTGCGGGCTTCGAGTAGTCGGGGCGCTTCACCGGCTGACGGTCGGCCTCGACTGCCGCCTGACGCATCGCCTCGGCAACTTGAGCGCCGGGGTGCCACGAACCGTAATCCGCCTGCCCCTCGCTCTCGGACTTTGAAACGCGGTCGTCCCCGCCGAGATCCCCAAGGTCTAGTTCTGAGTTTCCAAGATGGGTAGTTAATGGATGGTTCGCCCCTCCGTGCGGCTGGGGGGCACCCCTCCGCGCGGAGGGGACCCCTCCATTTGGCTGGGGGGTGTTATCCACAGGCTCGGGGCGTTCGCGGTGGCGGGCCGAGTGGTCGCAAGTCGGCGGGCACTCGATTGTGATTTCGTAGCGGTTCGTGCGCATGTGGGATGCTGTGCGGAGCCCGCCGCCGCCGTTCGTGTCGGTGACGATCTCGCCCATCGCTTCGAGCTTGCGAACGAGCTTGCGGGCTGTGTCGCGGGTCACCCTTGCGCGGTGTGCGATCGTCTCCATCGAGGGCCATGAGCCGCCGTCTCCGTCGTGGTCGGCGATGCACAGAATCGCGAGTAGTGCAGCGCCGTCAGCTTTGGAATGCGCCCACACGAGCGCCGTGGATTCGAGGCTCACTCTGGGGTCTCCCCAAGTAGTGTCGCTGCCGTGACGCCGAGGACGCTGGCAAAGCTGTGAAGGTCGGACTCAGAGAACTCGACCTCACCTGATAGCCGTCGACTCACGTAGACGGGCGAGAAGTCTAGGCGTCTGGCAATCTCGCGGCCCGATAGCTTCTGACGCGCAGCTTGAGCGCGTGCATTCGCTGCCGCCGTTCGCTCAACGTGAATTTGTAATGCCATGCGTGACACTTTAGGGAGTGTACGCTCAGCGTGACACTCGACACGCCGCCGAACGCGTAATGTCCATTGCGGGTTTGTAACTCTGAGCGATACAATGAAGCTATGAACGCAAACATATCTCAATTTCCAGCACGGAATGCGGACGAGCTAAGCGCCGCTCAGATGGTTGCAGACAACCTGGCGGCAGAGCTTGCTCGACGCCGCATCTCTGGGAGGCAAGCGTCCGCAGCAATGGGGCTGAGTGTGCCTTACGTGGCTCGCCGCATCTCAGGGGAGACGCCTCTTGACGTGAATGACCTGTTCGCTTTTTCGGCGCTGCTTGGAGTATCGCCTGCGGTGCTTCTGGGAACAGAAAACCCCCACCAGTCTCCTGATGGGGGTGTATCGGTGGGCCCGGCCGGGATCGAACCGACGACATCCACGGTGTAAACGTGGCGCTCTACCAGCTGAGCTACAGGCCCTCCATTCGCCGAAGCGAACTCGATCAGTCTAGTGTGGAACAGCGCGAGATCTGAAATCGAGGTGACCGCGTGTCGCACAGATCGATCGGAGCGCCCTTGTCCACTCACCCCGAAGCCTCCGGCAACACCCAAGGCAGCGGGGTAGCACACGGCGGAAGCTCGGGTGCGCACGCCCCGACTGGTTGGACACACCGCCGCCTTCTCGAAGTCGGCAGCGGCTCAGCCGCTATCGAGTCGCGCGCCACCCAGCTGGCCGTCGCGGCGTTCGTGGTCTCCGGGATCCTCACCACGCTTTTGATGCTCGGGCGCAGGCTTCCGCTCGCTGGCGACGAATCGCTCGGTAACATTGCCGCCTGGTGCGCGGGAGCCGGCGCGGGTCTCGCCTACCTTGTCGCCTACGTGGTCGAGACGAAGCGTGGGCTGCACGGCTGGCGGCGCGAGCTGCCCGTGGCGAAGCGGGTGTTCGATATCTTCGCGCTCACCCTTGCGAGCGGCATGCTTGCCTACCTTGCTGTAATGGCGATCGCGAGCCTGTTTCAGCTCGGCTTTCAGGGCATCACCGTCGACCCCCTGGGCGGCGGGGTGCTTGCCGGCGCAGCGACGGCAGCGATGACCTATATCGGCGCACTTGTCGGCTCGCGGGTGCGGTCGGAGTCGATCGCACTGCTCGCGACCCTCCAGCTCTTCACCGGCACGATGGCGAGCATGGTGAGCTCGCCCGACGCGTCGTGGTGGCAGCTGCACTTTTCTCAGCTTGGCAATGAGGAGGGCGCGAGCGGGTATCGCTTCAACGTGTCGCTCATCATCACCGGGTTCGTGCTAATCGCGCTCTCGAACTTCATCGGCAACGACATTCGACGTGGGCTAAACGCGCGCGAAGCAGACGACCCGAAGCTTGTGCGCACGCTCTCCTGGCTGTTCGCCGGCATCGGTATTTGTATGGCGATTGCGGGCTCCGTGCCCGACGCCGAAAACATCGTCGTGCACGTTGGCTCCGCGAGTGGCATGCTCGTCGTGTTCGCGGTGTTCGTATACGTGTCGCTTCGCCGAGTCGTCGACGTGCCACGCGACCTCGTCGTGTTCTCCCTCATTGTCGTCGGAGGGATCGTGATTGCGGTGCTGCTCTGGATTCCGTTCGGCTACTACAACCTCACGGGAACCGAGTTCATGGCCGCGAGCTTGCTCTTCGCCTGGCTGACGGTGTTCGTGCGCACGGCCGCGGCGTACGCGGAGCCGAGGGGAATAGTCGCGACGGCACCCGAGTTGCATCGAGGGACGGCAGGAAGACCTGCCGAAACGGCTGGCGCCCCCGACGATCGCGCCTGAGAGAGCTACAGAGCCTGAAAGAACTATAGAGGAGTATCGGTGAACGAGTTTGAGGCTGGCGACGCGCTAAAGCGGGCATTCCGAGACCACCCCGCCGGGGTGGGGCTCATTACCGCGCAGACACCGGAGGGGCCCGTAGGGCTCACCGTCTCCAGCGTCGCATCGGTTGCGGTCGACCCGCCCGCGCTCTCGTTCTCGGTCACGCGCGCCACGGGCAGCGCCGGGGGAGTCCTCCACGCAGACTCCTTCGTGGTGCACCTGCTCGATTCGCGGCACGCCGAGATCGCACAGACGTTCGCGGTATCGGGTACCGAGCGCTTCATCCCCGAACAGGGTTGGGAAACCCTACCCACAGGCGAGCCGGTGCTGCGCGACGTGCGCGTCGCACTCCGCTGCCGCTCACTGCACCAGCTCGAAGTCGGCTCGTCAGTGATCGTCGTCGCGGGCGTGCTCGACGCGCATTTCGGCGAGACCGGCGAACCCATGGCCTACATCGACCGCACGTTCAGGAGTCTCGGCGAGAAGCTCTAACTCGGAGCGGCCTGCCCTAGCTACTGAGCCTGCGCTGCCCAGGCGGCGATCTGAGGGGTCTCGGCACCGATCGTCGTGGCCGACCCATGGCCGGGAAGCACCGTGGTCACCGCGGGCAGCGTGAGCAGTCGCTCACTGATGGACTCGATGAGTTGCGGGAAGCTCGAGTATTCCCACCTTGTTGCGCCTGGACCGCCCTGGAAGAGTGTGTCACCCGAGAGCAGTGTGCCGAGCGCGCCAGCGTAGAAACTGACCGATCCGGGCGTGTGCCCCGGTGTATGTAGCGTGACGAGTTCGGCACCGGCGACGGAGAACGTCGCCCCGTCTGCGAGCTCGAAATCGGGGAGCCTGTCTGCGCCGTGCGTTTCTTCCCAGAGAAACAGGTCGTCCGGGTGCAGGTAGAGGTGCGTGTCGAGCGCGTCGGCAAGCGCGATTGCGGCGTTCACGTGATCCTCGTGGCCGTGCGTGAGCAGGATCCCGAGCGGGTCCCGATCGCCGACCGCGGTCACTACGGCGTCGGCATCGTGCGCGGCGTCGATGATGAGCGCGGTGTCGTCGTCGCCGACGATCCATACGTTGTTGTCGAGCGGAATGCCCTCCGGCGGGTACCCGGGACGGCCAGCCCCGAGTACCCCGAAGGTGACGACGCGCTCAATGCGAAGATCGCCGGCCATTGACGCCTACTCTGCGCGAGTGACGACGGTCGTGCACGGCAGCGCGTTGAGCACGCCGTGGCTGACCGAGCCGAGAAGCAGGCGGGAGATCCCGCCGCGGCCGCGGCTGCCGACGACAACCATCTCTGCGGTCTCGGCGACCTGAAGGAGTGCGGTGACCGGGGGAGCCTGAACGATCTCGCGGCGAACCTCGAGATCGGGGTAGCGCTCGGCAAGGCCGGCGGTACCGATGGCGATCGATTCCTCGGCCGCTGCCTGCTGGGCCGTGACGAGCTCCTCGCTCCACAGGTATTCGAGGCCCGGGGTGAGCGGGGGCATCCACGCGTAGACGGCGATGAGCGGTACGCCGCGGAACGACGCCTCTTCAGCAGCGAACGCGATGGCGCGCTTCGATGCCTCGGAGCCGTCGACGCCGACCACGACGCCGCGCCCCGCGTCTTCCTGCTCGGCGGGGATGACGGCGACCGGGCAGTGCGCGACGGCCGCGATCTTCACTGCGCGGGTACCGAAGACGGAGCCCGCGAACTTGCCACCGGTGTGGGCGCCGAGCACGAGGAGGTCGGCCTGCTTGGACGCGGCCTCAACCTCCGCGATCGGGTGGCCAACGACGGCCGTGCCCGCGATCTCGCCAGTGAAGCCGAGCTCGGTGCGCGCGCGCTCGATCTCGTGAGCGAGCATCTGCTCAGAAGCCGCCTGGGCCTCGGAGAGGAACGCGACACTCTCGGACAGGAAGGAATCGTCAGCGACGTGGATGAGTTCAACGGCTGCGCCACGCTCGGTCGCGCGTGCGAGGCCCCACTTCAGGGCAGCGCGGCTGTGATCTGATCCGTCAACTCCGATGAGGTACTTCTCGGACATAACGAGTTCCTTCCTGTTCGGGTGTCTGTGACTTCAGCTTACTTGCCGAAGCCTCCGTCTGGTGGTTGAAACCTACTTGGCGAGCGCGGGAAGCTGCAGGGGGTGCCCGCCCGCGAGCTGCTCGATGATGCGGACGACCTGGCAGCTGTACCCGTACTCGTTGTCGTACCAGACGTAGAGCACTGCGCTCGAACCGGTCACGAGGGTCGCGAGGCCGTCGACGATGCCAGCGCGGTTCGACCCGACGAAGTCGGTCGAGACAATCTCTGGCGACTCAACGTAGTCGATCTGCGTGCGGAGGCTGCCGGTGAGCGACACCTGCTCGAGCAGCGCGTTCAGCTCCTCGGTGGTCGTCTCGCGCTCGAGCTGCAGGTTAAGCACAGCCATCGATACGTTGGGTGTGGGAACGCGGATGGCGTTGCCCGTGAGCTTGCCCTCGAACTCGGGAAGCGCCTTCGCGACGGCCTTCGCTGCGCCGGTCTCGGTGAGCACCATGTTCAGTGCTGCCGAGCGGCCGCGGCGGTCGCCCGAGTGGAAGTTGTCGATGAGGTTCTGGTCGTTCGTGTACGAGTGCACGGTCTCGACGTGGCCCTGCTTGACACCAAAGGCGTCGTTTACGACCTTGAGCACGGGGGTGATCGCGTTCGTCGTGCAGGAGGCGGCGCTAAGGATCGCGTCGGCGTCGCTGATCTTGTCGTTGTTCACGCCGTACACGACGTTCAGCAGGTCGCCCTTGCCGGGGGCCGTCAGGATGACGCGCGAGATGCCCGAGTTCTCGAGGTGCTTGCCGAGGCCCTCGGCGTCGCGCCAGCGGCCCGTGTTATCGACGAGGATGGCGTCTTCGATGCCGTACGACGGGTAGTCAACGTCAGCGGGGTCGCTCGAGTAGATGACCTGGATGCGAACGCCGTTCGCGAGGATGACGTTCTCGTCCTCGAGGACCTTGATCGTGCCGTTGAATGGGCCGTGAACCGAGTCGCGGCGCAGGAGGTTCGCGCGCTTCATAAGATCGTTCTCGCCGTTCTTGCGGACGACGATCGCGCGGAGGTTCAGGCCGTTCTGGCTGCCGGCGTGCTCGATCATGATGCGCGCGAGGAGGCGGCCAATGCGGCCGAACCCGTAGAGCACGACGTCGCGGCCGGTTGCGGGCTTGGCCTCGAGTGCCGGGGCGAGCTCTGCGCGGAGGTATGCCTCGAGGTCGGTTGACTCAGAGGCGCGGAAGCCGTTCGCGAGCAGTGCGAGGTCAAGCGAGACGGGGCCCGGCTGGATAGCGGTGAGCGCCTCGACGATCGCGGAGGTTTCGGCGATGTCAAGCTCGACGTCGTCGATCTTACGGGCGTAGTTGTGGGCGCGGATGATGTCGATGGCTGAGCGGCCGATCAGGCTGCGGCCGTGGACAGACATGACGATGTCGTGATCGCGGTAGAGCTGACCGATGAGCGGAATCATTCGCTCCGCCAGTGCCTGCTTTGTGTTCCAGGCCTCGAGGTGGTCAGATGTGGGCTGATTCATGTGAACCGACGGGTCCTTCCGATGTGCTCGGGTGCCGATGTTTTCCGCCCCGACTCGCTGAGTGATTCGACCTCAGTATCCCACGCGCATGACGCAATGTGACGCTCCGATTGGGGGATTCGCGCCGTACGGAGCAGGATTGTCTAGTAACGGACGGGGCATAGTCATTCTTGCCACTGCGCAAGATTCTCGCCACGTTTCATGCTCAAGCTCCTCAAACCCAACGAAAAGGAACAACATGTCTGTGAAGAAGCGCAGTCTCATCGCCGCATCGGTCGCGGCCCTCGCAATCGCGGCAACCGCGCTCACCGGCTGCGCGAGCGACTCCTCGCCGAAGGGCGAGGGAGCCGAGGCCGACGGCCCCGTACGCATCGGCGTCGTCCCCGGCGGGCAGCCCTACTGGGAGACCTTCGTTGACGAGGCGAAGAAGGAGGGGATCGAGGTTGAGATCGTTGACTTCAGCGAGTACCCGCAGCCGAACCCCGCCGTCTCGGCCGGCGACCTCGACCTCAACCAGTTCCAGCACATCATCTACCTCGCGACACACAACGTCGATGCAGACGACGACCTTGTCGCGCTTGGCTCGACCGTTGTCTACCCGCTGAACCTGTTCTCGAACAAGTACACGGACGTGAAGGACATCCCTGAGGGCGGCACCATCGCCATCCCGAACGACGAGTCGAACCGCGCCCGTGCCCTGCTCGTGCTTCAGAAGCTCGGCCTGCTCGAGCTCAAGGACGGTGGCAGCGCAACCTCGACGCCCGACGACATCATCGCCGACAAGTCGCGGGTGAAGGTCACGGAGCTCGCGGCCGACATCATCCCGGCGTCGCTGCCCGACGTTGACGGCGGCGTCGTGAACAATGACTTCGTTGCGCTCGGCGGGCTCGACTTCAAGGACTCGCTCGGCTCGGACAGCGCTGACGACGCGGCCGTTGAGCCGTACACGAACATCTTCGCCGCGCGCGCAGAGGACAAGAACAATAAGACCTACCTCAAGCTCGTCGATATCTACCAGAACAACGAGACCTTCCAGTCTGCGCTGAAGGACTACGTCGGTGAGGGAGCTGTGTCCGTGAAGCTGTCGCAGGATGACCTCGCGAAGCTGCTCGCTGACGCCGAGGATAACTACCGCGCAACCAAGGGCTAGGCTCGTACTTCATGACGAAAGTTGAACTGCAGGGGGTCGGCAAGCGGTATTCAGCCCGCGGCCGGCCCGGCACCGAGGTGGTCGCGGTAGACGATGTCTCCATCGACATCGCCTCTGGAGAAATCCACGCTGTGATTGGGTATTCGGGGGCGGGGAAGTCGACCCTGCTGCGCCTGGTGAACGGCCTCGAGCGCGCGACGAGCGGCTCGATCCTCGTGGACGGCGTCGATATTACTGCCCTCTCCGAAGCGAAGCTGCGGAGCGTCCGGTCGCGCATCGGCATGATTTTCCAGCAGTTCAACCTGTTCCACTCGCGCACAGTCGCGAAAAACGTGGAGTACCCGCTCGTCGTGGCGGGTACTCCACGCCCGGAGCGCGAGGCGCGAGTCGCCGAGCTCCTGAGCTTCGTCGGGCTCACAGGCCACGCGGGCTCGCACATCGAGCAGCTGTCGGGCGGGCAGAAGCAGCGCGTTGGCATCGCCCGGGCGCTCGCGACAAGCCCGGGCCTCATCCTCGCGGACGAGGCCACGAGCGCGCTCGACCCCGAGACTTCGCGCGAAGTGCTCGCGCTGCTCACGAAGATTAACCGCGACCTCGGCGTCACGATCCTGCTCATCACGCACGAGATGGACGTGGTGCGTGAGATTGCCCACCGCGTCACCGTCATGGAGGGCGGCAAGGCCGTGGAACAGGGCGAGGTGTTCGACGTGTTCTCGAACCCGCAAACCGACACGACGCGGCGCTTTGTCTCGACAGCACTGCCGACTGAGCCCGACCCAGCGCACCTCCGCGCGCTGCGCGAAAAGCACCGCGGCAAGCTCATCGCCCTCACCTTCCGCGACGGCGGCGCAGACCAGCCGATCGTGTTCCAGACTCTCGCTGACCGCGGCGTCGGCGTGAACATTGTTCACGGCGGCATCACCGACGTCGGCGGCCGAACCTTCGGCAAGCTCACGCTCGAACTCATTGGCGAGGGCGTGCAGGTCGAGCACGCCATCGCAGCCCTCGCCCAGCAGACCGAGCTGGAGGTGCTCGCGTAATGGACCGCCTCATTGAACTCCTGCCGAAGATCGGCGACGCGACCATCGAGACGCTGATCTATGTCGCGTTCGCGATCACGATCGGCGGCATTCTCGGCCTCATCGTCGGCGTTCTCCTCACGACGACGAGGCGCGGCGGCATCCTGCAGAACGCTCCGACGTTCTGGGTGCTGAACCTGCTCGTGAACTTCTTCCGCCCGATCCCGTTCGTGCTGATCCTGTTCGCGCTCCAGCCGCTCGCCCGCCTCGTGGTGGGCAAAGGAATCGGCGGGCCCGCGCTCATCTTCTCCCTCATCATTGCCGCCTCGTTCGGCATCTCCCGCCTCGTCGAGCAGAACCTCCTTACCGTGCCGCCCGGCCAGATCGAGGCGGCCCGCGCGATGGGCGCCGGCCCGCTGCGAATCATTTTCACGGTACTCATCCCTGAGGGCCTCGGCCCGCTCGTGCTCGGCTACACGTTCGCATTCGTCGCGATCGTTGACATGACCGCGATGGCCGGCATCGTTGGCGCCGGCGGTATTGGTAACTTCGCGCTCCAGTACGGCTACCGTCAGTCGAACCCGTGGGTGACCTGGGCCTCGGTGCTCATCATCGTCGTTATCGTGCAGGTCGCGCAGCTCATCGGCAACGTGACGGCGCGAAAGCTCCTCAGGCGCTAGCCTCGAGGCATGACGAATGTTTCACTAGCAGACCTGAGGCGAGTCACCGACGAGATGTGGCCGCTCGACACGGCCGAATCGTGGGATCGCGTCGGGCTCGTCACGGGTCGCGACGATGCGCCGCTTCGGCGCGTACTGCTCGCCGTCGACGCGGTCGGGGCGACCGTGGAGGAGGCGCTCGCCTGGAAGGCGGACGCGCTCGTCACGCACCACCCACTGCTGCTGCGCGGGATCCACACGGTAGCTGAGGACACCGCGAAGGGCGCGCTCCTCGCCTCGCTCATCCGAGGCGAGTGCGCACTCATCGCCGCCCACACGAACGCCGACCAGCCGGCCGGGGGAGTCTCCGACGTGATCGCGCGCCGACTGGATCTCGTCGGCGCCGTGCCGATCGTTCCCCACGCGTCGGACCCAGAGATCGGCATCGGCCGGGTCGGGCAGCTTGCCGCGCCGGAGACGCTGAGGTCGTTCGCTGAGCGGGTCGCGGGCGCGATGCCCGCGACCGTGTCGGGCGTGCGGGTGGCGGGGGATCCGGATCGCCTCGTGCGCACCGTCGCGCTCCTCGGCGGCGCGGGTGACAGCCTGCTCGACCACCCGGCGGTGCGCGGCGCGGACGTGTACCTCACCTCCGACCTCAGGCACCACCCGGCCCAGGAGGCGCTCGAGCTCTCCGCCGTAGCGGGAGGCCCTGCGCTCGTCGACGTGGCCCACTGGGCGAGCGAGTCCCTCTGGCTTGAGGGCGCTGCGGAGGAGCTCGCCGCACGGCTTCCGGGTGTCGAGGTTCGCGTCAGCACCCTCCGCACCGACCCCTGGGACTTCTCGGTCGGGGCGCGCCCGGGCGACGCCCCGCGCGCAGAGTAAGCTGGAGGTATGAAGGCTACCCCGCGCCAGCAGCTGTTGCTGCTCGACCTCCAGCAGCTCGACCACACTCTTGCGAGGCTCCGCAAGCGCAACGAGCAGCTGCCGGAGCGCGCCGAGCTCGCGGCGCTCGAAGCTGAGCGCGACGAGGTGCGCAACCGCTACATGGAGGCGCAGCGAGAGCTCGATGGGCGACGGCTTGAACTGTCGCGCATCGAAGCCGATGTTGAGGTCGTCGAGCAGCGGGTGAAGCGCGACAACGAGTTGCTGGCTGCGAGCACGTCGAGCAAGGAAGCGCAGGCGCTCCAGGGCGAGCTCGATACGCTCGGGCGCCGCAAGGGTGAGCTTGAGGAGCGGCAGCTCGAAGCGATGGAGGTCGCTGAGGCGGCTGAGCAGGTGTTCGTCGAGGCCGAGCAGGTGCTCGCCGGGGTCGACGAGCGCCGCGACATGATCAACGCCCGCATCGCTACGGCGGAGGCCGAGACCGACCGCGACCGCGCCGCTGCCGAGGCCGAGCGCGCAGGCAGGGCCGCCGAGGTGCAGGGTGATCTGCTCGCGCTCTACGAGAAGACTCGCGCCCAGGCGGGCATTGGCGCCGCGCGCCTTCGCGCGGGCGTCTCCGAGGCGAGCGGCATGGCGCTCAGCCCCGCCGACCTCTCCACGATCAAGGCCGCCGCAGACGACGAGATCGTGTTCTGCCCCGAGACCGGGGCAATTCTCGTTCGCGTCATCGAGGCGTAGCGGCGGTTCCAAGCGTCGGCTGATGCTGTGTGCGCGGTTGGGGGCCTCCGACCGGCTAGACTGGGAGTTGGAATGGGCCGGTGGACGGTTGCGTCCCGTGTCGCTTGCGGCAGCGGGCCGAGGAACGTCCGGGCTCCGCAGGGGAGAACGGTGGATAACGTCCACCCGGGGCAACCCGCGAGAAAGTGCAACAGAGAGTAGACCGCCTGCCGTGGTTCGCCGCGGCCGGTAAGGCTGAAAGGGTGGGGTAAGAGCCCACCGGCGCCCGTGGTGACACGGGCGGCCAGGTAAACCTCGTTCGGAGCAAGGCCAGACAGCAGACGATGACGCGCCCCGCCGAGTCTGCGGGTGGGCTGCTAGAGGGCGTCGGCAACGGCGCCCCGAGATAGATAACCGTCCAGGCTGGTTTCGGCCGGCCGGACAGAACCCGGCGTACAGCTGGCCCATTCCCTTCTCGAGCCGCGTGCTGCGCTCACCAACACCCCAAATTCGCGGCCGCACCTCTAATGCGGCCCAAGTTTGAGGTGCACTCGTGAGAGTGGGTGGTTGGAACGCCTCAGGGGCGGGCGCTACTCCGAGACGGTGAGCAGCTCGAACCCATCCTCGCGCACAACAATAGTGTGCTCGAACTGTGCGGTGATCGACTTGTCTTTGGTGGTGACGGTCCAGTCGTCGGCCCACATATCCCACTCGTGCGTGCCGAGCGTGAGCATCGGTTCGACAGTGAAGACCATGCCGGGCACGATGAGGTCGTTGAAGCGGGGCGCCGAGTCGTAGTGGGGGATGATGAGGCCCGTGTGGAACGACGACCCGACACCGTGGCCGGTGAAGTCGCGGATAACGCCGTACCCGAACCGCTTCGCGTAGGTCCCAATGACTCTGCCGATGACGTTGACTTCGCGCCCGGGCTTCGCGGCCTTGATGCCGCGCATCATCGCCTCGTGGGTGCGCTCGACGAGCAGGTCGACATCCTCGGAGACCTCGCCAACCCGGAACGTGCGGTTGGTGTCGCCGTGGAAGCCGTCGAGATACGCCGTGATATCAACGTTCACGATGTCGCCCTCGCGCAGCACGGTGTTGTCGGGAATGCCGTGGCACACGACCTCATTCACTGAGGTGCACGACGAGGCCGGATATCCGCGGTAGCCGAGCGTCGACGGGTACGCGCCCGCGGCGACGACGGCGTCGTGCCCAATGCGGTCGAGCTCGGCCGTCGTGACTCCGGGCGCGACCGCAGCGCCGACAGCGTCGAGCGCGCACGAGGCGATGCGCCCGGCCGCGCGAATCTTCGCGATCTCGTCTTCCGTGTAGGTGTTGTCGCCGGTGTACGCGGGTGGCTCTTGCAGCCCAACGTAGGGCGGTCGCGCGATGTCGCGAGGGACCGACAGTGGCGCGGGCAAAACACCGGGAACCAGATGGCCGTGATCATCGAAAGGCATGGGTCTAGTCTAGGAGCAAGCCGACGAAGGGAAGCTCATGAGCAAGAAGGACTGGGGGATCGATGATCCCGAGGAGACCTACTGGTTCAACTCCAAGACCGGGGAGGTGGAGGAGGGGCCGCAGTCGCTCGCCATCTACCGCGTCGGTCCGTTCAAAACGCGCGAGGAGGCGCAGCGCGCCCCCAAGCTCCTCGCTGAACGGGCCCGCGAGTGGAACGAAGAGGACGAGGAAGAGTACTAGTCGACGAAGACGACGAGAAGTCACGCTGCGAGGGATGCCGGGGCGGTAGGCTGAAAGGCGTACCGGACCCGGTGCACCCCGCGCCCCGAGAGGAGCTGCAGCGTGAGCAAGCAGAGAGACTTTGTGCTTCGTACGATTGAGGAGCGGGGCGTGCGCTTCGTTCGCCTCTGGTTCACCGACGTCGCCGGCGCGTTGAAATCTGTCGCGCTCGCACCGGCCGAGGTTGAGGGCGCGTTCAGCGAGGGGATCGGGTTCGATGGCTCAGCCATCGAGGGGCTTACGAGGGCGTACGAGTCAGATCTGCTGGCGGTCCCCGATCCCTCGACGTTCCAGATCTTGCCCTGGCGGGGCGAGACCGAACCGACGGGCCGCATGTTCTGTGACATTCGCACGCCAAACGGCGAACCGGCCGTGTCTGATCCGCGCAACGTGCTCAAGCGCACGCTCGCGCAGGCCGCGGATATGGGCTTCTCGTTCTACACCCACCCAGAGATCGAGTTCTACCTGTTGAAGTCAAAGGAGATCGGGCCTGAGGGGCCGGTTCCCGTTGACCGCGCGGGGTACTTCGACAACGTCCCCGGCGGCACGGCTCACGACTTCAGGCGCGAGAGCGTCAACATGCTTGAGGAGCTCGGCATCTCGGTCGAGTTCAGCCACCACGAGGCAGGCCCCGGCCAGAACGAGATCGACCTGCGCTACGCCGACGCGCTCGCGACGGCCGACAACATCATGACGTTCCGGTCGGTGGTGAAGGAGGTCGCGATCGCGCAGGGCGTGCACGCGACATTCATGCCGAAGCCGCTCGCAGGCCAGCCAGGATCGGGCATGCACACCCATCTCTCGCTGTTCGAGGGGGAGGAGAACGCCTTCTACGACCCGAGTGCGAACTACCAGATGTCGGTAACCGCTCGCCGCTTCGTCGCTGGCATCCTCCGGCATGCGCCCGAGCTCACGGCGGTCACGAACCAGTACGTCAACTCGTACAAGCGGCTGTGGGGCGGCGACGAGGCTCCGTCGTTCGTCAGCTGGGGCCACAATAACCGGTCTGCCCTCGTACGCGTGCCGATGTACAAGCCTGGCAAGGGCGGCGCCGCGCGCATCGAGTACCGCGGGATGGACAGCGCAGTGAACCCCTACCTCGGGTTCTCGGTGCTGCTTGCGGCAGGGCTCAAGGGCATCCGCGAGGAGTACGAGCTGCCGCCCGAGGCAGAAAACAACGTGTGGGCGCTGAGCGACGGCGAGCGGCGCGCGATGGGCTTCGACCCGCTGCCGCAGAGCCTCGAGCACGCCCTCGCGGTGATGGAACGCTCGGAGCTCGTTGCCGAGACCCTCGGCGAGCAGGTGTTCGCCTACCTGATTCGCGACAGCCGCCGAGAGGTCGACGAGTACCGCAGCCAGGTAACGCCGTTCGAGCTCAAGTCGATGCTCGACACCATCTAGGCGTGTCGGTGTCGGGGCCAGAGCCAGCGCCTGTGCCAATGTCGGACGGTGGACGGGCTCGGCCCGGCCGACGCGGCGAGCTCGGCGCGTACGTTCGCGCGGGGTTTCAGAGCCTGACCGAGGCACGCGCGGGCATCGCCGAGCTTTCCGAGCGCATCGGCTCGACGGATGAAGCGGCAGTGCTCGATGGTCTCTCGGCCGCAGCGGACCCCGACGCGGCACTGGCGGCCCTGCTTAGGCTCGCGGAGTCTGAAGCTGGCACGCTCGCGGGCCTCGACGCGTTCGCTTGGCGACGCCTGTGCCTGGTCATGGGGGCCTCTCCGGCGATCGGCGTGTTCCTCACTCGACACCCCGATCTCATCGCCGGGCTGGTGTCGCGCGACGGGCGGCTCCCGAGCGGCGAGGAAGCGAAGCGTGAGCTTCTGGAGGCGGTCGGCAAAGCGAGCGACGTCGCGGAGCAAGGCACTGTGCTCGCCGGCGAGCCCGGTTGGAACGCCCTGCGTGTCAAGTACCGCGAGCTGCTCACCGGTGTCGCCCTCTACGACCTCGTGAGCGCCGAGTCGCACGACGGCGCCCCAGACCCCCGGTCGGCCTTTGAAGCCGTCGCGGCTGCACTCTCCGGTCTCGCGGATGCCGCCCTCGAGGCCGCCATCGCCGTGGGGAGAGCGACGGTGGGGAGAGGGGATCAGTTCCCGCGGATCGCCCCCGAGGCGCTCTCGGACCTGCGGTTCTCGGTCATCGCGATGGGCAAGTGCGGGGCGGAAGAGCTCAACGTCGTATCTGACGTCGATGTGATGTTTATTGCGGAGGGGGATGAGCGCGCCGCGACCGCGCTTGCGCGCGAGGTGATGCGCGCCATTCAGGATTTCTCGCTCGAGCTGCCCCTCTGGCAGGTCGACCCCAATCTGAGGCCGGAGGGGCGCCAGGGCCCGCTCGTGCGGACTCTGGGCTCAATGCTGAGCTACTACGACCGGTGGGCGAAGACCTGGGAGTTTCAAGCGCTCATCAAGGCGCGAGCCTGCGCCGGCGACCTCGAGCTCGGCGAGGAGTTTGTCGCCGGTACGCGGCCGCTCGTCTGGGGGTCGTCAAACCGCGACGACTTCGTCGGTTCGGTCCAGCGGATGCGCGAGCGAGTGACCGAGCACATCTCGCCCGATGAGCTGCCGCTCCAGATCAAGCTCGGCCCGGGCGGGCTGCGCGACATCGAATTCAGTGTGCAGTTGCTCCAGCTCGTGCACGGGCAGCACGACGAGCACCTGCAACTGCGAGGCACGCTCCCCGCGCTGCGGGCGCTCGTCGAGGACGGCTACGTCGCCCGCCGCGACGGCGAACGCCTGAGCGAGCACTACCGCACGCTCAGAGTGCTTGAACACAGGCTGCAGCTCCGGGAGCTTCGCCGTACTGCGCTCATGCCGCGAGACGAGGAGGGACTGCGCGTACTCGCGCGCGCCTCGGGTCTCGCCCGGAACGCGAGCGAGCTCACGGCCCTCTGGGAGTCGGTGCGCCGAGAGGTGCGCGAGCTGCACCTCAAGATTTTCTACGCGCCCCTGCTCAGCGCGGTGGCCGCCCTACCCGGCGAGGAGTTCGTGCTCGGCTCCGCGGAAGCGAAGGCGAGGCTGTCGAGTATCGGCTTCCTCGACCCCGATGGAGCCTCCCGGCACCTCGCCGCCCTGACGAGCGGGCCGTCGCGCAGCGCGAAGATCCTACGCAATCTCACGCCGGTGCTGCTCCAGTGGCTCGCGGAGGGCACCGATCCCGATTTTGGCCTCCTCGCCTTCCGCAAGATCTGCGAGGCGAACCGCGACGCGTCGTGGTATCTGCGCTTGCTCCGTGACGGCTCGCTCGCCGCGGAGCGCCTCACTCTGCTGCTCGCGAACTCAAAGTACGCGGCCGGGCTGCTTGAGGGCTATCCTGAGGGCGTCGCCTGGCTCGAACGTGACGCGCTGCTTGCCCCACCGGATCCGGCCTCGCTGCTCGGCGAGATGCGCTCGCTCGTGTCGCGGCGCCCCTCGACGGAGGCGGCCGCAGAGCGGCTCCGGCGGGTGCATCGCCGCGAGATCCTCCGCCTCGCGATGGGGCGGGTCGTCGGCGTGCTCGACGAGGGCGAGGTTGCCCGCGGGCTCGACGGCGCGCACACCGCGCTCCTCGACGCGCTCCTGCACGCGATCCGTGCCCACTCCGCCGAGGGCGCTCCGGCGCCCGACATCTCCCTCATTGGGATGGGGCGGTTCGGCGGCGGCGAGCTCGGGTTCGCCTCCGACATCGACCTGATGGCCGTGACCCGAGGCGGCACGACCGGGTCGGGGCCCGTCTCACCGGCGGCTCGCGTCGTGGCTGAGTTGCGGTCACTCGTTTCGGATCCGCGATTCCCCGTCGACCTCGACTTCGACCTGCGGCCCGAGGGCAAGAACGGCCCGCTCGTTCGCAGCATCGACTCCTACCGCAGCTACTACGAGCGCTGGTCGGCGACGTGGGAGGCGCAGGCGCTGCTGCGTGCCAGGCACGCAGCGGGCGACAGCGAGCTCAGCGCGGAGTTCTTCGAGATGGCCGACCCGATCCGGTACCCTGCGGAGTTTCGTGAGGAGCAGCGCCGCGATGTGCGCCGAATGAAGGCCCGGGTCGAGGGGGAGCGGCTGCCGCAAGGGCAGGATCCGGCGATGCACCTGAAGCTCGGGCCGGGCGGCATCAGCGATGTGGAGTGGCTCGTCCAACTGCTGCAGCTGGAGCACGGAGCCACGTACCCGGACCTGCGGACGGTCTCGACGCTCGATGCGCTCGAGGCTGCGGCGCGACACGGGCTCATCGGCCGCGACGACGCGGAGACCCTCGAGGAGTCGTGGCGGCTCGCGAGCACCCTCCGCTCGGCGATGCGCCTGTGGAACGGGCGCTCGTCTGACGCGCTGCCGCGAGACTGGCGCGACCTCGCCGGGATTGCTGGCGTGCTCGGGCTGCCGCGGGACCGAACGGGCGAACTTGTCGAGGGATGGCTTGCCGCGAGCCGTCGCTCCCGTCAGGTGTTCGAACGGGAGTTCTTCGGCTACCGCGAGGACGAACTGTTCCCCGAGGTGCAGGCCTAGTTCCCAGCGTTCGCCACCGGTCGCCACTGGTTGCCGGTCGGTGACCAGGGGGTGACGTTTTGGGGTGAGGTCTAGCCAGGAGGCACGGTGCGGCGTAGCCTGGCTGCATGAACTACCTGGCAAGCTTCCTCGAAGCCATCCTCGCTGTGGAGGATGCCGATATCGAGGACGATATCAATTCCTAACCCACCCGCCTGAGCGTGCCGCGCGCACAACGATGAGTGGCCTGGCCCGGAGAGCTATTCTCCTGGCCAGGCCACTCGCCGTCTAGGTGTACTCAGTGGGTAGACCCTACACGCCGTAGTACAGCTCGAATTCGTACGGGTGAGGGCGAATCGCCATTGGCAGCAGCTCGGTCTCGTTCTTAAGGTTGATCCAGGTCTGGATGAGCTCCTCGGTGAAGACTCCGCCCTCCAACAGGTAGGCGTGATCCGCCTCTAGCGCTGCGAGTGCCTCGCCGAGCGACCCCGGCACCTGCGGAATGTTCGCGGCCTCCTCCGGGGGAAGCTCGTAGAGATCCTTGTCGATCGGCTCGCCCGGTTCGATGCGGTTGCGAATACCGTCGATACCCGCCATGAGCTGCGCGGCGAACGCGAGGTACGGGTTGCCCGAAGCGTCGGGCGCGCGGAACTCGATGCGCTTCGCCTTCGGGTTCGAACCCGTGAGCGGGATGCGGATCGCGGCCGAACGGTTGCCCGCCGAGTACGCGAGGTTCACGGGAGCCTCGTAGCCCTTGACGAGGCGACGGTAGCTGTTGATTGTCGGGTTCGTGAAGGCGAGCAGCGACGGCGCGTGCTTCAGGATGCCGCCGATGAACCAGCGCGCCATGTCAGACAGGCCCGCATAGCCGTTCTCGTCGTAGAACAGCGGCTCGCCGTTTGACCAGAGCGACATGTGGGTGTGCATGCCAGAGCCGTTGTCACCGAAGACGGGCTTCGGCATGAACGTCGCGGTCTTGCCCCAGAGCTCAGCGGTGTTCTTTACGATGTACTTGAACTTCAGCACGTCGTCGGCCGCGGAAACCATCGTGTCGAAGCGGTAGTTGATCTCTGCCTGGCCCGGCGCGCCGACCTCGTGGTGCGAGCGCTCGAGGTGAAGGCCGGCCTCGATCAGGCGGAGTGAGATGTCGTCGCGCAGGTCAGCCTGCTTGTCGACGGGGGAGACGGGGAAGTAGCCGCCCTTGAGCGGCGTCGTGTTGCCGAGGTTGCCACCCTCGTACTTGGTCGCCGAGTTCCAGTGCGCCTCTTCCGAGTCGATCTCGAAGAACGTGCGTCGCGGTGTGGTCTCGTAGCGCACCGAGTCGAGAATGTAGAACTCGGCCTCCGGCGCGAAGAACGCGGTGTCGGCGATACCTGTCGAAGCGAGGAAACGCTCGGCCTTCTTCGCGACCTGACGCGGGTCCTTCGAGTAGATCTCGCCGGTGCGCGGGTTGTAAATGTCGAACACCATGATGAGGGTGCGCTCGGCGCGGAACTGGTCGATGTACGCGGTGGTGACATCGGGGATGAGCTGCATGTCCGACTCAGCGATCGTCGCGAAACCGCGGATCGAGGAGGCGTCGAACATCTGCCCGACCTCGAAGAACTCGAGGTCGACCGTGCTCGCCGGGATGTTGAAGTGCTGCTGCACGCCGGGGAGATCGGTGAACCGGATGTCAAGGAACTTGACATCGGTTTCGCGGATATAGTCGATGACTTCCTGGGGAGTCTTGAACATCGGGATCCTCACTTTTCGGTGCGGCAGTCTGCCGCTTCGTAGTACAAGCCTATGCTTCTCGCGTTTCGGGAGCGTGGAAGCAGTGTTTCAGGCGTGTTACGTCTTGCGGCACGTAGCTGCTGGGTGTCGACTCTGACACTGCGTGTGTGCACCATGATCCTGATCGTGCTGATCTTCACCGCGCTAGGCGCGAATCAACACCGTCCCCGCGATCTTGTCGTGGAACCCGCGCTGATCGCTGTCCCACACGAGGGCGGGGAAAACAAGCGTGACGAGCACGGCGCGCACGATCGGGCGCCACACACCCACCCAGCCGCCGGCGAGCGGCACGACCTGCAGTCCGACGAGGCGATGGCCGATCGAGCCGCCGATTGTCGGAACGAAAATCATCTGCATGATCATGAAGATCAGCGAGTGCCACCACATTGCCTGGGGCCCACCGATGAGCAGGTAGGCGGGAAGGGAAGCGATCGCCCAGTCGATGCAGATCGCGAGCAGCCGTCGCCCGACGCGACCGACGGAACGGGGGCCCTCCTCGGGAAGGCCGAGGCGTTCGCCGGGGTATTCGCTGGGTGCGAGGTCTCCGAACTTTTGACTCATGGCTTAGCGCGGGCGCTGAGCGCGGACGCGGTTCGGGTCAATGCCCTTCGGGATGCCAACGGGGCTCGCCTGCAGCGAAGAAAGTCGGTTGTACACCGCCGCGATTTCGTTGCGGTTGAGCACGCGCTTGAGCTTCTGGAGCTCTTTCGAGAGCTTCGGCAGCGCGACGGCGCCCTCATCGGGGCCGACGTAGAGGTGCGAGATCGGCACGTTCGAGATCGCGCGCTTGAGCTTGCGTTCTTCGTCTTGCGCGATGCGCTGGGTGCGCTGGCGAGAACCCTCGGAGATGAGCACGACGCCACCGCGCCCGATCACGCGGTACACCGCGTCCTGCTGCCGGGTCATCGCGACCGGCACCTCGGAGCCGCGCCAGCTGCGACGGAGCGCACTCTGCACGATCGCGCCAACGGCGCCCGGGCGCCCCTCGATCTGGGCGTAGGCGACGGCCTCCGCGCGGCGGCCGAGCACGATCATTGCGATGAGCAGGCCGGCGAGAATACCGGTCAGCGGCCAAAGGATCCAGCTGAACCAGTTGCCCGGGAGCAGCCATGCGAGGAGTACGGCGACCACGATCGGGCCGACGAACGAGAGCAGCATGAGCGGGGTCAGCAGCTTGTCTTGGGTGCGGGTGTTCTTGTACACCTGCACCATCTGCTTGATGCGACCCGGGGACTTCTGCTTCGCCTCTGCCATACCTTCCATCGTACCGCGTTCTGCAGCCGGGCGGAGACACTTCGGGCGAGCGCGGCCCGGAAACCGTTGCTCGCTCCACATTGAGATTGCTGCGGCAGTTCCTCACGGAGTGGCTCCAAGCGAGCAGAGGACCACGCGGGCAGCGCAAAACTGGGCGAGGCTTGGGCCATGACTAATCGGGAACGACGACGGGCCCCGCCGAGGCTTTCGGCCGGCGAACTCGCACACCTGCTGCTGCGTGTCTGTGAGCTTGGCGTGCCAGTGCGCGAGCGGGCGGCATGCCTCGGGGTCGGGCTTGCCAGGCGGCTCGTCGTGGGGCTCGCGGGCGGCGGACGCTATCGGCGTCGCGGAGGCGTCGCTAATGAGATCAGGATCGCGGTGGCCGGGCCACGCTCGGCGTTTGGAGCCGCCAGGGAGCTTCGGGAGGGCGTGCGCCATGCCCGCAGCGGGCACGACGACGGGTGCCTCGCGTTTGGAGTGTCGCTCTCCGAACTCCGCCTGCTCGCTGAGCGGTGGGCTGCGCCCGATGCTGCGGGGTTCGCGCTCGAGGTGCTCGTCGATGCGGCGGGCGTCCTCGCCGCAGGCGCGGCCGCCCCTGACGAGTTGCATGCGTCCCCCGAAACCCGGGAACCTCGGCTCGAGACGCTGCATTCGGCGGTGCGGGCGCGGCTCACCCCGGTCATGCCTCCGGCAGAGGCGATCGCCGCTCTCGGCAGAGATCGGCCGGCACGGGCCGATCGGCCTGCCTTGTTGAAGGCGGAGGCCGGGAAAACACCAAGGGGGCTGTGGCGCTCAGCGCCACAGCCCCCTCAGCTCAGAGTGGTGCGTTAGATGCCCAGATCAGCGGAGAAGTTGCCCTCTTCAAGGCGAGCCTTCATCTGCGTGAGGAAGCGAGCTGCGTCGGCGCCGTCAATCGTCCGGTGATCGTACGACAGGGCCAGGTAGACCGTCGAGCGGATCGCGATCGAGTCGCCCTCGGGGGTCGAGACCACACCGGGCTCCTTAACAACGACGCCCGTGCCAAGGATTGCTGACTGCGGCAGGAATACCAGCGGAGTGTCGAAGAGCGCCCCGCGCGAGCCCGTGTTCGTGAGCGTGAACGTGCCGCCGCTGAGCTCATCGGGAGTGAGCTTGTTGTCGCGGGTGCGCGCAGCGAGATCGGCGATTTCACCGGCGATCTGCGCGATGTTCTTCGTGCCAGCATCACGGAGAACGGGGGTCAGTAGGCCACGCTCGGTGTCGACCGCGATGCTCACGTTCTCGGTCGCCGGGTAGACGATCGAATCGCCCTCGACGGTTGAGTTGATGACGGGGTAGGCCTGCAGTGCCTCGGCGGCGGCGAGTGCGAAGAACGGCATGAACGACAGCTTCGACCCCGTCTTCGCGAGGAACTCGTCTTTCTTCGCCTGACGGAGCTGCGCGACGCGCGTGACGTCAACCTTCACGACCGTGGTGAGCTGAGCAGTTGCCTGCATCGAAGCCACGGCGCGCTCGGCGATAACCTTGCGCAGGCGGCTCATCTTCTGGGTCGTTCCGCGAAGCTCGGAAACCACGCGCGGCGCGGGCGCGGCAGCGGCGGGTGCAGCGGCCGCGGGGGTTGCGGCGGCAGCAGCGAGAACATCTTCCTTGCGGATACGTCCGCCGACACCGGTTCCGGTGACGGTCGCGAGATCAACGCCGCGCTCATTTGCGAGCTTGCGCACGATCGGCGTGACGTAGCCGCCAGCCTCAGCGGGCGCTGCCGGCGCTGCCGGTGCGGGTGCTGCTGCCACGGGTGCAGGTGCGGCGGGTGCAGCCGGAGCGGGTGCGGGCGCTGCTGCCGGAGCAGGCGCTGCTGCAGGTGCGGGTGCTGCTGCCGGTGCGGGTGCTGCTGCCGGTGCGGGTGCCTCGGGTGCGGGGGCACCGCTTCCGACGCGCGCGAGCACTGCGCCAACCTCGACGGTCTCATCCTCGCCGACGAGCATCTCCTGGAGGATGCCGGCAACGGGGGACGGCACCTCGGTGTCGACCTTGTCGGTCGAGACCTCAAGGAGCGGCTCATCGATCTCGACGGCCTCGCCGATCTGCTTCAGCCACCGAGTCACGGTGCCCTCAGTGATCGACTCGCCGAGCGAGGGGAGCACGATGTCTTGCGTGTCGCCGCCTGCAGCGGGAGCCGCGGCCGTCGGTGCGGGCTCTGCCGCAGCGGGCGCTGCGACAGGTGCGGCCGGGGCGGCAGCCGGCGCCGCAGGTGCAGCCGCGGGCTCGGCCGCGGGAGCTGCGGGTGCGGCAGCCGAACCGGATCCATCACCGATGCGCGCGAGCACTGCGCCGACCTCGGCGGTCTCGTCTTCTTGCACGAGGATCTCTTCAACCACGCCAGCGACGGGCGAAGGCACCTCGGTGTCCACCTTGTCGGTCGAGACCTCGAGCAGCGGCTCATCCACCGCTACAGTCTCGCCCACCTGCTTCAGCCAGCGGGTCACCGTCCCCTCGGTGACGCTCTCGCCGAGCGCTGGGAGGACTACCGATTCACTCATCGTGATTCTCCTTCTAAAGTTTCTTCTATAACTAGCTTGTGTGGCAGCGCTTAGATCGCGTGCAGCGGCTTGCCAGCGAGCTTGAGCATGGCCTCGCCGATGGTTTCGTTCTGGGTGGGGTGACCGTGGACGAACGGTGCGACGTCCTCGGGGTAGGCCTCCCAGTTCACGATGAGCTGCGCCTCGCCGACGAGCTCGCCAACGCGCGCGCCAATCATGTGCACGCCGAGTACGGGGCCGTCGTTCAGCCGCACGGCCTTTACGGTGCCTGCGGTGCCGAGGATCGAGCTCTTCGCGTTGCCCGCGAGGTTGTACTCGTACGAGCTGATGTTCTCAGCGCCGTACTTCTCGGCGGCCTTCGCTTCGGTCAGGCCGACCGAAGCAATCTCAGGGTCGCAGTAGGTGACCTTCGGGATATTCACGTCGGCGACGACGACGGGGTTGAGGCCCGCAATCTCCTCCGCGACGAAGATGCCCTGCTGGTAGCCGCGGTGCGCGAGCTGCAGGCCCGGAACGATGTCGCCAACGGCGTACACGCCGGGAACGTTCGTCGCGAGGCGCTCGGTCGTGAGTACGAAACCGCGATCCATCTCGATCCCGGCCTCCTCGTAGCCGAGGCCGGCGGTCGCCGGGCCGCGGCCCACTGCGACGAGCAGGTAGTCAGCGGTCAGCGTGGTGCCGTCCTCAAGGGTGACCGTGACGCTCGAAGCATCCTGGGTGACGCCCTGGAAGCGGACGCCGAGCTTGTAATCGATCCCGCGCTTGCGGAACGCGCGCTCGAGCTGCTTCGAGACCGACTCCTCCTCGTTCGGGACGAGGTGGGGGAGGCCCTCAATGATGGTGACCTCAGCGCCGAACGAGCGCCAGACGCTCGCGAACTCGACTCCGATGACGCCGCCGCCGAGCACGAGGACCTTGTTCGGGATCTCCTGCAGTTCGAGAGCGTGCTCGCTGGTGATCACGCGGCCACCGATCTCGAGGCCGGGGAGCGAGCGGGAGTAGGATCCCGAAGCGAGGACGACATTCTTGCCGACGACGGTGTCAGCGCCGACCTGCACGGTGTTGGGAGCGGTGAGGCGTCCCTCGCCCTCAAATACGGTGATGCCGTTTGCCTTGATGAGGCCCTGGAGGCCCTTGTGCTTGCCCGCGACGAGCTTCTCGCGGAACGCGTTCACGGCTGCGATGTCGATCGACTCGACCGACGAGTTGATGCCGTATGTAGCGCCCTCACGCGCAACGTCGGCGACCTCAGCTGAGTGGAGGAGTGCCTTCGTGGGGACACAGCCGCGGTGCAGGCAGGTGCCGCCGAGCTTGTCCTTTTCAATGATCGCGGCGGTCATCCCAAGCTGGGTTGCTCTCACTGCGGTCGCGTATCCGGCGCTTCCGCCACCAAGAACTACGATGTCAAACTGGTGCTCGGCCAAGTGGGGTCTCCCTCGGTTCTCTTAAACTGTGCCTGATCCGCGCGGTATGCGGTGCGCATCGTTTAGCCTACTACTTCTGGCTATATCTGGGCGCGCATCCCCGCGTGTTCGCTGTTCGCGCATTCCGGCCAGTTCAGACGTCGGTTTCGTACAATGGAATTGTGACCGAATCTCTCTTCTCAGCTGTCTATGCGGAGCGCCGCGCGAGTGTCGCGAAGGGGCTCCCGCTCGTCGTAGCGCTTTCCGGTTCAACGGACGCGGGCAATGCGGTCTCCCAACTCGAACAGTACCTTTGGGAGCGGTGCAAGCCCGAAGAAATTATTCGCTTCGACGCCGACTCGCTCCTCGATTATCGGGCGAGGCGGCCCCTCATCACCTTCAATGAAGATCACTTCACCGACTACAGCCCAGAGGAGCTCGTGCTGAGCCTTGCTCGCGACGAGCTGGGAGCGCCGTTCCTCCTCCTGTCAGGGTTCGAACCTGACTTCCGCTGGGAGGCGTTCGTCGATGCCGTGCTGCTGTTAGTGCACGAGTTCGAGGTGTCGCTCACCACCTGGGTGCAAGCGATTCCGATGCCCGTGCCGCACACGCGCCCCATCGTCGCGACCGTGAGCGGCACCCGCGAGGACCTTATGGAGCGCTCGGCGTGGAAGCCGACCACGCGTCTGCCTGCGAGCATCGTTCACGTGCTCGAGCACCGCCTGCACGGAGTTGGCGAGGAGGTCGTTGGGTATGCGCACCTCGTGCCCCACTACCTCGCGAACAACGAGTACCCCGAGCTGCTCACAGCGGCCCTCGACAACATCATGGCGGCCACGGGGTTGCTCTTTGCCACCGATGAAGCCAAGGAGCGGGCGCAGGAGTTCCGAGCTCAGGTTGATCGCCAGATTGCCGAGAACGACGAGTCCCGTGAGATGCTCGTGAACCTTGAGCAGCGCTTCGACCAGTACGTTGAGGCGCACGGTGAGCGCGCCCCGCTGCTCGGCGACGAGGGCTCAATGCCCACCGCTGACCAGCTCGCGAGCGAACTCGAGCGGTTCCTCGCGGAGCGCCAGCAGGGTCCTGAAAACAACGACGGCCCGGGCGTGCAATAATAGGAGGTAGGAACCCATTCAACCGGCGCGGGAATACCGCGGGCTTGACATGGGTTTTCATGGTGTGCGCAGTTATTTGGACGCGCATCGACGAGATCTGAGAGGAAGTTGCGTGGCAGCAGCGACAACGACCAAGACTCGCGCGGCGAAGGCGGCAGAGGGCGAAGAGCAGAGCGCTACTGAGGCGCCTGCGAAGAAGGCCCCCGCCAAGAAGGCCGCGTCGGCAGCGAAGACGACCGCGGCAAAGAAGGCTCCTGCAAAAAAGCCAGCGACCCGCGCGAAGAAGGCTGTCGATGAAATCATCGACACGCCCGATGAGGCCGAGGTGACTGAGGTTGACGAGCAGGCTGAAGAAGATCAGCCGGTAGCCGAGCACCGCGAGCCCCTCCCGACCGGCGCCATTGTCCTGAAGGCTGGCGATGAAGAGGACGTGCCAACGGTCACGACCGCGATTCCCGGCGCGACAGCCGACCCGGTCAAGGACTACCTAAAGCAGATCGGTAAGGTTGCCCTGCTCAACGCGGCAGAAGAGGTCGAGCTTGCGATGCGCATCGAAGCCGGCCTGTTCGCCGAGGAGAAGCTCGGCACCGAGAAGGGCCTGCCCAAGAAGCTTGAGCGCGAGCTCAAGTGGGTTGCCCGCGATGGCCAGCGCGCGAAGAGCCACCTGCTCGGCGCGAACCTCCGCCTCGTGGTGTCGCTTGCGAAGCGCTACACGGGTCGTGGCATGCAGTTCCTGGACCTCATCCAGGAGGGCAACCTTGGCCTGATTCGTGCGGTCGAGAAGTTCGACTACACGAAGGGCTTCAAGTTCTCGACGTACGCGACGTGGTGGATTCGCCAGGCGATTACCCGCGCCATGGCCGACCAGGCCCGTACTATCCGTATCCCTGTGCACATGGTCGAGGTCATCAACAAGCTCGCCCGCGTGCAGCGGCAGATGCTGCAGGATCTCGGGCGAGAGCCCACTCCTGAAGAGCTGAGCCGTGAGCTCGATATGACCACCGAGAAGGTCATCGAGGTGCAGAAGTACGGTCGCGAGCCGATTTCGCTTCACACCCCGCTCGGCGAGGATGGCGACAGCGAGTTCGGTGACCTCATTGAGGACACCGAGGCGATCGTTCCCGCCGACGCCGTCGGCTTCACGATGCTGCAGCAGCAGCTCGAGCAGCTGCTCGACTCGCTGTCGGAGCGTGAGGCTGGCGTGATCAAGATGCGCTTTGGCCTCGGTGACGGGATGCCGAAGACCCTCGACCAGATTGGCGATACGTTCGGCGTGACCCGCGAGCGGATCAGGCAGATCGAGTCGAAGACGATGGCGAAGCTTCGCCACCCGTCGCGGAGCCAGCAGCTGCGCGACTACCTCGACTAGCATCGAGCGACGCGAGAAGCGCGAAGGGGGTGTCACACGGGAGACCGTGTGACACCCCCTTCGCGCGTTCCGGCCCGGTGTGCAGGGTTGGCAAACGCGAGTGAGCCCCCGGGGGGAATCTCCCCGGGGGCTCACTCAGTTGTGCAGCTGTCGCTATGCGCTCAGCTTGTGGCTTTCGTCGTGCCAGGCCTCTGCCATTGGGCGGAGCTTGGCTTCGTGCTTCGTGGCGTGGTGTGCGCAGAAGAGCAGCTCGCTGCCGCTCAACGTGACGCGGACGTAGGCTTGCGCGCCGCAGCTATCGCAACGGTCAAGGCCGCTAAGCGGACGATCCGCCGCAGTGACCTCCGCTACGTCAGCGGTGTGTTCGAGTGTGCTCATGGCCACCTCCCAGTTCTTCAGGTACCTCTATCCAACCATCACTTTGCCCCACGCGCGCTGTTTGGCGGCCTTGTTTCGCTGACCGCGTACGGTTGACGCGGCTACGCTTCCCCTGTCTCCGCACTCGCCGCGCCCGTTGGCCCCGCGCGTCGGTGGTGTGCTCTACAGTAGGGGAGTCTCTTAGAAAGCAGGTTCTTCCACGTGGCTGAATCCAGTTACTCCGCCAGGCACCTCACCGTCCTCGAGGGGCTCGAAGCCGTTCGCAAGCGCCCGGGTATGTACATCGGCACGACCGACTCGCGCGGCCTCATGCACTGCCTCTGGGAGATCATTGATAACTCCGTCGACGAGGCTCTTGCGGGCCACGGCTCAAACATCGGAATTACGCTGCACGCCGACGGCAGCGTCACCGTTGCCGACAACGGTCGAGGCGTGCCCGTGGACATTGAGCCGCGAAGTGGCCTGAGCGGCGTCGAGCTGGTGTTCACCAAGTTGCACGCCGGCGGAAAGTTTGGCGGCGGTGGGTACGCGTCGTCGGGTGGCCTGCACGGCGTTGGTGCCTCCGTCGTGAACGCACTGTCTTCGCGTCTCGACGTCGAGGTCGATCGCGACGGCAAGACCTGGACGATGTCGTTCCGTCACGGCGAGCCCGGCGTCTTTGCTGGCGACGGCCCCGACAGCGACTTCACGCCGTATGACAGGGCGACCGAGCTACGCGTCGTCGGCAAGGTGAAGAAGGGCGTCACCGGCACGCGCGTGCGCTACTGGGCCGACCCGCAGATCTTCCTGCCGACCGCGCGGTTCGAGGTCGATTCGCTCGTCGCGAGAGCTCGCCAGACGGCCTTCCTGGTCACCGGCCTCACCATTGAGATTGAAGACAACCGGGCCGAGTCGCTTGACGAGTCTGGCGCGCCCGCCACGCACACCTTCAACTACGAGGGTGGAATCGCCGAGTTCGTGAACTTCCTCGCCCTCGACGCCCCCGTGACTGACACGTGGCGGGTGCAGGATTCGGGCAAGTTCACCGAGACCGTTCCCGTCATGGATGAGGAGACTGGCCACCTCGTGTCGCGCGAGGTCGAGCGCGAGTGCGAGGTTGACATCGCGCTGCGGTGGGGCACCGGTTACGACACCGAAGTCCAGAGCTTTGTGAACATCATTGCGACGCCCAAGGGCGGCACGCACCTGGCCGGCTTCGAGCAGGGCCTCACGAAGTTCTTCCGCAAGCAGATTGAGGCGAACGCCCGCAAGCTCAAGGCCGGCTCGGACAAACCGGATAAGGACGACATTCTCACCGGCCTGACCGCCGTCGTGACGGTGCGCGTCCCCGAGCCGCAGTTCGAGGGCCAGACGAAAGAGGTGCTCGGCACGGCTGCCGTGCGACAGATCGTTTCCCGGGCGGTGACGAGCGCGCTCACTGAACGTTACGAGTCCACGAAGAAGCACGACAAAGCGCAGACGGGCACACTGCTCGAGAAGATGGTCTCCGAGATGAAATCTCGGATCGCGATGCGCGCGCAGCGCGACACCGCTCGCCGAAAGAGCACCCTTGAGAGCTCTTCGCTGCCGTCGAAGCTCATAGACTGCCGCTCGAAAGATGTCGCGAACTCCGAACTCTTCATCGTTGAGGGCGACAGCGCGCTCGGCACAGCGAAGCCCGCGCGCGACAGCGAGTACCAGGCGCTCCTGCCCATTCGCGGCAAGATACTGAACGTCCAGAAGGCCTCGCTCGCCGAGATGCTCTCGAACGCCGAGTGCGGCGCGATCATCAAGGTCATCGGGGCTGGCTCCGGCCGCGACTTCGATATTGAGGCTGCCCGCTACGGCAAGGTGATTCTCATGAGCGACGCAGATGTCGACGGCGCGCATATCCGCACACTGCTGCTGACGCTGTTCTTCCGGTACATGCGGCCGATGCTTGAGGCCGGAAGGGTGTACGCTGCCGTTCCTCCGCTGCACCGCGTGATCGTGCAGAACTCGGGCAGGAAGCCGAACGACGTGATCTACACCTACAGCGAGAAGGAACTGCAGACGCTACTGACCGACCTGCGCAAGCGGGGCAAGAAGTACCAGGAGCCGATTCAGCGCTACAAGGGCCTCGGGGAGATGGACGCCGATCAGCTGGCCGAGACAACGATGGACCGCGAGCATCGCACCCTCCGCCGGGTTCGCCTCGAGGATGCGCACGCCGCTGCCCAGATGTTCGAGCTGCTCATGGGCAACGACGTCGCGCCGCGCAAGGAGTTCATTATCGAGAACGCGGACGACCTCGACCGCGAGCGCATCGACGCGTAGCGTCCGCGCCCGATGACTCTCACAGCTCTCGGCCTTGTCCTCGCTGCGGCGTTCGCGCACGCCGCGTGGAACATCCTCGCGGCGAAGTCGAGTAGATCAGGCATTCCGTTCCTCTTCTGGGGCGCGATTGTCAGCGCGGTCGTCTGGTCGGTGGCGATCCCGTTCACCGGCGGGATCGGCTCGGGTGGGTTCTGGCCCTTCATGCTCGCGGTCGCGGTGTCCGGGGTGCTGCACGTGCTGTACATGCTTGTGCTTCAGCGCGGGTATCGCGCGGGCGATCTGAGCACCGTTTACGCCACGGCTCGCGGAAGCGGACCGGTGCTCACGGTGATCGTTTCGATCCTGCTGTTCGGCGAACGGCCAGGTCTGCTCTCGCTGTCGGGCGTGCTGCTCGTCGTCGTCGGAGTCACGGCATTCGGGCTGATCGGCCGTCGGAGCGCACCGAGCGACCAGCAGTTCTCTGGGCCCGTGCGGCGGTCACGTTTTGACCCATCGATCGTGTTCGGCTTGCTCACCGGCGTCGCGATCGCAACGTACACGCTGTGGGACGTCTCGATGGTGAACGGCTTCGGAATCGCGCCCGTCGCATTCATGGTCGGGACCAGCGTGGCCGAGGCCGTGATCTTCGGCGGCATGCTCGGCGTCGAGGGCGCACGGGGCCTCAGTCCGGCAAGGCGTATGCGGGGCGAGCTTCGGACGAACTGGCGCAGCCTTCTCGCGTTCGGGGTGCTGTCGCCGCTGTCGTACGTGCTCGTGCTCACCGCCGCGACGATCGCCCCGCTGTCCCTGGTCGCCCCCATGCGTGAGACCAGCGTTGTGCTCGTCGGGCTCTACGGGGTATTCAGGTACCGAGAGAGCAACCCTGCGCTCCGCCTCACCGCCGCCGTTGTGGTCGTGTGCGGCGTCGCGCTCATCGGACTGTAGGGCGCAACGGCTGAACGCTCTCAGCACCCGCACGCTCTCAGCGGCTGAACCCTCTCAACAGGGGAAAACCCCCTGCGCTCCGAGTTCGATCGGCACTTCGTATCGGGAAAGCCCCCGGATTTGGCATACGGGGTGAGGATTTGCCTGGAAACGTGCGGTGCTGCGGGCGCCCTGCCGAGAAAGGGCGGGGCGCCCGCCAGGTGCCGCTAGGGTGCCTCGCCGATGAAGGCGACGGCCCCATCGAGGGGCGTGCCCGAGCCGTCGCGCTTCCCGAGATCGTCAGGGAGCTTACGCGCGGCCCCGTCTGACGCCAGCGCGCGCGGCTCGCCGACGCCAACCCATGCGGCGACCAGGCGATCCTCACCCTTCAGGAAGCGCTGGGCGCGAACGCCACCGGTCGCGCGCCCCTTTGCCGGGAACTCCGCCCAGTCGGAGACCTTAGCCGATGCGGTGCCGGCACTGAGCAGCGCGTTCTCGTCTGAGCCCTCGGCGACAGTTGCGACGCGTGCGTCGAGGTCGCTTCCAATGGCCGAGGCGAAGATGATGCTCGCGCCCGACCCGAGCTTCATACCGGCCATTCCGCCGGCCGGGCGGCCCTGCGGGCGAACCGTCGAAGCGTCAAAGCGCAGCAGCTGGGCGTCGGACGTGACCGCCGCGAACTCAGTGTCATCGGGCGCGGGGAACGCCGACACAACCGAGTCGCGGGCCTTGAGCGTGATGACCTCGAAGTCTGGCCGCGCCGGAAGGTCGGTGAGCACGACGCGCTTCACAACGCCCTGCGCGGTGAACAGGCCGACAGGCGTCTCAGAGTCGAGCGGAACGACGCCGACAACCCTGAGCTTCTTGTCGGTGAGCCCGATGTACTCGGTGAGCTTCACGCCCGCCGAGAACGCGATAGACGCAGCCGGCACGAGCGGCAGGTCGACGGGGGCGAACCGGTGCAGCGTGCCGTCTGACAGAATCGCGCCGAGCTCGCCCCGCACCGTGGAGTCGACTCGGGCCAGGACGGCGCCGTGCTTCGTCGCTCGGGGCGTGGCGCGCGCAGTGTCTTCTGCTTCGGGGTCGCGGTCGATGCGCAGCGCACGGCCAGTCGCCGAGAGCATGACCGTGCACGGGCTATCCGCAACCTGCATCGCGTCGGGCGTGACGGCCGCGCGGGAGGGCCGAGCGACGGCGCCCGTAAGGAGCGTGCGCCTGGGCGTGCCGTACGCCGCCGAGGCTTCATCAAGCTCGCCGGCGACGACGGCCTGCAAGCGTTCCTTGCTGCCGAGAATCTCGAGGAGCGCTTCGATCTCTGCCTTCAGCTGATCGCGCTCACCCTCGAGCTCGACCCGTGAGAACTTCGTGAGGCGGCGCAGGCGCAGCTCGAGGATGTACTCGGCCTGCGGCTCTGACAGATCGAATACCTGCTGCAGCCGAGTCCGAGCCTCCTCAGAGTCGTCGCTCGTACGGATGACCTGGATGACCTCGTCGATGTCGAGGATCGCGATGAGCAGGCCCTCAACGAGGTGCAGTCGCTCACGACGCTTCCGCAGTCGGTACTCGCTTCGCCTGGTGACGACCGACATGCGGTGATCGAGGAAGACACGAAGCATCTCGCGTAGGCTCAGGGTCTGCGGCTGGCCGTCGACGAGCGCGACGGAGTTGATGCTGAACGAATCCTCGAGCGGCGTGTACCTGTAGAGGAGTTCGAGTACGGCTTCGGGGGAGAAGCCGGTCTTCAGGGTGATGACGAGCTTCAACCCGTTCTTGCGGTCGGACAGGTCAACGACATCGGTGATGCCGGTAATCTTCTTCGTCTCGACGCCCTGCTTGATCTTCTCGATGACGCGCTCTGGCCCGACAAGGTACGGCAGTTCGGTCACGACGAGGCCGGTGCGGCGCGGGCCGATTTGTTCGACGGACACCTTCGCGCGCGTGCGGAACGCGCCGCGGCCCGTGCGGTAGGCGTCGGTCACGCCGTCGAGCCCGACGATCGTGCCGCCCCCCGGGAGATCGGGGCCGGGGATGAACTCCATGAGCTCTTCCACGGTGGCGTCGGGGTGGTAGAGCAGGTGCTTGGCACCCTCGATCGCCTCGACGAGGTTGTGGGGCGCCAGGTTCGTGGCCATGCCAACAGCGATGCCGCTTGCGCCGTTCACGAGCAGGTTTGGCACCGCTGACGGCAGCACGTCCGGCTGCAAGAGTTGGTTGTCGTAGTTGGGTACGAAGTCGACAACGTCTTCGTCGAGCGCCTCGGTCATTGCGAGCGCGGCGCCCGCGAGGCGCGCCTCTGTGTACCTAGAAGCGGCGGGGCCGTCGTCGAGCGAGCCGAAGTTGCCGTGGCCGTCAACGAGGGGGAGTCGCATCGCGAAGTCTTGCGACAGGCGAACGAGTGCGTCGTAGATCGAGGAGTCGCCGTGCGGGTGCAGCTTGCCCATCACCTCGCCGACGACGCGGGCCGACTTCACGTGGCCCTTGTCGGGGCGCAGCCCCATGTCGGTCATCATGTAGAGGATGCGGCGCTGTACCGGCTTCAGGCCGTCGCGCGCGTCGGGGAGCGCGCGCGAGTAGATCACCGAATAGGCATACTCAAGAAACGAGCCCTCCATCTCCTGCGAGATGTCGATATCTTCAATGCGCTCCCCGGCAGCTTCGTGCGCTGCACCGGGAAGGTCCATGTCGGTTGCGTCGGCCATAATGGGATTATGCTACCGACTGCCACCGACAACGGCGGGAGGCTTGCCGCGATATTCCCGACTGGGCTCGCTGCTCTCGCGCTCGGCCACGGCGCCTCACCCGAGGCGACGCTTAGAAGCGCCACCGGGCTCGACCCTGCAGAGCGCGCGCCGCAATCGCAACTCGCGGCGGCCGCCCAGTTGCTCCCTGCGCTGCACTCGCTCGTCGTGCTCGCCGTTGACGGGCTCGGCAGCGCGAACCTCAAGGCCCGCAAAGGCCACGCGCCGACGCTCTCGGGCTTAGCTCAGCGCCGCATCACGACAGTCACCCCGTCGACGACCGGCGCGGCGCTCACAACGCTCACGACGGGTCGGCTGCCAGCCGAACACGGGCTCGTCGGGTATCGCATCATGCACCCCGTTCTGGGCCTGCTCTCGCCGCTGCGCGACTGGGAGGGCATCGCCGATCCGCGGGGGTGGCAGCACTCGGAGCCGCTGTTCGCGGAAGCGGCCCGCCTCGGCGTCCGCCCGCGCGCCTACGGCCGGCCCGCGCACGCTTCGAGCGGGCTGACCCGGGCCATGCTCACCGGCTCGGAGTACGTCGGCGGCGACACCACGGCTGAGCGGCTGACTGCCGCGAGGCGCGACATCGACTCCGGCATTCCGACCCTCGCGTATGTGTACGTCGACGAGCTCGACCGTGCGGGGCACAAATACGGCTGGGAGAGCGGCGAGTGGTCACGGCGTCTCGAACAGCTCGATCAGGCGCTCGCGGACTTCATGCTGGGCCTGCCCGCCGGCACAGGTGTGATCGTGACCGCCGACCACGGCATGGTCGATGTTGCCCCTCATCAGCAGATCGTGTTTGACCTCGAGGCCCGCGAGTTCGCTGACGTTGTCGCGGTCGGCGGCGAGCCCCGCTTCCGCACGTTCTTTCTCGCCGAAGGCGCCGACGTAGGCGCCTTCGCGGCAGCGCTTGAGGCGCGCGAGGGGAAGCGTGCGTGGGTCACCACGCGCGACGAGGTCTTCAACTCGGGTGTGCTCGGGAGCACCGTGACGGCTGGCGTTCCCGAGCGCATGGGCCAGGTCATCATTGCGGCCCGGGCACAGTGCGCCTACTACACGACAGCGGACGACCCGCAGTCGCTCGACATGGTCGGCCAGCACGGCTCGTGGACGGATGAGGAGCGCGGCATCCCGCTTCTTCTCGGCGGTGCGCTCGCGGGGAGCGGGTTCGGCAAAGCCGTCGAGCTCGTCGGGTCGGCGCGCTCCTAGCTCTGCTCCCGGGCCGCGTTGCTAGGCCGGATCGTCGTCGCTGCGGGTGCCGAAGAGGATATCGTCCCAGCTCGGGATCGACGACCGGCCGCGCTTCGAGCCGCGGCCCTCGCGACCACCGCTCTGACCGCGGTCCCCACGCTGAGCCTGGGACGGCGCTGCGTCGGTTGCGTCGCTTGCAGATGAATCCGCGCCGGGCTCCGTTCCGTCACCGGCCTCAGGCATTGGGTCCGCCATAGGCGCGGGCGGGACTGCGCGGAGCTGGGCGGTGTCGGCGCTGTCACCTTCGCCCGTGCCTGCGCCGGAGCCGCTCTCGCGTGTGGCATTCGTGGGCGCGGGATCCTCATCGCCGGAAACGCCGGACACCCCGGCAGTTCCCCAGATATTCGCGGCAGCGCCGCGCCGCGTGCTCGGCGCGCGTGGCGGGAGGCCGAGCACCTCAAGCGGCGAGGGGTCTGCGGAGTCATCGCCCGCGGCCCCCTGATTCTGCTCGGCAAGCGACTCCGCGGCTTCGCGGGACCGTTCGCCGCGGCGGCGGCGCAGTGCATCGAGCAGGTCGGCGGTCTGGCTGAGGTCGTGCCCGTCGTCGTCGGTCGTCTTGACGGCGAGGTGATCGATCTCGCGCCGGCGCTCATACTCGGCGTCAGCATTGATGGGCTCTTCGCCCGCTGAGTCTGCCACCGCGGCGTTACCGGGAGTGTCGGCCGCGGGAAGCGGTTCAACTTCCTGGGTCGGCGCGAGGAGGCCGTCGGGGTCAAACGGCGCGGGTTCGGGCTTCGCCGCCCGCTCCGGTTCGTCAGCGTCCACGGCGCGAAGCTTCGGGATGAGCCTGTCGCCGATCTCGCCGACCTTCGACAGGTTCGTGGCGTCCGGGGTGAGCGGGCTCAGCACGCGCTTCTTGTGGTCAAAACTCCAGACGGCGTCGTGATCGCCGTCGCGGGAGTCGAACGCGAGGCCAACAAGCCAGCCCGCCTCTTCGTCGCGCCACGAGCGCCACTCGCTGTTGACGTTTCCGAGGCCGACGAGCCGCTCGGCGATGACCTGCCCGAAGCGCTGCTCGTCGTCGTTCGCGGAGGGCGAACCGTTCGTACCGGTGGGATCGGTACGAACGACCACGGCGTGCGCGAGGTCGAGCATGTATCGCTTCTCGGCCCGGACGGGCTCCTCGAACCGCTCGACATCCGCCTCTTCGAGGCCAGTCTCCGCAGCGACCTCGGCCCGGCTCTTGCCGGCGCGGAGCAGCGCCTGAATCTCTCGGGGGCGCACCCGGACCGCGCTCGCGGCGCGAGGCAGGGCAAGCCGCACCTCCTGCGCGACCGACTCGTCGATCGCCAACCGGTATTCCTCGCCGAGCTCGTTCGCGAGGATGAGTGAGCCGTCTTCGCGCCGTACTACGCGCAGTTCATCCATTGCAGATCCCTTCGGTGTTCGCTCAAGAGTGCCACAGCTTCCCGATTGAAACGCGGATTGAACCGGGCGAGTGGGGGATAGTTCGGTGCTCTCCGATCGCTCTCAGCAATATTGGTTTGCGTTCGAACGATCTATCGGGCAGACTATGGCCGCTCCCAAAGCCAGCCGCGACGAAAAGCAGGAGAAACATGGCAACCGATTACGACGCACCGCGCAAGAACGACGACGAAACCGCTGAGTCGATTGAAGCGCTCAAGGAGCGTGGGCCTTCCAAGGGGCCGTCGTCGCTCGACTCGGAAGACGCTGACAACCCCAGCTTCGATCTCGGCGGGTCAGACCTCTCCGATGTTGAACTTGACGTCGTCGTTCTGCCGCAGCAGGCGGACGAGTTCACCTGCGTGAACTGCTTCCTCGTTCGTCACCGCTCACAGCTGTCGCGCGAGATCGACCTCGGCCCGATCTGCGTGGAGTGCGACGCCTAAGCGCTCTGCTCGGGCCCAGCTCCCGCCGAGACTAAGCGCTCTGCTTGCTAGCCGCTAGCGCCTCTTTGAGGGCTAGCGGCTTTCGGCTTGTAATGACCCAGTACGGGGTCGGGTCGCTCTCGTCGGTGATTTCGACCTGCACGCCCCGGTGGATCCAGCCGCGGACGACCATGTAGCTGCGCGCGTCGGCGCCGGGGCCGATCACGTTTCTCAGCGCATCCTGCCCCAGGGGGGTGACCTCACCCACAAACTTGAGCGGGATTGTGGCACGGCCCGCCCGCAGCTCACCGTTCTCGACCGCGATGACCGGGCTGAGCGCGACGAAGATCAGCGCAACGAGCACGTACAGGCCGATGGCAACGGGGATAGCAGCTCCCTTGTTGATGGGTGTCATCACGAGGGCCGTCGCGGGGATGAGGAGCAGCCAGGCGCCAAAGAACCCGATTCCCGGGAGAAGGCGTTCGCGGTAGGTTGCTGCCGGAGTAGTTGCGGTCATAGCCCCATTATCTCGCCAATCTGACGTGCTTGCTGAGCGCCACCTCCGTGGCGGGTTTCCGTGGGGGACGCGCGCGTTCTGCGGCCGATCCGATAGCCTGTGGGCGTGACTGATGTAGTACGCGTTCCTATCGTTGCGGAGCGACCCCCGCTGTATGCCCACGCCGACGACGCCGGCGCAGACCTGTGCGCCGCTGAGGCAGTGACGCTTGCCCCCGGCGAGCGTGCCCTCATTGGCACGGGCGTATCGATCGCCCTGCCGGAGGGGTACGCCGCCTTCGTGGTGCCGCGTAGCGGCCTCGCTGCGAAGCACGGGATCACCGTGGTGAACTCACCGGGAACCGTCGACGCTGGCTATCGCGGCGAGATTAAGGTGACGCTGCTCAACACCGACCAGCGCGCGAGCTTCGATGTCGCGGTTGGTGACCGGATCGCCCAGGTGATTGTCATGCCGGTGACCCGCGCGATCTTCGAGCCGGTCGACGAGCTTCCCGCGGACTCGGTGCGCGGTGCAAACGGATTCGGATCAACGGGCGTGAGTGGCGCCGCCTAACCGCGCGCCGCAGCCCCGCCCAGGAACGAGGAGACTGAAACAATGAACGAAGACGCAACCAACGAGGCCGCTGAGTCGGCCGAGGCCACCACCACCGAAGCCGACGCCGCCGCTGAGGCTGTCGACGCGGTCGATACGAGCAAGTCTGCGCCGGAAGACCGCGCAACGGCTGGCCCGTTCGACTTCTCGGAGGTGCCCGCGATGCGCCCCTACGTCGATCTCGGCGGCATCAAGATCGCCCCACGCGAGGGGCTCCAGATGCGCCTCGAGGTTGACGAGCGCGCGAAGCGCGTCGTCGCGGTCTCCCTCGAGTACGCGGAATCGCTGCTCCAGGTGCAGGCGTTCTCGGCGCCGAAATCGAGCGGCATGTGGCACCAGATCCGGCGCGACCTCACCACTCAGCTCGCAGCTCAGGGCGCTGAGGTAGTTGAAGAGGACGGCGCGCTCGGCGCCGAGCTTCTCACCGCAACCCAGGTACCCGCCGAGCAGGGCGGCGGCACCCGCGCAGCGCGCTTCATCGGCGTCGACGGGCCGCGCTGGATCCTGCGCGGGATCCTCATGGGCAAGGCGGCGGTCGATGCGGCCGCGCGCGAGGAACTCATCGAGCTCTTCCGCGAGATCGTCGTCGTGCGCGGCGACCTCCCGATGCCTCCCGGCGATCTTCTCCCGCTGAAGGTGCCCGCCGGCGTGCAGCCAGGCGCGCAGCCCACCGGACCGGCGGGCGAGTGACCGCGACCCCGCGCGAGCCACACGAGGCAGAGGGGGCCGAGCAGGATCCCTCGCCGCAGGCAAGCGGTGCCGCCAAGCTCCCGGCGCTGAATGGCGGCATTGCGCGCGCGGTTCGCGCGGGCGGATCGGGTGAGGATCTCACCGCGGCCGGCGTCCTTGATGCGATCGGTGGCGTGCGTGGCGTTGTCGAAGCGATCGTTCCAAGCCTGCTGTTCGTCGTGCTCTTTGTCGCGACAAAGGATGCTCGGCTCTCCGCGCTCGTTCCGGGCGGCCTCGCGCTCGTCATGGTGATTGCCCGGCTCGTGCGGCGCGAAACGATCGTGTCGGCACTGTCGGGCGTGCTCGGCGTTGGCGTTGCTGTCATCATCACCCTCATCACGGGGCGCGGCGTCGACTACTTCCTTTCGGGCTTCATCGTGAATACGGTGTGGGCGGCCGGGCTGCTCATTTCGATTCTGGTGGGGTGGCCCGCGGTCGGGCTGCTTATCGGCATGCTCGACGGCGACATGCGCGGGTGGCGGCGGACACCCAAAGTTCGCCGAACCGCCCTCTGGCTCACCGTGATGTGGCTTGCGCTCTTCGTTGCGCGCCTCGCAGTGCAACTGCCGATGTACCTCGCAGAGCGTGTCGAGGCCCTCGGCGTCGCGAGAATCGTGATGGGGGTGCCGCTGTTTGCCGTCATCATCGTCGTAACGTGGTTCGTCGTGCAGCGCCTCCAATCTTCATCAGATGATTCGAGCGGCGAAAAGGGCGTAATCTCGGGGGAGAACACCCCGTCGGAGTGACAGCGGAGGTCGCCGTGAGGGTGTAGGATTTATCTTGACATCGAGAGACTTTGGAGGAACCTCATGGCATCGATCAACAGCTTCGGCGCACGCGACACGCTTGCCGTCGGAGACAAGAACTACGAAATCTTTAAGATTTCTGAGGTCGCCGGCAGCGCGCGACTTCCTTACAGCTTGAAGGTTCTCCTCGAGAACCTGCTCCGCACCGAGGACGGCGCGAACGTCACCTCGAAGCACATCGAGGCGCTCGGTGGTTGGGATCCGTCGGCAGAGCCCGACACCGAAATCCAGTTCACCCCGGCTCGCGTCATCATGCAGGACTTCACCGGCGTTCCCTGCATCGTCGACCTCGCGACCATGCGCGAGGCCGTCACCGACCTCGGTGGCAACCCCGACAAGATCAACCCGCTCGCTCCCGCCGAGCTCGTGATTGACCACTCGGTCATCTCGGACTCGTACGGCAACAAGGAAGCGTTCGCGAAGAACGTGGCCATGGAGTACGAGCGCAACGGCGAGCGCTACCAGTTCCTCCGCTGGGGCCAGGGCGCGTTCGACGACTTCAAGGTCGTCCCCCCGGGGACCGGCATCGTGCACCAGGTGAACATCGAGCACCTCGCTCGCGTGACCTTCACGCGCGACGTTGACGGCGTCACCCAGGCGTACCCCGACACCGCCGTTGGTACCGACTCGCACACCACCATGCAGAACGGCCTCGGCGTGCTCGGCTGGGGCGTTGGCGGCATCGAGGCCGAGGCAGCAATGCTCGGCCAGCCGATCTCCATGCTCATCCCGCGTGTCGTCGGCTTCAAGCTCTCGGGCAAGATCCCCGCTGGCGTGACCGCGACGGACGTCGTGCTCACCATCACCCAGCAGCTGCGCCAGCACGGCGTCGTCGGCAAGTTCGTCGAGTTCTACGGCGAGGGCGTTGGCTCGGTGCCGCTCGCAAACCGCGCGACCATCGGCAACATGAGCCCCGAGTTCGGCTCGACCGCTGCAATGTTCCCCGTCGACGAGGTCACCCTCGACTACATGCGCCTCACCGGCCGCTCGGACGAGCAGGTTGAGCTCGTCAAGGCGTACTCGCAGGCGCAGGGCCTGTGGCACGACCCGGCGAACGAGCCCGTGTTCTCGGAGTACCTCGAGCTTGACCTCAGCACCGTCGTGTCGTCGATCGCCGGCCCGAAGCGTCCCCAGGACCGCATCGAGCTCTCCGCTGCGAAGACTCAGTTCGAGACCGACCTGAAGAACTACACCGAGGCATCGAATCCCGCCAAGGTGAAGGACGACAAGGGCCGCGAGTTCGAGCTCGACCACGGCGCAGTGACGCTCGCGTCCATCACGTCGTGCACGAACACCTCGAACCCATCGGTGATGCTCGCCGCCGGCGTGCTCGCACGCAACGCCGTCGCGAAGGGCCTCCAGGCGAAGCCGTGGGTCAAGACCACGCTCGCGCCGGGCTCGAAGGTCGTCACCGACTACTACGAGAAGTCGGGCCTGCGCTCCGACCTCGAGGCGCTCGGCTTCTACCTCGTCGGCTATGGCTGCATGACCTGCATCGGTAACTCCGGCCCCCTGAACGACGAGATCTCGCAGGCAGTGAACGACAACGACCTCGCTGTGACCGCGGTGCTCTCGGGTAACCGTAACTTCGAGGGTCGCATCAACCCGGATATCAAGATGAACTACCTCGCGAGCCCCCCGCTCGTCGTTGCGTACTCGCTTGCCGGCACGATGGACTTCGACTTCGAGAACGAGTCGCTCGGGCAGGACTCCGAGGGCAACGACGTGTTCCTTCGCGACATCTGGCCCGACCCGACCGAGGTGCAGAAGATCGCCGACGCGTCGATCGACTCCGACATGTTCCGCGAGAAGTACGCAACCGTCTTCGACGGCGACGAGCACTGGACGGCGCTGCCGACCCCCGAGGGTAACACCTTCGCGTGGGACGACAAGTCGACCTACGTTCGCAAGGCACCGTACTTCGACGGCATGGAGCTCACGCCCGCGCCCGTCGTTGACATCACCGGCGCACGCGTCCTTGCGAAGCTTGGCGACTCGGTCACGACCGACCACATCAGCCCCGCAGGTAGCTTCCGCGCCGAGACCCCGGCCGGTAAGTACCTCGTCGAAAACGGCATCGCGGTTCGCGACTTCAACACCTACGGCTCGCGCCGCGGTAACCACGAGGTCATGATTCGCGGCACGTTCGCGAACATCCGCCTCCGCAACCAGCTCCTCGACAACGTCGAGGGTGGCTTCACGCGTGACTTCACGCAGGAGGGCGGCCCGCAGTCGTACATCTACGACGCGTCGCAGAACTACCAGGCAGCCGGGACCCCGCTCGTCGTCCTCGGCGGCAAGGAGTACGGCTCGGGCTCGTCGCGCGACTGGGCGGCGAAGGGCACCAGCCTCCTCGGCGTCAAGGCGGTCATCACCGAGAGCTTCGAGCGTATTCACCGCTCGAACCTCATCGGCATGGGCGTGCTGCCGCTGCAGTTCCCGGTCGGCAAGAGCGCTGACTCGCTCGGCCTCGACGGCACCGAGACGTTCGACATCACCGGTGTCGCGCAGCTCAACGAGGGCGTCACCCCGAAGACCGTGAGCGTCAAGGCAACTAAGGAAGACGGCTCGGTCGTCGAGTTCGACGCTGTCGTTCGTATCGACACCCCGGGTGAGGCGGACTACTACCGCAACGGCGGCATCCTGCAGTACGTGCTGCGTTCGCTCGTCTAAGCACCGGCACCGGGTTCCCTGAGCCCGTTCGCTACCGGAGGACCCCGCGCCTATTGGCGCGGGGTCCTCCGCGTTGTTGGCGCGTCGGTCGGCCGATCCTCAGATCTCGAACAAATTGCAGGGTTGCTAGCGTAAGAGCACGGGCAGAGACACGAAGGAGCATCACATGAGCGCCAGAGCCGACCTCGCGCAACGGATCATCAGCCAGCAGTTCCGCACCTCCAAGTACTCGGGGAGGTACGACCTTGGCGATGTCGATGCCTTCCTCGACGATCTCGCGCAGCAGGTAGGGGCCGGTGTGCCCGGGGACGAGCTTGCCCGCGCGGCGGTGCAGTCTCGATTCAAGGTGATGGCCTGGTTCCGTGTCGGTTACCTCGTCGATGACGTGGACGACTTCATCGACGAACTGGTGCAACAATTGCGGAGCCTTCCTGAGGCTAGCCCGCACAGAGACGACCAGCCATAGCGGCCGGCCTACATTGCTGCGCCTCGCCCGACCGCGCCAACGCGGCGCGGCACCGCGCCGGTCGGAGACCGTACGGCTTTGTTCAGTAGACTGAGTGGGTGCTTGAGCGAATTACTGGACCCCGAGATCTCGACGCGCTAACCCCCGAGGAGTGCGTGGAGCTCGCGGCTGACATTCGCGAGTTCTTGATCGCCGAGGTCTCGAAGACGGGCGGTCACCTGGGGCCGAACCTGGGCGTCGTTGAGCTCACGATCGCGCTGCACCGCGTGTTTGATTCGCCGAACGACCCCATTGTTTGGGACACCGGTCACCAGAGCTACGTTCACAAGATCCTGACCGGGCGCAAGGACTTCACCGACCTGCGAAAGCGCGGTGGCCTCGCGGGCTACCCGCAGCGGTCCGAAAGCGTCCACGACGTCGTGGAGAGCTCGCATGCTTCGAGCTCGCTGAGTTGGGCAGACGGCATCTCGCGAGCCTTCGCGAGCACCGGAAAGCAGGATCGCCACGTTGTCGCCGTCGTCGGCGATGGCGCGCTCACGGGTGGCATGACCTGGGAAGCGCTCAACAACATCACCGACGACAACGACCGCAATCTCATCATCGTCGTGAACGACAACGGCCGATCCTACGCGCCGACCATCGGCGGCATGGCGCGCTTCTTGAACGGGGTGCGCGTTACCGGGGGATACCGCGACCTGCAGGAGGGGAGCGAGCGGCTCTTCAACAACTTTGGTGCCGCGGGCCGCACCGTGTATCGCGCCGCGCGCGGTGCCCTGCGCGGCTTCGTCTCGCGCGCCTCCGGCAATCAGGATCTGTATGCAAACCTCGACATCAAGTACGTCGGCCCCGTTGACGGGCACGACCTGGCCGCCGTTGAGGTCGCGCTCAAGCAGGCGAAGGGGTACGGCCGTCCGGCCCTCGTGCACGTGATCACGGAGAAGGGTCGCGGCTACGCTCCGGCGGTGAACGACGAGGCAGATCAGTTCCACGCGATCGGTCAGATCAATCCCGACAACGGAGCCCCGCTCAGCGCTTCGTCCGAGCGCGGGTGGACTTCAGTGTTCCGCGAAGAGATCGTCGCACTCGCGCATCAGCACCCGAAGCTCGTCGGTATCACCGGGGCGATGCTCAGGCCCACAGGGCTCGACGGCTTTGCCCAGGCATTCCCGCAGCGCGTGTACGACGTCGGCATCGCTGAGCAGCACGCGGTGACGACTGCAGCTGGTCTTGCCTACGGCGGCCTCCATCCCGTCGTGGCGATCTACGCAACCTTCATGAACCGCGCTTTCGACCAGGTGCTCATGGACGTCGGCCTCCACCGCGCCGGCGTGACGTTTGTGCTTGACCGCGCCGGTATTACCGGGCCTGACGGCGCGAGCCACAACGGTGTGTGGGATCTTGCGATGCTTCAGATCGTGCCAGGCATTCGCATCGCGGCGCCCCGGGACGAAGCAACGCTCCGAGAGACGCTCGGCGAGGCGGTCGTCGTTGAGGACGCACCGACCGTTATCCGCTACCCGAAGGGTTCCGTCGGGGTCCCGCTTCCCGGGCTCTGGCGCACCGAAGACGGCGTCGACGTGCTTTACGCGGGCGAGCAGACCACTGCGCCGGCCGAGGGCCCGCTGGCGGTGTCGGCCGACGTGCTCTTCGTTGCGGTCGGGCCCATGACGCGGACTGCGCTCGATGCGGCGGCGATCCTCGCAGAGCAGGGCATCACCTCGACGGTGATTGACCCGCGCTGGGTGATTCCGGTGATGCGCTCAGTCATTGATCTCGCTGCGACTCACCGACTCGTCGTGAGCATTGAGGACGGGCTGCGCGTTGGCGGCGTTGGCACCACGATCCGGCAGGAGCTCCGTGAGGCCGGCGTCGACACGGCCGTCTCCGAGCTTGGCACCCCCTACGAGTTCTTGGAGCACGCGAGCCGCGACGAGCTGCTCGAGGACGCGGGCCTCACCGCGCCGCAGATCGCCGCCGAAATCGTCGAGCAGGTGCACGGCACTCGGCTGCCTGCGGCTCGGCCCGAGTAGCGCGTCCGTGCTCGCGCGGGCTGATGGCGCGGGCTGCACCGGCACCACCACCCACAACACCCCAAATCTTCCGTTCCACCTCTAATCCTGAGGGTATTTGAGGCCCAACCGAATATTTGGGCGCATGTGGGTGCAAGTGGGTGCGCAGACACCGGTGGCGAGGTGCAACCCGACGCCGCAGACCCGACGCCGTGAACGCAGTTCGCCCCGCCTCCCACCCGTGAGAGGGGGAAGCGGGGCGAACTTTCCGAAGCCGGGAGCGGGCTAGGAGACCGCGGCGATACGGGGGTCGTGGAACGTGCCGCCGAACGCCCGCTCCGACGCTCCGACGCGGTCGAGGTACGGCGTCGCGCCACCCGCCTGGAACGGCCAGCCGGCGCCCAGAATCAGGCCGAGGTCGATGTCCTCGGCGGCGTGCACCACACCCTCGTCGAGCATGATCTTGATCTCGTTCGCGAGCTCGTCTTCAACCCGACGCAGAATCTCCTCGGCGGTCACCGGGGTCTTGCCGAACTTCAGGGCCTTCTTCGCGGCCTTCGAGAGATCCTCGACCTTGCCAAGCTTGTTCTTGACGAGCGGCTCGTCAAGCTCGGCGATCGCGTGCATGTTCGGCGACGCGTAGAAGCGCTCAGGGAACGCCCCGACCATCGTGTCTTGCACGTGCGCGGCGACCTTCCAGCCGACAAGGTCGATCAGTTCGAACGGCCCCATCGGCAGTCCGATGGGCGCGAGCGACTGCTCAACAACGGGGAGCGGAGTGCCCTCATCGAGCGCGCGCGCCGCCTCGCCCATGACCTTCGCGAGCAGGCGGTTCACCACGAAGCCGGGGCGGTCAGCGGTGATAATCGCGCTCTTGCCGAGGTTCTTCGCGATGACCATCGCGGTCGAGAGCGCGCCCTCACCGGTCGCGGGGCTCTTCACGACCTCGATGAGGGGCATGACCGCGACCGGGTTGAAGAAGTGGAACCCAACGAGGCGCTCCGGGTGCTTCAGGTTTGCGCCGATCTGCTCGACCGAGAGCGAGGAGGTGTTCGTCGCGAGGATCGCGTCCTCGGCGATGATCGGCTCGATCTCAGCGAAGACCTGCTGCTTCACCGACAGCTCCTCGAAGACAGCCTCGATGACCCAGTCACAATCAGCGAACAGCGACTTGTCGGTCGTGCCGGTGACGAGCGCCTTCACCTGGTTGGCGTCGTCGCTTGAGAGCCGGCCCTTGCCGTGCATCTTGTCGATCTCGCCGTGAATGTAGGCGACGCCCTTGTCCACGCGCCCCTGGTCGAGGTCGGTGATCACGACGGGCACGCGAAGCTTGCGCGCGAAAAGCAGCGCGAACTGGCTCGCCATGAGGCCAGCGCCGATGATGCCGACCTTCTGTACCTTCTTCGCGAGCTCCTTGTCAGGGGCGCCGGCGGGGCGCTTTGCGCGCTTCTGCACCAGGTCAAAGGCGTAGATCGAGGCGGCGAACTGGTCGCCCGAGATGAGTTCGGCGAGCGCCTCATCCTCGCGAGCGAAACCAGCGGCCACGTCGTTGTCTTTTGCCGCGGCGAGCAGATCGAGCGCCGCGTACGGCGACTTCGCGGCCGTGCCTAGGCGGCCCTTGACGGTGTCGCGCGCGACCTTGATCGCGATCGGCCACTTGGTCATACGCTCGATCTTGCCGGGCTCGTTCGGGCGCTCGACCTTCGTCTTGCCCGTGAGCACACCGTCGGCCCACGCGACCGACTGCTCGAGGAAGCTTGCGGCGCCGAACATCGTGTCGAAGATGCCGAGCTCGAGGGCCTGCTTCGGCTTCAGCATGCGGTTGTTCTGCAGCGGGTTCGAGACGATCACCTTGAGCGCGTTTTCGATGCCGATGAGGTTCGGCAGAAGCGTCGCACCTCCCCAGCCGGGGATGATGCCGAGGAAGACCTCGGGGAACGCGATCGCAGCGGCCGAAGAGTCAACGGTGCGGTAGGTGCAGTTCAACGCGATCTCGAGCGCCCCACCGAGCGCGAGCCCGTTGACGAACGCGAACGAGGGCACGCCGATGGTGCTGAACTTGCCGAGCACGCGGTGGCCGTACTGGCCCATGAGTAGCGCGTTCTCACGGGTCGCGAGCGTCGAGACCTTTGAGAGGTCGGCGCCGGCGGCAAAGATGAACTGCTTGCCGGTGACCGCGACGGCCTGGATCTCGCCGGCCGAGGCCCGGGCCGTGAGCTCGTCGAGCACGCGCTCGAGGCCCTGCAGCGTGCGGGGGCCCAGGGTGTTCGGGCGTGTGTAGTCGCGCCCGTTGTCGAGTGTGATGAGCGCGAGTGTGCCGCCGGAGGGCAGTTTCACGTCGCGAACGTACGACTCGGTCACGACCTCGTCAGCCGAGGCGTCGATGATGGGGGAGAAGTCGATCTTGCTGTAGTCAGTCATGGCGTTACTTGCCCTTCTTGCCGTTGAAGTGTGGGTTCTCCCAAATTTGGGTGCCGCCCTGGCCGAGGCCAACGCACATCGCGGTGACCCCGTAACGCACGTCGGGGCGCTGCTCGAACTGGCGCGCGAGCTGGATCATGAGGCGAACGCCGGTTGCCGCAAGCGGGTGGCCAATGGCGATCGCGCCGCCCCACATGTTGACGCGCGGGTCGTCATCGGCGATCTCAAAGTGATCGAGCAGCGAGAGCACCTGCACGGCGAACGCCTCATTAAGTTCGAACAGGCCGATGTCGTTAATTGACAGGCCCGCCTTCTTGAGGGCCTTCTCGGTTGAGGGGACCGGGCCGAGGCCCATGACCTCGGGCTCGACGCCGGCAAAGGCGAACGAGACGAGGCGCATCTTCGGCTTGAGGCCGAGCTCCTTCGCGGTGTCGCCGCCGGCGAGCAGCGACATCGTCGCGCCATCGGTGAGCGGCGACGCGGTGCCGGCCGTCACGCGACCGTGGGGGCGGAACGGGGTCTTCAGCGTCGCGAGCCCCTCCATCGTCGTCTCGGGGCGGCGCCCCTCGTCTTCGGTTGCCATACCCCAGCCCTGCGCGGACTGGAACGCGACGGGAACGAGGTCTGGCTGAATGTCGCCGCGATCGTACGCCGCCTGCACCTTCTGCTGGCTGAGCATGCCGAAGCGGTCGGAGCGCTCCTTGGTGAGCTGCGGGAAGCGGTCGTGCAGCCGCTCCGCGGTCATGCCCATGTTGAGCGCATCGGGGCTCACCATCTTCTCGGCGACGAAGCGGGGGTTCGGGTCTGCGCCCTCGCCGATCGGGTGACGGCCCATGTGCTCGACGCCGCCTGCGACTGCGAGGTCGTACTGGCCGGCCCCGATAGCAGCGCCCATGAACGACGCCGTCGTCATCGCGCCCGCGCACATGCGGTCGAGCGCAAAGCCCGGGACGGTCTGGGGGAGCCCCGCGAGGATCGCGACTGAGCGGCCGAGGGTCAGACCCTGGTCACCCTGCTGGGTGGTCGCCGCGATGCCCACATCATCAATGCGATCGAGCGGGACGTTGGGGTTTCGTTCCATGAGCCCCTGGAGTGCCTTCACGGCGAGATCATCAGCGCGGGTTCCCGCGTACATGCCCTTTTCCCCAGCGCGCCCGAAGGGGGTGCGAACCCCGTCTACGAACACGACTTCTCTCATTGTGGCCACTTCGCCTCCATCATGTGGTGTGTCGGATGGTCTCATCCTACGAAGTCGCGCTGCGCGGCGCAGGTCTCGTGCGCAGATCGGTTGAAGAGGGTCGGCGAGTGCCGAAGAAAGTTATCGCTACTCTACAAAAACCGTCGAGAGAATTGGTGCCACTAGTGCAAGCTGCCAGGGGCGCGCGCCCAGGTCGGCAAGCCGGTTCGCGACCCCCTCGGGCGAGGGATCAGTGGGTGGCGCCCACGCCAGCTCACGCACGAGAGCGGGGGCGATGAGGTTCTCGGGTGGCATGTGCTGACGCTCCGCCTCGGCCGTAACGACGGCGCGGAGCTCAACGAGGCGGTCAGCGGCCTCGGGGTGTCGCTGCGCCCAGCCGCGGTGGCTCGGGATCGTGCCGGGTTCGCGCTTCTTCGGCCCGGGCAGATCCTCCGTCGTTTTTCCGCGGAGGATCGCCTTCCACCAGCGGTCGAGCTCGGAACGGCTCGCGCGGCCGCGGAAGGTTTTGAGCGAAGCGAGCTCACCCGCCGAGCGCGGGTTCGCAGTTACCGCGGCGATGATCGATGCGTCGGGGAGAAGCCTGCCCGGCGCGACGTCCTTCGACCGCGCGAAGTCGTCACGGGCCGTCCAGAGTTCGCGTGCCATGGCGAGCTGCCGCGGCGCACGCAACCGGTTCCCGCCCGAAAGCTTGCGCCATGGTTCGGTGGCCTTGGGCTTCGGCTCCTTCAGTCTGACGGCCTCAAATTCTTGCTCCGCGAACTGCCGCTTGCCGGCGGCCTCGAGGCGTTCCTCGACCGCGTCACGCAGGTCGGGGAGGAGGGCGACGTCGAGCGCCGCGTATTCGAGCCACGGCTCGGGCAGTGGCCTGGTCGACCAGTCCGAGGCGGAGTGAGCCTTCGCGAGTTCGATGCCGAGCAACTCGTGCGTGACGGCGCCGAGCCCGACGCGCTCCAGCCCGAGGAGGCGTGAGGCGAGTTCGGTGTCGAACAGGCGCTCGGGCACAAGACCAATTTCGGCGAGGCTCGGGAGATCCTGATCTGCGGCGTGCAGCACCCACTCGTCGCCCGTGAGCGCCTGAGCGAGCGGTGAGAAGTCGGTGATCCCGACGGGATCAAAGAGGAATGTGCCGGCGCCCCGACGAAAGACCTGCACGAGGTACGCGCGGTTGCTGTATTTAAAGCCCGATGCGCGCTCGGTGTCAACGCCGAACGGGCCGCTGCCGCCCGCGATGAGGGCGCTCGCGCGCTCCAGCTCCGCATCGTCCGTAACCATTGACCATGCTGCAGGTGTCATATCTATTTTGCCGAGCGTTGCGCTCGAACGCGTTGTTGCGTGAGCGACGCGACCCCTTCTTCGTGTGGAAGCCCCGCGAGGAGGCAGAGCAGTTCTGACCAGGCTTCGATGTGCGAAGCGAAATTCTCACCGAGCGGTGTCCAGGAGGCGCGCAACTCGATCTGGGCGCCATCCCCGCGGGCCTCAAGTGCCCCAAAGCTGCTTGAGAGCACCTTGGTAGCGGTACCCGAGATATAAGTGTACCGAGCCGAGCGGGAATCGAGGGCGTCGGTGAGCCACGACCAGGCGACGTCGGTGATGAACGGGTCAACGCCGATCTCGAGCTCGAGCGGGGCCTGCGCGTAGCAAACGATGCGGAACTCGCCGCCCCACTCTTCCGCCGATGCGGGGTCGTGCATGAGCACGAAACGCCCGGCGCCCGCGGGGGAGTCGAGCACAGACTCAGGATCGGGCGAAGCCCCTTCCCGCACACCGGCCGCGAACGCGGCGGCGTGCGGCGCGATCCGCTCGGGGGGCGCGATCTCACGCACCGCGAGGTCGCTGCGCAGCGTTGCGCGACGCAGCTGCTCGGCTGCGCTGACGAAGACAGCGGGAAGCGCTGTTGAGGGTGTGGACACACCCGAAGACTAGAGTTCTGTGTGTGCCCGGGCGCGCTGCCACGCCGGGGCTTTCGAAATATACGTCGACCAAGAACGGAGCGCGCATGCGGGCGTCGCAGGGAGTTGCCATTGCCGGGGCCGCGGTCTTGGGCGCGGCGGTCGGAGTTGCCGCCGCTTCCGCCGGGGTTTCCGCCTACCTCGCGCGCCTCTCGGTCACCGTCGACCGTGGCCTCGAACGGCCGGTCACCGTGCGGCGGGTGGTTCCGGGTGACGAGCCGCTCGTGTGGCTGACGGGCGAGGGATCGCGCGCGCGCGGACAGCACTCCCTGCTGTTCGACCCGCCGGGAGCCGCCGCTGGGGGCGGCGTCGGAGCGCAACCAACAGGCCACGCCAGGCTCGGCCCGGTCATCGGTAGGAACGGGGCCGACGTGCTCCGTGCGGTGCGGGCAGTCGACAGCGGCGAGCTCGTCGCCGGAGCGCGCGGGCGAATGGTCGGGTGGTGGTACACGAACCCGGAAGAACTCGGGTATCGGGTCGAGGAAACGACGTACGAGACCGAGCTCGGGCCGATGGCTGCTTGGATCGTGCACCCGAAGCGCCCGCGAAAGAAACGCTGGGCGATCCACATGCACGGGCGCGGCGCCTCGCCCGCGGAGACGTTTCGGGGCATCGAGCCCTTTGCTCGTGCGGGCGTGACCAGCATGATCATCACCTACCGGAACGACCGCGGCGCGCCAGCCGGCCTGCACGGCCGCTACGGAATGGGGGTCAGCGAGAGCCGCGACCTTGACGCTGCGATCACTGAGGCGCGGGCCCGCGGGGCCGAGCGCGTCACCCTCATGGGGTGGTCGATGGGCGGCACTGCCTCGCTCGTGTCCGTTGCTCGCGGCGCGCACCGCGACGTCATCGACGGCCTGATCCTTGAGTCTCCGGGGGCGGACTGGGCACAGATACTCCGCGACAAGGCCGCGCAGGTCAAGCTGCCCGGTTGGATCGCAGACGCTGGCATGGCCCTCCTTGCCCGCGGTATCGTGCCGTCGGGAGAAGCCGCGGGAATCGATTTTGAGGGCCTCGCACCCGAGCAGCTCGCGGCGACGCTCGACGTGCCGACGCTCATCCTCGCGAGCCCCGACGACCGGTTCGTCCCGTGGCACGGTTCGCGGGCGATCGCCGAGACGCGCCCCGATCTCGTAGAGCTCGTGAGCATCCCTGGCGCGGGGCACGTGCGGCTCTGGAACGTTGATCCTGAGCGCTGGGAGAGCACCGTACTGCGCTTTGTTGCTGCCCTCCCGAGGCCGGGCTGGCGGGGGCAGTAGACTGATGCGGATGTCTGCTACGCAACCGCACAGTTTCGCCCGTCTCGTCGACCGCAATCCGCGGATCTCGGGGACGGAACTCGTCGCCACACTCACGCCCCCTCCGCAGTTCGCAACGGCGAGCTTTGACTCGTACGTACCCGACGAGAATTATGCCTCGCAGGCGCAAGCGCGCGACCTGCTGCGTGCGTTCGTCTCGCCCAGGGGCGGCAACGCTGCCGCCAAGGGTGGGTTCTTCGGCTTCGGGAGGAAGAAGGCGGAGCCCGCACCGGCCGCTGCGGCGAAGCCCGGCGTCTACCTCGACGGTGGCTTTGGCGTCGGTAAGACGCACCTGCTCGCAGCGAGCTGGCACGCGCAGCAGGGGCGTAAGTACTTCGGCACCTTCATCGAGTACACCGCGCTCGTCGGCGCCCTCGGCTACGCCGGCGCTGTGAGCGTGCTGCAGGGCGCTCAGCTCATCTGCATTGACGAGTTTGAGCTCGATGATCCGGGCGACACGATGCTCATGACCCGCCTGATCGGTGACCTCACCAAGACGGGCTCGAAGTTCATCGCGACCTCGAATACGCCGCCGAATGCGCTCGGCGAGGGCCGCTTTGCGGCCGCCGATTTCATGCGCGAGATCCAGGCAATGTCCGATCGCTTCACGACGATCAGGATCGACGGCGTCGACTACCGTCAGCGTGACCTTGAGGGCGCCGCCGTGACCCTGACCGACGAGGCCTACCAGTTCGCCCTCGCTGACGTCGCTGCCTCGGGCGTGCGCATGACCGACGACGGCTTTGACGAGCTCATCGGGCACCTCGCAACCGTGCACCCGTCGAGCTACATCGGGCTCCTGGACGGGGTTCAGACCATCGGTCTGCGCGGAGTGCACGAGCTCACCGACCAGTCGGCCGCGCTCAGGTTCGTCGCGTTCATCGACAGGGTCTACGACGCCCAGATCCCGATCCGCGCGACCGGGCTGCCGCTCACCGAGATCTTCGGTGGCGGGATGATCGACGGCGGCTACCGCAAGAAGTACCAGCGCTGCCAGTCGCGCCTGAACGCGCTCACCTCGCACGAGGTCGACTAGCGTGTCGAACGAGAGCATCTGGTACCAGGTCGGGGTTGCGCTACGGCGCATCCTCGGGCTGGACAAGCTCGGGGGCTCGGGGAAGAACCAGCGGCCAAGTCAGAGCACCTCGCAGCGCCCCAAGAAGCCCCAGGCGACGCTCAAGCCAGCCCCGAAGCCCTCGGCAAAGCCCTCCGCCGGGGCCGGTGGCCGCGCGTCGGGCGGCTACGACGAGAGCCCCGGACAGTACGGCGCGGGTGCGACCCGCGACGTGCAGGCGAGCGAGTTGCGCGGAGCGAAGCTCGAGTACGCCCCAAGCATGGACGGCGACCCTGACCCCGGTGAGATTGTCTGGACATGGGTGCCGTACGTCGAGAACGACGGCCGTGGCAAAGATCGCCCGGTGCTCATCATCGGGCGCATCGATGCGACCACCGTGTTTGGCTGCTACGTCAGCTCAAAGTATCACCGCGACTTTATTTCGATTGGCAGCGGCGACTGGGATTCGCAGGGCCGCGAGAGCTTCGTCTCGCCCGAGCGCATCCTCCGGGTCACCCATGCGGGCATGCGGCGCGAGGGTGCGACGATCGCGCGGGAGCGCTTCACCGAGGCCGTGCGAGGGGTGCTCGAGTACCACGGGATGAAGTAGGCCGAGCCAGGGCGCCGGTTCGCCAGCACACCGCTGGCAGGCACACCCTGGCTCGCGCTACTACTGAGCTTCTGCGATTCTGAGCTTCTGACGCTTTTGCCCTACCGCCTCGCCTCGGGAGTCCGTCTAGCGTGCCGCGTGACGAACGGAGCGCACCCGACCGCAACGATCATGAGTGAACCGCCGACCGCGAACGCCAACTTCGCTCCTGCGACCTGGGCTGCTGCTTCAGGCGCCTGCGAGAGCGCGGCGCCAAGCGCGAGCGCGCCAACAAGGGCCGCCGTGCCCGCAGCCCCGGCGAGCTGCTGCAGCGTGTTCAAGATCGCGCTGCCATGACCGTAGAGGGGGAGCGGAAGGGAGCTCATCGCGTGCGTCATCATCGGGGTCTGGACGAGCGCCATCCCCGCCGAGAACGTCATGTGCATTGCAACGAGCTGCCCCGTCGTCGTCTCGGCGCTAATCGTGGTGAGCCACCACTGTGAGCCGAGCAGCACGAGCGTGCCGGGTATGACGAGCGGCTTGGGTCCCAGCATGTCGTAGAGCCTGCCCACGACGGGCGCGAGCACACCCTGGGTGATGCCCCCGGGCAGCAGCATGAGCCCGGTCGCGAGCACGCTCATCCCCAGACCCGACTGGGCATAGATCGGGAGAATCACGACGGTGCCGAGCATCACGCCGAACGCCACCGTGAGCACCGTTACCGACAGCGAGAAGTTGCGCTCTCGGAACGGCCGCAGGTCGAGCAGCGGCCCGCGGCCAGCTGCCTGAAGGCGTTTCTGGCGCGAAATAAAGGCAACGAGAGCGACGACGCCGACGGCGAGCGCGACGGGCGGGACGAGGGAGCCTGTGGCGAGGTCTGACGCGGATGAGACCGCGCTGACGATACCGCCAAAGCCGAACAGCGCGAGCACCACGGAGGGTACGTCAAGCGGTGCTCGGTTCCCACCGCCGAGCCTCGGCATGAAGACCAGGCCAAGTCCGAGCGCGATGAGGGCAATCGGCACCATCAACCCGAAGACCCACCGCCACCCGAGCGCCTCGATGACGACGCCTGAGAGCGTCGGGCCGATCGCCGGGCCGACAGAGATCACGATCGAGTTGAGCCCCATCACGGTACCGCGATGCTGCGGTGGCACCAGGGTGAGCGTACTGGTCATGAGCAGTGGCATCACGATGGCGGTGCCGCAGGCCTGCACGACCCGCGCCGCAAGCATCACCCCGAACCCGGGGGCGATCGCGGCAATCGCAGTTCCGGTGAGGAAAAGCAGTAGCGCGACGATGAACAGCGCGCGGATCGAGAACCGGCTGAGGAGATATCCAGTTGTGGGGATCACCACTGCCATGGTGAGGAGGAAGCCCGTGGTCAGCCACTGGATGGTCGTTGCGCCGACGCCGAACTCCGCCATGAGCGGGGGGAGCGCGACACTCAGGACGGTCTCGTTCAGGATCATGACGAAGGCGGAGATCGCGAGGATCGCGATCACGGCGGTCACCGTGCGATTGGTGGGTTGTTCTTGTGGCAGCGGCGTGCCGCCGGTGATAGGGGAATTCACTGAATCGAGTTCGCTTTCTGGTCGGCATGCGTTGGCCGACACTAAATTCTGGCACACAGTGCCAGAATTTTGCGCGTGTGACCGAAACGCGATACGTTTTGGCGAGATCGACCACCGCAGAGAGCGGTCGCGAACCGTGAGGAGGACGCGTGGAGGACACCGCGGATGCGCAGCCCGCCGCAGGCGCCGAGGGGGAGGGCGTGCGCGAGCGCCGCAACCGCGAACTCCGTCAGCGCGTGCACCTTGCGGCGCTTGATCTGGGGGAGCGGTTCGGTATCGGCGCGGTGACTGTCGCGCAGATCGCAACCGCCTCAGGGATCTCCCGCCGCTCGTTCTTTCGTCACTTCGGCAGCAAGGAGGAGGCCGTGCTCGCGGGCCACAGCCGGTACCTCGACGCCGTCGCATCGCTTCCGCTTGAGGTCGACACCGCTGCTGGGGCACTCGGCGCAATCGAGCGACTCGGCGACGTCGTGCTCGAACTCGAGGGCATCCCTGATCTTGTCGAGCACCGACGCGTTGCCGCCCTCATCGCTGCAGACCCCGCGATCCGGGCCTACGCGGTCGCACAGGATCGCGTGATCGCTGACATGCTCCGAGATCGGCTCGCCGAGCAGCTACCCCAAGAAGAGCTCGGCGCGCTTGAGCTGGTCGCCGACCTCGGCGTGACGATCTGGCGACACGGGTGGGTGCGCTGGAGTGCGCAGGCTGGTTCCGCAGACGACGAAACCCCTGCGCAGAGCCACGCGGCCGCACGGCGCCTCTTCCGAGAGCTGGCGGGCCAGGCAACCCCGGGCTAGAGGCCGAGGATGGCCCGGGCGATCAAGAAGTAAATGATCAGGCCGCTCGCATCGACGAAGGTTGAGATGAACGGGTTCGAGAAGACCGCGGGGTCAACCTTTACCCAGCGGGCCACGAGCGGCATGATCCCACCAATTGTCGCTGCAACGGTACAGATCGCAACGAGGGTGAGCCCGATGACAGCGCCAATCTGCCAGCTGTAGACGAAGCCCGCGATCAGGAAGCCGAGGGTTCCGAGCAGCAGCCCCAGCATCGCGCCGACGCGGGCCTCACGGCCCAGCACTCTTGCGATATCTCTTGCTTTCACATCCCCGAGCGCGAGCGCACGGGTCACCGTTGTTGCGGCCTGGTTGCCGGTGTTTCCGCCCGTGCCAATGAGCAGCGGAACGAAGAGGGCGAGCACGGTGACCTCGGCGAGCGTGCCCTCGAACACGTCGAGCACCTGCACGGTCAGGGTCGCGCCCACGGCGAGCACAAGCAGCCACACGACCCGCGAGCGCACGAGCTGCATGATCGGCGTCGCGAAGTACGGGCGCCGCAGCGGCTCCACGCCGCCCTGTCGGGCAGAATCCTCACTCTCCTCGTGCTCGATGATGCGCATCGCATCGTCGAAGGTGAGAAGGCCAACGAGGCGCCGCTCGCGATCGACGACAGGGATCGCGACGAAGCCGGCTTCCGTGAGCTTTCGCGCGGCGTGCTCTGCGTCTTCCGTTGCCTCGACGCTCTGCGCCTCGCTCATGATCGACGCGATGATCGCGTCTGGCTCAGCAGCAATGAGGTCGCGCAGGCTCACGACGCCAGCGATGTGGCGCGCGTCGTCGAGCACCGGGAGCATGTAGATCGTCTCCGCGTCGTCGATGCGGTCGCGCAGCCTGGCCATCGTGTCGGCGACCGTATAGTCCATGCGGGTGGTGACGTATTCGGGCGTCATTCTGCGCCCAACGGAGTCTTGGGGGTAGCCCAGCACGACCGAGGTCAGGCGCCGTTCCCGTTCCGAGAGGCCGTGCAGAAGCTTTGGGGCGAGCGTCGCGGGGAGCTCGTCGAGCAGCCACACCCTGTCGTCGGGGTCGAGGCCCTCGAATATCTCGGCGACTTCACCGTCGCGGAGACCCCGTACCAGGTCGCTCTGCACGAGCGGGTCGAGTGCTTCGAACACGTCGAGCGCTTCGTCCTTGTGCAGGAGTCGGAAGACAACCGCCTGCTGCTTCGCGCCGAGACGCTCGATGATGAGTACGATGTCGTCGGCTGGGACGTCTTGAATCACGCTCCCCAACTGCTTGAGGTCGCCCTCGGTAAGCAGCTTCAAGATCCGATTCTCGACTTCGCGCTGGCCTACACTCTGATTCACTGCGCTATCCCTTCCGAGAGGTGGTCGTGGAGCGGCTACCCGCGGCGACACGATCGAGCGCTTCAACGCTATCAGAGGCCCTTGAGGAGCCTAGCCTGTGTCGCTCTCATTGCTGCGCGTGAACATCGATTCACATAGCCGCCACACATTAAGTCTTGTTGTGGGCGCCAGCAACAGTGCATAATGCAATCAGCGCGCCGAGGCGCTCGGTGCCACACTGGGAAGGATCCACTCATGGCGAATGAAGATTTGGGTAAGCAGGCCGCTGACGCCGCCGCAAAAGCGAAGGACTTCGTCACCGAGAACGCAGCCAAGGCAAAGGACTTTGTCGAGGAGAACGCTGACAAGGTGAAGGAAGCCCTCCACAGCGACAAGGCTGAGGAAGTGAGCGACAAGGTGCTTGGCGGGCTCGCCGACCTCGCAAACAAGGTCACCGGCGGCCAGCACGCCGACAAGGTCGAGGAGTTCAAGCAGAAGCTTGACGACTCCTTCGGCAACGAGAAGTAACTTTCGCGCGCTCGCCTGAGCGCGCGGTCGGCGCCTCGCTGCGCCGCAGGCGGCCCCGCCGTTCCCGACTACGGGAGCGACGGGGCCGATTCATTGCGCGGATCAGCCGGCAAGCGTCGCCAGGTCCGTGTTCGCGCCGCAGGCAATCACCGCGACCCGCTCACCAGCTGCAGGGGCGTACGCGCCTGCGGCGAGCGCCGCGTAGGCGGCCGCGGCGCCGGTCTCGGTAGGGATCCGGTATTCCGCCCACAGCTCTCGCCGCGCCGCCAGGATCGCGTCGTCGCTGACAAGCACGCTAACTGGCCGTCGCGCTTCCGCGGCGGCCCAACCGTGCGCGCCGATCCTCCGCGCCCCGAGCGAGTCAGCCGCGACCCCGGACACCGCAACGTCGACCGGCGCGCCCTCGGCGATTGCTGCGTGGAGCGTCGGGATCGCGACTGGCTCCACAGCGACAATGCGAGTACCGGCGTCGGCTGCGGCGGCCGCGATCCCGGCGTACAGACCACCGCCTCCGACTGCAACGATGACCGTGTCGACGTCGGGGAGATCCTCGAGGATCTCGAGCCCGATGACGCCGGCCCCCGCAACGATGTCTGGCTGGTCGTAGGCGTGGCAGAACAGTGCGCCGGTTGCTCGGACGTGATCCTGCGCGGCGTCGTACGCTTCCGCGTACTCGGTTCCAGCTAAGACGACGATCGCGCCGTACGCTCGGAGGCGATCCACCTTGACCTGCGGAGCGTTCTCAGGGACGAAGACCGTGGCCGGCACGCCCAGTCGGGCGGCAGCGTAGGCGTTCGCGAGGCCTGCGTTGCCGCCCGAGGCGGCGACGATGCCCGTGAGCGGATCGAGCTCACCGCGTTCCTGCGCCGCGAGTTGCCGGTTGAACGCGCCTCGCGTCTTGAACACCCCGCAGTGCTGCATGTACTCCGCTTTGATCCACAGTCGCTCGCTGCCGACCGGGTCGACCGCGATGAGGGGAGTTCGACGCGCGAAGGTGGCGGTGCGCGACTGTGCGGCCTCGACGTCGGCTCTGGTGATCATTGCGCTCCTTTGCGTGCGGTGGCGGGTGCGCGCTCAGTCTACAAAGCGGGTGACGCTGCCGCAGCAGTGGGAAGATCGCCCCGAGCGTTGAAGCAGGACTCTCCTGGTATTAAAGCGCGCATCTTAGACTCAACCTAACCGTTCAGCCCGCCCAGCCTTGCTGGTGTGGGCTGGATCTCTTTTAGGCAGGAGGTCACGCCGAGGTGACGCAGCCGCTGAAGCCGTTCGCAACGATCGATGAACAGATCGATGTTCTTGGTGCGCGCGGAATGAGTCTCGAGCATGATGTCGCGGCGCAGTGGCTCCAGAACGTTGGTTACTACCGATTGAGCGGGTACTGGTATCCGTACCGTATGCCCGGTACGGCAACAGCGGTGCGGAATGACTCCTTTTCCGAGGGCGCCGATTTTGGGGACGTGGCGCGCCTCTACGAGTTTGATAGGAAGTTGCCCACGCTGATCCATGACGGGATCGACCGGGTCGAGGTCGCCATGCAGAGCAATGTGAGCTATGTTCTCGGGGCCCAGGGTCCGCTGGCCTGCCGGAGTCCCGATGCTTTTCGCCCGAGCTTCGACCATGCGGGCTGGCTAGCGACCGCGCGAATGCGCGCAAACCGGGCGCGCCGATACAGTGTGCCGATCCGCCACCACGAAGCCAAATGCCGTGGAAAACTGCCGATCTGGGTGCTCACCGAAGTGCTCGACTTTGCTGACATCTCGCGCCTCTACGACGGGCTCTTCGCGAGAGACCAATGGGCGATTGCAGATCGTCTCGGCGTGACGATCAACGATTCTGCCCTGAGTACGAACCAGCGGAGTAAAGCGCGGAAGGCGCACCCACTGGCGCCACTATCGAAGACCTGCGCTCGCTTCCCTGCGGGCAGAGTGAACGCCTCTATGGCGCAGTCGCTGTCATTGGGTTCTTGCTGCAAAGCGTCTCGCCGGGAACGACCTGGACGGAAAAGGCTCGTGCGCTTATTGAGACGGGATTCGAGGGGTTGCCTTTTTGGAGTACTTCCGAGATGGGCTTTCCTGTGGGGTGGGACGCCGAACCGCTGTGGTGGCCCATGGCTGAGCGCAAGGACTGCGAGAGCTGAGCTCTGTCCTCTTCGTTAACCGGCAACACGTTCCGTGCCGGAATACACAGTGCCAACCAGCCACGCTCTACAGGAGGCGTGCACAGCCTTGAAGGGGGAAACAACTGTGGGCGATGCCAGACTCGAACTGACGACCTCTTCCGTGTGAAGGAAGCGCGCTACCAACTGCGCCAAACGCCCTCTCCGCAAACTTGTGCGGCGACTCGATAAGCATACACACTGCAACGTCGGCTCGCACATCGCCGCAGATCTGGGGCGAGCCGCGACGCTGCGCGCGTCAACCTACGCCTGCTCGACCGGAGTCGTTGGCTCCGTGAACTTGCTGTCAAGCACGTCGTTGAGTTCGACGCTGACATCGTTCAGGTCCATGAGCTGGCTGCGCATCGCGTTGAACCGGTCGGTGTCAGCTTGGATTTCTTGGCGCACTGCGTCGAGCCCTTCCTGCCTTGCGAGGAGCTCGCCGCGAAGCGTATCGAAGAGGGGCTTGTTCCCTGAGAACTCGTATCGCTCGTTGCGCGCCTTGAACTCAGCGGCATCGGCGTTGAACTGCTGCACGGCAATGTCGTACGTCGCGCTGCGATCCTCGATCTCGGCGCGCAGCGCCTCAAGCTCACTGCTGAGCCTCTCGGCCTCCGCTTTGAGCTGCACAAACACGCCGTGATAGCCGTCGTACCAGCCCACGATGACCTGCCTGTCCGTGAACCAAGCCGAGTAGTGCTCTTCGAGCTCGGGGGAGAGGTTCGCCACTTCGGTGCCAAAGACCGAGTGGAGCTCGTTCGCGAACGCAGAGCTTGAGAGGCTCTCGTACACGCTCATGCGCTGCTTGAACTCTTCATCTGTCGCTGCGAGGGCGTCGTACTCTGCGATGAGCGCCTTGGAGAGCTCGCTCCGCTCGTCTTGGCTCATGCGGACCCAGGCCGCGTGCAACAGCTCGTGGGCGGCGGTCGTTTCCACGACCCCCGTGAGCCGCTGATCGGTCACCTCGAACAGACGAATGCGCTTGTCGGCGAAGCAGCCAAGCACGTGGCCTTCCTCGGTGTGGTCGACTCCGGCACACCACTTGTTGAACTCGTCACGCCCGCCGATTGTGGGCTGGGAGGCCATAAAGATGCGATCACCCGAGGCGGTGAGCTCAATCTCCCCGCGCACCTGTTCTACGCGCGCGGACGCTTCAAACGATGACGCCGTGAAGTAGTCGCTGATCTCGCCCCTGTGCACGTACGCGAGGAGCCCACCGGCTGCAACAGCGAGTACAAGCACGGCGGCGAATCCTTGCGCGACGCGCTTTCCAACTGTTCCTGCCATACAGGCAATCGTAGCGACGGCACCCGAAAATCCGCCTGATTTCAACGTTTCGGGCGGATAACAATGCCGCGCCACGCCCGGCTAACAGGGACGAATTTGCGTGAGGCACCCGAGCTGTATAAAGTTATACACGTCGCCAAGCACGGCGGCGAAAATGCGGATGTGGCGCAGCTGGTAGCGCACAACCTTGCCAAGGTTGGGGTCGCGAGTTCGAATCTCGTCATCCGCTCTGGTGGCCGAGAGCAATCTCGGCCGCTTTTGGTGGCAAACACTTACGGTGGCGTGGCCGAGAGGCGAGGCAGCGGCCTGCAAAGCCGTATACACGGGTTCGAATCCCGTCGCCACCTCCACCACAACTGAATAGCCTAGATGTAGGCGCGATTGGCGCAGCGGTAGCGCGCTTCCCTGACACGGAAGAGGTCACTGGTTCGATCCCAGTATCGCGCACAGAGCAAGCCCCCGGTTCACGCCGGGGGCTTTTTCGTTGTGGTCTCGAGGTTTTCGTGGCTCAGGCAAAGCCGCGCCAGGGAGCCCGTCGCCCCGGCGACAAGCTGAGTGCCTGGAGTCGCTAGGCTAATGGCATGCTTCGCGCCACCATTAGACTTGTTGAGACCGTTGAACTTGAGGTTGCCGGGCAGTCCCTCGAAGAGGTGCACGCGCAGCTCGCATCGAACTGCCCGCCCGGCTTCGACCTCGCGAAGGCCCCGGTGCGAATGGGCAAGACCGGCGGTCAAATTAACGCACTCGGTACCTACCACCGCAGGGACACTTCGCAGGAGATCACCGCTGCCACCATGAGCGAACTCTCGGCCCTCGTACCCGAGGGGTGGACGATGCTCCACGTGCAGACCGTTGCCGAATAGTGGAGCGCTTGCGACGCTGCCATGACGCTTCCTGAGTCTGAACCTGGAACCGAATCTAAGTCTGAACCTGGACCTGGGTCCCTGCCATACTCGCCCCACCCCGAGCTCCCGCTCAGAGAGCTCGAATACTTTGCGGTGGTGAGCGAAACTCTCCACTTCGGCAGGGCGGCTGAGCAGCTCGGGGTCACGCCAGGCCGCGTCTCCCAGATGATCGGTCGACTCGAGCAACGAGTGGGCGGCCAGCTCTTTCGGCGAACGAGTCGCAGGGTCGAACTCAGCGACCTCGGCGTGGGCCTCGCCGAGCAAGTCGTTGCGAACCTCGTCTCGCTGAGGGCCGCATTTGACGCGGCCCAGGCCGCCGCGCTGTCGCCGGCACGGCCGTTGCGCGTGGGGTTTCAGTGCGCCGTGTACGAGGGCGTCGCTCGGGTGGTCGCAGCGATGCCCGCCGGCATGGTGCAGCTCGTCGAAGTGCCCTGGTCGGACCCTCTCGGGAGCGTCACCGCGGGTGCAGTCGATCTCGCGCTGGTGTTGTCGCCGGGCGACTCTGCAGGGCTGCGTACCTGGTTTGAGTTTTCGCCACAGGATCAGGTCATCGGCGTCGCGCGAACAAGTCCGCTCGCCCAGCGGGCAGAGCAGACGGGGAGCACAAGCATCACGGCGCCACAACTCGCTCACGTGACGCTGATCGGGCCCGAGGAAGTAGCGCCGACGGCCTGGCTTGCCGCGAACGCGCCGACGGCGACGCCTGACGGCATTGCCCTCACCTACGGGCCGAGAGTCAGAACCTTACCCGAGGCCCTGTCGCTCGCAGCAACGGGGGCGGGAGGCGTGCTGCTCTGCGAGGCCAGCGCCGCGTACCTGCCCAGGCCTGACCTGCGCTACCTGCTCGTCGAGGGGTTGCCTCAGTCGAAGCTTTCTGCGGTCACGAAACAGGCTGGTACACCACACCCACTCCTGAGTGACTTCATGCGCCGCCTCTACGCTGCAACGCGAGACGAAGCGAAGCGGAGCTAAGCTCACGGCCGCGCGCGACGGTGCGTAGGGGGAGTAGCGTGCATAGCCGCGAGCACCGCAGCGACTCCAGCGACGAGCGCGCCGGTTGCGGCGATCGCCAGGGCGACCGAGAGCGTTCCAACGGCGCCGAACCCGTCATACGCAGCGCCCCCTAAGACAGCGCCAGTAGCGATGCTCGCGTTAAATATTCCCGCCCACAGCGCGGCCGAGGCCTCAACGCGGCCCGGATCGGCCGTCGCAACCCAGCGCTGCGTCGCGACCGAGACGCCGCCGTAGCCGAGACCCCAGACGGCGATCGCTACGATGACGAGAAACGCAGGGGTCGTACCGGATCCTCCCCAAAACCCCGCAGCTCCCGAAACACTGAGCGCACCAAACCCCGCAACCCCGACTGCAAGCGCAGTCGCGGTGCCGACAACTGCGCGCTTCGGCCTTGCTGCAGCTACCGCGCCGACGGCAAAGTTGCCGACGACGCCGGCGATGCCAAACGCGAGCAGAGCTGCGGCGATCCCGCTCTCTTTGTGGCCGCCCCCAAATTCGAGGAGTGGCCGAATGAACGTATATCCGGTGAAGTGCCCAACGACGAGGAGCGCGGTGATCGCAAGCCCCGCGACTACCTGCGGCACGCGGAGAGTAGTAAAGAGGCCCCGGATGCCGGCGGGGGAGCCGGCAGGGAGCGCGGGCAGCACCAGGCGCAGGGACACGGCTGCGACGGCGCCGAGCGCGGCGAGCAGCCAGAACGCCGAGCGCCACCCCAGTGAGGTAGCCATGTAGGTACCGAGTGGCACACCGATCACGGATGCGAGCGACACGCCCGAGAAGATGAGCGTTGTCGCGAGTGCGGCGCGCTCCGGTGGGGCGATACGGCCGCCGAGCCCCGCGGCAAGCCCCCACACCATCCCCATCGCGACGCCAAGCAGCACCCGCCCGAGAATCACGACGGCGTAGCTCGGCGCGATCGCTGTGAGGGCGTTTGCGAGAGCGAGAACGGCCATGAATGCGATGAGGATCGTGCGCCGGTCGATACGGCCCGCGAGCGCCGGGGCGAAGGTGCTCACGACCGCAGCGATTGCGCCCGTGATCGTGAGCGTCGCGCCCGCAGCGCCTGCGGTCGCCCCGAGTGAAGTCGCCATGGGCGTGAGCACCCCGACGGGCATCATTTCTGAGGTTACGACGAGGAAGGTTGAGAGCGTGATTGCGGCGACGGAGGTCATGGGGTGGCCGACGGAGCCACTGCCAGCAGGGGGACGCGAATTCATGTTAACTATTCCAGCGGCGCGTCAAAGGTGGAACAAGCGCGAAAGCGCAAACGCGCGTTGAGCCCAGCTAAACCATTGGAGCCCTCTTGCGCTGCTCACACCAGTCTCATAGCTGGCACTAGCGCAGCCCGTCTCGCGCTCCTAAACTGTGCGTATCGGACACGCGTCGGAGTAGCCACGCGGCCGTTGCAGACGGGGGATCGTGAATGAAGCGAGTCGTAACGATGCTTGGCCTTGCGGCCCTTGCCGGTCTCGCCTGGCTGGCCCCGTCAGCGGCAGTCGCAACGGCGCCCCCGTCGTTCGGTGGAAAGTACGTCATCGACGGCACGAGCGAGGGTGTGCTCGGGTCAAGTGCCGGGAAGCTCGAGGACGACGTCAGGGAGTTCGCGACCGAGCACGGCGTGCAACTGTTCGTCGTCTACGTCGACTCGTTCGAGTCGCCGTCGGACCCCGAGGAGTGGGGCGCACAGACCGCCCAGAAGAACTTCCTTGGTGACGACGCGGTACTGCTCAGCATCGCGGTCGACGACAGGCTCTATGACCTGAACGCTGCCCAGGCGCTCATGACCGATGCCCAGTACAACAAGCTGTCGAACGATTACGTCCGCCCAGCGCTGAAGAACTCCGACTGGAAGGGTGTCGTAGGGGCGACACTCACGGGCATCGAGAAGTCAGTACTCAACCCTGAGTCGAACGGCACCGGGGTCGCCGTTGCTGTGATCGGAGGCGTTGTCGTCGTTGGTGGCGTCGCCGCTGGCGTAGCGATCTCACGAAAGCGCAAGCGCGACCGCGAGGCGGCCGAGGGGGAGGCCCCGCTCACGCTTGAAGAGTTGGAGTCGCAGGCGAGCGCCCTCCTCATCCGTGTTGACGACGACCTTCGCAGCAGCGAGCAGGAGCTCGGTTTTGCGGAAGCGCAGTTCGGTGCCGAGGCCGCTCAGCCATTCGCAGCGGCGATCGCCGACGCGAAAGAGCAGCTGAGGGCGGCGTTCGCGCGGCGGCAGTTGCTCGACGACAACGTCCCAGATTCCGATGAGGATCGCCGGGCGTGGTTGACCGAGATCATCGACCGCTGCACGGGCGCGAAGGAGTCACTCGACGCGCACACCGAGTCCTTTTCGAAGCTGCGCGAGGTTGAGCAGCGCGGCCCCGAGGTGCTTGAGGAGCTGAAGACTCAGCTTCCCGTCGTGCAGCAGGCGCTCGAGTCCGGCCGCGAACGCGCTGCAGCGCTGAGCACCACCTACGCGCCGACGATCCTCGCCCAGCTTGACGCGAACCTTGCCGAGTCAGCGGCCCGACTGCAGTTCGTGGGCGAGTGCATCGCGTCTGCGGCAACGGAGCTTGGAGCGGGCGAGCGGTCTGCGGCCGCAGTGTCACTCCGCGCGGGCGAAGCCGCGCTTGACCAGGCGCGCACCCTGGCGAACTCGCCTGATGTCCTTGCGGGCGAACTTGCCGAGAGCACCCGCCAGTTCGCCGAGGCTGCGGCCGACCTGCAGGGCGACCTCCAGGTCGTCGCGCAGCTCATCGGCTCAGCGGGTGACGCTGACCGGCAGGCGCTCCAGCAGGCGGCCGATCGCGTCAGCCAGCTGCTCGCGCGGGGCACGCAGGGCGACCCGGTCGCAGCGCTCACCGCGGCGGCCGCTGCGAACGTGCAAATCGACGCGGCGATTGGCGCCGCGCGTGAGAACACCGAGCGGCTCCGTCGCGCCGAGTCCGCGCGAGACGAGGCGCTCGTGCCCGCCCGCTCGGAGGTGCTTGCGGCCGAGCAGTTCATCGAGACGCGCCGCGGCGCGATCGGCTCGCAGGCGCGCACGAGGCTCGCTGAGGCTAAGCGCAAGCTGCAGCTCGCAGAGCAGTATGCCGAGCAGGATCCGATGAAGTCGTACCAGGCCGCGCAGCAGGCGACACAGTACGCCCGGGCGGCCTACCAACTCGCGGTGAACGACGTCTCCGGTTGGGGCGGCGGCTCAGGTGGGTCAGGCGGCGGCTCGAACGGCAGCTTTGGTGGCGCTGTGCTCGGCGGTATCCTCGGCGGCCTCCTGAGCGGCGGCGGGGGCGGCGGGCGCTCTAGCGGCGGGTGGAGCGGCTCGAACGGCGGGTTTACCGGCGGTTGGAACGGCGGCGGTTCGATCGGAGGCGGGGGCGGCCTCGCCGGCGGCGGCCGGCGCGGGGGCGGCGGCCGGTTCTAACGGCCACCAGCACACGCACAGCCTCGGTACACACACACAGACTTGCGGCCCCGGGCCGCGCACACACCTCCTCCGAGCTGATTCGGTGGAACACAGGAAAGGAAGCCAACATGGCAAAGCAATCCATCCTTGGCCGTATTGCACAGCTCGCCAAGGCAAACATCAACGCACTCCTCGACTCCGCTGAAGACCCGGAGAAGATGCTCAACCAGATGGAGCGCGACTACAAGAACAGCATCGCTGATGCGGAGAGCTCCGTCGCGCAGACGATCGGCAACCTGCGCCTCATGGAGGCGGACCTCGAAGAGGATCGCAAGGCCGTTGCAGAGTGGGGCTCGAAGGCGGCGGCCGCGTCGAGCCAAGCCGAGACCCTCCGCGCTTCGGGCGACACCGCGGGCGCAGACAAGTTCGACAACCTTGCGCGCGTCGCGCTTTCCAAGCAGATCTCCTTCGAGAAGGAGATCTCGACCTCGGAGCCGAGCGTCGCCGCCCAGCAGCAGGTCGTCGAGCAGCTGAAGACCGGGCTGCAGACGATGCGCGAGAAGCTCGTGCAGCTCCAAGCGAAGCGCGACGAGCTCGTCTCACGCGGCAAGGTCGCCGACGCCCAGTCGCAGGTGCAGGATGCCGTGAAGAACCTCGACGTCCTCGACCCGACGAGCGAACTCGGCCGCTTCGAGGAGAAGGTGAAGCGCCAGGAAGCTATGGTGCGCGGGCAGGCTGAGCTCGCTGCGTCGACGCTCGACGCGCAGTTCAACGAGCTCGACGATCTCGGCGCGCTCAGCGAGGTCGATGAGCGGCTGCAGGCCCTCAAGCGGGGCGGGGCAGGCGCCTAGCCTGAACCGCGCCGCGAGCAACCCGCCGCGCCAGGGAGCCGTCGGCCGCTGCGACCCGATAGAATTACGGAGTCTTTATCTTGTCTCCGAAGGGAACCGCAGTGGCCGACGGCTTTTCACTGTTCACCGACCGGTCCGTTGTCGCGATGCGCGTCAACGGCGAACTCCGCGATCTCGCGTGGGAGGTCACAGACACTGACACAGTGGAGCCCGTCACGATCGATTCCGAGGACGGCCTGAACATCCTCCGGCACTCGGCCGCGCACGTCCTCGCGCAGGCCGTGCAGCGCGTGAACCCCGAGACGAAGCTCGGCATTGGCCCGCCCATCACCGACGGCTTCTACTACGACTTCGACTCCGCCGAGGCGTTCACCCCGGAAGACCTCAAGGCGCTCGAAAAAGAGATGCAGAAGATCGTCAAGCAGGGCCAGCGCTTCGTGCGCCGGGTCGTGAGCGAAGACGAGGCCCGCGCTGAGCTCGCGAACGAGCCGTACAAGCTCGAGCTCATTGGGCTCAAGGGCGGAGCCGACTCGGGTTCTGACAACGAGAGCGTCGAGGTCGGCGGTGCCGAGCTCACCATCTACGACAACGTCGACCCGAAGACGGGCGAGACGCAGTGGAAGGACCTCTGCCGCGGGCCGCACCTGCCGAACACGAAGATGATCGGCAACGGCTGGGCACTCATGCGCTCAAGCGGCGCGTACTGGCGCGGCAGCGAGGCGAACCCGATGCTGCAGCGCGTCTACGGCACCGCCTGGCCGACGAAGGATGAGCTGCGCGCCTACCAGACCCGCCTCGAGGAGGCCGCCAAGCGCGATCACCGCAAGCTTGGCGTCGAGCTCGACCTGTTCTCCTTCCCCGACGAGATCGGTTCCGGCCTCGCGGTGTTCCACCCCAAGGGTGGCATCATTCGCCACGAGATCGAGAAGTTCATGAGCTCTGAGCTCGTGAAGAACGGCTACGAGGTCGTCAATAGCCCCCACATCACCAAGGGGACGCTGTTCGAGACGAGTCAGCACCTCAACTGGTACAAGGAGGGCATGTTCCCCGCGATGCACCTCGACGAGGTCGTCGACGAAGAGGGCAACGTTACGAAGCAGGGCCAGGATTACTACCTGAAGCCCATGAACTGCCCGTTCCACAACCTCATCTTCCGGGCCCGCGCGCGCAGCTACCGCGAGCTTCCGCTGCGACTTGCCGAGTTCGGCACCGTGTACCGCTACGAGAAGTCGGGCACGCTGTCCGGTCTCACCCGCGTCCGCGGCCTCACGCAAGACGACGCCCACATCTACGTCACCGACGATCAGGTGAAAGACGAACTCAAGCGGCAGCTCGAGTTTGTGTTCGCGACGCTTCGCGCGTACGGTCTCGACGACTTCTACCTTGAGCTGTCGACCCGCGACCCCGAGAAGTCCGTCGGCACCGATGAACAGTGGGCTGACGCCGAGCAGACCCTGCGCGAGGTCGGCGAGGAGTCTGGCCTTGAGCTCGTCGCTGATCCGGGCGGGGCCGCGTTCTACGGCCCGAAGATTTCGGTGCAGGCCCGCGACGCGATCGGCCGCACCTGGCAGCTGTCCACCGTGCAGCTCGACTTCAACCAGCCTGAGCTGTTCGAGCTCGAGTACGCCGCTGCAGACGGCACGCGCAAGCAGCCGGTCATGATCCACCGCGCGCTGCTCGGTTCGATCGAACGGTTCTTCGCGATTCTGCTGGAGCACTACGCGGGCGCGTTCCCCGTGTGGCTCGCTCCCGAGCAGGTCGTCGGAATCCCTGTCGCCGCCGAGTACGGCGACTACCTGGAGGAGATCTTCGCGCGCCTCCGGGCCGAGGGCGTTCGCGCGCACGTCGATCACTCCGACGACCGGATGCCGAAGAAGATTCGCACCCACACGAAGATGAAGGTGCCCTTCCAGCTCATCGCTGGCGAGGAGGATCGCGCGGCGGGCGCGGTGAGCTTCCGCTTCCGCGACGGCACCCAGCTCAACGGTGTCCCTGTCGACGACGCGATTTCGCGCATCCTCGCGGCGATTGCGAGCCACGAGCAGGTCTCAACGGCCTGGTCGGAGTAGCCGGTAGCCACACACCCATGTTTGGATCTGACGAGACTGAGGCTGAGGCCCCGGGGGAGCGCGGCACGGTCGGCACACCGAACCCGCTGCAGCGCCTCTGGGTGCCTCACCGCATGGCGTACGTCGCGGATCACCACCAGGCTGATCACACCGACTGCCCGTTCTGCGAGGCGCCGCGGCACGACGACGAGTCGTCCCTCATCGTGCACCGCGGGAAGACCGCGTACGTGCTGCTCAACCTGTTCCCCTACAACAGCGGGCACATGCTCGTGTGCCCGTACCGCCACGTGGCCGGGTACGACGAGGCGACGCCTGAGGAGGTCGCCGAGATCGGCGCGCTGACCCAGGCCGGAATGCGCGCCGCGCGCCGCGCTCTGAACTGCGCCGGGTTTAACCTCGGCATGAACCAGGGCGAGATCGCGGGAGCCGGGGTCGCCGCCCACCTCCACCAGCACATCGTGCCGAGGTGGGCCTCTGACGCGAATTTCTTCCCGATCATCGGGCAGACGAAGGCAATGCCGCAGCTGCTCGGCGAGGTCCGCGACCTCATCGCGGCCGCCTGGGCAGACCCACCCGACGCCGAGCTCGGGGCGCACGCCCCACAGCACTAGGATCGCAGCAGACACACACGTAAGAAAGCAGGAGCACCCGTGGCCGGACACTCCAAGTGGGCAACCACTAAGCACAAGAAGGCAATTCTCGACTCGCGGCGCGCGAAGGCGTTCGCCAAGTACATCAAGGTGATCGAGGTCGCCGCCCGCATCGGCGGGCCCGACCTCGCAGGCAACCCCGCGCTCTCGGAGGCGGTGCACAAGGCGAAGAAGAACTCCGTTCCCGGTGACAACATCGACCGCGCAATCAAGCGCGGGGCGGGCCTCACTGGCGAGTCGGTCGAGTACTTCACGACCATGTACGAGGCGTACGGCCCGAACGGCGTCGCCCTCATGGTCGAGTGCCTCACCGACAACAAGAACCGCGCTGCCGCCGAGGTGCGCACCGCGCTCAGCCGCAACGGCGCGACCCTCGCCGACCCCGGCTCGGTGGCGTACAACTTCGAGCGCAAGGGCGTCATCACTGTCCCCGCCGAGGGCACCACCGAGGACGATGTGCTCATGGCCGTGCTTGAGGCTGGCGCGGAGGAGGTCAAGCCGACCCCGAACGGCGAGGCCTTCGAAGTGATCACCGAGGCGACCGACCTCACCGCGGCGCGCGGTGCGCTCGTCGACGCCGGTATCGACTACGACTCTGCCGAGGCCGAGTTCGTACCGAACCTCAAGGTCGAGATCGACGCTGACACCGCGCGCAAGGTGTTCCGCATCATCGACGCGCTCGAAGACAGTGACGACGTGCAGAACGTGTACGCGAACTTCGACCTGACCGACGAGGTCCAGGCAGAACTCGCCAACGACGAGTAACCATGCGCGTCATCGGGATTGACCCGGGGCTCACGAGGCTCGGTGTGGGCGTCGTGAGTTCCGAGGGATCCCGAAAGCTGACGTTTGAACACGTCGAGGTGCTCACGAGCCCGGCTGGGGAGGAGCTGCCCGCGCGCCTCCACCAGCTGGGCTCGGCCCTCGAACGCCTGCTCGATGGCGACCGCCCTGACGCGATCGCCATCGAGCGCGTGTTCGCCCAGCAAAATCTCCCGAGCGTCATGGGCGTCGCCCAGATCTCGGGCATTGTGATGTATTTGGCGCAGGAACGCGGAATCCCGGTCGCGATGTACACGCCGAACGAGGTGAAGGCCTCGGTGACCGGCTACGGCGCCGCCGACAAGGCCCAGGTCACCAACATGGTCACGAGGTTGCTCGGGCTCGCCGCACCCCCGAAGCCCGCGGACGCCGCCGACGCGCTCGCGCTCGCGATCGTGCACGCCTGGCACCTCGGTCGTGGCGGCGCGCCTGACCGGCAGCGTGCGAGCGTCGCGCCCACGGGGGAGACCCCGGCACAGCGGGCCTGGCGCGAGGCCGAGCAGAAGGGCGGGCGACGGCGGAGTGGGCCCCGCGCGTAGGCGGCCGGGAACCCGGCCCTGTACCTAGGATCGCCCTCCGCACTTCACCCGGCCCTGTACCTTCCGCCGCACCCAGCACCGCACCCAGCACTGCAGATCTGCAATAGCTATGCCGGTTCTCGCTTGAAGGGGCATTGGACCCGCAGATCCCAGATCTCTTCAATGCTGGCCCGTGGCGGCCCATCGACCTGGACATGTAGCTTGCTCGTGTCGATAATGGGCACCTGATTCGTGCCGCGAAGCAGTGAGCGTGACCAGTCTTCAGGCCGTTCCAAAGAACCGGAGAGAACACCAGTACCTGTCTACGGCGACACTATCTTGGTACATCTGCTGTGAGCTATACCCTGCCTCCGTGTTCTGCGCCTGTCATGGTGTAGACCGACCTTCCCGCGGCGCTGGCTGCGTGCACGACTCAGTGATTCACCTCGGGTTGCCTGGAGTAGCGGGCTAGGGGCACTCAGGCGAGGCCGGTCTGATACTGGCTCGAAACCGACGAGCGAGACTCGCAAGAAGAGCGCATATTAGAGCCATAAAGGCTAGTCGTCGTGCAAATATCATTCAGGTGATTAAATGAGCTTATTGGGCTGCTAACCTCCTGCAACCCACCGGCCCGGGTGGCGCCGTATGTGCGATTGTGTTTCCGCCAAGGCTTCGAGAGGGTCGCCTACCGAGGGGAGTTCCTGCTGTGCGAACCAGACCTATTCTCGCTCTTGTCACGGTGATAGCTGCTGCAGCATTTCAGCCTGCAGTGTCGCAGAACTTGCGCTCGGCCCAAGGGGTGGGTGATCCATGTGAGTTTGCCGTGCTGGAGTTGTCGGATCTAGATCGCGTGAACGCCCGTTCCTGCGCAAATGAAGCGACCTATTTACAGATCTCGGAGTCCCAACTCGCAATTCTCCCGGTTGCTGGTGAGTCCGTGTCCGCATTCTATGTTGCAGATGCTTCTGGAATCTCTCCAACTGACTACTCGATTTATCACAGCGAGAGCTCTGGCATCGGCGTTCAGCTGGCCGAGCCCGTTATTGCCGGACAGCCCCTTGCCGAGTCGACTGCAACATTTGGCTCAACTCAGGCGATCGAGGAGTTTCAGGATCTCAGTCTTGAGGCCGGCACTGCCAAGCCCCTTGATGAAGGGCACGATCCTCGAAGGAAAGCAATACAAAAGCCATGCATCTCCACGGAGTATGCCTCACTTGGGTGGCGTCAATCGAGGCCCGTCGAGTGGCGCTGGTCGACACTTCCATACCCGGGCGACTCTGCAATGGCGGGGTATGGCGCACCAGCAATTATCGCTGCTCGGTGGATCACGACGCCGAAGAGTGTCTGTGAAGGACTTCCAGCTCCAGGGAGCAATGGGTTGCCAGAGTGGGGCCCGAAGCAAAACTACTTGGGGCTGACATCCGCGCGGGGCCCAAATGTCAGTGTTCCACCACCTGGCGCGGCTGGCTCGGTAACGTGCGCACCCCCAGACGGGTTCAACACGGCCGGTCTCTATTCCCTGAGCCAGGGCTTTAGCGACCGCGGGCGACCACTTGCCGTTGCCTGTGTACATTCAACTGTGTCCGGTGGGCCATATGACTCAGACATCGCCTTTGACCTCAGGAGAAATTGGAATGATGACTTAACTCGGTGCGTGACGCCCTGGTCCCCGAACGGTGTCGAGGTATACGACATGTACACCGTTGCCCTCCACGAATGGGGTCATGTCTATGGGTTGGGGCATGTCCCAGCTATCACTCAGCAGATCATGCGGCCCGCGTTTGGAGCTTGCGAGCGCATGCACGGGCTTGGTTCGGGCGACTGGTATGGATTGCTCTACTATGGGTAATCTGGCCGGCCCGTGATTCCAGGCATTCGGGCCATACTGGGTCGTCCCCGCGCGTTCCGTGGCACGAGGTCAATCGCTGCGGGTGAGAGCTGTGAGTTGGGCCGCGGGAGACAGCACGCCCAATGTCCCAAGTTTCGTTGATCTCCTCCGAGGTGGTGACAAAATGGCCGTGAAGTTCCGAGTGCTCCTCATTGTTGGGCTAGTGCTCGCCGCCCTCGCTGCCCTCATTTACTGGTCGGTGCAGCCGCAAAGCGACATACAGATCCTTTGTGTAGATGGTTCTACACTCTCCGGGGATGGTAAGAGCTGCGTGCCACTCGCCGACTGAAGTCAGCTCTCACGAGGTGTGCGAGATAATGGAGGGGTGCCCCTCTACCGCGAACAGGGTGTCGTGCTCCGCACCCAGAAGCTCGGGGAGGCTGACCGCATCGTCACCCTCCTCACGAGCAGGAGAGGCGTACTCCGCGCCGTCGCGAAGGGCGTCCGGCGCACCTCCTCGAAGTTTGGGGCGCGCCTCGAACCGTTCATGGTCGCCGACATCCAGTGCTACGAGGGCCGAACGCTCGACACGATCACACAGGCCGTCACCCTCGGATCTTACGGGCCGGCGATCACCGCAGACTACGACAGGTACCGGGCCGGCAGCGTGATGGTGGAGACCGCCGAGCGCCTCGCCGAGGGCGGGCCCTCGCCCGAGCTCTTCGCCCTGCTCATCGGCGCCCTGCGCACGTTGGCCGCTGGGAAGATACCGCCAGACCTGGTGCGCGACGGCTACCTGCTGCGAGCCATGGCCGCGGCTGGCTGGACCCCGGGGTTTGAGGACTGCGTGCGCTGCGGCGCGCCCGGGCCACACGCCGCCGTCGCGGTGCAGCTCGGCGGGGTGGTGTGCGCGAACTGTCGGCCCGCTGGTTCCCCCCGGCTCGATCCGACAAGCATCGAGCTGCTGCGTGCGCTGCTTCAGGGGGATTGGGAGTCGGCTGTTGCGAGCGGCGAGCGCGAGCGCGGTCAGGCGGCCGGCATCGCCGCCGCCTACACCCAGTGGCACCTCGAGCGCGGGCTGCGCTCGTTCTCGGTGCCCCGGTCGTAGAATCAGTCTCATGGATATTGCCCCCGACACGCTCGTACCCGTTGACTGGACCGGAGAGCAGCCGCCGAAGTTCAGGGGCCCGGCGCCGAAGCACGTCGCGATCGTGATGGACGGCAACGGCAGGTGGGCGAACCAACGCGGCCTCCCGCGCGTCGAGGGTCACCGCATGGGCGAGCAGGTGCTGCTCGACGTCGTCGCCGGTGCGATCCAGGCGGGCGTGACGCACCTCAGCGTGTACGCGTTCTCGACCGAAAACTGGCGCCGCTCGCCCGACGAGGTCCGGTTTCTCATGGGCTTCAACCGCGACGTGCTGCGGCGACGGCGCGAGCAGCTCAGCGCCTGGAACGTGCGCATGCGCTGGGCCGGACGGCGGCCTCGGCTCTGGGGGTCCGTGATCAAGGAGCTCAAGCTCGCCGAGACCTACACCGCGCACAACACCGGCCTCACGCTCACCATGTGCGTGAACTACGGCGGCCGCACCGAGCTCACAGACGCCGTGAAGCGCATCGCCACTGAGGTCGCCGATGGCAGGCTCTCGCCCAACGGGATCTCCGAGCGCGTCATCGAGAAGCATCTCTATGTGCCGGAGCTGCCGAACGTCGACCTGTTTGTGCGCAGCTCGGGGGAGCAGCGCACGAGCAACTTCATGCTCTGGCAGTCGGCGTACGCCGAGATGGTCTTTCTTGACCAGCTGTGGCCCGACTTCTCGCGGCGCGACCTCTGGGAGGCGATCGAGATCTTCCACGACCGCGACAGGCGGTTCGGAGGCGCGGTCGACAAGCCTGGTTCCCGGTAGCGCCCGGCCGCTCCGCGATCTGCGAGAATAGAGCGGTCATGACTACCTCAACGCTTCCAGGCTCCCGCCTGCGTATCGGCCCGCTCGAGCTCGACGTTCCCGTCATCCTCGCGCCGATGGCCGGCATTACCAATACCGCGTTTCGCCGTCTCTGCCGTGAGTACGGTGCCGGGCTCTACGTCAGCGAGATGATTACGAGCCGGGCGCTTGTCGAACGCACTCCGGGGTCGCTGCGGCTGATCAAGCATCACGAGAGCGAGACGCCGCGCTCGATCCAGCTCTACGGCGTCGACCCGAAGACTGTTTCTGAGGCGGTTCGCTTCCTCGTCGACCAAGATCTTGCCGACCACATCGACCTCAACTTCGGCTGCCCCGTCCCCAAGGTCACGCGAAAGGGCGGCGGCGCCGCGCTCCCGTGGAAGGCAGACCTGTTCAGCGCAATCGTCGACGGAGCTGTGAAAGCCGCCGGCGACATCCCGCTGACCGTCAAGATGCGCAAGGGTATCGACGCTGATCACCTAACCTTCCTCGACGCCGCGCGCTCGGCTGAGGCTGCCGGTGTCGCCGCAATCGCGCTCCACGGCCGCACCGCAAACGAGTTCTACTCAGGCACAGCCGACTGGTCTGCGATCGCCGAACTGAAACAGGCGATCACGAGCGTACCCATCCTCGGCAACGGCGATATCTGGGCGGCGGATGACGCGATCCGAATGGTGCGAGAGACCGGCTGCGATGGCGTCGTCGTGGGCCGCGGTTGCCTCGGTCGCCCCTGGCTGTTCGGCGACCTCGCCGCCGCGTTCAAGGCGGAGCAGGGCGAGCTCACCTGGGACGAGGCGAACGCCGCGATCGCGAAGCCGGGCCTCGGCTTCGTTATGGACGCGATGCGCCGCCACACGGAGCTGCTCATCGAGTTCTTCGACGGCGAAGAGGCGCGGGCCTGCCGCGATATCCGCAAGCACGTCGCCTGGTACTTCAAGGGCTACGGGGTCGGCGGCGACACCCGCCGCGCGCTCGCGATGGTCGAATCCCTTGAGCACCTCGACGAGATCTACGAGACTATGGATCGTTCCATGCCGTACCCAGGCGTCGGCGCCGAGGGCCAGCGCGGCCGGGCTGGGAGCCCGAAGCAACCGAAGTTGCCCGACGGGTGGCTCGATTCGCGCGACAGCGCGCACATCGATTTTGCTGAGCTCGCTGAGGCTGAACGGGACGATTCGGGTGGCTAGTCCGGTGCTCGGGCAGGGGGCGTACGGGGCGGCTGACGTCGAGCGTTTTGTGCCTGAGAGGCACAGCGGCGCCCGGAGCGACTTCGAGCGTGACCGCGCCCGGGTCATCCACTCGTCGGGGCTTCGCAAGCTCGCCGCGAAGACCCAGGTGCTGAGCCCGACCGCTGGCGTCGACTTCGCGCGCAACCGCCTCACGCACTCGCTTGAGGTGGCGCAGATCGGGCGCGAGCTCGCCGCGTCACTCGGGCTTGACCGCGACGTCGTCGACGCCGCGTGTCTGACGCACGACCTGGGGCACCCACCGTTCGGCCACAACGGCGAGCGCGCCCTCGCCGAGTGGGCGAGCGACGCGGGTGGGTTCGAGGGGAACGCGCAGACGCTCAGGATCCTGACCCGTCTCGAGGCGAAACGTTTCGATGAGCGTGGCGCGAGCGCTGGGCTGAACCTCACGCGGGCGACCCTTGACGCGAGTTGCAAGTACCCGTGGGCGCTCTCGGAAGCCCCCGAGGGCAGCGGCAAGTTCGGCTACTACCCCGACGATGCCCCGGTGTTCCAGTGGATGCGCGAGGGCGCCCCCGAGCGCGTGAAGTGCGCCGAGGCGCAGACGATGGACCTGTCCGACGACATCGCGTACTCCGTCCACGACTTCGAGGACGCGATCGTCAGCGACCATATCGACCCGCTCATCCTTACCTCGCGCTCGGGGCATGACTCGCTCATCGCCGACGTTGCGAGCTGGGCCGGGGGTTCGTTCACGCACGACGAGCTGTCTGCGGCCTACGACCGCATCGCTGCGACGCCGAACTGGCTCACCCGGTGGGACGGCTCGCGCAGGCACCAGGCGCAACTCAAGAACTTCACGAGCGACATGATCGGTCATTTCGCGCGTTCAGCGATCGCAGCGACTCGCGAGTCGGCCGGCGCGACGCCCCTGGTGCGGTACGGCGCTTCGATTGTTGTGCCGCAGGAGATTCATGCCGAGATCGCCGTGCTGAAGGGCATCGTCGCTGCATTCGTGATGGCGAGTGGCCGTAGGCAGCCGACGTACCGTAGGCAGCGCGCCCTGCTCGCCGAGCTGCTGGAGACGCTCTGGGAGGGGCAGGATCGCGACCTCGAGCCCGCCTTCCAGGCCGACTTCGCTGCGGCATCAGACGAGGCCGAGGCCAAGCGTGTCATCGTCGACCAGGTGGCGTCGCTCACGGATCAGTCAGCGATCGCTTGGCACCGACGGCTCTGCGAGGTGCCGCTGGTCTAGCGGCCGCTGTCCGGTCAGGGAGCAACAGCACGGCCGCTGCGCCCTGAGCGAGCACCCGGCGCCGCAAAGACTAGACTGGGAGCCATGGCGGGTCGGATCAAAGCAAGCGATGTAGAGGAAGTGAAACGCCGCACGAACATTGCCGACCTGGTTGGCGATTACGTCGCGCTGAAGAACGCCGGCATCGACTCGATGAAGGGGCTCTGCCCGTTCCACGACGAGCGCAGCCCAAGCTTCCATGTGCGCCCAGCGCTCGGCTACTTCCACTGCTTCGGCTGCGGTGAATCTGGCGATTCGATCAGCTTCGTGCAGAAGATGGACCACCTCTCGTTCGCTGAGGCGGTTGAGCGGCTCGCCGCCCGCACGAACTACGTGCTCACCTATGAGGAGGGCTACGAGCGGCGCGAGGACGGGCCGAACAAGGCGCGCTTGCTTGCCGCGAATCAGGCGGCGAGCGAGTTCTACCGCGCTCAGCTCATGGGCGAGGAAGCCCAGACGGCGCGCGCGTTCCTTGAGCAGCGCGGCTTCGCCCAGGCATCTTGGGACCAGTTCGGCGTCGGGTACGCCCCGCGTGGCTGGGACGGCCTCACGGGTCACCTCAAGAAGCTTGGCTACACCCCGCAGGAGCTCGTGCAAGCCGGCCTCGTGTCCGAGGGGCAGCGCGGCGTCTATGACCGCTTCCGCGGCCGCGTCGTCTGGCCCATCCGAGATACGAGCGGTCAGACGCTCGGGTTCGGTGCGCGAAAGCTGTACGAGGACGACAACGGGCCGAAATACCTGAACACGCCCGAGACGCCGGTCTACCACAAGTCACGCGTGCTCTACGGGCTCGACCTCGCCAAGAAAGCGATTTCTCGCGGCGGGCGCGCGATTATCGTTGAGGGCTACACCGACGTTATGGCATGCCACCTTGCGGGCGTGGAGGACGCGATTGCGACCTGTGGCACCGCGTTCGGCAAAGAGCATATTTCGATGCTGCGCCGCGTGATGGGCGACGACTCAGCGGCCGAGGTGATCTTCACGTTCGACCCGGACGAAGCGGGCCAGAAGGCCGCGCTGCGCGCGTTCGGCGAGGAGCAGCGCTTCACCGCGCAGACCTACGCCGCCGTCGCGCCAGACGGCTACGACCCGGCTGATCTCAGGTTGCACCGCGGTGACGACGCCGTGCGCGAGCTGTTCGACAAGAAGATTCCGCTGTTCGAGTTTGCGCTCAAGCAGGCAATCGGCCGATTCGACCTGAACTCCGTCGAGGGCCGCGTGTCTGCGCTCAGGCAGGCGGCACCGATTGTCGCCGGAATCAAGGATCCGGGAATGCGCCCCGGGTACACGCGCGAACTTGCGCGCATGCTCGGCATGGACCTGAGCGAGGTGCAGTACGCCGTGCGCAACACGCAGCGGCAGGCACCCACCGAGCCCGACTACCCTGCCCAGGGCCCCGACTTCGACCGCGAGCCGGCGGCGCCAAAGGTGTCGCTCGCGACGCTCCGCTCAGACCCGTCGGTCTGGCTCGAGCGCGACGCAATCATGGCCATGATTCAGCAGGGCCCGGCCGTGGGCGCAGAGCTGCTCTCGCAAGCGGTGACCGCCCAGGTGACCGAACCGCACCTGAGGGTCGTGCGCGACGCGCTCAGCACGGCGCTGCCGAGCCTCGCGGGCGGGTCATGGGTTGAGGCGATCCTTGAGGCGACGCCGCCGAGCCACCAGGGGCTCGTACGAGAGCTCGCGATTGCCTCGATGCCGCAGCGCGACCCGGCCCTGCTCCCGGAGTATTCTCGCGAGGTGGTGATCTCGCTTCTCGACCGCGACCTCGTCTCGCTGAAACAGGAGCTGCTCGCACGAATGCAGCGCATCGGTGACTCGACGAGCGAGGCCTCCCGCCGAGTGCAGCAGCAGCTCGCCGCGCTGGAGAACGCCCGCCGCGGGCTGCGCCACGACTAGTAAGGTGAGGTTGTGGCTCATCCAAACCTTGAAGCAGACCCAGTCCTCTTCACCTCAGACCTGTCGTTGAGATACCCCGCGCACGCAGGTGGACGCGCCTTTCAAGCGGTCGAGGGCGTGAGCGTTGAACTGCCGCGCGGGGGAGTGCTCGCCGTGCTTGGCGAGAGCGGCTCGGGTAAGTCGACGCTCACCCGGTACCTGGCGGGCCGCGGGGCCGACGGCGACAAGAACGCGCGGATCAAGGCTGTAGGCGGGGTCGGCCGATCCCTCGACATGCCGCTTGAGCGGCTCTCGCGGCGGTCGCGCTCGCGACTGACGGCGTACGTTGGCCACCTGGCACAGGACGCGGGCGCGACGTTGACGCCCGAACTCAACGTTGGCGACGTGCTCTTCGAACCGATCCAGGAGCGGGTTCGCAACTTCGACCGGGCGCCCCTCGGGGAAGTCGTTGCCGAGATGATGGATATCGTCGCGCTTCCCCTCGCAAAGCTCCAGGAATACCCCTACGAGCTGTCAAAAGGACAGCGGCAGCGCGTCGCCGTGATGCGATCGCTCATGCTCGACCCTCGGGTACTCATCGTCGACGAGCCAACGCTCGGCGTCGACGCGAACAACAGGCCAAAGATTGTCGACCTGTTGAAGTGGTACCGAGAGCGCACCGGTGCCTCAATGGTGCTCGTGAGCCACGACATCGGAATGCTCGAAGCGCTGGCTGAGGAGGTCATTGTGCTGCAGCAGGGGCGCGTTGTCGGGCGCGGTGACATCAACACGATCTTCCGGCGCACCGAGCACGACTACGTGAGGCGCCTCGCCGACGCGCTGCGCTCGACCGCGTACGACGAGATCGCCGAGGAGTAGACGCGCCCGGGGTACTGCGATTTGCGTGGCTCGCGAGACCATTGGTACGCTTAACGGGTTGCTGCGGCAATATTCCCCTGTAGCTCAGTTGGCAGAGCGCTTGACTGTTAATCAGGATGTCGCTGGTTCGAGCCCAGCCGGGGGAGCAGCAAAGGCCCTTACTCTTGGAGTGAGGGCCTTTTTGTTTACCCAAGGGAGTGTGTCATGACGAATCAGCACGGCCAGATCATCGCGGTAGAACCCTACGGCGCGCCCGACATCGACGAAAGCGTCTGGCTTGCGCCCGGCGCAATCGTCGTCGGCGCCGTCACGATCGGGCGCGATTCGAGCGTCTGGTACAACGCGGTTGTCAGGGGCGACTCTGACACCGTGACCATCGGGGAGCGCACCAACGTGCAGGACGGCGTCGTGATCCACACGTTCCGGGGCCAGGGCACGGTGATCGGAAACGATGTCTCCATGGGGCACAACGCGGTGGTGCACGGCGCCACGATCGAAAACGGTTGCCTCATCGGAATGAATGCGACGGTGCTGAATGACGCCCGTGTCGGAGAGGGCAGCCTCGTCGCCGCCGGGGCCGTCGTGCCCCAGGGGATGGTGATCCCGCCGCACTCGCTGGTCGCTGGTGTGCCCGCGCGCGTCGTCAGGGAGCTGCGCGAGGCCGACCGTGAGGCGGTCCGGCTGAACTCCGAGGTGTATCTCACCTACACCGACAACCACCGGGCAGCCACGAGCTAGCGGCACCGGGCGAGACGCGCCGGAGCGCTACCGCGTTCGCGCGACGCGTCGAAGATGGAGTATGCTCGTTGAGTCGCGCAAGCGCCAGACCGCACGCCGGTCCGGGGATGTAGCTCAATGGTAGAGCCTCAGTCTTCCAAACTGATTACGCGGGTTCGATTCCCGTCATCCCCTCCACAAGCCCCTCACCTAGGTGAGGGGCTTTTCGTTGTCAGCGGCTCTGTGCGCTCTGCAGGGGGCCTATAGGACAAAAAGTGTGTAAACCGTTGGGCGTGTCAGGTCCGCCCTCCCCATCCTTTGCGTAGCCAGAGGCCTTCGCTGGCGTCAAGGCCGGTGCCGTAGAGCTCGGGGCTCGGGTCTGGTTCCGTGAACCGGGGGCGTGGGTTCACTGGCGGGTTGATCACTTCGTGCGTGATGAACGAGTGCGCGGTCTGGAGCAGTCCTGCTTGTTTTAGAGCGAACCATTCCGCGACGCGTTTCTGATGGACGGTGGGCATTCCGCGATGGAATCGGAGGAGTGTTTTCAGGACCGAGTTGAAGGCTCCCTCGAGGCCGCTCGTGGTTCTGGGGATATCGATCTGAACGAAAGTGAACAGGTGTCCGCGGCGTTGGATCTCGGTGAGGAGCCGGTACGCCTTCCGAAGCCGGTCGTGGGTGTACCACCACTGTTTCCCGGTGGGTGAGTCCCATGACCCGTCCTTGAGTCTGCGCCTCGCGTACGAGCGTTCACGAGTGAGGCGTCCGTAGATCGAATGCCAGGCGTTCAACCGCTTGAGCCAGCCGAGAGCGTCCTCTGGCGTTTGTACTTGTGAAAGCTGTTTTGTGAGCGCGAGGAGCGTCTGCCCAGCAACGGTGCGGGGTCTCCAGGTGAGATGGGTGCGTATGTTCATCAGGACGTGGAAGATGCAACGCTGCACGCGCGTATCCGGCCACACTGTTTTGAGTGCCGCGTTCAGGCCTGGCCCGCCATCACACACCACCACGAGTGGGGCAGGGATCTGCGCGAACAACGCACCCCACGCGGCCTGGGTTTCGGTCGAGCACCACTGGAACGCGAGCGGGGTGAGGTCCTCATCGAGCGCGACCAGGAGACACCATCCACCAACGTACGTTCCGTCCACGATCACGCACCTCGGCGGTATCGTCACGGTCGGGAGCGTTGGCCTGATTTGCCAGCACCATTCGATCTCCCGGCGGAAGGTTCGGTCTGAGACTCGTTCCGCGGCTTCGGCTTGTGAGTCCTTGCCCAGGAGCCAGGACAGGAACCGGTCGAGGGTGTGCCGGCGGGTGAGGTCTGCCCGTTTCCTGGTTGAGGAGCTGCCGCAGTTCAGGCATCTCCAGCGCCTGGTTCCCGCGCTCGTGAAACCGTTCTTCACGAGCGCGTTGCCGCATACCAGACAGGTGGACGAGTTGGTTGTTTTCGGCACGGTTAATGGTGCCGGGGTATAGCGAACCTCGTACTACGGCATGCTGGTGCGGGTAGATCGGGATTCGTTACACACTTTTTGTCCTATAGCCCCTGCAGGGGGCGCGGCCCGCTGCCAGTCACTCCCGCTGCAAGGGCGCGGCCCGCTGCCAGACACAACCAATGCAATCGGCGTTCAGTAGGTCGGGAGCGCCCTACAGCTGCAGATCCTGTGAGGATCACAGTTCTACGCACCGAGAGCGCCAAAGTGACACTCCCGGAAGTGTCGGCCAGCCGCGTGTTTGCACCGAAATCACGGGCATTTGCCGCGCATGCGGTGCCCGGTGTGCTGATTCGCTTCGGTTTGGACTAGGATTGGTCAGGTTGCGCGCATCGTGCGCAGCTCGAGACGACAGTCTCGGGGCGTAGCTCAGCTTGGCTAGAGCGCCCGCTTTGGGAGCGGGAGGTCGCAGGTTCGAATCCTGTCGCCCCGACAAGGGTCCAATGGCCCGACGCAGGCTGATTGCAGCATGATCCGACGATGAGAGGCCAAATTGCCGAAGACGAAAGCTGAGAAGCTCACACCGACCCGCACGAAGCTGACCGTTACCGTCACGCAGGATGAGCTCGCGCCCTACCTGAAGAACGCGTACAAGTCGATCGCCGAGCAGGTCTCGATCCCCGGCTTCCGCAAGGGCAAGGCCCCCGCGCAGATCATCGATCAGCGCTTCGGCCGCGACTCGGTCATTTCCGAGGCTGTCAACCACTCACTCGACGACTTCTACCAGGCAGCTGTTGCCGAGGCCGAGGTTCGCCCGATGGGACGCCCGACCGCCGACATCGAGAAGATGCCCGAGGCTGCAGACGCTTCGAGCGAGCTCGTTCTGCTCTTCGAGGTTGAGGTGCGCCCCGAGTTCACCCTTCCCGACTACAACGGTCTCGCGATCACCGTCGACGAGGCAGAAATCGATGAGGCAGCTGTCGAGACTGAGCTCACGAGCCTCCGCGAGCGCTTCGGCACCCTCGTGACCGTCGACCGTCCCGCCAAGACCGGTGACTTCGTTGAGCTCGACCTCACCGCGAAGGTTGACGGCAAGGAAGTTGACCAGGCGAGCGGTGTCTCGTACGAGGTCGGCGCAGGCAACCTCCTCGCGGGCACCGACGAGGCTGTCGAGACCCTCACCGCAGGTGAGACCACGAACTTCACCTCGCAGCTGCTCGGCGGCGAGTACGAGGGCCAGGACGCAGAGGTCGAGCTCACGCTCACCGCTGTGAAGGAGCGCGAGCTCCCCGAGGCCGACGACGAGTTCGCGCAGCTCGCCAGCGAGTTCGACACCATCGCCGAGCTCCGCGAGAGCCTCAAGGATCAGGTGTCGCAGGCATCGGTCTTCGCGCAGGGTCGCCAGGCTCGCGACATCTTCACCGAGACGCTCATCGAGCAGGCCGGGATCCCGATCTCCGAGGAGCTCGTTGAGGAAGAGGTGCACCGTCACCTCGAGGGCGAGGGCCGTCTCGAAGACGACGAGCACCGCGCAGAGGTTCGCGTTGCAAGCGAGAAGCAGATCCAGATGGAGCTGCTGCTCGACGCTATCGCCGAGCGCGAGGACGTCACTCCGACGCAGAACGAGCTCTCCGACTACATCTACCAGTCGGCGCAGCAGTACGGCATGGAGCCGACGCAGTTCCTCCAGGCAATCAGCCAGGGCAACCAGCTTCAGGTGATCCTCGCTGAGGTCACCCGCAACAAGGCCCTCGCTGTCGCGCTCGGCAAGGCGACCGTCACCGACAAGGCCGGCAAGGCAGTCGATCTCGGCGCATTCGTCGCGGTTGACACCGAGGACGAGGCAGAGGAAGGCGCTGAGGCGCCCGAGGCTGCTGCAGAGAAGCCCGCCAAGAAGGCTCCCGCGAAGAAGGCAGCGGCAAAGGCCGACGACGCTGAGAAGCCCGCCAAGAAGGCTCCGGCCAAGAAGGCCGCGGCCAAGGAAGACGCTCCTGCAGCTGACGCCGACGAGGAGGCCAAGAAGGCAGCTCGCTCGGCCGCGGCAAAGAAGGCAGCCGCGACTCGCGCCGCAAAGAAGGCAGCCGCCGAGGAGAAGTAACTCCTCGCGCAGTCAACGAAGAATCCCCGGCCACTTCGGCCGGGGATTCTTCGTTTCCAGCGAACATAGCCACCTGGGGCAACGCCCACGGCGAACACGCGAGCGAACGCGTTTCGCAGTCGATACTCTCGAATCAAGCAACTTACGAATGGAGCGCCGAATGGCTGAACAGTCGCCCGTGAATAGCGTGTTCGACCGCCTGCTGAAAGACCGAATCATCTGGCTCGGTTCCGAGGTGCGCGACGACAACGCAAATGAGATCTGCGCAAAGATCCTGCTCCTCGCGGCGGAGGATCCGGAGGCGGATATCTACCTCTACATCAACTCGCCTGGTGGGTCGATCACCGCAGGCATGGCAATCTACGACACGATGAGCTTCGTGCCGAACGACATCGTCACCGTCGGTATCGGCATGGCGGCCTCCATGGGCCAGTTCCTGCTCACCGCCGGCACCAAGGGCAAGCGGTACATCACCCCGAACGCACGCGTGCTGCTGCACCAGCCGCACGGCGGATTCGGCGGCACCGCGAGTGACATTCAGACGCAGGCGCAGCTCATCGTCTCGATGAAGAACCGCCTCGCGGAGATCACCGCGAAGCAGACGGGCAAGACCGTCGAGCAGATCAACGAAGACGGGGATCGCGACCGCTGGTTCACAGCAGAGGAAGCGCTCGAGTACGGCTTCGTCGATTTCATCAGGGACACCGCTACCGAGGTTGTCGGCGGCGGCGGCACGAGCAAGTAGTCGATAGGAAGACACGAAACAATGACGAATCTCTACATGCCGCAGGGCGGCTCAGCAGATCGCATGATGCCCGACTCGCGTTACGTTCTCCCGACGTTCGAAGAGCGCACCGCCTACGGGTTCAAGCGTCAGGATCCCTACGCGAAGCTGTTCGAAGACCGCATCATCTTCCTTGGCGTTCAGGTTGACGACGCTTCGGCCGATGACGTGATGGCGCAGCTGCTCGTCCTGGAAAGCCAGGACCCGGAGCGCGACATTACGATGTACATCAACTCGCCCGGTGGCTCGTTCACCGCGATGACCGCGATTTACGACACCATGCAGTACGTTCGCCCGCACATCCAGACGGTGTGCCTCGGCCAGGCAGCGTCGGCGGCAGCCGTGCTGCTCGCAGGCGGCACCCCGGGCAAGCGCCTCGCGCTGCCGAACGCGCGCGTGCTCATCCACCAGCCGTCGAGCGGCCAGGGCGGACACGGCCAGGCTTCGGACATCGAGATCCAGGCGCGTGAGATCCAGCGCATGCGCGAGTGGCTCGAAGAGACGCTCTCGAAGCACTCGAAGCGCTCGATCGAAGAGGTACACAACGACATCGATCGCGACAAGATCCTGAGCGCGCAGGAGGCGTTCGAGTACGGTCTCGTCGATCAGGTGCTGACGAGCCGGAAGAATCCGCAGCCCGTCATTACTCAGTAGCGGAAACGCTCGATAACGGTGTGATCACAAGCTGACGGCGCGCGGCCATTTCCGGCGGCGCGCCGTCAGTCTTTGTCGGAGGTCGCTACTAGGCTCGAAGCATACATGCGACGCAAGGAGGGTTCGGACATGGCGCGTATAGGCGAAAGCAGCGAGGTACTGAAGTGTTCGTTCTGCGGAAAGTCTCAAAAGCAGGTCGCCCAGCTCATCGCTGGCCCGCAGATCTACATTTGTGATGAGTGCGTCGCGCTCTGCAACGAGATCATCGAGGAGCGGCTCTCTGAGCATCAGCCGGCCGAGCCGAGCGACTTTACGCTGCATAAGCCCCGCGAGATTGCAGGCTTCCTCGACCAGTACGTGATCGGGCAAGACCGGGCCAAGCAGTCGCTCGCGGTCGCCGTGTACAACCACTACAAGCGCGTGCGGGCTGCGAGCGCCATCACGAGCGCCGAGTTCGCGACCGAGCAGGTCGAGATCGCAAAGTCGAACATCATGATGATCGGCCCAACCGGCTGCGGCAAGACCTACCTCGCGCAGTCCCTCGCCCGCCAGCTCGGAGTTCCCTTCGCCGTCGCCGATGCGACGGCGCTCACGGAAGCCGGTTACGTCGGCGAGGACGTCGAGAACATCCTCCTGAAGCTGCTGCAGGCAGCCGACTTCGACGTCCAGCGAGCCGAGACCGGCATCATCTACATCGACGAGATCGACAAGATCACCCGCAAAGCGGAGAACCCGTCGATCACGCGTGACGTGTCGGGGGAGGGCGTGCAGCAGGCGCTGCTCAAAATCCTGGAGGGCACCGTCGCCTCGATCCCGCCGCAGGGCGGGCGCAAGCACCCGAATCAGGAGTTCATTCAGCTCGACACGACGAACGTGCTGTTCATCGTCGCCGGCGCGTTCTCCGGGCTCGAAGAGATCATCGCTCAGCGGCTCGGCAAGGGCGGCATCGGGTTCGGTTCCCCGATGGGCAGCAACCGCAACGAGTCGGAGCTGTTCGCCGAGGTGCAACCCGAGGATCTCCACCGCTTCGGCCTCATCCCCGAGTTCATCGGTCGACTTCCCGTGATCGCAACCGTGGACCCGCTCGACACCGACGCGCTCCAGCGTATCCTGACCGAGCCGAAGAACGCGCTCGTCAAACAGTTCCAGCGCATGTTCGAGCTCGACGACGTTGAACTCGAGTTTGAAGACGCAGCACTCGCGGAGATCGCGAACCTTGCCGTTGCGCGAAAGACTGGGGCCCGAGGGCTTCGCTCAATCCTCGAAACGGTTCTTGGGCCCGCAATGTTTGACGTGCCCTCGAACGACGACATCACGAAGGTCGTCGTGACGCGCGAGGCCGTGCTCGAAGAGGCGCCGCCACTCATGGTGACGTCGCAGAGCGGGCGCGAAAGCGCCTAACAGGCGGCGCTGGAGGTCAGCCGACGCCCTGGGTGATGTCGTAGCTCAAGAGTACGGCGTCGCCCTCGCCCGGCATCGTCACAGCCGACACCGCAAGTTCCGCGGACGTCAGCGTCGCTGCGCGACCGCCATCACCGGTCTCGACCTCGTCTGAGACAGTAAACGCGGAGCCAGTGACGACGGCGTCCCAGAGCGCGTCAGCGGCCTCGGATCCATCAGCGCGCAGCACGAGGTACCACGTTCCGCCGTCGCGGCTTCCCGCGTCGTCAACCGTTGCCCCCTCAGGGACGACGAATGCCGCCGGGAACCCCTCTGGGAGCTCCTGAGACTTCTCATAGGCCTCATCGGGGTTCGCCTCGGGCCAACTCCCGCCCTCGGGCTCGACCTTCTCGGTGAGGTCACGCCCGTCGGGAGCCACGGTGCCGGGCTCCGGAGCGCAGCCGGCGAGGAGGCCCGCAGCAAGCGCGAGCGTGAGTGCGCCAGTCGCGGCGCGAGTGATCGTCGTCATGTCAGCTCAACCAATCGTCGTCGTCTGCGTCTGCGTCGTTCGCATCTGCGCCGTTTGCGTGACCTGCGCCTGCCCCGTCCGGCGCAGTGCCGCCGATCGCACGCTCAGTGACGCGCCCCGCGGCGTCAACGCCGATGTCAGCTCGGAGCACACCGGCTCCGTCGACGAGCTCGACGCGCGGTCGCCCCTCAAGCCAGGTGAGGGTCCAGGAGCCGGCGGGTTCGTTCCCGCCGAACACCCCGGACTCTGCCGCAGAGATAGCGGCGTGCAGCAGCTCGGGTACGCCATGATGAGGCGGCTGACCCGCTTGCCAACGTGACCCGAGCTGCATGCGATCCTGCTTTCCTTGTTCCAGTGTGCCGAGGCTACTCGGCTGCTTCGACCGTGATCTCGGCGACGTTCACCTCGGCGACGTCGGCGGCCTCGATCCTGAGCTCAGCGATCCGACCCACGTCAGCGAGGTCACTCGCGGCGAGCTCGAGCCGGGCCGCATCTGCCGCGGGGGCCTGGATCACCGCGAGCGTAACCGGGGTGCGCTGCGAGACCTTCGCGTCGGTCTTCGCCCCGCGAACGCCAATGAGCGCGCCGCCGACGAGGGCGAGGAGGCCCGCATCAGCGTCGCTCCCGATGAACTCGTCGAGCTCGGTCGCGGTCGGCCATGACGCGGTGTGCACCGAGCCCTCTTCGAACCACGACCACACCTCTTCGGTTGCGTAGGGGAGGAACGGCGCGAGCATGCGCACGTAAACCGAGAGCGCGGCGCGCAGGGTCGTGACCGCTGACGCCTGGGCCTGGCCGGTGCCGCCGTGGGCGCGCTCTTTGACGAGCTCAAGGTAGTCGTCGCAGAAGGTCCAGAACGACGACTCGGTGAGCTCGAGCGCGCGGGCGTGATCGTAAGACTCGAAGGCGCGCGTCGCGTCTGCAATCATGCCTTGGAGGCCAGCGAGCATCGACCAGTCGAGCGGCTCCGAGACTGTTCCGGCCGCGCTCGCATCGAACGAGAGCGTGAACTTCGCCGCGTTCAGAAGCTTGATCGCAAGGCGCCGGCCAATCTTGATCTGTGTCGGGTTCTGCGGGTCGAACGAAGCGTCGGTGCCGAGCTTTGCCGACGCAGCCCAGTACCGCACCGCGTCAGAGCCGTGCTGATCGAGCATGCCGGCTGGCGTAACGACATTGCCCTTCGACTTCGACATCTTCTTGCGGTCGGGGTCGAGAATCCAGCCGGAGATGCCGGCGTGACGCCAGGGCAGCGTCCCCGACTCGAGCTCGGAGCGGAGCAGCGTTGAGAACAGCCAGGTTCGAATGATGTCCTGGCCCTGCGGGCGCAGATCGAACGGGTAGACGAGGTCGTACAGCTCTTCGTCGCGCTCCCAGCCGCCAGCGAGCTGCGGGGTGAGCGACGACGTCGCCCAGGTATCCATGACGTCGACCTCGCCCTGGAAGCCACCGGCCACGCCCCGCTGCTCGGCTGTGTAGCCGGCGGGGACGTCGCTTGACGGGTCAACGGGCAGCTGGTCGGCTGCCGGGACGATGGGCTCGTCGAAAACGGGGTTGCCGTCGGCATCGAGCGGGTACCAAACAGGGATCGGCACGCCGAAGAAGCGCTGGCGCGAGATCAGCCAGTCGCCCGAGAGCCCCTCGACCCAGCTCTCGTAGCGCACCCGCATGAAGTCGGGGTGCCACTCGAGCTCCTTGCCATGGGCGAGCAGCCGCTCACGGAGGGCCTCGTCGCGGGCACCGTTCTTGATGTACCACTGGCGGGTGGAAACGATCTCGAGCGGCTTGTCACCCTTCTCGAAGAACTTCACGGGGTGCGTGATCTTGCGGATCTCGCCTGTCAGCTCACCAGACGCCTGGAGCAGTTCGACCATCGTCTGCTTCGCGCTGAACACGGTCTTGCCAGCGAGCTGGGCGTACGCCTCGCGCCCCGACTCCGACGTGATCGCCTCGGGCGCTTCGCTAATAACGCGACCGTCGAAGCCAAGGATCGCGCGGTTCGGGAGGTCGAGCTCGCGCCACCAGATCACGTCGGTGACGTCACCGAAGGTGCAGATCATCGCGATGCCTGTTCCCTTGTCCTGCTTCGCGAGGTGGTGCGCAACGATCGGCACCTCAACGTCGAAGATCGGGGTGCGAACCGTGGTGCCGAAGAGCGGCTTGAAACGCTCATCGTCGGGGTGCGCAACGAGCGCGACGCACGCGGCGAGCAGCTCGGGGCGCGTCGTGTCGATGAGAATGTCACCGGAGCCGTCAGACTTGTGGAAGGCGAGGGTGTGGTAGGCGCTCGGCTGCTCGCGATCTTCAAGCTCCGCCTGGGCGACGGCCGTGCGGAAGGTGATGTCCCAGAGCGTCGGGGCCTGAGCCTGGTACGCCTCACCGCGCTCGATGTTCCGCAGGAACGCGAGCTGCGACGCGCGCAGCGACTCTGCACCGATCGTGCGGTAGGTCTGCTTCCAATCGACCGACAGGCCGAGGGTGCGCCACAGCGCCTCGAACTGCTTCTCGTCTTCGATGGTCAGCTGTTCGCACAGCTCAATGAAGTTGCGGCGCGAAATCGGCTGCTGGTCGGCGGCCTTGACACTCTTGCCGTCGCCGCCATCGTGCGGCGGAACGAAGTCTTCGACATAGGGCAGCGACGGGTCGCAGCGCACACCGTAGTAGTTCTGCACGCGGCGCTCGGTCGGCAGGCCGTTGTCGTCCCAGCCCATCGGGTAGAACACGCGCTTCCCGTTCATGCGCTTGTAGCGCGCAACGGTGTCGGTGTGCGTGTAAGAGAACACGTGGCCGACGTGCAGCGAGCCCGAGGCCGTCGGCGGGGGAGTGTCGATGCTGTAGACGTCGTCGCGTGAGGCACCGTCGCGGTCAAACGCGTACGTGCCCGACTCTTCCCAGATCGCCCCCCATTTTGATTCGAGTCCCTCGAGTGCCGGCTTGTCAGGAATCGCGCTCATTACGTGGGCTCCGTTTTCTCGACGAGACACGCACACAGGCGATCTGGTCGGGGTTCGATGTGGACGGCACCGCGTGAGCGAGTCGATCGAAGATCGGCTCTGGTGCCTGAAGGGGTATCCCGTAAGTCTATCGTTTCGGCCAAAGCGATGGTAGATCAGTTGCGCGCAACCTATATAGACTGCCAGCATGCGAGACATCGAACGGCAGATGCTGAGCGCGTTCGCGACGGTCGCCCGGCAGTGGGGCGCCGTCCCCATTGACGGGCACATTGCAGAGCGCATCGGCCTAGACATTGAAGACAGCGAGATCCGCATCATCTACATGCTTGGCGCACGCACGAGGGAGCTGCGGCCCGGGGATGTTGCCGAGGAGCTCGGGGTGACACGGCCGACGCTGTCGAAGTCACTCACCCGCCTCCGCAATGCGAGCCTCATCGAGAGCGCGGTCGCACAGGAGGACAAGCGGTCGATCTATCTCAGGCTGACGGCGGCCGGGAAAGACGCATATCAGCGACTCATCGACATGGGCACTGGCCTCGTTCGTGCGGCGAACGACGACCTCACGAAAGACGAGATGCGCACCATCCGCGACTTCCTGGACCGCTTCACCGAGCAGCTCGGGGGCCCAGCGCCGCTCGATCTGCCGCCCGAGGCCAGGTAACACGGCGACACGTCACCCCTCCGGCCCTTTACGATGGACACGTCGCGGATTCCACTAACCCGCGGCAGGAGGAAGAGCTATGACAGACCGCATTCGCGTCGGCATCGTCGGCTACGGCAACCTTGGCCGCGGCGTAGAAACCTCTATTGGGCTGAACCCTGACCTCGAACTCGTTGGGGTGTTCAGCCGGCGCGACCCCTTAAGCGTTACGACAGCTTCGCCGGATACGAAGGTCTACGCAATCGCCGACCTCGGGGACTTTACGGGCAGCGTCGACGTGCTGATCCTCTGCGGCGGATCGAAGAGCGATCTGCCCGAACAGACGCCAGAGCTTGCCGCCAACTTCACGGTGGTCGACAGCTTTGACACGCACGCGAAGGTACCCGAGCACTTCGCCGCCGTTGACGCGGCCGCGGTCGCAGGCGGAAACGTCGCCGTGATCTCGACTGGCTGGGACCCGGGCCTGTTCTCACTCAACCGACTGTTTGGTGAGGCGATCCTGCCGCAGGGCAACACCTATACGTTCTGGGGCCGGGGCCTGAGCCAGGGCCACTCCGACGCGCTGCGCCGGATCCCGGGCGTTGCGGGCGCGGTGCAGTACACGCTGCCGTCGGAAGACGCGATCGGCCGCGTGCGTGCGGGAGAGAACCCCGAACTCACCACGCGCGAGCAGCACGACCGCGAGTGCTTCGTCGTTCTTGAGGATGGCGCTGACGCAGACCTGATCCGCGAGACGATCGTGACGATGCCCGACTACTTCGAGCCGTACGACACGACCGTGCACTTCATTTCGGCAGAAGAGCTCGCCCGCGACCACGCGGGCATGCCGCACGGTGGCTTCGTATTCCGTTCGGGGGAGTCGTCGCCCGGCGTCACCCAGACCATCGAGTACCGACTCGCGCTCGATTCGAACCCCGAGTTCACGTCGAGCGTGCTCGTCGCCTACGCGCGGGCAGCGGCGCGTCTCGCGGCGGGGGGCGCGAAGGGCGCGCACACGCCGTTCGACATCGCACCCGGCCTGCTCTCGCCCAAGTCGCCCGAGCAGCTGCGCGCAGAGCTGCTGTAGCGCGGGCAGAGCTCCTGTAGCCCTGCGATAGGCCGAACCACGACGGCGGGCCGCCCCACACCGCGAGGTGGGGGCGGCCCGCCGCTTGCGGTGACAGACCTACGCGATGAGGCCGGGGTAGGCGTCGGCGTTGTCCTTCAGCCAGGCCTGCACGGCACCCTTCGGGTCGTCCTTGTACTCGTCGCCCGTAATGAGGCTCTCGAGCGCGCCGTAGGCATCGTCGTCGAGCTTGATGCCCTTGATGTAGTCGGCGGCCTCCGGGAACTCCTCGGCGAACCCGAGCTTGCCGAGGAAGTGCAGCCCCTCAGTTCCGCCCATCGCCCCCTTCGGGTCCTGTAGATCCTTCACGGGGAAGGCGGCGTTCGCCCAGAACGGGCGCCAGAGCGTGACGACGACGTCTTCCTTCGCGTCGATCTTCGACTGGAGCGTCGCGAGCATCGCGCCGGTCGACGAGGTCACGAGCTCATACTCCGAGCCGAGGCCGTACTCGGGCAGCATGACGTCTTGCGTCTGCTTGGTGAGGCCTGCGCCGGGCTCGATGCCGATGATCTCGCCGCCGAACCTGTCGGCCTTACCCTTCAGGTCCTCGATCGAGTTGATGTCGTCCATGTAGTCGGGCACTGCGATGGTGAGCGATGCGCCCTCGTAGTACGAGCCGAGGTCTTCGATCTTCTCTCCGAACTGCTCCATGTACTGGGCGTGCGTGGCCTCCGACCAAGCGGAGGGATACATATCGAAGTCACCGTTCGCGAGGCCCGCGTAAATGACGGCCGCGTCGGTGAGCTCCTCCATCTCTACGGTGTAGCCGAGCTTGCCGAGCTGGTCCTCAAGGAGGTACGCGGTGCTCAGGCCGTCGGTCCAGCCGGGGAGGAAGCTCAGAGTGATGGTGTCGCCTCCCTCGCCGCTTCCGGAACCACCCCCATCGTCGGTCGCTCCATTCGTGCAGCCCGCGAGCGCGAGGCTTCCCGCCGCAGCGAGTGCGATGGCGGTTGTGAGGTGACGCTTCTTCATGGTTTCCTTTCGTCCGCACCGAGGTGCGGGTTGGGGTGTGGGTCAGATAGGTCTCAGTTGGCCGCGGCGGGCTCGAGGCGAGCGGCGCGCTGCCGCGCGTTCCGCCTGCGCCCGAGTGCGCTGCGGAGCGAGTGGGTGAACTCGCCAGGAGTGCCGAGCGCGGCGGTGAGCCGGTCGAGGAAGACGGCGAGGATCACGACGGCAAGGCCCGCCTCAACGCCCTTTGCGATGTTGAGCGTCGCGAGGGCCGAGACGACCTCCTTCCCGAGGCCGTTCGCGCCGGCCATACCGGCGATGACCGCCATCGAGAGGGCGAGCATGATCACCTGGTTGATTCCGGCGAGGATCGTCGGCATCGCGAGGGGCAGCTGAATGCCGCGCAGGATCTTGCCCGGCGTCGAGCCGAACGCGTGGCCAGCTTCGACAGTCTCGGCGTCGACGCCCCGGATCCCGAGTTCGGTAAAGCGAACGCCTGGAGGCAGCGCGAAGAGCACGGTGGCGAACACGCCGGGCACAAACCCGACCGCAAAGAACGTCACCGCCGGGATCAGGTAGACGAGCGCTGGCATGGTCTGCATGAAGTCGAGAATCGGTCGGATGACGGCACTAAACCCGTCGGACTTCGCGGCGAGGATGCCGAGGGGAACTCCGATAAGCACCGCAATGATGGTCGCGATCAGCACGAGCGCGAGCGTAAACATCGCGTTCTCCCACTGCGCCATTCCGATGATGAGCGTGAGCGTGAGCGCCGCCCCGACGCCAAACTGCCAGGAGCGGACTGCCCATCCGAGCAGCGCGAGCACGATGATCAGCAGGGGCGCGGGCACCGCGAGCAAGCCGTCTGCGACGCCCTGCACGAGCGCCTTCACAACAAGTGAGATCACATCGAGCGTGCCGTCGAACGTTGCTTTGATCCAGTCGAACGCGGCGGCAACCCAGCTACCGATCGGGATCCGGAAGAAGTCGTTCACAGTGCGCCCCCTTCCGTCGTGGCGAGGTCTCCGACTGCGGGGGACCCCGTGCCGCCGGTAGCCTCAAGCGTCGCGGTGATGATCGCGCCCGGCACGTCCGGTGTCGGCTCGATGATCGGGATCTCGGTTGTCATCGTCGGGAGGTTCGTGAGCGAGGCGAGCAGGGTCACGCGAGGGACGACGCCGATGAGGCGATCCTGCTCGTCGACGACCGCGACGGGAAGCGGGCTCTCCACCGCGAGCTCAAAGAGCTCGGCGATCAACTGGTCGGGGGAGACGATCGAGGGGGTCGGCTTCAGCGCGTCGCTGATGTTCGTGCCACCGTCGCGCACGAGGCGCAGCATGTCTTTGTCGCGGACCACCCCGATGAGCTTGCGGCCCGCCGACGTCACGAAGCACGCCGAGGTCTGCAGGTCGCGCATCGCCTTGAGTGCAGCGCGGGGCCCCGCCGACGCCGGGACGACGGCGCGCGGTGGCTCCATGACGTCGCCCGCGGTGAGCACGCGCGCCCGATCCACGTCCTGTACAAACTGCGCGACGTAGTCATTCGCGGGGTCCGTGAGAATGTCGTTCGGCGTGCCCAGCTGCACGATGCGCCCGTCGCGCATGACCGCGATTCGGTCACCGAGGAACATCGCCTCGTTGAGGTCGTGCGTGATGAAGACGATGGTCATTCCCAGCTCTTGCTGCAGTTCGACGAGCAGCTCCTGCATCTCGCGCCGGATGAGCGGGTCGAGGGCCGAGAACGCCTCGTCCATGAGCAGGATCCGGGTGCCGGCCGCGAAAGCTCGGGCGAGCCCGACGCGCTGCTGCATGCCGCCGGAAAGCTCGCCGGGGAGCGAGTCTGCCCAGCCGTCGAGCCCGACACGGCTCAGCCAGCCGCGGGCTCGTTCACCCCGCTCCTCGACGGGCACGCCCTGAATCTCCAGACCGTACGCGGCGTTCTCGAGCACGGTGCGGTGCGGGAAGAGGGCGAAGTGCTGAAACACCATCGCCATCTGCTCGCGGCGAACCTTGCGCAGCTCTGCCGCGCTCATGCCGACGATCTCATGGCCAAAGACGCTGATCGATCCGTCGGTCGTGTCGCCGAGTCCGTTGAGGAGGCGGATGAGTGTCGATTTGCCTGAGCCTGAGAGGCCCATCACGACGAAGATTTCGCCGACGCGGACGTCGAAGCTTGCGTCGATCACCGCGGCGGTGCCGAACGGCTTCACCTCCTCGCGGCTCGCGCCGGCGCGGAGGCGCTTTGCGGCCTCCTTGGGTCGCCGGCCGAAGACTTTGGTTGCGTGGTCGACCGAAATGGCAATTTCGCCCGGCTTCGCGTCGGCCCCCTGGCCGACATTTTGGTGAGACATGTTCCTCCTGTGCGGTGTTTGCCGCGTTGTGCGGTCTATCCGCCGGGTTTTTGGCGCTCCAAGTACCGCCTCGGTGAAGCGGTGATTGAACCGAGAACCCTCCTTCGACGCTAACCCCGATCGCCCACCAATTGTTCACACGGTTTTCACAGATAACTGCTCGAATCCTGCGGGGATCAGGCATAACGCCAAATTACGGTTGTTACCGATTCGTTACCCAAAGGCTGCAGAATCGCGTTCATAATGTTCTGCCGCGTTCACCGAGTTCACCCGCGGCCCAGCAAAACCGGGCTAGAATAGGCGTATCGACTGTGAACCGGCCATCACCGGGGAGTCTCTGGAAGAACGGCCACCCTCGGGCGGCTCACTAGAACCAGACGGGTGGCCCGTTACAGCTCAATGAAGTGGCGCTCCATGAGCGCAAGCCGGGTGGTACCGCGGGATGCGAATCGATTCGCACACTCGCCCCAGCGTGAGAATCGCGTGATGAGAAGGTACCCCCTATGAGCTATCCCAAGCAGACGACCGGCGAGACCGCGGGCGTCGCATTCGGCGTGAATCCATCTCCGCGACTTCCCGAGGTTGAGCAGCGAGTGCTCTCCTACTGGGACGCGGACGACACGTTCCGCGCCTCCATTGCGCAGCGCGAGGGCTGCGACGAGTGGGTCTTCAATGACGGTCCCCCGTTCGCGAACGGCCTGCCCCACTATGGCCACCTCCTCACCGGCTACGCGAAAGACGTCTTCCCACGCTTCCAGACGATGCGCGGGAAGAAGGTCGAGCGGCGCTTCGGCTGGGACACCCACGGGCTGCCCGCCGAGCTTGAGGCGATGAAGCAGCTCGGCATCACCGAGAAGAGCGAGATCGAGGAGATGGGTGTCGCCGCGTTCAACGCGAAGGCCCGCGAATCCGTGCTCCAGTACACCAAGGAGTGGGAGGAGTACGTCACCCGCCAGGCGCGCTGGGTCGACTTCGAGAACGACTACAAGACGCTCAACGTCTCCTTCATGGAAAGCGTCATCTGGGCCTTCAAGCAGCTCTACGACAAGGGCCTCGCCTACGAAGGCCAGCGCATCCTGCCGTACTGCTGGCGCGACGAGACGCCGCTCTCGAACCACGAGCTGCGCATGGACGACGACGTGTACCAGGAACGCCAGGATCCGTCGGTCACCGTCACCTTCCCATTCCGCGGCGCCCGCGCCGACGAGCTCGGCCTCTCGGGCGTGCGCGCCCTCGCCTGGACGACGACGCCGTGGACGCTGCCGACGAACGCCGCTCTCGCTGTCGGCCCCGACATCGCGTACGTCGTCGTGCCCGCTGGCCCCGCCGGCGGCTCCGACGGCGCGGCCGCGGGGGAGGCGAGCTACCTCATCGCGCAGGATCTCGCGGGGAACTACGCGTCAGACCTCGGCTACGAGTCTGCTGACGAGGTTCGTGCCGCCGTCACGCGCACCCTGCAGGGCGCCGAACTGTTGAACGTCGAGTACGCGCCACTCTTCGACTACTTCGCGGACACCGAGACCTGGGGCACCGACAACTACTGGCGAGTGCTCGTCGATGGCTACGTCACCGTCACCGACGGCACCGGCATCGTCCACCAGTCGCCCGCGTACGGCGAGGACGACCACCGCCTCACGACCGCCGCGGGCATGCCGACGATCGTGAGCCTCGACGAGGGCGGCCGCTTCATTAGCGCGGTCACCGACGTGGCCGGCGAGCTGTGGATGGACGCGAACCGCCCACTCATCCGCATGCTCAAGGCCTCCGGTCGCCTGCTGCGCGAGCAGAGCTACCTGCACTCGTACCCGCACTGCTGGCGCTGCCGCAACCCGCTGATCTACCGCGCGGTCTCGAGCTGGTTCGTGCGCGTCACGGAGATCAAGGACCGCATGCTTGAGGTGAACGAGGAGATCGAGTGGGTCCCCGCAAACGTCAAGCACGGCCAGTTCGGCAAGTGGCTTGAGGGCGCGCGCGACTGGTCGATCAGCCGCAACCGCTACTGGGGCAGCCCGATCCCAGTGTGGCAGAGCGACAACCCGGAGTTCCCGCGCGAGGACGTCTACGGGTCGGTCGCGGAGCTCGAGGCCGACTTCGGCGAGCTCCCGCGCAACGAGGCAGGCGAGATTGACCTGCACCGCCCGTACATCGACTCGCTCACCCGGCCGAACCCGGATGACCCGAGCGGCAAATCGACGATGCGGCGCATCGAAGACGTGCTCGATGTCTGGTTCGATTCGGGCTCCATGCCGTTCGCCCAGGCGCACTACCCGTTCGAGAACGTTGAGTGGTTCGAGAAGAGCCAGCCCGCCGATTTCATCGTCGAGTACATCGGCCAGACCCGCGGGTGGTTCTACGTGCAGCACGTGCTCGCGACGGCGCTCTTTGACCGCCCGGCGTTCAAGAGCGTCATCAGCCACGGCATCGTGCTCGGCTCCGACGGTAACAAGATGTCGAAGAGCCTGCAGAACTACCCCGACGTGAACGAGGTCTTCGATCGCGACGGCTCCGACGCGATGCGCTGGTTCCTCATGGCATCGCCCGTCGTGCGCGGCGGCAACCTCATCGTGACCGAGGAGGGCATCCGCGAGGGCGTCCGCCAGTTCATCCTGCCGCTCTGGAACAGCTGGTACTTCTTCAGCCTGTACGCGAACGCCGACGGCGTCGAGGCCGAGCGTCGCGTCGACTCGACCGACCCGCTCGACCGGTACATCCTTGCGAAGACGGGCACGCTCGTGCGCGAGGTCCAGGCGCACCTTGACGGGCTCGACACGACCTCTGCGGCCGAGACGCTCCGCGCGTTCGCCGAGGTGCTGACCAACTGGTACGTGCGTCGCTCGCGCGACCGCTTCTGGGAGGGCACCACCGGCGAGAACGGAAAGCCCGCAAACAAGCAGGCGTTTGACACGCTCTTCACCGTGCTCGAGACGCTCGCGCGCGTCGCCGCGCCGATGGCACCCCTCGTCACCGAGGAGGTATGGCGCGGCCTCACTGGTGGCCGTTCCGTGCACCTCACCGACTGGCCCGACGCTTCCGAGTTCCCCGTCGATGACGAGCTCGTCGCCGCGATGGACGAGGTGCGCCAGATCACCTCGCAGGTGCTCTCGCTGCGCAAGGCGCACAAGCTGCGCGTGCGCCTGCCGCTCGCGGAGCTCACCGTGGTCACGTCGCGTCCCGCGGCGCTCGAGCCCTTCGCCGACATTCTGCGCGATGAGCTCAACGTCAAGCAGGTGCGGCTCGTCCAGGAAACCGAGTCAAGCGCGGCCGAGAACGGCATCGTGCAGACGCTCGCTGTGAACGCGCGCGCCGCGGGGCCCCGCCTCGGCAAGCAGGTGCAGGCCGCGATCAAGGCGGCGAAGGCCGGTGACTGGAGCGAGGAGAACGGCGTGATCGTCGCCGGCGGCATCGCGCTTGAGCCCCACGAGTATGAGCTCACGCTGAAGGCGGGCGCGGGCGCCGAGGATGGCGGCCCCGCGATCACGCTCATCCAGGGCGGCGGGTTCGCGATCCTCGAGACTGCGACTACGCCAGAGCTCGAGGCCGAGGGCATCGCCCGCGATGCGATCCGCGCGATCCAGGAGGCCCGCAAGGCCGCCGGGCTCGACGTGAGCGACCGCATCGTGCTCGCGCTGAACGCCGAGCCCGCGCACGCGGCCGCGCTGCAGACGCACGCGGCGCTCATCGCGGCAGAAACGCTCGCCGAGGGCATCGCCGTGCAGGAGGCGATCGGGATCGACGCGATCGTAGACGACCTGCAGTCTCCGGGTGGCGGGGTGTTCATCACCGGCGCAAAGGCGCTCGGCGTCGAGAAGGCGCCGGTCGTCATCACCATCGACGTCACTGGTCTCGACGCACCCGAGTCGGGAGACGCGCGATGAGCGGCACCGCAGCGAAGGTGTACGAAGAGCTCCTCACCCGCGTCGGCGAGGCGAACCCGCGCCCGCGCATCGAGCCGGTGCGCCGCCTCGCCGAGCTCGCCGGGTCGCCCCAGCTCTCGTACCCGGTCATCCAGGTCGCCGGCACGAACGGCAAGACGTCGACGAGCCGCGCGATCGAATCGCTGCTGCGTGCCCACGGGCTGCGTACCGGGCTCTTCACGAGCCCGCACCTCGTCGACTTCACCGAGCGCTTCCAGATCGACGGCCAGCCGATCGCTGAGGCCGCGCTCGCCGAGGCCTGGGACGAGTTGCGGTTGCCGCTGCAGCTCGTCGACTCCGAGCTTGAGGGTGCCGGGCACGGCCGCATCACCTTCTTCGAGGCCCTCGCGGTACTCGCGTTTGTCGCGTTCGCTGATGCGCCCGTCGAGGTCGCGGTCATCGAGGTCGGGATGGGCGGTGAGTGGGACGCGACGAACATCGTCGACGCCCAGGTCGCCGTCTTCACCCCGATCGGCCTCGACCACACCGAGCACCTCGGCCCGGACACGCAGACGATCGCGCACACGAAGTCGCTCATCATGAAGGCCGGCAGCACCGCCGTGACAGCGGAGCAGGATGTCGACGCGCTCGGCGAGCTCGCCGACACCGCTGCGAACCTCGGTGTGCGGCTCTACGCGCAGGGCCGCGATTTCAGCCTCGCCGAGGACCGCCTGGCGGTTGGCGGCAGGCAGGTCGACGTGGTCGGGATCACGGGTCACCAGTACGACCCGGCCTTCGTGCCGCTGTACGGGCAGCACCAGGCGGAGAACGCGACGCTCGCGATCGCCGCGGTGGAGGCGTTCTTTGGTGGCGAGCGGCCGATCCCTGAGGAGGTCCTCGACGAGGGGCTCGGGCAGCTCACCTCGCCGGGCCGCCTGCAGCTCATCGGCACCGACCCGATCGTCTACGTCGACGCTGCCCACAACCCGCACGGCGCCGAGGCACTCGTGCGCGCCGTCACGGAGTCGTTCGCCTTCGAAGAGCTGGCGATCGTCACCGGCGTGCTCGAAGAGAAGGACGCGCACGGGCTGCTCGAGACGCTTGCCCCGATCGCCCACCAGGTCTTCGTGACCGCCGTCGACTCGCCGCGGGCCCTCCCTGTTGAAGAGCTCGCCGTGATCGCGGAGTCGGCGATCCCGGATACGCCCATCGAGGAACTCGCCTCGCTTCCGCTCGCGCTCGAACGCGCGCGAAGCTGGGCGGGGGAGTCGAACTCCCGTGCCGTGCTCGTCGTCGGCTCTGTGCTGCTCGCGGGCGAGGCCATCACCCACTCACGCTCGGAGAACTGGGGGACCGCATGACCACCACACCCGGCCAGCCGCAGGACGGATCCGACGAGGAGCTCGTCCTCTCGCCATCGGAGGCCGCCGCCCACAACTCGGCGATGCGCATCTCTGGCGCGACGAAGGGTGAACGCTCCACGCGCAAGGCGCTCGCCTCGATCGTGCTCGGCTTCGAACTCATCATCGTTGTGCTCATCGGGCTGACGATCTTCGGCCTCGGCATCACCGACCCGCGCTGGCTCGGCCTGGTGATCGGCGGGGTGCTCGCGCTCCTGTGCGTCGTGTCGCTCGCGACGATCCGCTTCGGCGAGGTCGGGATCCGGCTGGGCTGGGTGACCCACGCGCTCATGCTCGCGACCGCCTTCATCCTGCCCGCCGCGCTCTTTGTCGGCGGCATCTTCACGGCGCTGTGGGTCTACTGCATCGTGCGCGGCGGGAAGATCGACGAGCAGAACGCGGCGCTCCGCGCCCAGTAGGGGTAGGGGCTGGCGCACCGCCAGCTCGCCCCCTCACTAGACTGAATATCGCAGAACACACCACTCGAACAGGAGCCTCATGTCCACCGAGCAAACACTCATCCTCGTCAAGCCTGACGGAGTCGCCCGCGGGCTGACCGGCGAGATCCTGCGCCGCATCGAAGCGAAGGGCTACACGATCACCGGCCTGCGCATGCTGACCCCGAGCCGCGAGCTGCTGGCCGCGCACTACGAGGAGCACGAGGGCAAGCCGTTCTACGAGCCGCTCATCGAGTTCATGAGCTCAGGGCCCGTCGTCGCTGTCCGCGCGGAGGGCGAGCGCGTTATCGAGGGCTTCCGCTCGATCGCGGGCGCGACCGACCCCACAGTCGCCGCTCCCGGCACCATCCGTGGCGATCTCGGCCGCGACTGGGGCCTCGCCGTGCAGCAGAACCTCGTACACGGGTCGGACTCGACCCTCTCGGCTGAGCGCGAGCTCGGCCTCTGGTTCGCGTAACCGCTCGACTGCGGCCCGGCAGCCACTAAACCGCATCATCCCCCCCGAAACCACCCGTTCCTAACCGTAGTTAGGGGGGGTCGCCTCGGGGGGATGATGCGTTTTGGCGGCGTACGGCCTAGATGGTTTCGGGGATCACCCGCACGGCACCCTTATCGGCAGACTGGGCGAACGCGGCGTACGCTCGCAGCGCGTCTGAGACGTGGCGCACCCTGTTCTTCGGCCGGTAGCCACCGGCGGCCTCGAGTGCGGCCCGGCGCCGCTCAAGCTCGGCCTCGGGAACGTCGAGCGTGAGCGCCCGCGTCGGGATATCGATCGAGATGGTGTCGCCATCCTCCACGAGCGCGATGATTCCGCCGCTCGCTGCCTCGGGAGAGATGTGGCCAATCGAGAGACCGGAGGTGCCGCCCGAGAAGCGGCCGTCGGTGATGAGCGCACACTTCTTGCCGAGCCCGCGCCCCTTGAGGAACGAGGTCGGGTACAGCATCTCCTGCATGCCAGGCCCGCCCTTCGGGCCCTCGTAGCGAATCACAACGACGTCGCCCTCGTTCACCTGCTTGTTGAGGATCTTCTCGACCGCCTCGTCCTGCGACTCGCACACGACGGCCGGACCCGAGAACGTCCAGATCGACTCGTCAACGCCAGCGGTCTTCACGACAGCGCCGTCGACGGCAATGTTGCCGCGCAGCACCGCGAGGCCGCCGTCCTTCGAGTAGGCGTGTTCGACCGAGTGGATGCAGCCGTTCTCCTGATCAAGGTCGAGGTCTCGCCACCGCTCGGACTGCGAGAAAGCCGTCGACGAGCGCACCCCGCCGGGCGCCGCGTGCCAGAGCTCGAACGCCTCGTCGGAGGCCTTGCCGCCCCGCACGTCCCACTCGTCGAGCCACTCGCCGAGGGTCTGCGAGTGCACGGTGTGGACGTTCTCGTCGAGCAGGCCGCCGCGGCGCAGCTCGCCGAGCAGCGCGGGGATGCCCCCGGCCCGGTGCACGTCCTCCATGTAATAGGTCTTGCCGTTCGCGACGTTGGGCGCCACCTTCGCGAGGCAGGGCACGCGCCGCGAGACTGCATCGATCTCGTCGAGGCCGAAGTCAACGCCCGCCTCGTGGGCTGCGGCGAGCAGGTGCAGGATCGTGTTCGTCGACCCGCCCATCGCGATGTCGAGCGCCATCGCGTTGCCGAACGCCTCGGGCGTCGCGATGTTGCGGGGGAGCACGCTGTAGTCATCGTCGTCGTAGTGACGCCGGGTGATCTCCACGATCGTCTTGCCGGCGTTTTCGTACAGCGCCTTGCGCGCGGTGTGGGTCGCGAGCGTCGAACCGTTGCCCGGGAGTGACAGCCCAATCGCCTCGGTCAGGCAGTTCATCGAGTTCGCCGTGAACATGCCCGAGCACGACCCGCAGGTCGGGCATGCCGACTCCTCGATCTTCAGCATGTCCTCGTCGGAGATCTTGTCGTTGACGGCGTCGGAGATTGCGTCGACGAGGTCGAGCGTGCGCACCATGCCGTTCGCGAGCACCGCGCGGCCCGACTCCATGGGCCCGCCCGACACGAAGACTGTCGGGATGTTCAGGCGCAGGGCGGCGAGCAACATGCCCGGAGTGATCTTGTCGCAGTTCGAGATGCAGATGAGCGCGTCGGCGCAGTGCGCCTCGACCATGTACTCGACGGAGTCTGCGATGAGGTCACGTGACGGCAGCGAGTACAGCATGCCACCGTGCCCCATCGCGATGCCGTCGTCGACGGCGATGGTGTTGAACTCGCGCGGGATGCCGCCTGCTTCGATGATTGCGTCTGAGACGATGCGCCCGACCGGGGCGAGGTGCGTGTGACCCGGGACGAACTCGGTGAACGAGTTCGCAACGGCGATGATGGGCTTTCTGCCGAGGTCGGCGCCGTTCACGCCGGCGGCGCGCAAGAGCGCGCGGGCACCGGCCATGTTGCGGCCGTGAGTGACTGTAAAAGAGCGATACGTGGGCATTGTTCCAGTAAGCCACGCCCGCGCGGCTGGCGGAAGTGAGCGTAGGTACTAGTACTGGGAGTACTATGATCTGATGATTCGCCCACGCACAGCCCGCGGCCAACAGCTCGGAGAGTTTCTCGCCACCAAGCGGCGCACCCAGTCTCGCGCCGCACTCGGCCTGCCGCCGGGCAACCGCCGCAGCGAGACGGGCCTGAGCCGCGAAGAGGTTGCGACGCTCTCGGGGATCAGCGTGAGCTGGTACACCTGGCTCGAGCAGGGGCGCGAAATCAATGCCTCCGACCAGGTCTTGAACGCCGTCGCGCGCGTGCTCCAGCTCACCGAGCCGGAAACCGAGTACGTCCACGCCCTCGCCTCGCCGGGCCGGGCGCAGGTGCCGCCGCCACCTGACGAGGCGCCCGCCCACCTGCTGAACCTCATCCGCTCGTTCGAGTTTCCCGCGTTCATCCTGACGAGCGATTGGACGATTGTCGGGTGGAACGCCGGGTACGAGTGGCTCTACGGGCCGATCGTCGCGGCGCCGGCGGAGGAACGCAATCTGCTGCGCATCATCTACACCGACCCTCGCAACCGCGCGCTGCTGCCAAACTGGGAGCGCGACAGCCGAAGCTTTCTCGCCGAGTTCAGAGCGGAGTCGGGCGTGCGTCTGAGCTCGGAGCGGCACCGGGCGCTCATCGAGTCGCTGACCGAGCTCAGCCCCGAGTTTCGAGAGCAGTGGGCAGAGCAGACAGTGAGCCGCTTTACGTCACGGCTGCGCACGTTTACTCACCCGACCGACGGGGAACTCGTGTTTGAGCACCACAGGCTCGTACCCTCAGACGCCGCTGACATGCACGTCGTGATCTACGCGCCGGTGCCAGAAACGTCGGTGGGTAGCGGTAGCGTGGCCTCATGACACCCGCAGGAGCAACCGCCTCGCTCAGCGCAGCCGAGGCCCGCCGAGTCTCGCTCGCCGCGCAGGGGTTCACGAACTCAAGACGCATGGGTGTGCGACGCCCGTTCGACTCGGCCCTGTCGCGCTTGCACGTGCTGCAGATCGACTCCGTGAACGTGTTCTCACGCAGCCACTACATGCCGGTGTTCTCCCGCCACGGGGGATACTCGCAAGACCGGCTCGACGAGCACCTCTGGGGGAGCGGCGAGTTCACGGAGTATTGGGCGCACGAGGCCGCGTTCATTCCCGTGTCCGACAGGCCGCTTTTCGGCTGGCGCATGGATGACTTTCGTGCCCGGCACACCCGCGACGGCCGCTGGGAGCGCCTCGAGCCCACCATCCGGGCGGTGCGGGAGCGCTTGCGGGCCGACGGCCCCCAGCTCGTCAGGGAACTCGAGGATGGCCCGCGTGAGAAGCGCGGCCCCTGGTGGGACTGGAGCGACACCAAGCACGCCGTCGAGGTACTGTTCGCCGCCGGGGAGGTTGTCGCTGCGGGCCGCGAGTCCTTTCAGCGGCGCTACGCGCTTGCCGAGGACATCATTCCCGAGGCGCACCTCCGGTCTGTCGCTCGCGCTGACGCACAACGTAAACTCGTTTCGCGGGCGGCTCGCTCACTCGGCGTCGGCACACTCGCAGATATTGCGGACTACCACCGCTTGAAGACCCCCGAAGCCCGGGTCGCCGTTGCTGCGCTCGTCGAGTCGGGTGAGCTCGTTCCCGTCGAGGTCGAGGGGTGGCTCGCGAAGTCTGGGAAGCCTGAGCAGGCCTGGCTCCACCGCGACGCCGCTGTGCCATCGCGACTCGCCCCGGACGCGCTGCTCACGCCCTTCGACCCGGTTGCGTGGTTCCGGCCCCGCGCCGAGCGGATCCACAGGTTCCACTACCGGATAGAGATCTACACGCCGAAGGAGAAGCGTCAGTTCGGCTATTACTGCCTGCCGCTCCTTGTGGGCGGGCGCCTCGCGGGTCGGATCGACCTCAAGGCCGACCGCGCCGGTAACGCGCTGCTCGTGCAGGCGGCCTGGCAAGAGCCCGGCGCGCCGCGCCAGACGGCGGACGTGGCCGCCTCGCTCCTGCGTGAGGCTGCAACCTGGCAGGGGCTTTCCGATATTCGATTGTCAGGCGTCGGCAATCTCGCACTCAGGCCTGACTAACGAGCAGCCCACCACGCAAAATGTCCCCGTTCCCACCCTCCCGATTCGACCCCGGCACGCGGTAGTGCACTGTGCGGCGTGAGCAGTCACGTGTGCGAAGTGCTGGGCTGCACTGTGAACGCGTTGGGCTGCCCGCCACCCTGCTAAGAGCCAGAGTTGCCCGTCTGGCGCGGGGTGTGCCCGCTGGTCGAGTCGGTACCGACTCGCGTGTGTGAAGTTGTGGATTGCCGAAGCGGTGCCCGGCTAGGCGAAGATCGAGCCTTGCGCAGCTCCCGCGCGAGTACGTCAGCCTGCCCTCGAAGCTCGGGAACGGGAAGCACCGACACCTGCCGCAGCTCCGAGCGCATCTGACGGTACACGCCCTGATCCTGCGCCGCGTCGGCGGCCTCGACAAGGATCGAGTGGCGTAAGCGCAGGCCATCCCGGCGCGCAAGCGCGTCGGTCATGGTCACCTGCGCGGTGGTGGCGGCGCCACTCTGCTGGCGGCGCCGGCCGCCACTCGGAGATTTGGGGGCGATCTCAAGCTTGATCGCCGAGTTCGTTGCGTTGATGCTCCGGACGAGCGCCTCGAGCTCACCCGCAGCGAGCTCGGCCTCCGCCAGCAGCGCTGCCGCGTCCTCAACGGGAGTGTCACCCTCCTGGTGACGCGCGTTCGCAACAATGCGCGAGCGCAACTGCGCGATTCGTTTCTGCGTATCGCCGCGGAGCGCAAGCGCTTCTGCGAGTTTCACCAGTGATCCCACTCTCGTTCGATGCCCAGCCAAGGACGGCCAGGCTACCACGGGGTGTGTGAGGTTCTCGTGCGCAGCCTGCGCTCACACGCGACAGTCAGGTCTCGCCGGAGTAGCCTGAGGAGACGGAGCGCTCGGCGCCGCACGGGGCCGAGCGCCTGCGAAAGGATACGATTCATGCGCGCAGTGACCTACGTTCGAAACAACACCGTCGAGGTGCACGACAAGCCGGTTCCAGAAATCGCCCCGGATGAGGTGCTCTTGCGTGTCGGAGGCGCTGGCGTCTGCCATTCTGACATCAGCATTATCGCCGGCGGCGACGACAGCCCGCTCGTGGGAAGCACGCTCGGGCACGAAGTCGCGGGGTACGTCCACGCACTCGGCGCGGACGTGTCGGGCTGGGAGGTTGGCGACGGCGCGATCGTGTCACTTATTCTGTCGTGCGGCCGCTGCCGGGAGTGCCTCGCTGGGCGCGACAACCAGTGCGAGGTCGTCGCACCGCGTGGCAGCCTCGCTCCGCTCTCCCCGGGCATCGGCAGCCCCGGCGGGATGGCTGACTTCTTGGCCGTGAAGGCACACCATCTCGATCCGATCGGGGACCTGGATCCCGTCACAGCAGCCCCCCTCGCTGATGCAGCGCTCACACCAATGCACGCCATCAATACCGTGCGTAACCGCATGACCGGCGACGCGACCGTCGTGCTCATCGGGCTCGGTGGTCTCGGCCACATGGCCCTGCAGATACTCGCAGCGACGACCGGCGCGCGCGTCATCGCCCTCGATACTGACCCCAACAAGCTCGCGTTCGCACGCGAGCACGGCGCTGACCTCGCGATCCCGAGCGACGGCGACGCCGCTGCGCGGATCCTCTCGGAGACCGGGGGAGTCGGCGCCGACGTGGTGCTCGATTTCGTTGGCGTGCAGCCGACCGTGAACCTCGCCGTGGCCGTGGTGCGCGGCGGCGGCGCGATCCGCTTCGTCGGGCTCGGCGGCGGCACCTTCGAGTACCGAGCGGGCGCGGGCGCGGGGCTCCCGTGGGGCGTGAACATCGAGCGCGCGTACGGGGGCACGCGAAGCGATATGCGCGAGGTGGTTGCGCTTGCGCAGGCTGGCAAGATCTCCGTCGAGGTCGTGCGCTACTCGCTTGACGACGCACCGCAAGCGTTCGATGACCTGCACCACGGCAAGATCGCGGGCCGAGCGGTACTCATCCCGTAGCGCGTTCGCTGATCGCCCTATGCGAACAAAGTTTCGAATAGGGCGATCAGTGGATTAGCATTGACCCATGGAAACTACCCGCAGCGTTCGCCCGTTCGAGGTCGTCAGTGAGTACGAGCCGAGTGGAGATCAGCCGCAGGCGATTGAGCAGCTCGCGAGCCGAATCAACGCGGGAGAGACCGACATTGTGCTGCTCGGCGCCACGGGCACCGGCAAGTCTGCGACGACGGCGTGGCTGATCGAGCAGGTGCAGCGCCCGACACTCATTCTCGCCCACAACAAGACCCTCGCGGCGCAGCTCGCAAACGAGTTCCGTGAGCTCATGCCCAACAATGCCGTCGAGTACTTTGTTTCGTACTACGACTACTACCAGCCCGAGGCCTACGTGCCGCAGACCGACACATTCATTGAGAAGGACTCGTCGGTGAACGCCGAGGTCGAGCGCCTGCGCCACTCGACGACGAACTCGCTGCTCAGCCGCCGCGACGTCGTCGTGATCTCGACGGTCTCGTGCATCTACGGCCTCGGTAAGCCTGAGGAGTACTACGAGGCGATGGTGCCGCTGCAGGTCGGCGATCGCCTCGACCGCGATGTGCTGCTGAGGCGGTTCGTCGAGATGCAGTACCAGCGCAACGACATCGAATTCGTGCGCGGAAACTTCCGCGTGCGCGGCGACACCGTCGAGATCATTCCGATGTATGAAGAGCTCGCTATCAGGGTCGAGTTCTTCGGCGATGAGATCGAGGCGCTGTACTACCTGCACCCGCTCACCGGTGAGGTCGTCAAGCAGGTCGACAGCGTGTCAGTGTTCCCCGGGTCGCACTACGTCGCGAGCCGCGAAGTCATGAACCGGGCCATGCGTGACATTTCGACTGAGCTGGAAGCCCGCTCGGCAGAGCTGAAGTCGCAGAACAAGCTCGTCGAGGAGCAGCGCTTGCGCATGCGCACAACGTTTGACCTCGAGATGATGGAGCAGATCGGTTTCTGCTCGGGCATCGAGAACTATTCGATGCACATGGATGGGCGCGTGCCGGGGGAGGCGCCGCACTGCCTACTCGATTACTTCCCCGACGACTTCCTCGTCGTGATCGACGAGTCGCACGTCACGGTGCCGCAGATCGGCGCGATGTACGAGGGTGACTCGTCGCGAAAGCGCACGCTCGTCGACCACGGCTTCCGCCTCCCGAGCGCCCTCGATAACCGCCCGCTGAAGTTTGGCGAGTTCAAAGAGCGCGTCGGGCAGACCGTGTACCTGTCGGCGACGCCCGGAAAGTACGAGATGGAGCTCGCTGACGGCGTTGTCGAGCAGATCATCCGCCCGACCGGGCTCGTCGACCCCGAGATCGTCGTCAAGCCCTCCGAGGGGCAGATCGACGACCTGCTCGAAGAGGTTCGCCGCAGGGTCGAGCGCGATGAACGCGTGCTCGTGACGACGCTCACGAAGAAGATGGCCGAGCAGCTCACGACGTTCATGGAAGAGGCCGGGGTCCAGGTCCGCTACCTGCACTCCGACGTCGACACGCTGCGTCGCGTCGAGCTACTCACGGAGCTGCGAGCCGGCGTGTTCGACGTGCTCGTCGGCATCAACCTGCTCCGCGAGGGCCTCGACCTGCCCGAGGTCTCGCTCGTCGCGATCCTCGACGCTGACAAAGAGGGCTTCCTCCGCTCGTCGACCTCGCTCATTCAGACGATCGGCCGCGCGGCGCGAAACGTGTCAGGCGAGGTCCACATGTACGCCGACAGAATCACGCCGTCGATGCAGCTCGCAATCGAGGAGACGAACCGCCGCCGTGAGATTCAGGTGGAATACAACACGAAGCACGGCATCGACCCGAAGCCGCTGCGCAAGAAGATCGGCGACATCACCGAGGTGCTCAACCGCGAGGCGGCCGACACTGACGAGGTGCTCGCGAATCGCACATCCCGCCACGCCCAAAAGGGATCACCGCAGCGCGCAAAGGGCAAAGCCGCATCGCGCGCCGGCGCGATCGGCGCGGAGGGCGCCGACAAGCTCGAGGAGATCATCGCCGACCTCACCTCGCAGATGCTGCTTGCGGCTGAGGAGCTGAAGTTCGAGCTCGCCGCTCGCCTGCGCGACGAAGTGTCAGAGATGAAGCGCGAGCTGCGAAGCATGGACGCCGCGGGCCACATCTAGCCGGTGCTGCGGTGGCACCGAGCCGGGCGGCAACCGCCGACCCGGCCCAGCCAGCTACGAGCCCGGCAGCGGTGCGTAGATGTCGACGGCGTTGCCGTCGGGGTCCATGACAGTCGCGTATCGCTGCCCCCAGAACGCATCCCACGGTTCGACCCGCGCGGTTGCGCCTCCAGCGGTGAGTTTCGCGAATACCGTATCGACCTCCGCCGGCGAGCCGGCCTGGAACGCAAAGGCGACGCGGTGGCTGCCCGTCGGAACTTCGTAGGCGGGGTCGAACCCCTGGATGGTCTCGAGCGTGTCCCACCCGATCCGCATGCCACCGGGAGGCACCGCCTCGACGTGCGCTTCGCCGTCGGCGTCGGCGGGGATCTCGAGTCCGAGCTCGCGGTAGAACGCGAGCGAGGCCGCGAGGTCGGTCGTTACGATTCCGATGAAGTCAAGTGTCAGGCTCATGGTGGAATCGTAGCCCCAACCGCCGTCATCCATTGTGTTGATCTTTTGGGGTTTTTGCGGCACCACTGGGGCACCAGTCGTACGCTGAGGGCATGACCTGGGAATCTCTTCTGCTGAAGTTCGACAGGCTTGCCGGTGGACGACAGGCCGGAGTTCGCATCGCCGAGGCCGACCGCACCCACCAAAGGACAAGGCGCGCCTTCGCGTGGATCTGGTGGCTGCTCGGCGTCGAAGTGCTGCTCGGGGTCGGCGCGGTCGCCGTCGCGCTCGTCCTCGCGAGCTCGGGTGCGCCCGTGCCGATCGCGGTGTGGGTTCGAACGGTCGTCGTGCTCGGGATGACGCTCACCCTCGGGTACTTCGCCTGGCGAGCGTCGGACGGATGGCGCTGGGCCTACCAGCGACTGCGACTGTTCTCGCAGATCTTCCCCGTGGTGACCCTCGTCATGGCTGCGATTCCCGGGCTCTACCCGGGCTGGATGGTCACCGAACAGATCCTCTTCAGCCTCGTCATGATCGGTATCGCAGACTTCCTCACCAGCGACCACATGCGCCACGCCTACGGGTCGATCGACCCCGGCGCCACTGCTGCAATCCGCTAGGGGCAGGCCGTGCCGCGCCCGAACCCGTGCGAGCGCCCCGGCCGGAGACCGGCCCTAGATCTGACCGATCGCCTCCCGCTTCTCGGCCTGGAAGCGGTCCTCGCGCCTACCGTAGGCCCAGTAGGGGGAGAGCGACAGCTGTGCGCGCTCGAGGTCACGCTCATCCGTGAAGTAGGGCCTGAGGGCCTTCATCGCTCCACGCTCGCCGTGCACGAAGACCTGCACGCGCCCGGGGCGCCACGGTGCAGCCCGGACAGCGTCAACAAGCACGGACGACGTGCCGGCCTCCGCAGCGCCGCGGAACAACCAGGTCACTGAGATTCCCAACGGTGCAGCAAGTTCGAGCACGTCGGCCTCGCCACCAACCTCAATGAAGCAGTCGCCAACTGCGTCGGCGGGCATTGCTTCGAGCGCCGAGGCGATCGCCGGGATCGCGGACTCGTCGCCCGCAAGCAGGTGCCAGTCTGCGCTCGGGTCTGGCGCGTAGCCACCGCCGATACCGCGCAGCACGACCGGGTCTCCAGGCTGGGCCGAGTCTGCCCAGGGGCCAGCCACGCCCTCGGTGCCGTGAACGACGAAGTCGATCCAGAGTTCGCCCGCCTCGTGGTCAACCCGCCGAACGGTGTAGGTGCGAGTTGAGGGAACGAGGTCAGCGCCGAGCTCATCGCGGAGCGCATCGAGGTCGTAGGGTGGCGCGATGTCACTGCCGGGCTGCCTGAAGAGCATCTTGCTGTAGGCGTCGGTGTGCCCGCCCGCGTCGACCTCAGCCATCGCTGGGCCGTGCGCCACAATGCGCACGAGGTGGGGGCTGAGCTGCACACGCTCCTTCACCTCGAGCACAATCTGGGGCCGAGCGGGGCGCTGGCGCGTAGCTGTAGCAGGAGCGGTCATGGTCTCTACCTCATTCATCTGATGATCTGTCCCAACCCTCAACCCTGGCACACTCTTGCAAAGTTCTCTAGGAGTCGGCCGAAAGCGAACATGCAGATTGTTTAGAACACACGTTCGAATCAAGGGCCCGAACCCGCTAAGCTGGGGGAGTGACTTCTCAGAGCAAAACACCTATCCGCTCCTCCGCGGCGCACGCGCACATCAGCGTTCAGGGCGCCAGGGTACACAACCTCAAGAACGTCGACCTGTCGATTCCCCGCGACTCGCTCGTCGTCTTCACCGGGCTCTCCGGGAGCGGGAAGTCGAGCCTCGCATTCGACACGATCTTCGCCGAGGGGCAGCGGCGCTATGTCGAGTCGCTGAGCGCCTACGCCCGGCAGTTTCTTGGCCAGGTCGATCGGCCCGACGTCGACTTCATCGAGGGCCTGAGCCCGGCGGTGTCGATTGACCAGAAGTCAACGAACCGCAATCCCCGCTCGACGGTCGGCACAATCACGGAGATCTACGACTACATGCGTCTGCTCTGGGCGCGCGTCGGTATCCCACACTGCGCGGTGTGCGGTGAGCGCATCGAGTCGCAGACCGTCCAGCAGATCGCTGACAGGCTCATGGAGCTCGAAGAGCGAACCCGGTTCCAGGTACTCGCACCTGTCGTGTCGAAGAAGAAGGGCGAGTTCGTCGACCTCTTCCAGGAGCTCGCCGCAACCGGTTACTCGCGCGCGATCGTCGATGGCGAGCTCATCCAGCTCAGTGACCCGCCCAAGCTCAAGAAGCAGATTAAGCACGACATCTCGGTCGTCATCGACCGACTCGTCGCGTCCCCGGATGGCCTCGGTCGTCTCACCGACTCGCTCGAGACGGCGCTCCGCCTCGCCGACGGCACGGTGCAGATCGATTTCGTCGACCGCGACGAGAAGGCCGACGACCGGGTGCAGGTCTTTTCCGAGCACCTTTCGTGCCCGAACCAGCACCCGGTGCAGCTCACCGAGATCGAACCGCGCACCTTCTCGTTCAACGCGCCGTTCGGCGCGTGCCCGACGTGTTCGGGCCTCGGCACGAGCATGTCGGTCGACGAAGACCTCGTGCTGGGTGACCCTGAGCTCTCCATCAGCGAGGGCGTCATCATCCCCTGGACGAGCCAGGGCAAGAGCCTGTACCAGTACTACGAGAAGCTTCTCGTAGGGCTTTCGAAAGACCTCGAGTTCTCGCTCAAGACTCCCTGGGGCGAGCTCGATGAATACGTGCGCGAAGCCGTGCTCCGCGGCAACGACTTCAAGGTCAACGTCCGCTGGAAGAACCGCTTCGGGCGCGAGGTGAAGTACACGAGCGGCTTCGAAGGGGTTATCCCGTTCATCGAGCGGCAGTACGCCGAGGCCGAGAGCGACAACCGGCGCGAGCGCTGGTCAGAGTTTCTGCGTGAAGTCCCCTGCCACGTCTGCAACGGCCAGCGGTTGAAGCCGGAGGTGCTCGCGGTCACCGTCGACGACGAGTCGATCGCGAGTGTCGGCGAGTTCAGCCTGCTCGACGCGAAGCACTTCTTCGACAGCGTTGAGCTCAGCGAGCGCGACGCGAAGATCGCCGCGCAAGTGCTGCGCGAGATCCGCCTTCGCTTCGACTTCCTCATCGAGGTCGGTCTTGGATACCTCACGCTCGCCCGCGCTGCTGGCACGCTCTCCGGCGGCGAAGCACAGCGCATCCGTCTCGCCACCCAGATCGGGTCTGGGCTGACCGGCGTGCTCTACGTGCTCGACGAGCCCTCGATCGGGCTGCACCAGCGCGACAATCGACGCCTCATCGAGACGCTCGTAAAGCTCCGTGACCTCGGCAACACGCTCATCGTTGTCGAGCACGACGAGGAGACCATCGAGGCCGCTGACTGGCTCGTCGACATCGGCCCGGGCGCTGGTGTTGAGGGCGGCACCGTCGTGCACTCGGGCCTGCTGCCCGCGCTGCGCGAGAACACGAACTCGGTCACGGGTGACTACCTCGCCGGCCGGCGAGCCATCGAGACCCCGAAGGGGCGCAGGCCGCTCGACAAGCACCGCGAACTGAAGGTCGTCGGCGCGCGCTCGAACAACCTCAAGAACGTCGACGCGACGTTCCCCCTCGGCGTGATGACCGCGGTCACCGGCGTCTCAGGGAGCGGCAAGTCGACGCTCGTGAACGACGTGCTGTACCGCGTGCTCGCCAACCAGCTCAACGGCGCCCGCATGGTTCCGGGCAAGCACACCCGCGTCACGGGACTCGAACACCTCGACAAGGTCGTCCATGTCGACCAGGCGCCGATCGGCCGCACCCCGCGCTCGAACCCGGCGACCTACACCGGCGTGTTCGACAAGATTCGCAACCTGTTCGCGGATACCCCGGAGGCGAAGACACGGGGGTACCTGCCCGGCAGGTTCAGCTTCAACGTCAAGGGCGGCCGCTGCGAGGCTTGCTCTGGCGACGGCACGCTGAAGATCGAGATGAACTTCCTTCCCGACGTCTACGTTGCCTGCGAGGTGTGCGGGGGCAACCGGTACAACCGCGAGACGCTGCAGGTGCGCTACAAGGGCAAGAACATCGCCGAGGTGCTCGAGATGCCGATCGCCGAGGCGGAGCAGTTCTTCGAGCCGATCTCATCGATCCACCGCTTCATGAAGACCCTCGTCGACGTCGGCCTCGGCTACGTCAGGCTCGGCCAGAGCGCGACGACGCTGTCAGGCGGTGAGGCCCAGCGCGTGAAGCTCGCGACCGAGCTGCAGAAACGCTCGAACGGGCGCAGCATTTACGTGCTCGACGAGCCGACGACGGGCCTGCACTTCGAGGACGTGCGCAAGCTGCTGCTCGTGCTCAACGGCCTCGTCGACAAGGGCAACACCGTGATCACCATCGAGCACAACCTCGACGTGATCCGCAGCGCCGACTGGGTGATCGATCTCGGCCCTGAGGGCGGCTCGGGCGGCGGGACGATTCTCACGGTCGGCACGCCGGAGCAGGTCGCGAAGCACCCGGAGAGCCACACCGGCCAGTTCCTCGCGGAGGCGCTTGAGAAGGCCCCGGTCGCAAAGACCGCCCGGAAGTCGCTCGCTCCGGCTCCGGCGGCGGTGAGTGCTCCCGCGAAGAAGGCGCCAGCGAAGAAAGCAGCGGCGAAGAAGACGGCCACAACGAAGCAGGCAGCGCGCAAGCGACCCGCCGCTCGAACCGCAGCAGCGCAGGTAGCCGAGTGAGGCGCCTGGCGTGAGCGACGATCCTCGTCACGAGGGCGAGCTGGCCACTGAGCCCGCGGACCCCCGTGACGCGTTCAAACCGGCGGCGGGGGAGATCCCGACGAGCCCTGGCGTCTACCGATTCTCGGACCGCCAGGGTCGAGTGCTGTACATCGGCAAAGCGAAGAACCTCCGCGCCCGGCTCGCGAACTACTTCCAACCGATGCACTCGCTCATGCCGCGCACGCGCCGCATGCTGTCGCTCGCCTCGAACGTTGACTGGACGGTCGTCGCGAGCGACACCGAGTCGCTCGTGCTCGAGCACACCTGGATCACGGAGTACAAGCCGCCCTTCAACGTGCAGTTTAAGGACGACAAAACCTACCCGTACCTCGCGGTGACCCTGGGCGAGGAGGCGCCCCGGCTCATCATCACGCGGAACGAGCGCATCAAGGGCGCCCGGTACTTTGGGCCGTACCCGAAGGTGTGGGCGATCCGCGAGACGGCGGCCCTGCTCCAACAGGCGTTTCCGATTCGCACGTGCAACGACGCTGATTACAAGCGCGCGATGTCGAGCGGAAAGCCCTGCCTCGCCGGCCAGATTGGCCGCTGCTCAGGGCCCTGCTCACACACGATCTCCGTTGAGGCGCACCGCGAGCGCGTTGGCGAGCTCGTGTCGTTTCTGAGTGGCAACTACCAGTCGCAGTTCCGCAAACTCCAGCGCGAGATGAAGGACGCGGCCGCCGAGCAGCGCTACGAAGACGCCGCGCGCCTGCGGGATCAGATCGTCGCGGTCGAGCACGTCATGGAGAAGAACGCGATCGTGCTCGGCCACGAGGTTGACGTCGACGCATTTGGGTTGCGTGTTGACGAGCTCTCGGCCGCGCTTCACCAGTTCATCATCCGCGGGGGCCGCGTGCGGGGCGAGCGGAGCTGGATCGTCGACGTTGAGCTCGACGACTCGCCCGGGCGGCTCCTCGAGCAGGTGCTACAGACCGCGTACGAGGGCGGTCACGAGCCGCCGCCGGAAGTGCTCGTACCCCAGCTTCCCGATGGGCTCGCGTCGCTTGAGGAGACGCTCTCGACGCTGCGCCCGCGTCGGGGCAAAGTGCACATTCGCACCCCCGAACGCGGGGACAAAGCGCAGCTGATGGACCGGGCGACCCTCAATGCGGGCGAGAACCTCATGCGCTACAAGCTCAAGCGGGCCGCTGACATCACGTCGCGCACGGACGCACTCGCCGAACTGCAGCAGGCCCTCGGACTTTCTGAGGCCCCTCTCCGCATCGAGTGCATCGACGTGTCGCACCTGCAGGGCACCGGCGTCGTCGCCTCGCTTGTGGTGTTCGAGGATGGGCTCCCGGCGAAGAGCGAGTATCGCAAGTACCGCATCGAGGAGACCACCGACGACACCGACTCGATCTACCAGGTCGTCTCCAGGCGCTCGGCGCAGCTCAACCTCGCCCGCGAGTCGGGGGAGCGGCCCTCGGGCGCCTACCGCGCCCGACCCCAGCTCATCATCGTCGACGGCGGTGAGCCGCAGGTGAAGGCAGCGCATCGCGCGCTGCGCGAAGCCGGGATCACCGACGTCGCTCTCTGCGGCATCGCAAAGCGGCTCGAGGAGCTTTGGCTCCCGGAGGATCCGTTCCCGGTGGTGCTTCCGCGCACGAGCGAGGCGCTGTTCCTCGTGCAGCGGGCCCGTGACGAGGCACACCGTTTCGCGATTACGTTCCAGCGGCAGCGCCGGAGCGAGGCGATCGCCTCACAGCTCGCCGACGTGCCCGGGCTGGGTCCGAAGCGGGTGCAGCAGCTGCTCAGGCATTTCGGTTCGGCGACGCGCCTGAGGGCCGCGTCAGTTGCGGAGCTCGCGGCCGTGCCCGGCATTGGCGAGCGGACGGCAGAACAGATTCTCAGCCACCTTACCCGACTCCGAAAGAGCTCGCCTGACGCTAAGATTGACGATGCGCAGACAGACACGGAGCTTGAGGAGGTAGCGGATGAATGAGGTCACAACAGGTCAGGAGATCCTGATCGTCACCGGCATGTCCGGGGCTGGCCGAAGCACCGTCGCGAACACCCTCGAGGACCTCGGCTGGTATGTCGTCGACAACCTGCCGCTCTCGATGGTGAAGACCCTCGCTGACATGGCCGACAAGTCGGGTGGCGCGCTTCCGCGCATCGCCGCGGTTGTCGACGTGCGCGGTCGGGATCTTTTCGCAGATATCCAGGAGACCGTCAACGAGCTTCGCCACACCGCGACGGTTCGCGTGGTCTTCCTTGATGCGGCTGACGATATTCTCGTGCGCCGCTACGAGAGCGTTCGCCGCCCGCACCCGCTCCAGGTTGAGGCCGGGGGCCTGCTTGAGGGCATCCGCCTCGAGCGCGAACGCTCGCAAGAGCTTCGCGCGACGAGCGACGTTGTGGTCGATACTTCGAGCTACAACGTGCACCAGCTCACGACCGCGACTCGCGAGATGTTCTCTGCGGAGGACACGGCAGGGCTACAGCTCACGGTGATGAGCTTTGGGTTTAAGTACGGCGCCCCGACCGACGTCGACCTCATGGCCGACATGCGGTTCATCCCGAACCCGTTCTGGGAGACCGAGCTTCGCCCGCTCACTGGAGTTGACCCGGCTGTGAAGGACTACGTCCTCAGCCGCGAGGGCGCCTCCGAGTTCATTGACGCTTACGTAGCGGCGCTCACACCGGTGTTCGCCGGGTTCCAGCGCGAGAACAAGCGTCACGCATCGCTCGCCATTGGGTGCACCGGCGGCAAGCACCGCTCCGTGGCTGTCGCCCGCGAGCTCGCAGACCGGCTTGCCGGTCTGCCCGGCGTGAGCGTTCAGCTCCGCCACCGCGACCTCGGTCGCGAGTAAATGCCGGCGCGCTTCGCCGTCATTTAGTTTGCTATTCACCTGTTTCGAAAGGAATATCTGTGCCGAGTACCGCCGATGTCATGAGCGAGCTGGTGAAGCTCCCCGTGCAACGGACCGGGGAGAGAATGGCGGAACTCGCCACGATCCTGCGCTTGTCTGGCGGCCTACACACGATCAACGGGCGCATTGCCCTTGAAGCTGAACTGCACACTCCGCAGACGGTTCAGCGCGTGCGAAAAGACCTTGCGGAGCTGTACGGCGTGCGCGCCGAGGCCCGACAGTTGCCCCCCACCAGCGTGCGCCCGGGCGCACCCCAGTTCCTTGTCCGCGTGATCGATGGCGAGACCCTCGCCCGCCAGCTCGGGCTGCTCGATCAGCGCCGCCGGCCGATCCGCGGCTTGCCGAATCGCGTCACCACCGGTGACGCCAAGGAACTCGCTGCCGCACTTCGCGGCGCGTTCCTCGCCCGCGGCAAGATCACGCCTCCCGGTCGCACCGTGAGCCTCGAGGTCGTCTGCCCGAGCAGCGAGACGGCGATGGCCCTCGTTGGGGCGGCGAGCCGCATCGGCGTAGACGCGAAGAGCCGCGATATTCGCGGTGTCTCGAAGCTGCTCGTTCGCGATGGTGAGGCCATCGGGTCTCTCCTCGGGATCATGGGCGCCGAAGAGTGCCGCGCCGCCTGGGACAACCTGCGGAAGGCGCGCGAGACGCGTGCGACCGCGAACCGTCTCGTGAACTTTGATGATGCGAACCTGCGCCGGTCGGCCGAGGCCTCGGTCGCGGCCTGCGCCCGCGTTGAGCGCGCGCTCGAGATCCTTGGCTCAGATGTGCCCGACCACCTCGGCTACGCGGGCCAGCTTCGCCTCACGCACCGCGAGGCGAGCCTCGACGAGCTCGGCGCCCGCGCCGATCCGCCGCTGACGAAGGACGCGATCGCCGGGCGTATCAGGCGCCTGCTCGCCATGGCGGACAAGGCCGCTGAGGATCAGGGCATCCCCGGCACCGAGGCGAGCGTTCCTGAGGAACTCGTCTGATCTAGCTCGCAGCGAACACTCGTCTCACCGGGTGTTCCCGCAATAGACTGCCTATCAGAAGCACTCAACAGAAAAGGAGCTGCCATGACCGCATACTCACTCCCTGAACTTCCCTACGATTACGCTGCCCTTGAGCCGCACATCAGCGGCAAGATCATGCAGTTGCACCACGACAAGCACCACCAGGCGTACGTCACCGGAGCGAACACCGCGCTCGAGCAGCTCGCTGAGGCGCGCGAATCGGGCAACCTCGCACCCGTGAACAAGCTGGAGAAGGACCTCGCGTTCAACGTGGGCGGCCACGTGAACCACACGATCTTCTGGAACAACATGTCGCCCGACGGCGGCGGCCGCCCCGAGGGCGAACTCGCGTCGGCGATTGACGAGTTCTTCGGTGACTTCGAGAAGTTCCAGGCGCACTTCACCGCGACCGCGATGGGCGTGCAGGGCTCGGGCTGGGCCGTGCTCGCATGGGACACCCTCGGTCAGCGCGCGAACATCGTGCAGATGTTCGACCAGCAGGGCAACCTCCCCGCCGGCACCGTTCCGCTGCTCATGCTCGATTGCTGGGAGCACGCGTACTACCTCGACTACCTCAACGTTCGCGCTGACTACGTCAAGGCTTTCTGGAACATCGCGAACTGGCAGGACGTCGCGAAGCGGTTTGAGACCGCTCGCAGCCAGACGCCCGGCCTGATCTAACCCAGCTCACCCGTAAGGAACCATGCGCACCCTCGATTCGCTCGGCCCGTTGGGGTCGAAAACTGTTATTGTCCGATGTGACCTCAACGTCCCCCTCGCAACCGACGAGAACGGGGCGAAGAGCATCACCGATGACGGCCGGATTCGAGCGTCGCTCACGACTATTCGTGAGTTGCGCGAGGCCGGAGCGCGAATCGTGCTGATCAGCCATCTTGGCCGGCCGGAGGGCGCTCCCGACGAGCGCTTCTCGCTGCGACCGGTTGCTGCGCGCATGGCTGAGCTGCTCGGCGCACCGGTGGGCTTCGTCGACGAAACCGTCGGCGAAGCCGCCGCTGCCGCTGTCGCCGCGCTCTCCGACGGCGACGTCCTTCTGCTTGAGAACCTCCGGTTCAACCCGGGGGAGACGAGCAAGGACGACGCGGCTCGCGGAGCGTTCGCCGCCCAGCTTGCGGCTCTCGGCGACGCGTTCGTCTCCGACGGCTTCGGCGTCGTACACCGGAAGCAGGCGAGCGTCTACGACCTCGCGAAGCTGCTGCCGAGCGCTGCCGGCCGCCTTGTTGCCGCCGAGCTTGAGGTGCTTGAGCGTCTCACTGAGAAGGCCGACCGGCCCTACGCCGTCGTTCTCGGCGGCTCAAAAGTCTCCGACAAGCTTGGCGTCATCGCACACCTGATTGAGCGCGTCGACACGCTGCTCGTCGGCGGCGGGATGGTCTTCACTTTCCTCGCAGCGCAGGGCCACGCGGTTGGCGCGAGCCTTCTCGAGGAGGATCAGCTCGATACGGTGCGCGGGTACCTCGAACAGGCCGTCTCCCGGGGCGTTCGCATCGTGCTTCCGACGGACATCGTCGTTGCTGAGAGCTTCGCAGCTGACGCCGCGCACGAGGTTGTCCCCGCCGATGCCATCGAGTCGAGCTCGTTCGGCGCCGCGGGGCTTGGCCTCGACATCGGGCCCGACTCGGCCGCCGCATTCGCCGCGGCCATCAACGACTCTGCGACCGTCTTCTGGAACGGGCCAATGGGCGTGTTCGAGATGGCCGCGTTTGCCGAAGGCACGCGCACGGTCGCTCAGGCCCTCACCGACACCGAGGGCTTCACCGTTGTCGGCGGCGGCGATTCCGCTGCCGCTGTTCGCGCGCTCGGGTTCGCCGACGACGCGTTCGGCCACATCTCGACGGGCGGAGGCGCAAGCCTTGAGTTCCTCGAAGGCAAGTCGCTCCCCGGACTGGAGGTCCTCGCATGAATGACGCACCCGCACCCGTAGTCGCCCGCACGCCCCTCATCGCAGGCAACTGGAAGATGAACTTCGACCACCTGCAAGCGATCGCGTTCGTGCAGAAGCTCGCGTGGAGCCTCAAGGACGCGCAGCACAACTACGCTGACGTCGAGGTGGCGGTATTCCCGCCGTTCACCGACCTCCGCTCGGTGCAGACGCTGCTCGCAGCCGACAAGCTGCCCGTCGCACTCGGTGCCCAAGACGTTTCGCCTGAGGCCGCCGGTGCGTTCACCGGAGACGTCTCAGCCGCGATGCTCGGGAAGCTTGACGTGCGCTACGTCTTGGTGGGCCACTCGGAGCGCCGCGCCGGGCACAACGAGTCCGACGACACCGTGGGCCTCAAGGCTCGCGCAGCGGTCGCGGGCGGCATGGTGCCCGTGATCTGTGTCGGCGAGACGGCAGAGGATCTCGAGACGCACGGCGCGGCCGCGATCCCCGTGGCACAGCTCACCGCGGCCCTCGCCCACCTGCCAGCAGACGCTGAGATCGTCGTTGCCTACGAGCCCGTGTGGGCCATCGGCAGTGGCGAGCCCGCAACACCCGAGCAAGCGGAAGAGGTCGGGAAGGCGCTCCGCGAGGTGCTTCGCACCGAGCGCGGTGACGCCATCGCCGACGCCACCCGGGTACTCTACGGCGGTTCGGTCGCGAGCCAGAACGTCGCTTCGTACCTCAAGCAGCCGAACCTTGACGGCGCGCTCGTCGGAGGCGCGAGCCTGAAGGTCGACGAGTTCAGCCGCATTGTCCAGTTCAAGAAGCACGTGACGGTCTAGCCCCAACCTTCCCGACACCTGGGCGGCATCCGCCCGATTTCACACGCCGGGGTATACTGGAGGCTGACTTATTGCGCCTCGCTGCGAAAGGCACCTATTTTGCTCGTACTGAAGATTGCTCTGATCACGCTTCTCGTGATCACGAGCCTGCTGCTCATCATGTTCGTTCTGCTCCACAAGGGGCGCGGCGGCGGGCTGTCAGACATGTTCGGTGGTGGAGTGACGTCGAGCCTAGGTTCGTCTGGCGTCGCTGAGCGCAACCTCAACCGCCTCACAGTGATCGTTTCACTCGTGTGGTTCTTTTCGATCGTGGGCATTGGCCTCGTCGATCGTTTTACGCTTATCTAGCATTTTTCGAAAGCAGGTCATCCGTGGCAGGCAGTAACGCCATTCGCGGTGCGCGCGTCGGATCCGGCCCCATGGGGGAGATGGATCACGGCGTGCGCGCAGAACGCAAGAAGGTCTCGTACTGGGACGCGCTCGGAAACGAGACGGTTCGCTACTTCGCGGCCGACGTTGCCGACGAGGACATTCCCGAGCAGATCGATTCGCCGTCGACGGGCCTCCCCGCAGGCCAGGACCAGGCGAACCCGCCTGAGCTCGCGAAGAACGAGCCCTACAAGACGCACCTCGCCTACGTGAAGGAGCGGCGCACCCCTGAGGAAGCCGAAGAGCTCCTCGAGGCCGCGCTGCTGAAGCTTCGCCAGCGCCGCGGCACTGCGAAGCTCACCGCGTAAGTACCACTCATCGACCGGTTCGGTCAAGGCGGCAGAGGCCCGACATCGTGTCGGGGCCTCTGCCGTTTCTGCGCTCGATGCGCTCGGATCCGCTTCCCGAACAGTTGTTCTAGGATGGGGAGGAGAGCACAACTCAGCACACATCTCAGAGTGGAAAAGGTAGCAATGACGCAGCCCCAGTGGACCCCAACACCCGAAGCGATCGATGCCGCAGCAGTGACTGACCTCGCGCGCTGGCTCGTCGAGCACCGCGGACTCGACGCGGCGGCGGTCGGTGACTATGACGCACTCCATGCGTGGTCAGTCGCCCATCCCGGCGAATTCTGGAGCGGGGTTGCCGAGCATCTAGGGGCGGGGTTCGTAGCGCAGCCCACCGCCGCGCTCACCGGCACGGGCGTACGGGACGCCGTCTGGTTCGCCGGCGCAACCCTGAACTTCGCTGACCGTCTCCGCCTCGGTGAGGGCGACCAGCAGGCCGTGGTCGTCGAGCACGAAGACGGCCGCACCGACGCCCACACTTACGACCAGCTTCGCTCAGACGTCGCCTCGATGGCGGCCTACCTCACGAGCGTCGGCGTCGCCCCGGAAGATCGGGTCGTCGGCTACCTGCCGAACTGCTACGAGGGGGTTGTTGCTTTCTACGCGGCCGCGAGCATTGGAGCGACCTGGTCGCAGACAGGCATCGACTACAACGCGCCCGCGGCAGCCGACAGGCTCGGGCAACTTGGCGCGACGGTACTCGTGACTGGCACCGGCTACGTGTTCCGAGGGAAGACCTTCGACCGCACACCCGAGGTTGCCGCGCTCCGCGAGCTGCTGCCGACCGTCACAACGACCGTTGTCGTGCCGACCCTCGCCTGCACCGGCCCCGTCGACGGCGGGATCGAGTGGTCCGCTGCACTCGCAGCCGGTGGGCCCGCAGAGTTCGGCCCCGCCCCGGTGCCCTTCGAGCATCCGCTCTGGGTGCTGTTTACCTCGGGCACAACCGGCAAGCCGAAGGGCATCGTGCACGGACACGGGGGAGTGCTGCTTGAGCAGCTGAAGTCGCTCGGGCTCCACTCCGACCTCCGGAAGGGCGAGACGCTGTTCTGGTACACGACCCCCAACTGGATGATGTGGAATATCCAGGTGAGCACCCTGCTCTTCGGGGCGACGGCGATCCTCTACGTGGGCGATCCGCTCTACCCGGGCGCAGAGCGCCTCTGGCAGCTCGTGGACCGGCACGGCGTCAATGTGTTTGGAACGAGTCCCGGACAGATCCTCGCGAGCGCCGCCGCGGGTGTCGAGGTGCCGCCGTGCGAGTCGCTGCGCCTGATCTCGAGCACTGGTTCGCCGCTGCCCGCCGCGGCGAACCAGTGGGTGCGCTCTGTCTTTGGCGACCGAGTTCCGATCAACTCAGTGAGCGGCGGCACTGATATCGTCGGCGGGTTCGTCGGCGGCTCACCGATCACACCGGTGTGGGACGGTGAGATCTCGGCGCGTACGCTCGGAGTCGCCCTCGAGGTCTGGGATGACGCTGGCAACCCGATCGTGGACGAGGAGGGCGAGATGGTGATTACGCAGCCGCTGCCCTCGATGCCGCTCCGGTTCTGGGACGATGCCGATGGCAGCCGATATCACGACGCGTACTTCTCCACGTTTGACGGGGTGTGGCGCCAGGGGGACTGGGCGACGCTCACCTCGCGTGGCACCGTCATCATGCACGGCCGATCAGACGCGACCCTCAACCGCCGCGGCATCCGCCTTGGAAGCGCAGAGATCTACGCTGCAGTCGAGGAGCTCCCGGAGGTGCTCGACTCGCTCGTCATCGGTATCGACCGCGAGAACGGCGACTACTGGATGCCAATCTTCATTGTGCCGGGCAGTGGCTGGCGCGCCGACGAGTCCGAGAACAGAATTCGGGAAGTCATCGCCGCTCGCGCGTCGAAGCATCACGTCCCCGACGAGGTTATCCTCACCCCGGCGGTACCCCGCACGCGCACCGGAAAGAAGATGGAAGTGCCCATCAAGCGGATCCTGCTCGGCGCAGACCCGGCGGCGATCGGGTCGCTCGACGCGACCGATCAGCCCGATGCGCTCGTCTGGTTCCAACACTACGCTGCGGAGCGCGCGATCGCGTAGCGGGTCTCCCGCGCCCGGGCACAGGCCCGGCCCGGCCCGGGCGCAGGCCAGGCCAGGCCCGGGCGCGCGGCGGCGTTACCCTCTCGCGAGGAGGCCGCGCAGGAATCCGACGGGATCCTGCGTCTCCACAGATACGACGTCACGGCCGCGCTCCCGGAGCACGCTCGCGTCGCCGTGAGCCTGAGCTTCGAGCAGGGCGCCGAAGCCCGCTTCTTCGCCGGGGATTGCGACCTCCTGCGCGTCAACGCCGATAATCTGCAGGAACGTGCCGCAAGCGGGCCCGCCCTTGTGGAATTGCCCGGTGGAGTGCAGGTACCGCGGGCCATAGCCGAGGGCGACGGGCACCCCGAGCTCAGCTGACAGCTCCTGCCGCGCCCGCACCAGCAGGCCAGCGAGCTCTGGGTCGCCTGAATCGACGTACGCCTGAACGGCGAGGTACCCCTCCGGCAAAACGAGCTCGCGCAGTCGGGCGCGGATCTCAGCCGGAGCCGGCGCGGCAGGGGACGTCTGCGCGGGTGCGCCAAGCGACTCGCGTGTGGCGATCTTCGCGGCCTCGACATCGGGCTGATTGAACGGGTCGACCCCGACCAAGAAGCCCATCGCTGCGGTCGCGACCTGCCAGAGCAGCAGTTGCGCCCCGAGGGGTGCGAACACGCCAATGCCGCTGTCGCTGTCGCTGTCGCTTGAGCGTCCATCGTTTCCGAGGGCTTCGGCGGCCCCGAGACGCACGAGCGTCGCAGACGAGGCGCCACTCGGGGTCGCGCCAGCCGGGAGAGCAATCGGGAAGACGCCCTTGCCATCCTTGCCGGTCGACTCTGCGACGAGCTGCTCGATCCAGAGTCCAAACTCGGCTGGCAGGGTTCCGTCAGTCGTCAGCTCAGCCACGAAGCGCTCGGGCAGGTGCGCCGCGAGGGCGGCCGCGAGCACGAGGCCCGGGTTCTCGCCGCTGTCGAGCGCCAGTTCGTCGCGCACGCCCGCGGCGTCCGCAACGAGCTGTTGCATGTCGGCGCCCGCGAGAACGGAGGGCACAATACCGAAGGCAGTGAAGACTGAAAACCGCCCGCCGACGCTGGGGTCAGCGTTGAAGACGCGGTGGCCTGCACGCGTTGCCGCGTCTTCGAGGGCGGAACCGGGGTCGGTGACGACGATGATGCGACCTGCCGGGTCGACGCCGGCGCCGACGAACGCCGCCTCGAACGCCCGCATTTGGCTCATCGTCTCGACGGTGCCGCCCGACTTGGAGCTCACGATCACTGCGGTACGGGAGAGGTCGCCCTCAAGCGCGGCTCGCACCGTGTCGGGGTGCGTCGAATCGAGAACTCGCAGCGCGGGCGCGATCATGAGGGGCGCGAGGCTCGAGCCGCCCATGCCGCAGAGCACAAAGCTGTCAATGCCGTCGTCGAGGAGCTCGCGTCGCAGGTCCTCTGTGGCGGCCAACACCTCCGAGGCGTTGCCCTCGAAGTCGGTCCACCCCAGGCGTACCGCGGCCTCGACGGCCGCCTCAGCGCCCCAGAGCGAGGTGTCTTTCGAGAACAGCCGCGACGCGAAGCTCGCGTCACGGAGTGAGCCAAGGGCGCCGTCGAACGCGGCGTCCCGGCTCACGCCCGTGAGCGAGATAGTCATTCCGCCGACCTCAGAGCGCCCGCCACTGTCTCCAGGAGATCGTCCCAGGACGCATCGAACTTCGACAGCCCCTCAATTTCGAGCTTCTCGGTGACCTCGACGTAGTCGACGCCCTGCGCGTCGATGAGGTTGAGCACTTGGTTCGCCTCGCCGTAGGTGCCGCTCACGCGGTCGCCCCGGACCTCGCCGTGATCGGCGAGCGCATTCAGCGTTGCCTCGGGCATCGTGTTGACCGTGTTGGGCGCTGCGAGCTCGGTGACGTAGAGCGTATCGGGCAGGTTCGGATCCTTCACGCCCGTCGACGCCCAGAGCGGCCGCTGCGGGTTCGCGCCGAGCCCAACGAGCATCTTCGCGCGCTCGCTCGCAAAGGTCTCCTCGAAGACCTCGTAGGCGAGGCGTGCGTTCGCGACACCGGCCTGGCCCTTGAGGTCACGCGCCTCGGCGGTGCCGACGGCCTCGAGGCGGGCATCAATCTCAGTGTCGACGCGCGACACGAAGAACGAGGCGACCGAATGGATCTTCGAGATGTCGATACCGGCGGCGCGCGCCCGCTCGAGCCCCACGAGGTAGGCGTTGATGACCTGGCGGTAGCGCTCGAGGCTGAAGATGAGCGTGACGTTCACGCTAATCCCAGCCGCGATGACGTCGGAGATCGCTTCGAGCCCCTCGACCGTCGCAGGGATCTTGATCATTGCGTTCTCGCGGTCGACCTTCGCCCACAGCTCCTTGGCCTGCGCGACGGTACCGGCTGCATCGCGGGCGAGGCCGGGCTCGACCTCGATCGAGACGCGGCCATCCCGGCCACCGGTCGCCGCAAACACGCCCGCGAAAATATCGCAGGCGTCCGCGACATCGGCGGTCGTCAGCTCGGTAATCGTCGCGGCCGCGTCGAGCCCGCGCTTCGCGCAGTCTGCAATGCGATCCGCGTAGCCAACGCCCGAACCGATGGCGTTCTGGAAGATCGTCGGGTTCGTCGTCACACCGACGACGTTCACGGTCTCAGCGAGCTCGGCGAGCTGGCCGCTCTCGATCCGGGTTCGCGAGAGGTCGTCAAGCCAGATGCTGACGCCAACGTTGCTGAGTGCCTGGGTGCGCTCGTTGCTCATGGTGCTCCTTCGAAGCGGTCTGGTGGGCTAGTTCGCGAGCGACTCGCGCGCGGCGGCCACGACGGCGTCGGTTGTGATCCCGAACTTCTCGAACAGCGTGACGTAGTCGGCCGATGCGCCGAAGTGCTCGATCGAGACCGAGCGGCCGCGATCGCCGACGTAGCGCTCCCAGCCGAGCGCGAGGCCGGCCTCGACGCTCACGCGGGCGGTGACGGCGGCGGGCAGCACGCTCTCGCGGTACTCGTCGGTCTGCTCGGCGAACCACTCGAGCGAAGGCGCGGACACGACGCGCGCGCCAATGCCATCGGCGGCGAGGAGCTCGCGCGCCTCAACGGCGAGCTGCACCTCGGAGCCGGTGGCGATGAGGATCACATCGAGCGATCCCGTCGCGCTGTCTGCAAGTACGTACGCGCCGCGACGCACACCGTCGGCCGCTTCCTCGTGCGAGGCGAACTCACCGCCGCGGGGGAGCACCGGCACGTTCTGGCGGGTGAGCGCGATGCCCGTCGGGCCCTCGTGGCGGGTGAGGATCTCGTGCCACGCGACCGAGACCTCGTTCGCGTCTGCGGGGCGCACCATCGTAAGATTCGGGATCGCGCGCAGCGTCGCGAGCTGCTCGATCGGCTGGTGCGTCGGGCCGTCCTCGCCGAGCGCGATCGAGTCGTGCGTCCACACGAAAATGCTCGGCACGTTCATGAGAGCCGCGAGGCGAACCGCCGGGCGCATGTAATCGCTGAAGATGAGGAAGGTGCCGCCGTAGCTGCGGGTCTTGCCGTGCAGCTGGATGCCGTTGAGGATCGAACCCATCGCGTGCTCGCGAATGCCGAAGTGCAGCACGCGGCCGTACTGGTCGCCCGACCAGGTGCTCGTCGAGTGGCTCGCGGGCACAAACGACGGGACACCGGGGATCGTGGTGTTGTTCGAGCCGGCGAGGTCGGCGGAGCCGCCCCAGAGCTCGGGCATGATCGGGCCAAGGGCCGCGAGTACCTTGCCGCTCGCCGAACGGGTCGCGACGCTGTCGCCGGGCTCAAACGTTGGGAGCGCCTCGAGCGCACCCTCAGGGAGCTCCTGAGCCTCGACGCGGTCGAACAGCGCCTTGCGCTCGGGGTTCTGCGCGGCCCAAGCGTCGAACGACTCCTGCCAGACCTTTCGGCCCGCGGCGCCGCGCTCTAGTGCCTTGCGGGAGTGCGCGACAACCTCGGGGGCGACGGCAAAGTGCTCGTCGGGGTTAAACCCGAGCGCGGTCTTCAGGCCAGCGAGTTCTTCAGCACCGAGCTTGGCACCGTGGATGCCGCCCGTGTTCTGCTTGCCGGGGGAGGGCCATCCGATGATGGTCTTCAGGATGATGAGCGACGGCTTCGTCGTCTCGGCCTTCGCCGCCTCGATTGCGTCGTTCAGCTCGGCGACGTCCTCGACGTAGTTGCCGGTCTTCTTCCAGTCGACCTCGATGACCTGCCAGCCGTAGGACTCGTAGCGCATCGCCACGTCCTCGGAGAACGAGATGTCAGTGTCGTCCTCGATCGAGATCTGGTTCGAGTCGTAGATCGCGATGAGGTTGCCGAGCTCCTGGTGGCCCGCGAGCGAGGAAGCCTCGGCGGTGACACCCTCCTGGAGGTCGCCGTCGCCTGCGATGACGTAGATGTTGTGATCGAAGGGGCTCGTGCCGGGCGCGGCCTCGGGGTCAAACAGGCCACGCTCGTAGCGGGCGGCGTAGGCGAAGCCGACGGCCGACGCCAGGCCCTGGCCGAGGGGGCCGGTGGTGATCTCGACGCCGTCGGTGTGGCCGTACTCGGGGTGGCCGGGCGTCTTCGAGCCCCAGGTGCGGAGCGCCTTGAGGTCGTCGAGCTCGAGGCCGTAGCCCCCGAGGTAGAGCTGTACGTACTGGGTGAGCGACGAGTGACCCACGGAGAGGATGAACCGGTCGCGGCCGATCCACTTCGCGTCGCTCGGGTCGTGCCGCATGACCTTCTGGTGCAGCAGGTACGCGACGGGGGCCAGGCTGATTGCCGTGCCCGGGTGGCCGTTCCCAACCTTCTCAACGGCGTCTGCCGCGAGCACCCGCGCGGTGTCTACCGCGCGATCGTCGAGCTCTGTCCACTCAAGTCCGTTAGCCAATGGCCTGCCTTTCCCGCAAACGTTTTGCGCGCCCCTTGGCGCATTCCGTGCGCCTCTGACGCACTCCCACCAATCCTACCGATAGCCCGGGTACTATGGCCGCGATGTCTACGAAGATTTCTCAGTCGGCCCAGGCTTCGGACGCGGTCCAGAGGCGCTCGTTTTCCCGAACCGTGAAGGCGTACGTCTCGCTGACGAAGCCGCGGGTGATGGAGCTGCTGCTCGTCGTCACCGTTCCGGCGATGATTCTCGCCGAGCGGGGGCTACCGAACTTGTGGCTCGTGCTCGCGACACTCATCGGCGGCGCGATGAGCGCCGGCTCAGCCGGCGCGTTTAACTGCTATATCGACCGCGACATGGATCGCAAGATGCAGCGAACCGCGGGCAGGCCGCTCGTCACCGGCGAGATCTCGGACCGCGGCGCGCTCACCTTTGCGTGGGTGCTGGGAGTGCTTTCGGTCGCCTGGCTGTACCTCACGACGAACTGGGTCGCCGCAGCGCTGTCGGTCGCCGCGATCTTCTTCTACGTCGTGATCTACACGCTCGTGCTCAAGCGCCACAGCGAACAGAACATCATCTGGGGCGGGATCGCCGGGTGTTTCCCCGTGCTTATCGGCTGGGCTGCGGTCACGGGTTCGCTCGACTGGCCCGCATGGATCTTCTTCCTCATCATCTTCCTCTGGACCCCAGCGCACTACTGGCCGCTCTCGATGCGCTACCGCGACGACTACGCGGCGGCGGGGGTGCCGATGCTCGGCGTCGTTCGGGGCCGCACCACGGTCGGGCTCCAGGTCATCCTGTACGCGTGGGCGACAGTGGTGTCGAGCTTGCTACTCATCCCGGCCGCCGACATGGGCTGGGTCTACTCGATCGGCGCGCTCATCGTTGGCGGCTACTTCATCGTCGAGGCCCACAGCCTGTACTCGAGCGCAATCCGCGGGCAGGAGGGCAAGCCGATGCGTGTCTTCCACGGTTCGATCGCGTACCTGTCGGTACTCTCGATCTTGATCGCGGTTGACCCGCTGCTGCCCTTCTAGCGCGGCTCCCGTTTTACCCGGCGGGCCCCGCCCGCGGCCCAGCGTTGAGCTGGGCGAACGCGCCTATTCGGCGAGTGCTCCCTCGGCGACCGGGCGCTTGAGGCGCAGCACCGTGACAGTCATCGTGGCGGCAGTGAGCGCTGCGAGCACCATGTGAATGCCGACGAAGACCGGGGGAAGGCCGTTGCGCGCCTGGTACACACCGACCAAGATCTGGACGACGAGCATCGAGATCAGGGCAATGGTCCAGGGGAGTGGCCGGAGCTTCTTCGAGTAGGCCCACGCGACGAGCGCAAGGACGAGCGCGAACGCGATGTAGCCGGGCCACGCGTGCAGATGGCTGAGGAGCGTCGCGTCGAAACCGTCACGTACGACGTTCTCGTCACCCGAGTGGGGGCCGTTCGCAGTGGTGATAACACCGAGGACGATGACGACGGCCATCGCGAGCGTGGTCACGTGAGTAAGGATCGCGAAGCCCTTCGGCACGGCGCGTTCGCGCGCGCCGCCCGCCTCGTACATGCGGGTGAGGTACGCAGCCGCGATGCACACGATGATGAGTGAGACCGTGTAGTGGAAGCCGACGAGTACCGCCGCAAGCTCCTCCCAGACGATCACGCCGCCAACAACGGCCTGCACGAGTACCAGGCTGAGCACGATCCAGGAGAGCACGAAGAGATCCTTGCGCTCTGCGCGGATGCGCCACGTGAGGATGACAACCGCAAGCCCGGCGAGAAGTAGCGGCCCGCTGATCGTCCGATTCCCGAACTCGATGAGCGCGTGGTACGACAGCTCCTCCGTCGGAATCAGCGACCCCGGGGTACACAGGGGCCACTCGGTGCAGCCCAGCCCCGAGCCAGTCAAACGAACCGCACCGCCCGTCGCGATGATGAGGGCGTTAAGCACGAACGACGCCCATGCGGCGAAGGGCAGGAAGCGTGGCAGCTGGGTTCGAGCGGGACGGGTAGCGGTCACGCCTGTTGCGCCTGACACGGGGTCTCCTTAACTTTTAAGCTCCCAGTGAAACTCGCCAGTCTCGCCCGTTTTTATGCGAAAGGCTGTAGACTCAGAAGCTGTGGTTTAGTGCGGCTAATCAAAACGTCTGACGATTCGTCAGCGCGTCAAGTTTGTCCGACGCCCAGACTACTGCACCATCGCAGAGAACCATCCGAGAGCACCTGGGGAACTGGTTCTTGGTTGCGCGAAAAGAGAGAGGGAGAGATCATGCCTGAGGTACTGATCGACCGCCCCGAGCTCGAAGGCCTCGGCCAATACGAGTTCGGCTGGCACGACAGCGACGAAGCCGGCGAAACGGCACAGCGTGGACTGAGTGAAGAGGTGGTTCGCAACATCTCGGCGCTGAAGAATGAGCCCGAGTGGATGCTTGAACGCCGCCTGAAGGCACTGCAAATCTTCGATCGCAAGCCGATGCCCACCTGGGGTGCAGACCTCACTGAGATCGACTTCGACAACATCAAATACTTCGTCCGCTCGACCGAGAAGCAGGCTACGACCTGGGAAGAGCTGCCCGACGAAATCAAGGAAACCTACGAGCGCCTCGGCATCCCCGAGGCCGAGCGCCAGCGCCTCGTCGCGGGCGTCGCGGCTCAGTACGAGTCGGAGGTCGTCTACCACCAGATCCGCGAGGATCTGGAGGAGCAGGGCGTCCTCTTCCTCGACACCGACACCGCGCTCAAGGAGCACCCTGAGATCTTCAAGGAGTACTTCGGCACCGTCATTCCCTCGGGCGACAATAAGTTCGCCGCGCTGAACACGGCCGTCTGGTCGGGCGGTTCGTTCGTGTATGTCCCGAAGGGCGTTCACGTCGAGATTCCGCTCCAGGCCTACTTCCGTATCAACACGGAGAACATGGGCCAGTTCGAGCGCACGCTCATCATCGCCGACGAGGACAGCTACGTCCACTACATCGAGGGCTGCACCGCCCCGATCTACAAGTCGGACTCGCTGCACTCGGCAGTCGTCGAGATCATCGTGAAGAAGAACGCCCGCGTTCGCTACACGACGATCCAGAACTGGTCGAGCAACGTGTACAACCTCGTCACGAAGCGCGCAATCGCCGAAGAGGGCGCAACCATGGAGTGGGTCGATGGCAACATCGGTTCGAAGTACACCATGAAGTACCCATCGATCTTCCTCACCGGCGAGCACGCCAAGGGCGAGACGCTCTCCGTCGCGTTCGCGGGCCCCGGCCAGCACCAGGACACGGGCGCGAAGATGATTCACCTCGCACCGCACACCAAGTCGTCGATCCTCGCAAAGTCGATCGCACGCGGCGGCGGCCGCTCGGGTTACCGTGGTGAGGTCCGCATCGAGGCGAACGCGCATCACGCCGCGAACTCCGTGGTCTGTGACGCGCTGCTCGTCGACACGATCTCGCGCTCTGACACCTACCCGGCAATCGACATCCGCACCGATGACGCGACCCTCGCGCACGAGGCGACCGTCACACGAGTGAGCGAAGAGCAGCTGTTCTACCTCATGAGCCGCGGCCTCTCAGAAGAGGAGTCGATGGCGATGATCGTCCGCGGCTTCATTGAGCCCATCGCTCGCGAGCTCCCGATGGAGTACGCGCTCGAACTGAACAAACTCATCGAGATGAGCATGGAAGGATCCGTCGGTTAACGATGACTACGCTGCAAACTGAACAGCACGGTGCGAAGGCACACAGCGATGGTGACTGGGACAACCGCGCGCCGGTGCAGACCCGCTCGGACCGCCTGAAGTCCGTCGACCTCGCGGATTTCCCCGCAATCACCGGCCGCGAGGTCAACTGGAAGTTCACCCCCGTCGCTGAGATTACGGCGCTTACGGGCGGCGAGCTTGCGAACTCGAACTCCGCGCTCGAGATCTCTGACGCCGAGGGCGTCGAGGTGTCGACCATCGCGATGGATTCGGAGCTCGTCGGCCGCGCGGGCCTCCCAGAGGATCAGGCCGCCGCGAACGCGTGGGGCCAGGTTGGCACCGCGCAGCGGATCCTGCTCACCAGCCAGGAGCGCCAGACCGTCACCGTGAAGCGCACCGCGCTCACGAGCGAGCCCGCCGCCGCGCACACGATCATCGAGGCTGCCCCGCAGTCCGACACCGTCGTGATCCTCGAGAACTCGGGCGACGCGAACCTCACGGAGACCGTCGAGATCGTCGTCGGCGACGGCGCGACCCTCAAGGTTGTCTCGATCCACGAGTGGAACGACGACGCGATCCACGTCGCAACGCACAACGCGACCGTCGGCCGTGACGGCAACCTCCAGCACATCGTGGTCTCGCTCGGCGGGAAGATCGTCCGGGTCAACCCGTCGATCCACCTCGACGGCCAGGGCGCGAACGGCGAGGCCTACGGCGCGTACTTCGCCGACGCTGGCCAGCACCTCGAGCATCAGGTCTACATCGACCACAACGCTCCCCACACCCGCAGCCGCGTCGCTTACAAGGGCGCGCTGCAGGGCGAGGGCGCGCGCGCGGTGTGGATCGGTGACGTGCTCATTCGTCGCGTCGCCACCGGCACCGACAGCTACGAGGAGAACCGCAACCTCACCCTCACCGAGGGCACGCGAGCGGACTCGATCCCGAACCTCGAAATCGAGACCGGCGACATCGAGGGTGCCGGCCACGCGTCGACCACCGGCCGGTTCGACGAAGAGCACATCTTCTACCTCCAGAGCCGCGGCATCTCCGAGGACGAGGCTCGTAAGCTCGTCGTTCGCGGGTTCCTCATCGACGTCATTCAGCGCATCGGCAACGAGCAGATCGAGGAGCGCCTCCAGGCGGCGATCGAGTCCGAGCTCGAGCAGAGCGTGCTTGCGTAATGGCACGACAGAAAGCGATTGCGCTCTCGGACCTCGTCCAGGATCAGGCCACCAGGGTCGTCCTTGACGGGGTTCCGATGGCGGTCGTGCTCGACGGCGAAGGCAACGTGCACGCCATTGGCGACACCTGCACCCACGGAGAGATCAGCCTCTCCGAGGGCTTCGTTGACGGCGACACGCTTGAGTGCTGGGCCCACGGCTCCGCGTTCTCGCTGTGCACCGGCAAGCCACTGAACCTTCCGGCGTACGAGCCGGTACCCGTTTACGTCGTCGAGATCGAAGACGGCGACATCTTTATTGACCCCACTGTTACGAAAGAGATTGAACTATGAGCTCCGTTCTCGAGATCAAGGACCTGCACGTCAGCGTTGAGACTGACCAGGGCGCCAAGGAAATCCTCAAGGGCGTGAACCTCACCCTCAAGCAGGGCGAGACCCACGCAATCATGGGCCCCAACGGCTCGGGCAAGTCGACCCTCGCGTACGCCATCGCTGGCCACCCGCGCTACGAGGTCACGAGCGGCTCGATCCTGCTTGACGGCGTCGAGGTCACCGAGATGGAGGTCGACGAGCGCGCACAGGCAGGCCTGTTCCTCGCGATGCAGTACCCCGTCGAGATCCCCGGCGTGACGAACGCGAACTTCCTCCGCACCGCGAAGACCGCGATCGACGGCGAGGCGCCCGCTATCCGCAGCTGGATGGGCGAGGTCCGCGACGCAATGAAGAACCTCCGCATGGACGAGTCCTTCGCATCGCGTAACGTCAACGAGGGCTTCTCGGGTGGCGAGAAGAAGCGCAACGAGATCCTGCAGCTTGAGCTCCTGAAGCCGAAGTTCGCGGTGCTCGACGAGACCGACTCGGGCCTTGACGTTGACGCGCTGAAGATCGTGTCTGAGGGCGTCAATCGCGCGAAGGATGCAACCGGCCTCGGCGTCATGCTCATCACGCACTACACGCGTATCCTCCGCTACATCAAGCCCGACTTCGTGCACGTGTTCGTGAACGGCCGCGTCGCCGAGCAGGGTGGCCCCGAGCTCGCCGATCGTCTCGAGGCGGAGGGCTACGACCGCTTCCTCGTTGACGCCTAGGTCAAAGGGCGTAGGCTACTCACATGAGTGAAGAGACCACCACCGAGACGGGAGCGGAGGCGACCGCCGTCGCTGCCGCACCCGTATCGATCGATCCTGACTTCCGGGAGCAGGCGGTCGAGGCGTTGAAGAACGTCTCCGACCCCGAGCTCGGCGTGAACATCGTCGACCTCGGCCTCATCTACGATCTCGCGTACGACGAAGAGAACGATGCGCTCGTCATTTCGATGACGCTCACGAGCGCGGGCTGCCCCCTCACCGACGTGATCGAGAACGACATCGCCGAGTCCCTCGACGGCCTCGTTGCGGCCTTCCGCATCAACTGGGTGTGGATGCCGCCGTGGACGCCGGCGCGGATCACGGACGATGGGCGTGAGATGATGCGGGCCCTGGGCTTCAACATCTGATTCTCGCCTCCGAGAGCGGGTGTCGCCAGACCTTTACGGTTCTGACGGCACCCGCTTTTTGCGTCCAGGGACCGCCACAACCCAGGTTTCGCCCTCAGAGATGCGGCGCTACCGACTCGGGTAGACTGGATAGGTTGCCCTGCGAACGCCGGGCCGACTCAGTTCAGGAGAGTACCCGTGATTGTTGTTGAAGACCTCGCCATCGACGTTGGCGCGCGACGCCTCATGGGCGAGGTCTCGTTCCGCGTGCACCCGGGCGACAAGATCGGTCTCGTCGGGCGCAACGGTGCGGGTAAGACGACCCTCACCCGCACCCTGTCAGGGGAGCTGCAGCCCGCCGAGGGGTCGGTGAAGATCACGGGCGAGCTCGGATTCCTCCCGCAGGATCCGCGCACCGGCGATCCCGAGCAGCTCGCGCGGCACCGGATTCTCGATGCCCGCGGACTCGGCACCCTGAACAAGAACATCGCGAAGGCCTCTGAGGAGATGGGCTCGGCCGATCCGAAGGTCGCTGAGAAGGCGATGAAGCGCTTCGGGAATCTGACTGACAGGTTCCAGGCGCTCGGCGGGTACGCCGCCGAGGCTGAGGCAGCGTCGATTTCCCACAACCTCGGCCTGCCTGACCGGATCCTCGACCAGCCGCTGAAGACGCTCTCCGGCGGCCAGCGCCGCCGCATCGAGCTCGCCCGGATCCTGTTCTCGGACGCCGACACCATGATCCTCGATGAGCCGACGAACCACCTCGACGCCGACTCGATCGTGTGGCTCCGCGAGTTCCTGAAGAACTACAAGGGCGGCGTCATCATCATCTCGCACGACATTGACCTCGTTGGGGAGACGGTGAACCGTGTCTTCTACCTCGACGCGAACCGGCAGGTCATCGACGTCTACAACATGGGCTGGAAGCTGTACCAGCGCCAGCGCGCAGCGGACGAGGAACGCCGCCGCAAGGAGCGCGCAAACGTCGAGAAGAAGGCCTCCGCCCTGAAGGATCAGGCCGCGCGCTTCGGCGCGAAGGCATCGAAGGCAGCGGCCGCGCACCAGATGGTCGCGCGCGCCGACAAGATGCTCGCCGGCCTCGAGGAAGAGCGCCAGGTGGATCGCGTCGCGAAGCTCCGATTCCCGGACCCGGCGCCGTGCGGCAAGACGCCGATCATGGCTGAGGGGCTCTCGAAGTCGTTCGGTTCGCTTGAGATCTTCGCGGGCGTCGACCTCGCGATCGACCGGGGCTCGAAGGTCGTGATCCTTGGCCTCAACGGCGCGGGTAAGACGACGCTCCTGCGCATCCTCGCGCAGGTGGACGAGCCCGACACGGGCACGATCGTGGCCGGTCACGGCCTGAAGGTCGGCTACTACGCGCAGGAGCACGAGACGCTCGACGTGAAAGCGAGCGTGCTGCAGAACATGGTCTCCGTGTCGCAGCACCTCACTGAGACCGAGGCACGCAAGGTGCTCGGCTCCTTCCTGTTCACCGGCGACGACGTGCTGAAGCCGGCCGGGGTGCTCTCTGGCGGCGAGAAGACGCGACTCGCGCTCGCGAAGCTCGTCGTGTCGAGCGCGAACGTGCTGTTGCTCGACGAGCCGACGAATAACCTCGACCCGGCGAGCCGCCTCGAGATCCTCGACGCGCTCGCGCACTTCACTGGCGCCGTCGTGCTCGTGTCGCACGACCCGGGGGCCGTCGAGGCGTTGAACCCCGAGCGCGTGCTCATCATGCCCGAGGGCACGGAAGATCACTGGTCGAAGGAGTACCTCGAGCTTATCGAGCTCGCCTAGCCCTCCGCTGCCTGTTTCTCGGCGCCTGCTTGTTTCTCGGCGTCCGCTTGAGCGTCCGCGCTTGCCCGTTCATCCGTGTCGGCGGGTTTCGCGGGCGGGCCGAGACGGGTGATGACGTACGCGGCTCCGTCGCTCTGCATCCCGTTCTCGTAGTAGGCAACGTGACCGGCTTCCTCGAGCGAGAGCGTCGACTGACAGATGAAGTCGTCGGCGACGCAATAATCCCGCATCCGGTCTTCGAAGCGAGCGAAGCTGCCCGGCGGCCGGGGGAGGAGGCCGTTCACTTCGGGTGAGAAGCTTCCGTAGCCGGTCGGGTCGCTGCCGACAAAGCGCGGGTTCCCGTAGAGCACGACGGCGAGCACCCGCTCGGCCGCCGCCTCTGAAACGTCTCCGACGGTTGCACCGACGAGCCGCGCCTCGGGTGAGGCGAGGGCGTCGCCGATGACGAGCGCGCCCTGCGAGTAGCCGAGCAGAATTGTCCGCTGCTCTGGGCAGGCCTCCGCTTGGACGTTGAGCGTATCGATGAGGGTTCGCGCACCGAGTGTCGCACCAGCGTTGATCTCCGTGTCGGCCGGGTAGTCGAGGTCGAGGCGCTCGGTCTCATCCGGCCGGGCGCTCTCGATGGCCCTCGCGACGGGGCCGAGCAGCTGCTTGCGCTTCGGCTCGCCCGTTCCGCGCGCGGTGATCACGAGGTAGGGGGAGCACTCGAGCGGGTCGACGATCGGCTCGGGACGCTCGGCCACGCTGTACTCGTCAACGGCTTCGGGTGCCACGGGCTCAGCGGTGACCTCTTTCAGCGCGTCCCTCGCGGCGACCGGGTCTGGTTCGGGGGCGCAGCCAGCAAGCAGAATCGCGGCGACGAGCGCCAGGCCAACGCCAGCGCCACCGACCCGCGGGAACGAGCGGGTGCTACGCATCGAGCAGCGCGTCCTCCACGTCGGCATCGGTCGGACCGCGCCGCCGCTTGCGCGCCCGCGACTTCTTTTCCATTTCGAGCACCTCGTCGCTGCCGGCGTTCAGGTTCTTGTACTCCTGGCGTGCCGCATAGGTCACGCCGATGGCAGCGATGAGGATGAAGACGTACCACTGCAGCGCGTACGACAGGTGCGGCCCCTCGTCACGCTCAGGCTTCGGGGGCAGGACGCCGTGTTCTGCGGCGGGTTCCTCTGAAACCAGCATGCCGTAGGCGCCGGAATAGATCTCGCCCGAGACCCCGGTGACGTCGGCGATCTCAGCGACATTGATGCTCGCGACTGTGCGCCCGGCAGAGCTTCTGCCGTCGACCTCGGGCTCGCTCGCTCGCAGCCTGACGGTGACCTCGACGGTGCCGCTGGGGTGCTGCGGCAGCGTCTTGAAGGCGTTCTCGATGTCGGTGCCGCTCGCCGGGATCCACCCGCGGTCAACAAAGAAGACCCGGCCCTCGGTCGTGCGGAACGGGACGATCATGTCTGCGCCGACGCCTTGCGGCCCCGGCCGGTTCCGTGACAGCACCGCGCTGTCTTCGTAGCTGCCCTCGAGCGTGACGGTCAGCCACTTGTGCTCGTCGACGTCGAAGCCAGCGGGGTCGGGGAGCGCTTCGGCGAGGGGCACGGGGTCGGCGCCGTAGTTCCGGTCGATCCGTGAGATCTCCGCCCGCGCCTGCGCGCGGCGATCGAACTGCCAGTTCCCGAGGTACACGCACGCGATCGCGAACACCGCGAAGAGCGCGAAGTACCCGATCCACCGCTTCGAATACAGAAACGACCAGCCGACACGTGTCTCAGTCATCGAGCTCTCCTACAGAAACAACCTCGAGCGGAAAGCTCCGGTCGGTGAGAAATGCGGAAAGCACCTCGCGGTGCTCGTCGCAGGCCAGCCAGGTCTTGCGGCGGTCTGCGGTGTGAATTTTGGGGTTGCGCCACCTGAGCGCCCACGCTGCCTCATCACGGCACCCGGCACGGGAGCAAGTGTGCCGATGCTCGAGCGGCGCCCCGAGGCTCAAACCAGAAATCGTCATGCGCGCTCCTCCCGGGGCTCATCTGCGTCGGGCAGCTGCTCCGCGCCCGGAGTCGACCGCCGCACGGGCTCGACGTCGACGATGAGCAGCTCGCTCGCTGCGTCATGGGCAGCCTCGGGCGCGTCCTCAGCGTAGCCTGGAGCGAGCTCCAGCGGGTCAGGTGTCGAGACAGTCTCCTCGCCGCCGTGGGCGACCGCGTTTCCGACCATCACGGCGAACCAGGGAAGCACAATGGCGCCGACGATAGGAAAGACGAGCCACCACCCGGTCACCCAGAAGAGCGACAGCACGCATGCCAAGCGGAGGGTCATGGCGATGAAGTACATCTTCATGCGGTGAGCACGGTCCTCGGTCGGGTTCACCCCGGCCGAGGTGACCCTGTAGCTCGGCGTCGCGCCGCTCTTTTTTGGCATCGGCTCCCTCATTTACAACATCCCTCAGTTTACGTCTTTGGCGGGCACGCTGCCTGAGGATCGCCGCAGGGTAACGGAGCGGTGGATACGCCATTCGCTAGGCTGAACCCCATGAACGCAAGCACCACCCCACGCACCGTCCTCATCACCGGCGGCAACCGCGGCATCGGCTATGCAATCGCAGAGCGCATGATCGCGGACGGCCACCGCGTCGCCGTCACCTCCCGGTCGGGCGAAGGCCCCGAGGGCGCCCTGACAGTTCGTGCCGAAATGACCGACTCGGCCTCGATCGACAGGGCCTTTACCGAGGTCGAGGAGAAGCTCGGCGCCGTCGAGGTCGTCGTCGCGAACGCGGGCATCACGCGCGACACGCTGCTGCTTCGCATGTCGGAAGAGGACTTCACTGAGGTGATTGACACGAACCTCACCGGAACGTTCCGTGTCGTGAAGCGGGCGTCGAAGGGGCTCCTCAAGCAGCGCTTCGGCCGCGTGATCCTGATCTCGTCGGTCGTGGGGCTCTACGGCTCTGCCGGGCAGATCAACTACTCGTCATCGAAGGCGGCGCTCGTCGGGTTCGCCCGGTCGCTCACCCGTGAGCTTGGCGGCCGCGGCATCACCGCGAATGTGATCGCGCCGGGCTTCATCGACACCGACATGACTGCCGTGCTTCCCGAGGCGCAGCAGCAGCAGTACCTCGCGTCGATCCCGGCGGCCCGCTTCGGCCAGGTCGCGGAGATCGCGGGCGCAGCCTCGTTCCTCGCCGGCGATGACGCGGCCTACATCTCGGGTGCCGTGATCCCCGTCGACGGTGGCCTCGGGATGGGCCACTAACCGTCGCTAGTCGGTCAGGCGGTCCAGCAGCGCGATCGCCTGACCGAGGTCGCCCTCGATCGCGACGTCGGCCTGCTCGCGAACTACGGGCTTCGCGTTGTATCCGACACCGATCGCCGCGACAGCCATCATTTTCAGATCGTTCGCGCCGTCGCCGATCGCGACGGTCGCTGAGAGCGGGATCCCGCTCGCCTCGGCCCACTCGGCGAGCGCGACGGCCTTCGCCTCCGCGTCAATCACTGGGCCAACGGTGCGACCCGTGAGCTCGCCGTCAGCGACCTCGAGCCTGTTCGCTCGCCAGAAATCGAGCCCGAGATCCTCCGCGAGCGGGTCGAGCACCTCGTGGAACCCGCCCGACACCACGCCGACCTTGCCGCCGCGCTCGTGCACCGCGCTGATGAGCTCCCTGATGCCGGGGGAGAGGCGAACCCGCTCGTACGCCTGCGCGAAGACAGAGTCTGGCGTACCGCGAAGGGTCGCCACCCGCTCCGCGAGGCTCTCGGCGAAATCAAGCTCGCCACGCATCGCGCGCTCGGTCACCTCAGCGACGAGTTCACGCGTTCCCGCGGCGTCGGCGAGAAGCTCAATGACCTCGTCTTGGATGGTCGTGGAATCGCAGTCGAGAACGACGAGTGGGGTAACGCTCATGGCTCCAGTCTAGAGATAGGCTTAGGGGCATGACGACCGTGCTGAGCCTCACCGACGCGAGCTACATCCGAAATCGCCGACCGATCCTTGACAGCGTGAACTGGCAGGTCGATGACAGCGAGCGGTGGGTCATCCTCGGCCCGAACGGTGCGGGAAAGACGACGATTTTGAAGCTCGTCACGGCGAACGACTTCCCGACGACCGGCACCGTCGATGTGCTCGGCCACCGCCTCGGCAAGGTCGACATCTTCGAACTGCGCGCGCGCCTGGGTTTTGTGTCGAGCGCAACCGCACGGCGCATCCCGCCAAACGAGATCGTGCGTGATGTCGTACTCACCGCCGCGTACTCGGTCGAGGGCCGCTGGAACGAAGAGTACGACGCGATCGACGTGCGGCAGGCGGACCGCGTGCTCGCCGAGTGGGACCTCCTAGAGCTCGCAGACCAGCCCTTCGGCACGCTCTCTGATGGCGAGCGTAAGCGCACGCTCATCGCCCGAGCGGTCATGACCGACCCCGAGCTGCTGCTGCTCGACGAACCCAGCGCGAGCCTCGACCTTGGCGCCCGCGAGCGCCTCCTGCAGATGCTCTCGGGCTTCGCGCAGTCACCCTATTCGCCGGCAATGGTGATGGTGACGCACCACGTCGAAGAGATCCCTCCGGGATTCACGCACGTCATGCTGGTGAGCGGCGGGAAGGTGCAGGCCGCTGGGCCGATCGCTGAGACGCTCACCGCCGAAAATCTCGAAGCGACGTTCGGAATGCCGTTCGAGCTTACTGAGGCCGGCGGCCGGTACGCGGCAAAGGCCCGCTCAGCCGCCGTCTAGCCACTTTTTCACCCGACACGCGGGCGCCAACACACCCCAAGGTCGGCATCGGCCGATTCGATCTGCTAATATTGATCCTTGGTGCGGTGACGCCGCAAGACTTCTGCGTTCGGCCATTCCGCCGAATCAGCGAGACGCAACATTATCGAAGGACAGTCATGAAGACCGAGATTCACCCCGAGTACAACGCCATCGTGTTCCGCGACCTTGCGTCGGGGGAGACCTTCCTCACGCGTTCGACTCTCACGAGCGACAAGACCATCGAGCTCGACGGCGCCACCTACCCGGTGCTCGACGTTGAAATCTCGAGCGCTTCGCACCCGTTCTACACGGGCAAGCAGCGCATCATGGACTCGGCCGGCCGCGTCGAGAAGTTCAACCAGCGCTTCAAGTCGTTCGGCGCGTAAGCAGCCTAACTTCGCGAAAGGGCGGGCGATCCTCATAAGGATCGCCCGCCCTTTCCGCATGTCGGGCCGTTTCGCCCGGGGAGGCTGTGAGGGCCGTGCCCGCTAGCCGCGCACCGGCCACGCACCGTCAGCCACGAAGTTGGGGTCGCGCACTCGACGCATGTACTCCTGGAAGTTCTCGGCCTGCGCGCGGGCCCACTGCGCCTGCGCCGCGTGGATCGCTTCCAGGTCATCGGGCAGCTTCGCCTGGTACTTCCGCGCGAGGTGCTGCATGACCTTCCCAGACGCGATCGCGTCTTCTCCCGCATCGTGCGCGTTTCCGAGCTCAACGCCGTAGTGCTCAGCCACCGCGACGAGGGTTCGCTTGCCCTTGCGGAACCTGTCGAGCTGCTTGTCGATGATGAGCGGGTCGAGCACGGGTGCGATCGCTGCGCCCTGCACGCTGTAGCGCCGCTGCTCAGCCGTGAGCAGCGATAGGTCGTAGGGCGCGTTGTACACGACGAGCGGAAGTCCACGCTCGATCAGCTGCGCGATGCGCTCGGTGATCTGCGCGATGCCAACGGCCGCGTCGATGCCGCTCGACCTCGCCACCTCCGTGGTGATGCCGTGCACGCGAACGGCAGAGTCAGGAATCTCGACGCCCGGGTTGAGCAGCCAGTCGTAGCGCTCCGAGATCTCGCCGTTTTCGCCAAGGATCGCGAGCGTTGCGCTCACGATGCGGGCGGTGTCTGTCTCGACGCCCGTCGTCTCGGTGTCAAACACTGCAAGCTGGGCCGCCCAGAGGGGGAGTGGGTCGTTCACGGTGATCCTTTCGCCTGTATTGATAGTACCGAGGGCCACCGACGATGCCACAGCCCTGCCGAGGCGGGAGTGGCGCATACGCTTCCAGCGCACACCCGGCGCGTGTGCAGAGGAGTGCCAGGCGCAGCCCGGTAGCATCTACTCTGTGCCAAATCACCCGCTGCCAGATCACCCGCTGACAGATCACCCGCCTCACCTCATACCCACCCTCGGAATCGACACCCGAGACTGGGTGTTTGGCGACCCCGCTGGCGCGCCCGTGATCCTTGTCCACGGCTTCCGCGGCGATCACCACGGCTTGCAGGGAATCGCGGAGGGGCTTGCGGCCGCCGTGCCCTCGTTCGCGTTTCACGTCCCCGATCTCCCAGGTTTCGGTGAGACCCCGGCACTGCCTGGCCGTGCGCATGACCTCGCCGCGTTCGGCGACTGGCTCGTCGCGTTCACCAGGGAAGTCGCGCCAACCGGGGCCGTCATTCTCGGCCATTCGTTTGGCTCGCTCGTCGTCAGCGCTGGGCTGGCGCAGGGCGCCGACTCGAGCCGCACGATCCTCATCAATCCGATCTCGGCGCCGGCGCTCGAGGGCCCGCAGGCCGCTCTCACCCAGCTCGCCATCGGGTACTACCGGGCCGCGAACGCACTACCCGAGGGTGCCGCGAAGTCGCTGCTGGGCAACAAGCTCATCGTGCGCGGCATGAGCGAGGTCATGGCGAAGACCCGTGACCGTGAGCTGAGGGCATGGATTCACGACCAGCACGACAGGTACTTTTCGTCGTTCAGTGATTCCCGCTCGCTCCTCGAGGCCTTTCGCGCCTCGGTGTCTCACACGGTCGCCGAGTTCGCGGGCGCGTATTCGATGCCGACGCTGATCATCGCGGGGGAGAAGGACGACATTACGCCGCTCTCAAAGCAGCTCGACCTGCGGCGAATGATTGCTGGCTCGGACCTCCTGATCCTCCCCGGCACCGGTCATCTCGTGCACTACGAAGCCGTCGACGACACGGTGTCGCGGATTGCCCAATTTCTTCAGACCGACCCCGCTACGCCTTCGGAGCCCACCGCGTGAGAATTGTTCACATCTATGACATCACCGCCCCCGAGCTCGCAGATTTCACCCAGCTCACAGATGTCGCGCTGAGGCGTGTCCGTGAGCCGGCTGAAGGCCTGTACCTCGCGGAGTCGCCGAAGGTGATCGAGCGCGCACTGCGCGCGGGCCACCGACCCAGGGCGTTGTTGATGGTCGAGGAGTGGCTCAAGCGCGTCGGGCCCGCCCTCGACGCGTACCCCGACGTGCCCGTCTACATCGGGCTGCCCGAGCAGCTCGAGCAGCTCACCGGGTTCAACATGCACCGCGGCGCGATCGCGTCGATGCACCGCCCCGCGCCGCTTGACCCGGCCGAACTGCTTCGCGCGTCGTCTCGCGTCGTCGTGCTTGAAGATCTCGCCGACCACACCAACGTTGGCGCCGTCTTCAGGTCGGCCGCCGCGCTCGGCGCAGACGCGGTGCTGCTGACTCCGGGTTGCGCTGACCCGCTGTACCGGCGGGCGGTGCGAGTGAGCATGGGCGCGGTGCTGCAGGTGCCGTGGGCGCGGCTGCCGGATTGGCGCGAGGCCGGGCCGCTCTTTCGCGAGCTCGGTTACGACCTCACCGCGTTCGCGCTGCGGGACGACGCGGAGGATCTCGCGGACTTCGTTCAGGATCTTCCCGAGCGCCTCGCGATCATGTTCGGAACCGAGGGGCCGGGCCTCTCTCGGCGCGCGCTCGCGTCTGCCTCACGCACCGTACTCATCCCGATGGAGCACGGCGTCGATTCGCTGAACGTCGCCACCGCTGCAGCCCTCGCGCTGTGGGCCGTACGCACGGGGGATCAGCGCGCGTCACAGCCCGCATCGCCCGCGGCTGTCGCTGCGGGGGGAGTTGGCGCGTGAGTATCCCGATCGCTTCGACGGCGCACCGGCGCCTGCGCGTCCTCTGGATCCTGCTGTTCTGGCTGATCATTGGGGCCGGCGCTTACATCCTCGGCGTACTGAGTTCCACGGGCCAAGCCGTTGAGGATCACGTGTTGCAGGGGTCTGACTTCAACACGCACCCGCCGGCACCACTGAGCCTGGTCTCGCCGTTCGCGATCGCCGTCGCGCTAGTCGGTCTCGGGCTCATTGCGCTGTGGGTGCACGGGATCGCTCGCGCGCTGACCGTGACGCTCGTGCCCGCGGTGGCGATCGTCGCCTCGCAGCTACTGAAATCGGAGGTGCTGGGGCGGCCTGACTTCCTGACGCTCGCGGCCGAGAACACGTTCCCCAGCGGACACATGACGGTCTTTGCGACGGTCGTCGGCGCCGCAGTATTTGCGCTGCCACGCCGCCTCCAGGCACTGGGCGCGGTCGGGGGAGCGGTGCTGCTCAGCATCGTGAGCTGGCAGCTACTCGGCTACGGCTGGCACCGCCCGAGCGACGTGCTCGGAGCGCTCGCGCTCGCTGGCGCAGGCTTCGCGGCTGTCACCATGCTCACGCCGCTGCAGCGCCCGCCGAGTGTGTGGCTGCTGCGAACGGCGTCAATTGCCCTCGTGATCGGTGGCTGGCTCACGGTCGGCGTGGCAATTGTGCTCACCGTCATCGCCTGGCAGTCAGGCAATACAGACATGATGCTCAACGCCGGGCAGCTGGGCTGCGTTGCGCTGTCGCTGCTCGCGGCACACTCGCTGCTTCGCCTCGCCGTGCTAGCGTACTCGCCCAAAGGAGGGTGACTGTGGAACCGTTCGAACTGCAGGGGAGTGGGCTCACCCTCAACGAACTCAAGCCCGCTGATGCGCCCGACGTCGCCCGCTACTGTGCCGACCCTGTCTTCGAAGAGTTCATGGCGACGCCGTGGCCCTACACGCTCGCCGACGCCCAGTCGTTCATTGAGGAGTACGCGCCGCAGGCGTGGGCAGAGGGCTCGGAGTGGACATGGGCGATCCGAGAGGACGCCCATGGCCCGCTGCTTGGCGTGATCGGGATCAGGCTTCCGAGCGGCATGCTTGGCTACTGGCTCGGGGAACCGCACCGCGGGCGTAGAATTATGTCAGCTTGCGTCGACCTCGTCTCGGCCGCCGCTTTTGAGCGGACCGACATCCCATCCGTGGGCTGGGAGGCGAGGATTGGCAACGTCGGGTCGCTGCGCACCATCGAACGCAGCGGTTTCACATACACTGGCGAGGCCGTCGGAAAGATCCCGGGGCGCGACGGCGGACCCATCCAATCCTGGACAGCAAGACTCGACCGACCGCAAAGCTGACTCGGCAGCCTCGCGGCTCGCGCCTTTCGTCTGTGATCCGCATCACCAATGCAGAACTCCCTGGCGATGCGACATACGCCGCGTCGATGCCAGGCAGAATGGCGCACCGCAGGCAGAACGGCGCACCGCAGGCAGAACGACGCACCGCCTGTAGAAGGCGCCCCGCGCGCCCAGCTGCACTGCGCCGGAAACGATCCCAACCTCGCACAAGTCCCCGCTTCGCCCGCACGCCGATAATCTATATTATGTCAGCCCATGCCGAGATGGGCGCGAGAAGCACGTGGCGGGTGTGCCTCTCGCCCAGCGCGCGCCTGAGCGTCCGCCCCGCCACCTACAGTGAGACTCCGAGAGCAAACGCCCCGATCCCGGCCCCCGCGCCAAGCAGCACGACAGCCCACGAAGGGGCTCTGAGCATTAGTAGAGCCAAGGTGACGACTGCAAGACCGGCCGCGGGCCACGAGGTCAGTCCGCCAGCGGCGACTGGCCCGCACAGCGCCGCCACGAGCACCCCCATGACTGCCGCCCCAGCGCCACGGAACGCAGCGTCAAGCCCTGGGCGCGTGCGCAGTGTGTTCCAGAACGGAAGCACCCCGACGAGCAGCAGAAAGCCCGGAGCAAAGATTGCGACCACGGCGATGAGCCCGCCAAGCACTCCCCCTGGCCCCACGACAGAAATCGCCCCAAGGTACGCGGCGAAACTGAACATTGGGCCTGGAACCGCCTGCGCGAGTCCGTAGCCCGCAAGGAAGTCGCTCGGCGCCACCCAGCCCGGAGCGACAGTTCCCGATTCCAGTAGCGGAAGTACCGCGTGACCACCGCCGAACACGAGCGCGCCAGCCCGGGCAAACGTGTCGATAAGTGAGCTCAGGCCGACGAGTCCCCCGCTCGCTTCCGTCCCGGCCACCCCGGCCGCAACGCCAGTACCGCCCGGCACCGCGAGGAGCATCAGCGGGGGGCCCACGAGAACCGCAAGCAGAGCGGCAAGCGCGCAGATTCCCGCCCACACAGGCACCCCTCCCCTGCCACCGCCGCCAACACCGCCTCTAGGCTCGACCTCAACCGGCCGCGCGCCCCTCGCGTGCACCCGGTGCCAGAACCAGCCCGCGGCCGCGCCACAGGCAATCGCCGCCGGATGCGCAGCCGGATGCCCCCAGGTGGCAACGAGCAACAGCGCTGCCGCTGCAATCACCCAGGAGATCCATCCCGTGAGGAGTGCGGGCCGCATGCCCCAGACCGCGTGCGCCACGACAGCTACGGCGACCGAGGTCAGGCCCGCCGTCACCGCGCGAAGCAGCGGCCCGTCAAACGCCTCCGCGCCGAGGGCGAAACCCAGCATGATGGCGACAGAGGGTGCGGTGAAGCCGAGGAACGCGGCGGCTGCACCCCAGGCTCCCCCGCGCCGCAACCCGATTGCGAGCCCGAGTTGGCTCGAAGCTGGGCCAGGCAGGACTTGGCAGAGCGCGAGAAGCTCACCAAAGGCAGCGTCAGAGAGCCACTTTCGTCGTGCGACGAACTCAGAGCGAAAGTAGCCGATGTGCGCGGTTGGCCCGCCAAACGAGACGAGCCCCAACTTGAGAAAGGCCGTGAAGACCTCGCGCGGCGACCCGTTCCGCCCACCCGAAGGCCCCGAAGCCCCCGCCCCCGTCTCGCCCATCTGCCACCCCTTCCGCTTGCCGCCTCTCGTGCGGCGATCACTCACCTCATGCTCCCAGCGCTGGGCCGCTCTCCCCCTCGGAGACACGAAGCCTCCCCTGCCCGACGGCTCCCGTTCATCGAGTGGACACATAACGCGGCACGGGCGCGCCTCACCTATCGCGCACAGGAAGAACCTATGCTACTTGTGTAGCGCATCCGGCTTGGCCCTATCCGGCGCCCGGAACGGACAGTAACTTGGAACCGTAACCCCACGGCCGCCTTCACGGCGGAGTAAAGGAGACACCGAGCACCATGCCTGATTCCGAGCATCCCGGGCCACGCACGCGCAAGATCACCGAGCCGACGCCCCCTCCCCTTCCCCACCCGGGCCTCTTGCCCGGAATCGGCGTTGAACAGACGGGGCTCAGCTTCCCGACGAACAGAGTCGTGCTCGGCACGACGTTCACACTCACGGTCGGCGTCATAGCATGGGCGTTCATCGCACCCGACACACTTGCGGATGTCGGAGCGGCATCGCTCGCGTGGGTCACGGAACACTTCAGCTGGATGTTCGGGGCGCTCGCGGTCGCGGTCGCCCTCTTTATGCTCGTCGTGGGCTACGGCCGCACAGGCGGCATCCGCCTCGGAGCGGACGACGAGGAGCCCGAGTTCTCCACCGCCTCCTGGGTGTCGATGCTCTTCGCGGCCGGGCTTGGCATCGGCCTGCTGTTCTACGGACCGCTCGAGCCGCTCACCTACTTCCTCACCCCCGCTCCCGGGATCGACGCAGCTGCGGGAACCCCAGAAGCAGCGCTCCCCGCGCTCGCACAAACGGTGCTGCATTGGGGCCCGATCGCCTGGGCGTTCTACGCCCTCGTCGGCGGCGCCATCGCCTACAGCGCGTACCGCCGCGGCCGCGCCCCGCTCATCTCGGCGCTCTTCGAACCCGTGTTCCCAGGCAGCAGCCACCGTGTGTTGGGCCGCATCATCGACGTCTTCGCGATCATCGTCACGCTGTTCGGAACCGCCGTCTCGCTCGGGATCGGGGCGTTGCAGATCGAGAGCGGCTTCCGCATGGTCACCGGTCTTGGCCCGATGGGAAACACCTTCCTCGTCGGCGCCATCGCGATCCTCACCTCGCTCTTTATCGCGTCAGCGGTGTCCGGCGTGAAGAAGGGCATCAGGCGGCTCTCCAATCTCAACATGATCCTCACCGGGGCGCTCGGCCTGTTCGTGCTCGTCGCCGGGCCGACGATCTACATCCTGAACTTCCTCCCTTCCTCGCTCGTCGAGTTCCTGGGGCAGCTCCCAGCGATGCTCTCCCGCAACCCGAATCAGGGGCCCGAGACCGCCGAGTTCCTCGCGAGCTGGACGACCTACTACTGGGCATGGTGGGTTTCCTGGACCCCGTTCGTTGGCATGTTCATCGCGAAGATCTCTCGCGGCCGCACCCTGCGCGAGTTCGTGACGACGGTCGTGCTCGTACCCTCGGCGATCGTGATCGCCTGGTTCGTCATCTACGGTGGCACCGCGATCTCGATGACCCTTGGCGGTGAGGATCTTCAGACCGGCGGCTCGGGCGAAGAGGTGCTGTTCAGGCTGCTCGAACGCCTGCCGTTTGCGATGGTCACCTCGGTGATCGCGATGGTCGCGGTCGTTGTGTTCTTCGTCACGGCAGCTGACTCGGCCTCAATTGTGATGGCGTCAATGTCACAGGCGGGCCGGCCGGAGCCGTCGAAGTGGGTCACAATTCTATGGGGGTTGCTACTCAGCCTCATCGCGATCTCCCTGCTCCTTGCCGGCGGGCGCAACGCTCTCTCGGGCCTGCAATCCCTCATGGTCGTCTCCGCGCTGCCGTTTGCCTTCATCGTGATGGGCATCATGTTCTCCTGGGCCCGAGACTTGAAGACCGACCCGTACATCATCCGCCGCCAGTACGCCCAGGCAGCAATCGCTCAGGGCGTTCGGCGCGGGATCGACGAGTACGGCGATGACTTCGTCTTCGGTGCGAGTGAGGTACCAGCGGACGAGGGCGCGGGTGCCGGCTTCGACAGCAGCGATCCCTCGCTCACAGACTGGTACGTTGACGCCACGACCGGCCCCATCGAGCGGGTCACGGCTGAGGACGTGCAGCGCACGCTCGAACCGGGCCGCATCCAGACGAAGGGGCCGGACCGCCCCGACCACACCGCCTCGGGCGATGCCGCGCTCGTCGTCGGCGAGCCGCAACCGGATCCGGCACCGGAACCCAACCCCCGCGCCGGTCGACACGGCGCAGCGACCGAACCGGGTGACGAAGGCGAACCGAGCTGACCGGCGCCGCGGGCCTCACTGCTCCTCGAGGTGTTCGGAGATGACTTCGAGCGTCTGCGCGCGGGCGCTCCGGGCCGGATCCCCCGTTGCGCGGCTCACGGCGCGCACTAGCGCCTCTGCGAAGAGCATCAGCGAGACCCGCGACGCGTGCTCGAGTTCGCTGCGAAAAGTCACGCCCGAGGGCGCAATGACGAGCGAGAGCGATGCCGCGTCCGTGAGCGCGGATGCCCTGAACGAGGTGATTGCAATGACAGAAGCGCCCGCTGCCGCTGCTGCGGCCGCCGCGCCCAGGCTCGTATCGTTCGCCCCCGACCCTGAGACGACGATGCAGGCATCGCCGCCGGAGAGGTGCCGCGCTGCGATCTGTTGCGCGAGTGAGTCGGCGATGAACTCGGCGTGCCTGCCGTGCGCCGTCAGCCGCATCGAAAGCGCTGATGCAACGACGGCAGAGAGGCCGTTGGCGACAACGAGAACGCGCTGAGCACCCGCGATCGCCGACACCGCGAGCTCCACCGAACGCTCGTCGAGCATCCCGGTGCTCGAACCGAGGGCGAGCGCAGCCTCTGCGACGTCCGCGCTAATCTCGCTCAGCGCGCTTCCGGCAACAGGCGCAGCCCCTGCCCGGACTCCTGCCCTCGCTCCGGCTTCGGCTTCGGCCGCAAGTCCAGCCGCTCCCCCGCCACGCTGTGGCGATTGAGACGCCCCGAGCTCCGCCGCGAGCGCGACGCGAAGCTGCGGGTAGCCCCGATACCCGAGTGTCTGGCAGGCCCGCATGACCGTCGTGCGGCCGACGCCCGCGCGCTCGGCAACCTCCTGTGCCGTCCACTCAATCGCCGCCTCCGCGTGTTCGAGCACCAAGTCGATGACCTGCCGCTCGCTCGGCAGCACGGCGTGCCTCATCGCCACGGCGCGCGCGCTGGGGTGCGACCCCGGCGCGAAACCACCGTATCCCTCATCGTGTGACACGGATGTTCCCTCCCTCAGTAATGCGTCTCCGAATCGCGCCCGAGGCTGCGTCAACGAGCACCGTCGCCGCGACGACCACGATGAGGAGTACCCCCACCGTCGCCCACTCGCGGTACTGCGTGTACGAGGTCAGCATGTCGCCGATTCCGCCGACGCCGATGAGCCCGAGCACCGCCGACGAACGCACGTTGATCTCAAAGCGGTACAGCCAGAACGACCAGAATGCCGGCGCCGCCTGCGGCCAGACGCCCCACCTGAGCACCTCGGTGGTACTACCGCCGGCAGCCCGCGCCGCCTCGATTGGCCCGGCGGGCACCGCCTCGACGGCCTCGTAGCCCCATTTCCCGAGCGTGCCGATGCCGTTAACGGCGAGTGCAAGCGCCCCCGTGAACGGGGTCAAGCCGGTGACCGAGAGGATCACGATCGCGATGATGATCTCGGGGACGGCGCGGATGAGCGAGAACAGCCCGCGAAGCAGCGCCCGCAGCCAGGCGGGCCCGTATCCGCGCGCCGCGACCAGGCTGAGCGGTGTCGCGACGAGGATCGACAGCACGGTGCCCACCCAGGCCATCTCGATGCTGCGCCACGTCTGCCAGAGCGCCTCGGGCAGCTTCTCCCAGTTCGGGTCGGAAAACATGAGCCAGAGGTAGCGCACCACCTCAGCGGGAAGGTCGGCGAGCCTCCCCCAGTTCACCTCGATCGACCAAAAGGCGAGCACAACCGCCGCGGTCACCCCGGCCCAGGCGAGCGCCCGCAGCGGGCGGCGGGGCCGTGGCGGGATCGCCGAGGTCATACGAGCCTCCTGCGAATCGCAGAGCTTACGGCGTCGAGCGCAATCACGATGATGAGAATCTCCAGGATGATGAGTGACAGCTGGTCGTAGCGATAGAACGTTCGCACAGCGTCGATGAGCAGCCCGAGGCCGCCGGCCCCGACGAGCCCGAGCACCGTCGAGGCTCTGACGTTGAGTTCGAAGACGTAGAGCGCTTGATTCGCGAAGGCCGGCCAGGCATCCGGGAGCGCGAGTGTGCGGTTGATCTGCGCCTGGGTCGCGCCGACGGCCCGGCCAGCCTCAAGCGGGCCGACAGCGTTCGTGTCGATGGCCTCGGAAACAAGCTTCACTAGGATTCCGACGTTGAACAGCACGAGCGCGAGGATGCCGGGAAGCGCGCCAACACCCACCATCGCGACGAGGATGGCGGCGTACAGCAGGTCAGGCACGGCGCGCACGACGTTGAGGATGGCCCGCACGACAGCGCGAGCTACCGCGTGAGGGGCGGTGTTGCGCGCGGCGAGAAAGCTGAGCGGCAGTGAAATCGCCGAGCCAATCGCCGTCGCGATGATCGCCATCTGCAGGGTTTCGATGAGCGGCGGGATCGTCCGCGGGAAGAAGCCCCAGTCGGGCTGCAGCAGCTTCACGATCTTGTCGGCACCGTTCTGCCAGTTCCGTGCGATCGCGCCGAGGTCGACCCCGATCCCGATTCCCGGAAGGCACATGACGATCGTGGCGATGAGGATCGCGGACGCGATCACCGGCCCGCGCCAAGTACCGCCCGGTTTCGCGGGGAGACTGAGTGCGCTCACTGGCTGCCTCGCTCGCCGGTGCCCAACCGGTCAGCTGACCCGATCGCCCGGCCGTAGATGTTCTCGAAGTCGCCGTCTGACCCGATCGCCCGGCCGTAGATGTTCTCGAAGTCGCCGTCGCTCGCGCTCGCTGCGGGGCCGTCGTAGACGACCTCGCCCGCGCGCATCCCGATCATCCGCACGCCATACTCACGGGCGAGGTCAAGCAGGTGCAGGTTGACGAGCACGGTGATGCCGCGCTCTTCGTTAATGCGCCGAAGGTCGCCCATCACGCCGTGCGCGGTGGGCGGGTCGAGGCTCGCAACGGGCTCATCGGCGAGCACCACCTTCGGCTGCTGTGTGAGCGCGCGGGCGATGGCGACGCGCTGCTGCTGGCCGCCCGAGAGGTCAGATGCGCGCGCGTAGAGCTTCTGCAGGATGCCGACGCTGTCGAGCGCCTCATAGGCGAGCTCCCTATCCCGCTCCCGGTATGCCCCGAGCAGGGTGCGCCAGAGCGGGGTGTGGGCGAGCCTGCCCACGAGCACGTTCTGCAGCACCGAAGCGCGCCCCGCAAGGTTGAAGCCTTGAAAGACCATTCCGATCTCGCCTCGCAGCGCCCTGAGCGCCGCTCCGCCTGCACCGCTGACGGTGGTATCGCCGACACGGAGCGTCCCCGAGGTGACGGGAACGAGGCCGTTCATCGTGCGGATCAGCGTCGACTTGCCTGACCCCGAGAGCCCCACGATCGCGACCATCGACCCGGCCGGGATGCTCAGCGAGACGTCCTTCAGGCCGACCGTGCCGTTGGGGTACCGGACGGTGACCCCGTCGAGGTCGATCCCCCACGGGGTGGGAGCGTTCGCCGCTCCCACCCCTGTCGCCGCGCGCGGCGGCGTCAGTTGCGCGTTCACTGGAGGCCGAGCGCCTCTGCTGCGCGGGCGACAACGTCGAGCGACTCCGGGTTCGCGGGCGCGAGCTTCGTGATCGAGTAGATGCTCTCCAGAATCTGCGAGCCCTCCGGGGTATTAGAGAAGCTCTCGAGCGCGTCGGTGATCTTCTGCTGCAGCTCGGGCGAGAGTTCGCCCGACAGCGCGACCCCGTCGTTCGGGATCTCCTCGGTCATCGCGAAGACGACGACCTTCTTGCCGACATCGGTGGTGTCTTTCGCGACGATGTCACGAGCGTCCCAGAAGCTGGAACCGACCTCGGCGTCGCCGTTGTAGACGGCGAGCACGGAAGCGTCGTTCGCCGTGACCGGAACCTGCTGGATGTCGGTGTCGGTGTTGAAGCCCGCCTCCTGCAGAGCGAGCATCGGGTAGATGTATCCGGCCGGCGACCCCGGGCCGAGCACGGCGACCTTCGCGCCCTTCATCTTTTCGATGCTCTCGAGGCCAGCGGGCCCGGTTATCGCGTCGGCGCCATTGCAGAACAGCTTCCCGTCACGCTCGACCGGGGTGTCGGCGCAGTACTTATCGGGGTTGTTCGTCATGAACTGTGCCGGGTAGGTGATGTTGCCGTTGCGTTCCGTCTGCAACACGACCTCCGCACCGTACATGTCGTTCGCCTGCCAGAGCTGCAGCGAGGGGAGGAAGCCGATCTGCGCTTGCCCCGCACCCATCGCTTCGACGGCCGCCTGGTAGTCCTTCGACACGACGCCGGTCACCTCGATGCCGAGCTCCTCGGTGAGGTAGTCAGTGAGGGGTGCCGCGGTGTCGACGAGGCCGTCCTGATCCTGCGACGGGACGAGCGCGAGCACGAGCGACGACGGGTCTGCTGCGGGTTTCGTCTCCCCCGCAGCGGGAGCGTCACCGCCTGCTGCGGACGTGCAGCCTGTCAGGGCGACGGTCAGAGCGGCGCCTAAGGTTACCGCGCGGAGCGCGTTGGTTCGGAAGGGTGAGCTAGACATGGATGTCCCTTTCATGAGGCAGCGTGGGTTGGGAGGTGGAGGTGGAGTTCAAAAGCAGGCGCGGGCATCACGCCGAGTCGTCAAGCCAGCGAGTAATCCCTGGAAGCACGTCGGTGACGGTCGCACCGACGAGATCGGGCTCTGCACCGGCCTGGGGGCGCGCGCCGACGAGTGCCGTCGCCTGTCCCCGAGCGTGCGCGGGAGCGAGGTCGTTGCGCCAGACGTCGCCGACGCTCAGCACGCGCCGGTCTGGGGAGAGCGAGTCGAGGAGCGCCTCAAGCCCCATAGGCTTCCCCGCGTCGGTGAGGATCCTGTCGAACGCTTCCGGGAGCCCGAGCGCGCCGAGTGCCTCGCGGAGGCGGATCGCCGGCGCGTTCGTGAGCAGGATCCGCTCGGCGCGCCGCTCCGCGCCGACACCAGCGAGGAAATCGGCAAGCCCCGCCGGCGCGACGACCGGGGCGGTCGGGGTGGCGAGGCCCGCGCGGCTTGCAAGGTAGGCCCGGGAGAGCGCGGCGTCGTCGACGCCGCGCTCGATCGCGACGCCGCGCACGGCGTCGTAGTCGTCGACCCACTCGGAGTATTCGCGCCCGAGGCGCGCCTCGACCTCAGCGACGAAGTCGGGCCCCGCTCCCGCCTCGGCCGCGACCGCAGCGGCGTACGCGAGCACCGGGCCGTCGCCGAGCGACACGGTGCCATCAAAGTCAAAAATCAGCACGGGTAAGGAGCGCACGATGGCCTTTCGGTGGGTCACGCCCACTCTCTGTGGACGCAGTGTCCATCGTGCTCGCCCGGTGTGGACGGAATGTCCCCAGCCCGTGAACGTACCCTGAACGCCTCATTGCGATTCGCTGTCACACGCGGGCGCACGAAGCTACAATGTCGGGCATGTACGTAAAGATCTGCGGGCTCCGCGCCCCGGAACACGCAACCACCGCAGCGCTCGCCGGCGCCGACGCCGTGGGTGTGGTCATGAGCGATCGCAGCCCACGCCATGCCACCGAAGCGCAGGCGCTCGCGGTGATCGCCGCGGCGAAGGCAGCGCGGCCCGCGGTCGACACCGTACTCGTGGTGCGGGAGATGGGCGCGACCGAGGCCGCAGAGACCGCTTCCCGCCTCGGGTTTGACGTGCTCCAGCTCCACGGTGGCTACACGGCTGAGGAGTTCGCGGCCGCCGCGGCCGTGCACCCCCGCGTCTGGCGGGCGGCGAGCCTCGCGACAACACCCAATCTGCGGGCGGGAGACTACGGCGAAGAGCGACTACTCGTCGACGGCGCTGCAGCGGGCTCGGGCGAAGCGTGGGATCTCGGGCTCATCGCCGGAGCGGAGCTCGGAGATGACTGGCTCCTCGCGGGCGGCCTCGACCCTGAGAACGTCGCCCCGGCGATTCGGGCAGCACTGCCCGGCGGGGTCGACGTCTCAAGCGGGGTCGAGGTCGCGCCCGGGCTAAAGAGCGGCGACCTTATCGAGCAGTTCATCGCCGCCGCTCGGGCAGCCGCCTAGTTTGCTGCGGCTGCCTGGGTCGCCGTGACCCAGGCCTGGAGCTTGGCCTCGGCGGCGCCCGAGTCGATGACCGACTCGGCGAGGTCGAGCTTCTCGCGCAAGCGCTTCAAAAGGGGCACCTCGACGGAGTCGGGCTTCGCCGCAATGTCGTAGGCAACGAGGCCTGCGGCGGCGTTGAGCAGCACAATGTCGCGGATGGGGCCCTTTTCACCGCCGAGGATACGGCGAACCACATCCGCATTTTCTGCGGGAGTTCCGCCAATCAACGAAGACATCTCGGCACGCGGGATACCGAGGTCGCGCGGCTCAAGGTCGTGCTCGGTGAGACCACCACGGCTCACCTCCCAGATGCGCGAGTGCCCCGTCGTCGTGAGTTCATCAAGCCCGTCGTCGCCGCGGAACACGAGCGCCGAGGCTCCGCGCAGCCGGAACACGCCGACGAACGTCGGCACGCGATCGAGGTCTGCCACGCCGAGCGCGGAAGCTTCCGGGCGCACCGGGTTACAGAGCGGCCCGAGGAAGTTGAAGACCGTCGGAATGCCAAGTTCGGCGCGGGGGGCCGCGACATGCTTGAAGCCTTGGAGGAACCGCGCGGCGTGCACGAAGGCGATACCCGACTCATCAAAGGCGCGGGCGAGCTGATCAGGATCCAGCTGCAGGTTCACGCCGAGCGACGTAAAGACGTCGGACGAGCCCGACAGACTGCTGGACGCCTTGTTGCCGTGCTTCACAACGGGTGTTCCCGCTGCGGCGGCCACGATCGATGCCATAGAGGAGATATTGACCGTACCGAACCGGTCTCCCCCGGTTCCCACAATATCGAGAGACATAATGGGGAGGTTTATGGGCAACGCCTCCTCAAGGATGGCGTCGCGGAAGCCGATGACCTCTTCAACGGTGACGCCCTTTGACTGGAGCGCTACGAGAAATCCGCCGACCTGGGCGTTTGTCGCCTCTCCCCGCATAAACCGGGCCATCGCCCACTCCGCTTGAGAAACGCTCAGGTCTTCCCCCGAGAGAAGCGTCGACAGGATTGCAGGCCAGGTCCGATCATCAGTCATGAGACAATCCTAGTGACGACACGCCGCGCCCCGGGCGAAGTGGTCCATCAACGTGAGCAAGCGGGGTAGGCTGTAACGGTATTTGCCACAGATTATTCGGCGCGCCGAGGATCAGTGAAAATCCACACCAAACTTTCAGCCATAATGGAAGGGTGACAACGACCACTATGAATACCAAGTCAGCCGTGCCCGCGGTGAAGCGACCCAACAGCGTCGCCGTCGGCACGATCGTGTGGCTCGGCAGCGAGGTCATGTTCTTCGCTGGCCTGTTCGCGATCTACTTCACGCTCCGGGCGATGAACCCCGAGCTGTGGGCCGAACAGACCGCAAAGCACAACTTCACCTTTGCGCTGATCAACACGTCCATCCTTGTGCTCTCCTCGTTCACCGCTCAGGCCGGCGTCTTCGCCGCCGAGCGGATGCAGCCGCGGCGCACCGGCTGGAGCCCGGCCAAGTGGGGAACCGTTGAGTGGTTCTACCTCACGTTCTTCATGGGCGCCACCTTCGTCGCTGGGCAGTCCTACGAGTACGCGGTCTTCGTGTCCGAGGGTGTGACGCTCGCGAGCGATCCGTACGGTTCGGCGTTCTACCTCGCCACCGGCTTCCACGGCATCCACGTCGCCCTTGGCCTCTTTGCCTTCCTCCTCGTGATCGGCCGTATCTACGCGGTCAAGAACTTCACGCACAAGGAGGAGACGACCGCCGTCGTCGTGTCGTACTACTGGCACTTCGTCGACATCGTCTGGATCATCCTCTTCTACATCATCTACGTCATTAAGTAGAGTCAGGAGCATTTGACATCATGGCTCGCGCCAAGAAGAACCCAGCAAAGTCGGGTCGTCGTCACCCACTCGCGACCGCTGCCCTGCTCGCAGTAGGCCTGGTCGTCACCGGTGCTGCATACGCTGGCATCAGCACCACTTCCGCGACTGCTGAGGTTGATCTTTCCTCACCCGCCGTTATCAAGGAGGGCGAAAAGCTCTTCGCCGCGAACTGCGCAACCTGCCACGGCATGGGCGCTCAGGGCTCGGGCGAAGACGGCCCCTCGCTGATCGGCGTTGGTGCAGCTTCCGTTCACTTCCAGGTGGGCACCGGCCGCATGCCGCTCGCATTCCAGGGCCCCCAGGGCATGGTGAAGCCGAAGCAGTTCACCGAGGAGCAGACGCTCCAGATGGCTGCGTACGTGGCTTCGCTCGCACCGGGCCCGGAGCTTCCCGACCCCAAGCTGCTCGCAGCTGACGGCGACGCTGCACGCGGTGGCGAACTGTTCCGCATCAACTGCGCAATGTGCCACAACGTGGCTGGCGCGGGTGGCGCACTGACCCAGGGCAAGTGGGCTCCCCCGCTGACTGGCGTTGAGCCGACGCACATCTACAACGCGATGGTGACCGGCCCACAGAACATGCCCGTCTTCAGCGATGCGAACATCACGCCTGATCAGAAGGCCGACATCATCACCTACCTCAAGTACATTGAGGAAAAGCCTTCGATCGGCGGATTCTCGCTCGGTTCGATCGGCCCGGTTGCTGAGGGTCTGTTCATCTGGATCATCGGCCTCGGCGCGCTCGTCGCGCTCACCGTTTGGGTCACCGCGAAGTCGAACTAGTCGACAACGCAAGCAGCTAATTTTTTCTGGAATCAAGGAGCATAATGGCAGAGGAAGCGAAGAGCAGCGGCGGCGATAGCGCCGTTGTTGCCGCTCAGAGCCACGGGCCGGATCTGTCTTCGGCAGGCGCCGCGGTCATTTCGAGCGACGCCGTGCAGAACCCGGGCCTTCCCCCGCACCGTAAGCGTGTGACGGAGCTGGATCCCAAGAAGGAGAAGAGCGCCGAGCGCGCCGTCTACTCCCTCTTCTACCTCTCAATCGTCGGCAGCCTCGGTTCGGTGCTTGCCTACATGTTCTTCCCGATCGAGACCGGTGACCCGGCGGCTATCCGCCTGCACACCATCTTTGTCGGCTCGGGCATGGCCCTCGCGCTGCTCGCGCTCGGCATTGGCGCTGTCCACTGGGGCAAGTCGCTCATGTCTGACGTTGAGGCGATCGATCTGCGTCACCCGACGCCGAGCGACGAGGAAACCCGCGAGACCGCTGCTGAGGTCTTCGCCGTTGCTGACGAGGAGTCCGGCTTCTCGCGCCGCACCCTCGTGCGAAACAGCCTCCTTGGCGCACTCATCGCCTTCCCGCTTCCCGGAATCACGCTGCTGCGCAGCCTCGCTCCGCAGGACATCGACCCCGTCGAGGTGCTCCGCCACACGATGTGGGACAAGGGCATCCGCCTCGCTCGCGATAACGGCGGCCACAAGGTCGGCGAAGCTATCCGCGCCGCTGACGTCACCGTCGGCTCCGTCTTCCACGTCGTCCCCGAGAACCTCGGCACCGCGAAGGACGTGCTCAACGAGAAGGCCAAGGCCATCGTCCTGCTCATCCGTCTCGACGAGAAGGACCTCAAGGAGCGCCCTGAGCGCAAGGACTGGTCATACAACGGCATCGTCGCGTACTCGAAGGTTTGCACGCACGTTGGTTGCCCCGTTGCTCTGAACGAGCAGCACACGCACCACCTGCTCTGCCCCTGCCACCAGTCGCAGTTCGACGTCGCTGACGAGGCGAAGGTCATCTTCGGACCGGCTAAGCGCCCGCTGCCCCAGCTTCCGATCACTGTCGACGCTGATGGCTACCTCATCGCGCGCAGCGACTTCACTGAACCTGTTGGTCCGAGCTACTGGGAGCGCCTCAAGTGAGCACCGTAACTGAAAAGCCGACTCAGCAGAGCGGTTCAAGCACCTTCACCGCCAAGGCGGCGAACTACATTGACGAGCGAACGAAGGTTGGCGTCGCGGTCAAGGAGTTCGGTCGCAAGGTCTTCCCCGACCACTGGTCGTTCCTCCTCGGTGAGGTCGCACTCTACAGCTTCGTTGTCATCCTGCTGTCGGGTACCTTCCTCACCCTGTTCTTCCAGGCGACGATGGCCGAGGTCGTCTACGACGGCCCATTCGTCCCGATGAAGGGCCTCGAGATGTCGGCCGCAATGGCGTCGACGGTCGACCTGTCGTTCTCCGTTCGCGGCGGCCTCCTGATGCGTCAGGTGCACCACTGGGCAGCGCTGCTGTTCGTCGCCTCGATCGGCCTGCACATGCTCCGTATCTTCTTCACGGGCGCATTCCGCAAGCCGCGCGAGCTCAACTGGGTCATCGGCTTCGTGCTCTTCATCCTTGCGATGGCTGAGGGCTTCACCGGTTACTCGCTCCCCGACGACGTGCTCTCGGGCAACGGCCTCCGCATCATCGACGGCCTCCTGAAGTCCTTCCCTGTTGTGGGCACCTGGCTCTCGTTCCTCTTCTTCGGTGGCGAGTTCCCGGGCGTTGACATTGTCGGCCGCCTCTACATGCTGCACATCATGGTGCTGCCCGCTCTGGTGATCCTCTTCGTCGCACTGCACCTGATGTTCGTGGTCATCCACAAGCACACGCAGTACCCAGGCCCGGGCAAGACCCAGGGCAACGTTGTTGGCTACCCCGTGCTCCCCGCATACGCGGCGAAGGCCGGCGGCTTCTTCTTCATCGTCTTCGGTGTCATTGTGCTCATCGCAACGTTCTTCGGAATTAACGCGGTCTGGATGTACGGCCCCTACGACCCCTCCCCCGTCTCCGCGGGTACCCAGCCTGACTGGTACATCGGCTTCGCTGACGGCATGCTGCGCCTGATCCCACCGGGGCTCGAGACCGAGTGGTTTGGCTACACCTGGTCGTGGAACATGCTGATCCCCGTGATCATCATGGGCGGGTTCATCGTTATCGTCGCCATCTACCCCTTCATCGAGGCTTGGGTGACCGGCGACAAGCGCGAGCACCACATCCTCGACCGCCCGCGCAACGCTCCGACCCGTACCGCTATCGGTGCAGCCGGCGTGACGTTCTACGCGGTGATGTGGGCGGCTGCGAGCTCCGACCTCATGGCAACGCACTTCCAGCTCTCCATCGAGGGCGTTATCCACGCGCTGCAGGCCCTGCTCATCCTCGGCCCGATCGTCGCCTACTTCCTCGCAAAGCGCATCTGCCTTGCGCTGCAGAAGAAGGATCGCTCGATCGCGCTGCACGGCTACGAGTCCGGCCGCATCGTTCGCCTCCCCGGCGGCGAGTTCGTCGAGGTGCACAAGCCCGTCAGCGACTACGAGCGCTGGGAGCTTGTCAGCTACCACGACTACGCACCCGTCATGCTCCGCCCGAACGACGACGGCCGCATCCCCTTCGGGAAGCGTCTCCGCGCAGGCTTCACGCGCTGGTTCTTCGAGGACCGCATCGTGCCGCCGACGCAGGGCGAGATCGAGTCGAGCAAGGATCACGGCCACTAGGCCGCGCTCCCCTCTCTGAGACAGACCCCCACCGAGCTTTTGCTCGGTGGGGGTCTTCTTGTATTCAGCGGCATCACTGGTCGCGTGCGTTCAAGTTTCCGGGTGACCTCACCCCGTTATTCGCCCTCCCGCGGCCTCCAGCGCTTGTGGAGGGCTGTGGCAACGATCGGTCTCGCCCCTTCGATCAGCCCCTCGCCAACGCAACGCTCGCCCGCGAAGAGATCGACAGGGGGTTCGAGAAAGCGCACCAGTACAACGACGCGCTCGTCTCCGGCGCCCTTCTGCAGGCAGGGGCGAACGTAGCAGAGGACACCGGTGACTCGCTGCCTGGGCTCGTCGACCCGCAGGAATACTGGAACCTACTCAACGCCGACCCGACGGGCACGATGGCACGCCTACGGATCCCCTCGATCGATCGACCTCCCCGTCTATCACGGCACGAGCGACGCGACGCTCCTCAAGGGCGTCGGCCATCTGCAGGGCACCTCGCTCTCCATGGGCGGCGATGGGACCCGAGCGGTGCTCACGGGGCACCGAGGTCTCGCGAACGCCACGATGTTCACGCACCTCGACCAGGTGAAGGTTGGTGACACCTTCAGCGTCGACGCACTCGGCGAGGTCTTCACCTACCGCGTGTTCGACTACGAGGTCGTGAACGCTCACGACACCGAGGAGATCCGCGCGGTCCCGGGCAAAGACCTCATGACGCTCATCACCTGCACCCCGCTCGGGGTGCACATGCACAGGATCATCGTGACCGGCGAACGAGTCACACCAACCCCGCCGCGGATCTCGACGCTGCGAACAAACGCCCCGAGGTACCGGGTTTCCCCTGGTGCCTCGGGGGGGGGGGGGGGGGGGTACGGCGCCGGCCTCGCGCTCATTGGCTTGTGGACGTGGCGTTCGGTGCTGCGCGTGGCGGCGCCCAGCCCGTCCGCAGCAGCTCAGCCCGCACCCCCGGCCCCTCAAATAATCGAGTAGCCCGCAGTTTCCGCGGGTAATTGGAGGGGAACCGCGAAATTGGGTGGCGGAGGTGGGGCTGAGCGAAGGCGCAGCGCAGAGCGGGCAGGCGCGACGCGTCAGTCGAGCAGGATCGCCGCGGCGTCCGACAGCACCCCATCAAACTTGGCACCGAGACGCGATCGAAGCCCGCTCAGTAACTCGCCAAGCTCGGGGGAAAGCGCAGGATCGCGCGCGGCCGCAACCGCCTGAAACAGCAACAGCGCTGCATCCGAGCTGAATTGCTCTGGGTCGCGAACGTCGACCCCGGTTGCATCCCCGGCTGCCCCTCCAGCCGCACCGCGAGGAAGCGACCCCGCGGTCGCGTCAAGCTCACGCACGCACGCAAGGAAGAGGTCGCGCTTCGAGGAGAAGTTTGCGTAGACGTTGGGTTGAGAAACGCCGGCGCGCACCGCGATCGCGGATGTCTGCGCGCCGGCGTACCCGTGGAGCCCGAACTCGATGGTTCCGGCAACGATGAGTCCCGCGCGGTTCTCCCCCGGGCGCCGTCGTTGACGGCGAACGCCCGGGGCAGCGCTGTGCGAGGCGCCACTCACGAGCTACTCGAGTTCGAGGAGCTTGCGATAGTGCTCACCGACGGCCTCGAAGCCTCGGTGATTGTAGAACGACCCGATGCGAGCGGTCGACGCAGAGAGCTGACGCACGCCGCGGCCCATGCAGTAGTGCTCGTTGGCCGACATGAGCCTGTCGCCAATGCCGAGCCCGCGGGAGGCCTCGTCGACGACGATCTCCTGCAGGTGTGCGGTGAGGCCCGGTGCGTGAAGCAGGCGCGACACGGTCATGAGGGAGTAGCCGGCGATGACGCCATCGGACTCGGCCACGAAGAGCACGTTGGTCTCTTGGTCACGGCGGCGCAGCACATTGTCGTAGGCGACCTGGAAGTCGTCACGGCCAATGGGATCGCGCCCCGTGGTGAACTGACGGGCCAGGCCGAGGAGCGCTTCCGCGTCCTCGGCCTGGCCCCGGCGAATGGTGATTGCCACGATGTCTAGTTACCTCGCGAAGTGTCCGCGGTAGTACTCATAGACCCAGCCCACGATGCCGACGATGACGAGCGGCAGCGAGAGGAACGAGATCCAGAAGTTGAACCCGAGGCACAGGCCAAGGACAACGAGCGAGATCGCGAGCGACAACACGAGGGGCCACCAGCTCCAGGGGCTGAACTCGCCGAGCTCAGGGTCCCCATCGTCGATGTCCGAGTCCTCGAGGTCCTCGGTGAGGGTGCCGCCCTGCTTCCGCTGAGCGAGCATGAGGTACACGGCGATGAAGCCAGCGAGGAAGCCAGCACCGATGATGGTGGCGCTGCCTGCCCACTCAACTCGATCGTGAACGATCAGGTTCCACACCGTGTACACGCCGCCGAGGAGCGCGAAGTACGCCGTCAGAATCCAGAGGATGACAATGTTCGATTTCATAGCGAATGACTCCTCAGACTACTTCGTCGGTTCAGCGAAATCGGGAACCGTGGCCGGCTTCGGCTGCTCAATGCCACTCACCTCGGGGTGATTGAGATCGAACGCAGGCGACTCGGTACGGATACGCGGAATCGAGGTGAAGTTGTGACGCGGCGGCGGGCAGGAGGTTGCCCACTCGAGCGAGCGGCCGTAGCCCCACGGGTCGTTGACGGTCACCTTCGGCGCACGACGAGCGGTGATGTACACGTTCAGGAGGAACGGAATCATCGATGCACCGAGGATCATCGCGCCAATGGTCGACAGCTGGTTACCCCAGGTGATGCCGTCCTCAGGCAGGTAGGTGTAGTAGCGACGGGGCATAGCCATGACGCCAAGCCAGTGCTGCACGAGGAAGGTGGTGTGGAAGCCGATGAACAGCACCCAGAAGTGGATCTTGCCGAGGCGCTCATTAAGCATCTTGCCGGTCCACTTCGGCCACCAGAAGTAGAAGCCTGCGAACATCGCGAACACGACCGTACCGAAGATCACGTAGTGGAAGTGAGCCACGACGAAGTACGTATCCGAGAGGTGGAAGTCGAGCGCGGGCGACGCGAGGATGACGCCGGTGAGGCCACCGAAGACGAAGGTCACCAGGAAGCCGAGCGACCAGAGCATCGGGGTCTCGAACGTGATCGAGCCGCGCCACATCGTTCCGAGCCAGTTGAAGATCTTCACGCCGGTCGGAACCGCGATAAGCATCGTCATGAGGGCGAAGAACGGGAGCAGTACCGAGCCGGTGACGTACATGTGGTGCGCCCACACGGTCATCGAGAGAGCCGCAATAGCAATCGTCGCGTAGATCAGCGTCTTGTAACCGAAGATCGGCTTGCGGCTGAAGACCGGGAAGATCTCGGAGATGATGCCGAAGAACGGCAGCGCGATGATGTACACCTCTGGGTGACCGAAGAACCAGAAGAGGTGCTGCCAGAGAATTGCTCCGCCCTCACCGCTAAAGATCTGAGCACCGAAGACACGATCGGCCGCGAGACCGAAGAATGCAGCGGCGAGCACCGGGAAGACCAGGATCACGAGGAGCGAGGTCACGAGGGTGTTCCAGGTGAACACCGACATACGCCACATGGTCATGCCGGGAGCGCGCATCGTGATGATCGTGGTGATGAAGTTCACGCCACCCATGATGGTGCCGAAGCCGCCGATACCGAGTCCGAGAACCCAGAGGTTGCCGCCGACGCCCGGCGAGTACGTGACCTCGGAGAGCGGCGCGTATGCGAACCAACCGAACGAAGCCGCACCCTGCGGGGTGAGGAAGCCACCGACCGCGATGAGCGAGCCGAAGGTGTAGAGCCAGAACGCGAAGGCGTTGAGTCGCGGGAAGGCGACGTCAGGGGCACCAATCTGGAGCGGCATCATCACGTTCGCGAAGCCAGCGAAGAGCGGCGTAGCGAACATGAGGAGCATGATTGTTCCGTGCATGGTGAACAGCTGGTTGTACTGTTCCTTGGTCGCGATGACCTCGAGCCCGGGAGCGAACAGCTGCGCGCGGATCAGCAGGGCCATGAGACCGCCGACCAAGAACCACACGAAGGAGCTGATCAGGTACATGTACCCAATCACCTTGTGATCCGTGGAGGTCATCCACGAAACGATGATGTTACCCTTCTTCATCTCTCTATCCCTCGTTACTTCTTCTCGTTCTGAGCCTGAGCCTCGTCGCCGTGGAACGACTCGATGTTCGCGTTCGCCTCGTCACCGATGCGACCGGTGTTGCCCTCAGCGCGGAGCGACTCGACGTACGCGTCGTACTCGTCCTGCTCAACAACCTTGAGCTCGAAGAGCATCATCGAGTGGTCCTGACCGCAGAGCTCTGCGCACTTGCCCATGAACGTGCCGGTTTCAGTCGGCGTGAAGCTCATGTAGTTGGTCTGGCCCGGGATCATGTCCTTCTTGTAGAGGTACTCAACGACCCAGAAGGAGTGGATGACGTCACGGGTTTCCAGGCGGATCTCCGTGGTCTTGTCGACGGGGAGCATGAGCACGGGCATCGTCTCGGGGAGAGCCGAGCCCTTCTCGTCGGTCTTGACCTGGACACCCTGGAAGTGGACGTCGTCGCTGATGTAGTTGAAGTCCCACGCCCAGCGCTTGCCGTAGACCTCTACGACGTTCTCGGGGTTGTCGTAGCGAGCCTCGATCTTTGCCTGCTCCTGCGCGGTGAACGCGAAAAAGCCGAGCACGAGGATCACGGGGACAACCGTGAAGAACGTCTCAATGGGCATGTTGTAGCGCAGCTGCACGGGAAGGCCGGTCTGGCCCTTGCGGCGACGGTACGCGATGGTTGCCCAGATAATGAGGCCCCAGGTGATGACACCCACACCCAGCAGCACGATCCACGAGTTCACCCAGAGGGCGGTGATGCCCTCAGTGTGGTTCGTGGCGTGAGTGGAACCCTCAGGGAGGAAGCCACGCTGCTGCTCGGGAGTACAGCCAGCGAGCAGGAGAGCCGCACCGATGGCGACTGGGGCCGCAACCCACTTGTTTACACGATTGGAACGCACCGCATACCTTTCGAATTCTTACCGGTCATTGCCCACGCAGGCAGGCGAAACTGATGACTACCTGTTAGCTTAGCGCGAACCTGAGCGTTCCCCGAACGCAAACGGGGGTGTCGCGCGCAACTGGGCAGAACATTCTTTCCTACGCGAAGCTATCGCCGCACGCGCAGCTCCCCTGCGCATTGGGGTTGTCTATGGTGAAGCCCTGCTTCTGGATGGTGTCTTCAAAGTCGATCGTCGCGCCGGAGAGGTACGGGATACTCATCTGGTCAACAACGACCTCGACACCCTCGAAGTCAACGATCGCGTCGTTATCGAGCTCGCGCTCGTCGAAGTAGAGCTGGTAGATCAGCCCGGAACAGCCCCCCGGCTGCACCGCGATCCGAAGGCGAAGGTCGTCTCGGCCCTCCTGGCTCAGCAGACTGCGCACCTTCTCCTGTGCTGCTGAGCTCAGTGCGACGCCGTGCTCGGCTACTGCAGTGTCGTTACTCATGCGTTCTCCTCTGCTCATTCGGCGACTCGCCGAATTCTCTCTCGCCCACCCCGCCAGCGCCGCCCGCACCGAAGAGGGCGCAGTTGGAATCTCGCAGGCTAGACAAATAACGGCTGCTCGGCCGGATGCCATCAGTCTACGCCCGATTGACGCGGTACGCTTGAGAGATGAAGTGATGGCCGCTGACGGCCGTCTGACGAGAGGAACACACAGGCGATCATGAGTGCTGCCAAGCGAGACGAGACAGCAGGTTCGGCCCCGGAAGAAACTGCCGGCACACAGGGCAAGGGTCGCCCGACGCCGTCACGAAAGACGGCCCAGGCCGCGAATGCCCGCCCGATCGTCGGTTCCCAGGACAAGGAGCAGCGCCGCGCGCAGCGACAGGCGCAGACCGAAGCGAGGGATCGCGCGCGCGCAGGCATGATGGCGGGCGACGAGCGCTACCTCACGCAGCGCGACCGCGGGCCGCAGCGTCGCTTCGTACGCGACTACGTTGACGCCCGGTGGAGCGCCGGCGAGCTGCTCATCCCCGTCATGGTGATCTTCCTCGTCGTCGCGATGTTCCCGGGCTGGGTGCAGGTGTACGGCGTCTTCTTCGTCTGGGCCTTCCTGCTCTTCGCGATCGTTGATGCCTTCGCGCTCACGTTCATCCTGAAGAAGAAGCTCACCGCAAAGTTCGGCGAGGGCAACGTGCAGCCCGGCTTCAAGTGGTACGGCGCCATGCGCGCGATGCAGTTCCGCATGCTGCGGATGCCGAAGCCGCAGGTGAAGCGCCGCCAGTTCCCGAGCTAACGCCACCGCTCGACAAGGCCAGCAGGCCAGCGAAGAGGGCCCCGGACGATCATCGTCCGGGGCCCTCTTCCTGTATGCGTGGCGGCACACACGCCAGCTACGCGCGCCAACTACACCCACCAGCTACGCAGCCTGGCGCCAGCCCGCCTTCCGCAGACCACGGTTGATCTGCCTCGCCCACAGGGGCCCCTCGTAGATAAAGGCCGTGAAGCCCTGCACGAGCGTGGCCCCGGCTTCGAGTCGCTCGAGCACGTCACCGGCTGTCGTCACTCCCCCGACGGAGATCACGCAGAACTCGGCTGGCGCGGTCGCGCGGATGCGCCGAAGCACCTCGAGTGACCGAGCTTTGAGCGGTGCGCCCGAGAGCCCACCAGCGCCCATATCCGAGACGCGGTCGGCCGGGGTGCTGAGGCCCTCGCGCGAGATCGTCGTGTTGGTCGCGATGATGCCGTCGAGCCCGAGGCGCACGGCGAGCGCGACGATGCCGTCGATCTGCTCGTCCCCCATGTCTGGCGCGATCTTCACGAGCAGCGGGGTCTCGCCGGCAGCGGCCTTCACGGAAGCGAGCAGCGGCTCGAGCAGCTCGAGCTCTTGCAGCCCGCGGAGGCCCGGGGTGTTCGGGGAACTCACGTTCACGGCGAGGTAGTCGGAGATCGGCGCGAGGCGCTCGGCGCTCCAGACGTAGTCCGCGGTCGCGTCCTCGACCTCGGTGATGCGGCTCTTGCCGATATTCGCCCCGATGATCGGGCGGTTCCGGCGCAACCGGGCGCGCTCGATGCGCGGGACGGCGGCGGCCGAGCCCCCGTTGTTGAACCCCATTCGGTTGATCAGCCCGCGATCTTCGACGAGGCGGAACATGCGCGGTTTCGGGTTCCCGTCTTGCGCGTGGCGCGTCACGGTGCCGACCTCAACGTGCCCGTAGCCAAGCTCGCCAAGACCGGCGATGCCGGCCGCGTTCTTGTCAAAGCCAGCAGCGAGGCCAAACGGGCTCGGGAACTCGAGTCCGAGCGCCTTCACCCGCAGCGATGCGTGCGGCCTGCAGAACCGGTGCACGATACCGCCGAGCGCGGGGAGGGCGCGGATGACAGCGAAGGCGAGGTGGTGCGCCTGCTCTGGGTCCATTCGCTTCAGGACCGTCGAAAACAGCAGCTTGTATGGGGTGAGCGGCCCGCGCTCCGTGGTCTCAGGCACAGTCGTTTCTACTCTCCGTCGGCCGCAGCCGAATTGCTTGCCGACACGGGAGCGCCCGATCCACCGCGCTTCACGCGCAGGTCACGGACGGCAGCCTCGAAGTCGTCGAGCGAATCAAACGACTGGTAAACGCTAGCGAACCGCAGGTAGGCGACCTCGTCGAGTTCCCGGAGGTGCGGGAGGATCGCGACGCCGATGTCGTTCGTCTCGAACTGGGCGACGCCCGTGAGCCGCAGCGACTCCTCGACCCGCTGGGCGAGCAGTGCGAGATCAGCCTCGGTGACGGGCCGCCCCTGGCAGGCCTTTCGCACGCCGACCATGACCTTCTCGCGGCTGAACGGTTCGACAACGCCCGAGCGCTTGATCACGGTGAGGCTGGCGGTCTCGGTGGTGGTGAACCGCTTGCCGCACTCGGGGCACTGACGTCGCCGCCTGATCGACATGCCGTCGTCAGCCGTGCGCGAGTCGATGACCCGGCTGTCGGAGTGGCGGCAGAAGGGGCAGTGCATCAGATGCCTTCCTGTTCAAAGCGGGCGCTCACGGCCTCGCCGTGGGCGGGCAGCCCCTCGGCCCGGGCGAGCGCGAGTAGCGGCGCCTCGGTCGCTGCGAGGGCCTCGAGGTCATAGTGGATGATTTGCTGCGGGCGCAAGAATGTATGCGCTCCGAGGCCAGCCGCGAATCGCGCCGTGCCGCCGGTCGGGAGCACGTGGTTCGAGCCGGCGAGGTAGTCGCCGAGGCTGACGGGCGTGTAGCTGCCGACGAAGATCGCGCCCGCGTCGGTAATCGCGGCGAGCACGCCCTCGTCGTCGCGGGTCTGGATCTCGAGGTGCTCGGGCCCGTAGGCGTTCGATACGCGCGCGGCCGTCTCGAGGTCGCTGACAAGGATCACGGCCGATTGGGGGCCCTCGAGCGCGGCGCGAACGCGATCTGCGTGCTGGGTCTTTGGGGCCCGCTCGCCCACCTCGGCGAGTACCCGGGCAGCGAACTCCTCGGAATCGGTTACGAGCACGGAGGCCGCGGCCTCATCGTGCTCCGCCTGGCTGATGAGGTCGGCCGCGACAAAGCGCGGGTCTGCAGAGCCATCCGCGATAACGAGGATCTCGGTCGTGCCAGCCTCGGAGTCGATGCCGACCTTGCCACTCACGACGCGCTTCGCTGCCGCGACGAACACGTTCCCGGGCCCCGTCACGACGTCGACGGGTTCGAGCCCGATCTCGTGGACGCCGTGTGCGAAGGCGGCGATCGCGCCCGCGCCGCCAATCGCATACACCTCGTCGATGCCGCACAGCGCGGCCGCCCAGAGCACAGCCTGGTGCGGCAGCCCGCCGTTATCCTGCTGCGCTGGCGAAGCGAGCGCGAGGCTTGGCACGCCGGCGACCTGAGCCGACACCGCGTTCATAATGACCGACGACGGGTAAGCTGCCTTCCCGCCCGGAGCGTACAGCCCGACGCGCGAGACGGGCTGCCACCGCTGCGTGATCCGCGCGCCAGCGCCGATCTCGGTCACGCGCTCGGCCGGGACCTGGGCGGCCGAGCCAAGCCTGAGTCGCGCGATGAGCTCGGTGAGCGCCTCGCGTACGTCGGCCGGGCAGTCGGCGAGGGATCCGGCAACGAGCTCAGCGGGCACGCGCAGCGCGTGCCCCTCAACGCCGTCGAACTGCAGCGCCTGCTCGCGCAGCGCGGACTCGCCACGGGCGGCGACGTCGTCGACGAGGGGGCGCACCCGCTCGACAGCGACATTCGCGCCGAGCGCGGCGCGGGGCACCAGGGAAAGAAGGTCGCCACGGGAGAGCTCGCGGCCGCGGAGATCGGTGGTTCGCATCACGCATCTATCTTACCGAGCGCGGAAGCGACCCGAGCGCCGGCCCCGGGGTGGGACAATGGGAGGGATGGAAACACTGCCGACCACTGACGCTCGCCACAGGCCACCGCTCCACTCGCCGCACCCCACGGAGCCGGGCCGATGAGCCTCACACTCGGTGCGCTCGTCGTGCTCGTCACCGTTGTCGGCGCCACCGCACAGCGGATGGCCGGCCTCGGGTTCGCGCTGCTGGTCTCGCCGCTCATGACCCTCATGCTCGGGGCACACTCGGGCGTGCTGCTCGTCAATGTGTTGAGCATCGTGTCGAGCGGACTCATCATCCCGCGCGTGTGGCGCCAGGTGAACTGGTCACTGTTCCGCTGGCTTGGAGCCTGCGCCGTCGTCGGCGCGGTGCTCGGGGCCTGGCTCGCGCAGCTCCTCTCCCCCGATGTTATGGGCGTGGCGGTCGGCGCGATTGTGCTCGCGGCACTCGGACTCTCGGCGCTGCTGCGAGGTGATCGGTTCACCATCGAAGCGCGGGGCCCGAGGGTCGCCGCCGGCTTCCTCTCCGGCCTCACGAACTCGCTCGCCGGCGTCGGCGGCCCCGCGGTGAGCGCCTACGCGGTGTTGACGCGGTGGCCGCAGCTCTCCTTCACCGCGACCATGCAGCCGTACTTCGTGCTGACGGGCGCGGCGGCGCTGTCGTCGAAGCTTGCGCTGAGCGCTGCCGAATTCCCGAGCGCCGCCTGGTGGTTCTGGCTGCTCTTGCTCGCCGCGATCCTCATCGGTATTGCCGCCGGTGAGCGGCTCCTTCGCCTCGTCACCCCGACGCAGGTCAGACGGTTCGTCGTCATCCTCGCGTGCGCGGGGGCCCTGGCCTCGCTCGTGCGCGGCTTGGTGGGGCTGCTGGGCTAAGCGAGGGCGTGCCCTTCCGGCGCGATCATGCCGAGCCAGGCAAGCTCGCGCACACCGGCGACGAGCGCCTCACCCGCAGCCACCGGGTCAACCTCGAGCAGGGTCGCGAGCGCGTCAGAGATCTGCCGTAGCGTGAGGTCGCCGTCGCACGCCCCGACAGCGGCGGCGAGCAGCGTGTCTGCGGCGACGCGACGCGCGATGGGGCGATCCGTCACGAGCGTGATCGCGCTCGGGGATTCCTCGCCGGGCGTGTGGATCCGCTCCTCAACAACCTCAGAAGCGCGCACCCAGCGCGTGTCGAGCACGTGGGCGGCGCTCGCTCGCTCGGCCGCGACGCCCGCGAGGAACGCCAGGTGCAGGCTCTCGCCGAGCCGCTCGGCGGCCAGTGCCCCTGTCGCCTGATCGACATGGATGACCGAGGAATCGACAGCGCTGAGGCCATCGGTTGGGTCCTCTGCACGTCGGCGGACGTGTATCGCCCCAAGCCCGACGCTCACAATGTGGCGCGCACCAAAGTCGTCAAGCCAGGACTCGAGGAGCGCATCGAAGGCGACATTGCCGGGCCGCGCTCCCCCGTCTCGTGCCCAGGTCTCGGCGTACTGGACGGTGTCGACCCTGTCGCGCTCGATCACCCAGGCGTCGAGGGCGGAACCCGCGCGCTCGGCGCCGTCGCGCACCCACCCGCGCACGCGTTCGAGCCCGTGGCCGCCCCACTCGGTCTCCCAGTTCGCGAGGCAGACGAGCGAGCCACCCGCGTCGAGGTGCCGCGGGGCCTCGCGAATCACCTTCGCGGCGAGCTCGTCGCCCGTCATGCCGCCGTCCCGGTACTCGTACGTCACGCCGCCGTCGCCGTCCCTCGGCGTGATGACGAACGGCGGGTTCGTCACAATGAGCGAGAACGTCTCGCCTGACACAGGCTCGAACAGATCGCCGAGCCGGAAGTCGATGCGGCCAGCGAGGCCGTTGAGCGCAGCGTTTGCGCGCGCCAGGGTGAGCGCACGCTCGGAGATGTCCGTGGCCACGACCCGTGGCACACCGAGTTCAACCAGGCGCAGCGCCGCGATGCCGCAGCCGGTACCGAGGTCGAGCGCCGTCGCCCCAGGAACCGGGGGTACCTGGGCCAGCAGAGTGCGGGTCGCCCCGCCGACGCCCATCACGTGGTCGGGCCGCGCCGGCCCTCGCCGCAGTTCGTCGTCGAGGTCAGAGAGGATCCACCACTCCCTCGCGCCCTCGCCCGGGTCGAGCGCGACGGGGTTGAGCGAGAGCGCTGCGCGAAACGAGCCCGGCGCGCCGTCGGTGTCAGCCGCCGCAACGAGCCCGAGCTCAGTCGCGCCGGCCGCCCCGAGCGTGGGCAGGGCCGCTGCGAGGCGGTCTGCCGAGACAGCGGCGCCGAGCAGGAACATCTCGCCGAGCGTCGAGAGGGCGCTCGGCTCCTGCTGAGCGAGGACGCGTCGCGCGGGGGCAAACACGCCGCGGCGACGGGCACCCTCAGCGGTCCTCCCCCAAAGGGTCTCGAGCGCCGCGAGCGAGTAGCCCGCCCGGCGCAGGTCGTCACCGAGCTTGCTGATGAGTTCTGCATTCACCAGATCAGCGTACCGGCCCCAGCGGGCACCCCCGCTCAGTACGCGACGGTGAAACGCTCGCGCTCGTGCGCGTGATCCTCGATTTCGTCGACAATTGCAACGCCGAAGTCTGCCCCACCGATTGCCGAGATGCCGTCGGCGTCCGTGAGTGGCACGTCGCCACCCACGCGGTACTCCCCGCGGTACTCGCCGGCCGCCCACGGCCCGAAGTCGCCCGCCGGGCTCACGAAGAACCAGTCGAGGCCGTCCGACCGCGAGCGGAGGTCGCCGAGCACCTCGGCCATTTCGCGAGCCTCGGCGCGATAGTCGTCGCCGAACTCCGGCGTCTCGAACAGCATGCGGCCGCCGGGGACTTCAAGGAGCGAACCAGCCCCGCCGATCACTCCGAGCCGCACTCCCGCAGCCGCGGCCTCGGTGGCCAGCGCGGCGATCGCGGGCCGCACCTGGCCCGCCATATCCCCGCGCGGCGACACCGCAACGATGACGACCTCCGCGCCCGCGAGCGCGGCTGCGCGGTCAGCAGCGTCAAGGATCGAGCCGGTCCTGTACGTGGCTCCTGCGATCTGCGTCGCGGACTCTCGCCGGGTCATGCTCGTCACAGGCAGACCCCGCACCGCGGCCGCCTCAACGATGTGTGAGCCAGCGTAGCCCGAGCCACCAAACACCACTGTCGACGTCATATCCGAGTCCTTCCCTCGCGCAACTGTTGCTCCTGATTCGAGGATAGACCCGCGACCTCTGTGCGGCCCGCACCCGGGCGCCACGCCCTCAGCGAACGCCCGGGTGCCGCCGCCGCGATCGTGCGAGGGCGCTAGGAGAACGCGCGGTCGTCAGCGCCGACGGGGCTGGGAAGGGTCGTGGAGCCCATGAGGAAACGGTCGACCGACGCCGCGGCCGAGCGCCCCTCAGCAATGGCCCAGACGATGAGCGACTGGCCGCGCCCCGCGTCACCGGCAACAAATACCCCAGGCTCGGCGACCGCGAAGTCACGCGTCCGCTCGAATCCGCCGGAACCACCTTGACTACCGGAGCCACCCGGCCCACCGGGGTCACCCGCATTGGCACCGCCCGTGCGAGCGAGCCCAGCGTCCGCCACGCTCTCCGGCCCGGCGAAGCCCATCGCTATGAGCACGAGGTCGGCAGCGATGACCCGCTCAGTGCCGGCGATCGGCTCGCGGCCGCGCTCGGTGAAGCCGGTCTCCGCCACGCAGAGCCCGGTCACGCGGTTCCCGTCGCCACGAAATTCGACGGTCGAGGCAAGGTAGCTCCGCTCGCCGCCCTCCTCGTGCGAGCTCGACACCTCGAACAGGGTCGGGTGCGTCGGCCAGGGCTGACCGGTCGGCCTGAGCGTTCCCGGCCTACGTCCGATCGCGAGGCTCGTGACACTCAACGCCCCCTGACGGTGCGCGGTGCCGACGCAGTCGGCGCCGGTATCGCCGCCGCCGATGACAACGACGTGCTTGCCCGCGGCATGGAGCTCCTCACCCGCTTCTGCGCCGCGGTTCGCGGCAGTGAGGTAGGCCATTGCGGGCGCGATGCCCGCGAGCTCTCGCCCCGGGAGCGCGAGATCGCGTGGCACAGAGGCCCCCGTCGCGACAACGACCGCGTCGAACCGCCGACGCAGTTCCCGCCACGACATGTCGCGCCCGATCTCCACGCCGCAGCGGAATCGCGTGCCCTCGGCTCGCAGCTGCTCAACGCGCCGCGCCACGAGCGACTTCTCGAGTTTGAAGTCTGGGATCCCGAATCGCAGCAGCCCGCCGGGCTCCTCGTCGCGCTCGTAGACGGCGACCGTGTGCCCTGCCCTGGTGAGCTGCTGCGCAGCAGCGAGCCCGGCGGGGCCCGATCCGACGACCGCGACAGTCTTCCCGGTGAGCCTCGATGGCGGCTGAGGAACGACCCAGCCTTCCTCGAAGGCGCGGTCGATAATGCTGTTCTCGATCTGCTTGATCGTGACGGCGGGCTGGTTAATGCCGAGCACGCAGGCCGACTCGCACGGCGCGGGGCAAGCGCGGCCCGTGAACTCGGGAAAGTTGTTCGTCGCGTGCAGCCGCTCGATCGCTTCACGCCCGCGCCCGCGGTGCACGAGGTCGTTCCACTCCGGAATCAGGTTGCCGAGTGGGCACCCCTGGTGGCAGAACGCCACCCCGCAGTCCATGCAGCGCGAGGCCTGCCGGGCAACCATCGCCCCGTCGGCCGCCTCGACGACTTCTCGCCAGTCGAGCAGGCGCAGCGCAACCGGGCGCTTGGGGGCGAGCTCGCGTTCGCGCACCGTCAGAAATCCGCGTGAATCAACCATGTGTCGCCTCCAATATCTCTGTCCAGACGGTCCCGCCGTCCGGGTCTTGCCCGGCCGCGACTGCCCGCTCACGAATGCTCAAGACACGCTCGTACCCGCGCGGGATCAGTCGCGTGAAGCGGCCAAGCGCCGCGCTCGGATCTGCGGCGAACTGATCGAGGAGCCCCGCGGCAACGGCCGATCCGGTTTGCTCAACGTGCCGCCGCAGCAGCGCGGTAATGCGGGCCCCGCCCTCGCTTTCCGCTCCGTCGGAGTCGGGGCCGGAACCGGGTGCGAACCGTTCCAACCGCAGGGCCCCCGAGGCCACCTCGGCCGCGTTTACCGCGCTCGGGTCAAGGTCGAGGATCACGGCTTCGCCGCCAGACATGCCCGCCCCAAGGTTTCGGCCGGTGGGCCCGAGGATGAGTGCGAGGCCTCCGGTGAAGTACTCCAGCGCGTGATCACCAACGCCCTCGACAACCGCGGTCGCGCCTGAGCCGCGCACGAGGAAGCGCTCGCCAACGGCCCCCGCAATCCACAGTGCACCGCCGGTCGCGCCGTAGCCGATCACGTTGCCGGCGAGCACCTCGCTATCCAGGTAGTGCGCGCTCGCCTGCCCTGCGTGTTCGGCAGGGATGGCGTGTTCGGCAGCGATCGGGTGCGGCCTGATCACGATCTCGCCGCCTGAGAGCCCCTTCCCGACGTAGTCGTTCGCTTCGCCCGTGAGGCGAAGTGTGACTCCCGCGGGGAGAAACGCGCCGAGCGACTGGCCGGCTGAGCCCGTGAGCGTCACGTCGATCGTCTCGGGCGCGAGCCCACCGGCCCCGTACCTTGTCGTCACAGCGTGCCCAAGCATCGTTCCGACGGCGCGGTCGCCGTTTCCGATCGGCAGGTCGATCACGACCGGTTCCGCGCGGTCGAGCGCGTCCCCCGCGAGCGCGATGAGCCGAGTGTCGAAGTGATCGCCGAGTCCGTGATCCTGCTCCACGCCGCTCCTACGCGGGGATCCGACCGGGAACTCGGGCCCGCGAAGCACTCCCGTGAGGTCGAGCCCCTCGGCCTTCCAGTGCCGCACCGCCTCGTCGACGTCGAGCGATGCGGTGTCGCCGACGGCCTCGTCGAGGGTGCGGTAGCCGAGGCTCGCAAGGATTTCGCGGACCTCCTCCGCGATGAACGTGAAAAAGTTCACGATGTGTTCGGCCTGCCCCGTGAACCGCTCGCGCAGCTCGGGGTTCTGCGTAGCAACGCCGACGGGGCACGTGTCGAGGTGGCACACCCGCATCATGATGCAGCCGGAGACGACGAGCGGCGCCGTCGCGAAACCGAACTCCTCGGCGCCGAGAAGCGCCGCGATGACGACATCACGCCCGGTTTTCAGCTGCCCGTCGGCCTGCACGACGACGCGCTCCCGGAGCCCGTTGAGCATGAGCGTCTGCTGGACCTCGGCGAGCCCGAGCTCCCACGGTGACCCCGCGTGTTTGAGCGAGTTCATCGGGCTCGCCCCGGTGCCACCGTCGTGCCCGGAGACGAGGATCACGTCTGAGAGCGCCTTCGCGACCCCGGCCGCGACCGGCCCGATGCCGCTCTGCGCGACGAGCTTCGTCGAGATCCGCGCGTCAGGGTTCGCCCGCTTGAGATCAAAGATGAGCTGCTTCAAGTCCTCAATCGAGTAAATATCGTGGTGCGGCGGAGGCGAGATGAGCCCAACTCCGGGCGTCGCGTGCCTGGTGCGCGCGATCCACGGGTACATCTTCCCGGGCGGGAGTTGCCCGCCCTCGCCGGGCTTCGCGCCCTGGGCGAGCTTGATCTGGATCTCGTCGGCGTGGGTCAGGTACATGCTCGTCACGCCGAACCGCCCCGAGGCGACCTGCTTGATCGCCGAGCGCCGCTCGGGGTCGAGCAAACGCTCCTCGGCCTCGCCGCCCTCGCCTGTGTTCGAGCGGCCGCCGAGCCGGTTCATCGCGATCGCGAGTGTCTCGTGGGCCTCGGGCGAGATCGAGCCGTAGCTCATCGCTCCGGTCGCGAACCGCTTCACGATCTCTGAGACGGGTTCGACGCTTTCGACAGGTACCGGCCCGCGCTGCGGTGAGAACCGGAAGAGCCCGCGGAGCGTCATGAGACGCTCCTGCTGCTCGTTCACCCGCGACGTGTACTCGGCAAAGATCTCGCGCTTGCCGGTGCGGGTCGCGTGCTGCAGCTTGAAGATCGTCTCGGGGTCGAAGAGGTGCGGCTCTTCGCCGCGGCGCCAGCGGTACTCGCCGCCGCTCTCGAGGCGCTTGTGCGCGAGCGGGGCCGTGTCGTCGGGGTACGCTGCCCGGTGCCGGGTCGCGACCTCGGCCGCGAGCACGTCGAGCCCGACCCCGCCGAGTTTGGAGGCCGTGCCGGTAAAGAACCTGTCAATGATCTCGCTCGACAGCCCAATCGCTTCGAAGGTTTGCGCGCCGCAGTACGACGACACGGTGGAGATACCCATCTTGCTCATGACTTTGAGGAGGCCCTTGCCCAGGGCCGTGATGAGCCTGGCGGTGGCCTGCTCCTCGGTCACCCCGGCGATCGTCCCGTCGCGGACGAGCAGACTGACGCTCTCCATCGCGAGATACGGGTTGACGGCCGCCGCGCCGTACCCGACGAGCGTTGCAACGTGGTGCACCTCGCGCACGTCACCCGCCTCGGCGATGAGCGCGACACGCATCCGTTCTCCCTCCCGGATGAGGTGGTGGTGCACCGCCGAAACCGCGAGGAGGGTGGGTACCGGCGCGAGATCCTTATTCGAGTCGCGGTCCGAGAGAATGATGAACTCGGCCCCCGCAGCGATCGCCGCGCTCGCCTCCCAGCACATGGCTTCGAGGCGGTCGCTCAGCCCCGCCGCGCCGAAGTCGACGGGGTAGAGCCCTCGGATCGTGACCGCACGCTCACGCTCGACATCCGTACCGAAGTGCTGAATGCGCGCGAGCGCATCGTTGTCGATCACCGGGAAGTCGAGGATGACCTGCCGGGCGTGCGCGGCTGACTGCGTGAGGAGGTTCTGTTGCGGGCCGATCCCGGTGCGCAGGCTCGTCACCAGTTCCTCGCGCAGCGCGTCAAGCGGCGGGTTCGTCACCTGCGCGAACTGCTGCACGAAGTAGTCGTGAACGTGCCGCGGCCGCTCAGCGAGCACCGCGATGGGGGTGTCTGAGCCCATTGCCGACAGCGGCTCGGCGCCCGTCTCGGCCATCGGGGCGAGGATGAGCCGCAGCTCCTCCTCCGTGTAGCCGAACGTGCGCTGGCGCCTCGCGACCGAGGCCGAGGGGTGCACAAGCGGCTCTCGGTCGGGCTCGTCAGCGAGCCTGATTCGACCCGATTCGAGCCACTCACCCCACGGCGCGAGCGCGGCTAACTCGGCTTTCACCTCAGCGTCGTCGCGCACCTCGCCCGTCGCGACGTTGACCGCGAGCATCCGGCCGGGGCGAAGCCTACCCCGGCGAACCACCCTTCCGGGTTCAAGGTCGAGCACGCCCGCCTCGCTCGCGATGATGAGCAGGCCGTCACGCGTGACGGTGAACCGCCCGGGCCGCAGCCCGTTTCTGTCGAGCAGCGCGACGATGTCGGTGCCGTCGGTCGCGATCATCGCCGCAGGCCCATCCCAGGGCTCCATCACAAGCGAATGGTACTCGAGGAAGTCAGCAAGCTCGGGGTCGAGGTCGATGTTCGACTCCCACGCCTCCGGCACCATCATCGCGAGCGCGTGCGGCAGCGACCGGCCGCTCATGACGAGCAGCTCAAGCACCTCGTCGAAGCTCGCGGAGTCGCTGCCGCCAGGCGAACAGATTGGGAGGAGCGGCGTGAGGTCGCCGAGTGCCACCGACTCGAGCTGGGCTTCCCTCGCACGCATCCAATTCCGATTGCCACGCACCGTGTTGATCTCGCCGTTGTGCGCGACGAGCCTGAGCGGCTGCGCGAGGTGCCACGAGGGAAACGTGTTCGTCGAGTAGCGCGAGTGCACGATGGCGAACCGGGTCTCAAAGCGCGTGTCACCGAGGTCGTCGTAGAACCCGGGGAGCTGCAGCGTCGTCACCATTCCCTTGTAGACGATGGTGCGCGCCGAGAGTGACGGCAGGTAGCACCCGGTCTCGTGCTGAATCCGCTTCCGGGCACGGAACGCGCGTCGCTCAAGCTGCTGCGTGTCCGCGGGCGCACCGGTCGGGCTGGCGACGAGCAGCTCGATGACCGGCGCGGCGTCGCGGGCGCTCGTGCCGAGCACCTGCTCCGACACTGGAACCGGCAGCCACGCGAGCACCGTGAGGCCCTCGGTTTCGGCGATCCGCTCGATACGGTACCGCGCGGCGCGGCGCGCCGTCGACTGCTGGGGAAGGAACGCGAGCCCGGCCGCGTACTGGCCCGGGGCGGGGGCCGCGACCCCCGCATCGGCGAACTTCGCGCGGATCAGGCGGTGCGGAATCTCGGTCAGGATCCCCGCACCATCGCCTGTTCCAGCGTCTGAGCCGACCGCTCCCCTATGCTCAAGGTTCTCGAGCGCGCCGAGCGCAAGCCGCACGATGTCGTGGTTCGGGTCGCCACCAAGTGAGATGACTGAGGCGAGGCCGCAGGCGTCGTGTTCCTCGCGCGGGTCGTACAGGCCTGTCGCGGGCGGGGTGCTGCGTGTGGAATCCATCGATAGCGCCATCGACGTCCTCTCTCTCGGCGGGACGTCGGTGACCCGGTCGGAGCGGCTGCTGTGTTGCCGCAGCAACCGCGGGGGTACGAATGTAGCACTCGTTTATTCGGCAGACACAATCCAAAGTCGACGTTTCTGCAAACTTGCCCGAGGTTGCCATCCTGCTTCCGCAGATTCTTCGCCCAAGGCGCCCGGAAGTCGAACATCACACAGGAGCCGGCCGCCCCGCGCCCCTGTCCGCCCGGCCCCAGCACCAGCACCCACCCGCCACCAGCAATAGAAATGCGATCTGCCGTAGGTATCACCCACACGCTTGGCGCTGGGATACCTACGGCAGATCGCAGGGGTTGCGGCCGATCGGCCGCGAACCGGCCGGACTAGGCCCCGAAGCTCGAGACGTCTCCGACAAGGCGGGTGTTGTCTGCCGGCACCTCGTCGACCGCGGCGCGCGCGACCTCGGCGGCGAACTCGGCCACGTTGTACAGCTTGCCCGCCTGCTCGCGGCGCTCCTCGATCGCGCCCGGGTTCATGCGGTTGAGCAGGGTCGCAGTAACGGTCCCCTCGATCATGTCGCCAGAGACAACAACGAACTCGACGCCGCGCTCGGCAAGCGCGGGGATGCGCTCACGCAGCGCATCCTCACCCGCGCGCTTCGACAGCGCTACCGCTTCGTACTCGGGCATGGTCGGCGTCGTCCGAATGAAGTGCGCCTGGTGGCTCGTCACGAAGACGACGCGCGAGCCCTCTCCCATGAGGGGCAGCGCCGCGTCGAGCACCCGCAGCTGAGCGTCGCGGTTGAGCTGAAGCGCGTAGTCCTCGGCCATGCCCGACTCCATCCCGCCCGAGGCGTTGAGCACGAGGATGTCGAGCCCGCCGTACTCGGCACGGATCGCCTCCATCATGCCGTCAACCGAGGCCTGGTCGGTGAGGTCCGCACCCTGCACGAGTGCGCGGACGCCGAGCTCGCGGAGCTGCTCGCCGAGCTTCTCAGCGCGGGGAGCCTTGTTGCGGAAGTTCACGACGACGTCGGCACCTGCCTCGGCGAAGTAGCGAACAGTGTCGGCGCCGACACCGCGGGAAGATCCCGTCACGAGTGCCCGACGGCCTTCAAGGCTCTTGGCTGCAAGCGGTGGAGTGGCTACGGTCTCAGTCACAGTGTGATTCCCTCAGGGTGCGAGTCGATTGGTATTTGAACGTCACCAAGCGTAGTCCACGAGGCCGGTGCGGCGAGTATGCCTCGCGCGGGGGCGCGACCTTCGCGGCGTCCCGAGGCCCCAGCGCAAACTCGCGTTCAGCGAAAGAGGGTGTACTCGGCGACGAAATCGCGATACGCTGCGAAGAAGTCGGCGGCAGAGTCACCCCCACACACTCACCCAGCGCCGCCGAAGGCGAGGGAGGCTTCAATGGCCGATCGAACACTCAAGGGCTCACGCATTGGTTCGACAAGCTTGCAGGGCGAGACAGGCGTCGAGCTGTCAGCCAGGCGCAGAGTCGAGTACATCACCGATAAGGGCGTGGCGTTCTCCGTCTTGTTTGACGCTGACGCCGAGCCGCCGCCAGAGTGGGTCGACCAGCGCAGCGGCGAGATCGGGTTTCTCGACGACGAAGCCGGCCGCACCGCCCGTGCCGAGCTTGAGGCGAAGGAGTCTGCGCAGCGCACCCCGTGGGACATGCTCATCGAGCGGCGTACCCGCGAGGAGCTTGAGGAGCTGCTCGCGGAGCGACTGAAGCTGCTCCGTGCGAGGCGCGGCACGACCGACTCGTAGGCGTCAGGCCACGGCCTCGACGTGCTAGCGTGTTCGGCGCTGCCTGCCCAGCACCCCGGCCGCGATTCCAGCGACACCGAGCGCCATCCACGCGAACGCAATCCCGGCCCCAAACCGCAGCGCCGGCGTCTTCCCCTCAACGAGCGGAACCGAAGCGACCATCGCATCGCGAGTGAACGGTTCGAGCCCGGCGATGTCGCTGCCGTCTGGCGCGATGATCCGGCTCGTGCCCACCGTCGAGATGTTCACGAGCGCCCGGCCCGACTCGATCGCCCGCAGGCGAGCGATCTGCAGTTGCTGGACGCTCTCGTCGGTGCGCCCAAAGTCTGCGTTGTTCGTCGGCGCGAAGATCACCTCGGCGCCATCATCTGCCATCCGCTCGGCCTGGTCATCGAAGATGATGTCGAAACAGATCGCGACACCTGCGACAACCTCACGCCCGAGCGCTTCAAAGCCGTGCACCGGCTCGTACTCGCCGGGCTCATATTCGAGCTGCACGAGGTCGACGAGCTCGGGCGCGAGCGCGTGGAAAAAGTCTCGGTTCGGCATGTACTCGGCGAACGGCACGGGGAACCGCTTGTCGTAGCGCGCGCCGGCCGCCGACTCGACGAGCCCCTCAGGGCCCCACACGACCGAGCTGTTCGTGTAGGTGCCGTCGTCGTTGGCGAGCACGGATCCGGCGACGATCGGCGCGCCGGCCCGCTTCGATAGGAGGGCTACCTCTCTTCCGCGCAGCGGGTTGTCGGTGAGCCCGAACTCCGCGGAGTTCTCAGGCCACACGATCACGTCGACGCTGTCCCCCGAGGCTTCGAGCTCATCGAGCATCTCCTCGGTGGCGCGGACGTGGTCGGCGTAGACGTCGCCCGACTCGCGGTCGTCAAAGATCCCTGACTTCGAGTTGCCCTGCACCGCTCCGACTCGCAGGCTACCTGTCTGCCCGAGCAGCGCGGGGGGCGCAAAGCTCAGCCCCGTGAGCACCCCCGCGACGGTAACCGCCGCTGCGCATCCGCGCACGGCTGTCCGCCGGAAGGCGGGCGCCTGCAGCCGTGCCTGCGACGGTGCCTGCCCGAACGCGCCAATCACAACAGCCATCGCGAACACGATGAGCCCGCTGAGCCCCGCGAAGCCGAACCATGAGGCGAGGGCACCGAACGGGGTCTCGGCGAACACGTGGGCCACGCGCCCCCACGGGAACCCGCCGTACGGCCAGCTCCCCTGCACGCCCTCGCGAAGCACCCAGACGCCCGTCGCGGCAAGCGACTGCGCGAGCACGATCCACGCGCTGGCGAAGCGACCGAGCGATGCGACCCGCCGCATCCCGAGGCGCGCGATGCCCGACGTAGCGACGGCGGTTGCCGAGCCCTGCAGCACGAACCAGGCGGTCATCACCGTGGCGAGCCCGAGCCAGGGTACGGGCCCGAGGTAGAGGGTGAGCCAGCTCAGGTGCGCGAGCCAGAACCCCGCACCCGCAGCGAGCCCGGCAAGCAGGGCGACGCCCTGCCGCTGTTGCCACCAGCTCGCGAGCATGAGGGGCACCGCGAGGAAGACCAGCGGCCAGGCGGCAACGCCGGGGTTCGCGAGGTCGAACAGGAAGCCGCCGAGGCCCGCGGCGGGCACCGCGGCCCACCACGGAAGGCGGCGAGGGGCGGGCGCGGTCACGACGAGCTCGACGTTTCGACGATGCCGCGCTTCACCGAGCGCTTCGCGTCTCGCGCGAACCCGGCGAGCAGGGCAAACCGTGCCGACTCGTGCTCAAGGTCGGGGTGCGCGAGCGCAACCTCGCAGGCCTGCGACACCTGGTCGAGCATGTCGATCGTCTGTTTCGCCCAGCGCACGAAGTCGCCCGCACCGATACCGCTCGACTCGAGCACCCGCTCAAGCGTCGCACCCTTCGCCCAGTCCCACATGGCGCCCGCGAGGCCAGCGTGCGGCATCTCGGCGCGGGGCAGGCGGTACCGCTCAGCGAGGTCGTCGAGCGCGACCCAGCGATCGAGCACCCTGTCGAAGGCCTGCGCAAACTTGCCGCCCGGCCCACGTTCTCCGCCCTCGTCATCGCGGCGCGGTTCGTAACTCAGCGCGCAGCACATGGCCGCCAGGCCGTGCGCGTCGAGGCCCCGCCACAGATCATCGCGGATGCACTCGGCAACGAGAAGGTCGCGGTCGCCGTAGATGCGGCGCAGCATCTCGCCGTAGGGGGCGACCACGAGTTCGCCCCGCCGGGTGTCGCCCTCGAGATAGCCGAGCTCAAGGAGCTCTTCCACGACCCGCTCAAAGGTGCGCGCGATCGTGCCGGTGCGGTTCGCAACCTGGCGCCTGCCCCGCTCAAGCTGGCGGCGAAGCTTGCGCGCCCGATCCTCCCAGCGCTTCTTATCCGAGCCGTGCGCACGCGCGGCGGCGGCTTCGTAGCCCTTGAGCGAAGACTGCGCGGCCTGGAGTTCGCGCGCCTGGTCGACGACGGCCCTGTCTGCCTGGAACTGGGCGAACGAGAGTTCGAGTGTGTCACGGGCCTGGTCGTAGCTCAGGCGCTGCAACAGGTTGACGGCCATGTTCGCCGTCGGCCTAAACGTTGAGCGCACGGGGAACGAGCGGGTGCCGGCGAGCTGCGAGAGCTCTTCGACGTCGACCCCGTCGCTCCACACGACCACCGAGTGGCCCTCAACGTCGATACCGCGCCGGCCCGCGCGACCCGTGAGCTGGGTGAACTCACCCGAGGTGAGCGGCACACGCTGCTCACCGTTGAACTTGTCGAGCCGCTCAATGACCACCGCCCGTGCGGGCATGTTGATGCCGAGGGCGAGGGTCTCCGTCGCGAACACGAGCTTCACGAGCCGCCGCTGGAACAGCTGCTCCACGACCGCTTTGAAGCCCGGCAGCAGACCCGCGTGATGCGCGGCAACGCCGCGTTCGAGCCCCGCGAGCCACTCACGCGTCTCAAGCACCCGGCGATCCTCGTCGCTCAGCGTCGCGAGCAGTCCGTTCGCGACGCGGCGAATCTCCTCGCGCTCCTCGCGGTTCGTGAGGGCGATCCCCTCGTAGAGGCACTGCCGCACGGCCTGGTCGCAGCCGTTCCGGCTAAAGATGAACACGATTGCGGGGAGCAACCGGGTCTCGTCGAGGGCGCGCGCGATGTCAGCCCGCGAGATCCTACGCGTGCGCCGCTGCGGCGGCCCTCCCCGGGAGCGACGGCGGTCTCCCCCGCGGCCCCCGCCGCCGCCACGGCCGCGGTTTCCGAGCATGCGCAGCTCGGGGTTCACTTTGCCCGAACGCGCGAGCTCGCCGTCGCGATCGACGAAGAGCGGCAGCAGCTCCTTCGGGGTAAGCACGTGCTGGTACAGCGGCACGGGCCGGTTCTCCGAGAGCACGACGTCGGTTTCGCCGCGCACGGCGTGCATCCAGTCGCCGAACTCCTCAGCGTTCGACACCGTCGCCGAGAGCGACACGAGTCGCACACTCTTCGGCAGGTGCAGGATGATCTCTTCCCAGACCGCGCCCCGGAACCTGTCTCCCAGGTAGTGCACCTCGTCGAGCACGACGAACGCGAGGTCTGCGAGCGTGTCTGAGTCTGCGTAAATCATGTTGCGCAGCACCTCGGTAGTCATCACGACGATCGGGGCATTCCCGCGGATGTTCACGTCACCCGTGAGCAGCCCGACCTCGTCCTCCCCGTACTCTTCACAGAGCTCGTGAAACTTCTGGTTCGACAGCGCCTTGATGGGTGCGGTGTAGAAGATCTTGGCGTCGCGCTCGCGCCGCGCGAGGTACACGGCGAACTCGGCGACAGTCGTCTTGCCCGAGCCCGTTGGCACCGCGACGAGCACGCTGCGCCCGGCCTCAAGTCGCTCGCAGGCGTTTCGTTGGAACGGGTCGAGCGGGTACTCGAGGCGCGACTCAAAGTGCGCAAGGGCGGTCTCGTTCACGCGTCGCTATTCGTTTCTCGGGGCTTGCCCCGGGTCGGTCGTGCCTTGCCACTCTCGGCGTCATCATCGAACTCACTGAGGTCGGGTTCGCTCATGTCGATCCCGTACTCCGCGAACTCGGCCGCGCGCCGCTTGTCGACGCGGCGGTCGTGCAGGAGCGCAATCCCGACCGCGATGAAGAACAGCAGCACCATGGGAGCTGCGAGGAGGAACATGCTCCAGAGGTCGGCGGCCGGGGTCGTGAGCGCGGCGAAGAGCACGATGATCAGGATCGCGACGCGCCACCCCTTCAGGATCGTCTTGCCGCGAATGATGCCGACGAAGTTCAGCATCACGAGCACGACCGGCATGACGAAGCCGACGCCAACGGCGAGCATGAGTTTCACCGCGAAGTCGAGGTAGAGCCTGGCGCTCAGGAAGAACGCGTCCTCTGACGGCTGGAACGTCGACATCAGACGCACGATGTTCGGCAGCACGGACCAGGCCGCGAACACGCCGGCCAGGAAGAGGGGCACGGCGGCCGCGAGAAAGCCGACGCCGTACAGTTTCTCTTTGCGGGTGAGCCCGGGTGCGAGGAAGGCCCACACCTGATAGAGCCAGACCGGTGCCGTGATAATCACGGCAATGAACAGCGCGATCTGAATGCGCAGGTCGAACGCCTCGGTGATCGTGCCGTAGGTGAGCGTCGCGTTGCGTCCCTGCAGTTGTAGCGCGTTGATCGGCTCGCGCAGCATGTCCCAGACCCAGTCGACAAGGAAGAAGCCGGCGACGAGGCCGACCACGAGCCCGAGTGCCGCGTACATGAGGCGCTTGCGGAGTTCGACGAGGTGTTCGCCGAGGCTCATTCGCCCCTCCCTGTTACGCGGCTCGCGTGCCTCTTTCACCATGGCGCAAGTGTATCGTTTCCGGACTGCGTGCTGCCGCGCTACTCGCCGTATGCGAAGAGCGCGGCCTCGGCCCATTCGCTCACCGCGGCGCGGGCCGCGGGCGGCGACACGATCTCGATTTCGCCGGGCCCGTGCTGCGCGAGACGCACCGCCGCGCCGGCGTGCCACGCCTCAAAGCGCACGAGGGTGCAGCCCGCGGGAACGGCGCGCTCGGGCTTCGCGACCTCCTCGGGGGCGAACCCCCGAATCGCGGGCAGCAGGCGCAGGGGAACAATGGCGAGGATCTCGGTGCCGACACGCGGCTCAGCAGCACCGACGGCACCGGTGCCGCCAGCCGCACCGGCCGCCTCGCCCGCTACCTCCTCGATCCCGCTCATCTGCGCGACACTAAACGTGCGCGCGGCGCCGCGCTCGACGTTGAACCCGTGCAGGTACCAGACGCCCTCGCGCTCATCGAGGGCCTCGGGGCGCACGGTGCGTTCGCTCTCGTTCCCAGCCGCGTCGAGGTAGCGGAACCTGACGGCCTGGCCGCGCTCGATCGCGCCGACGAGCAGCGAGAGGCCGCCTTCGCTGTCAGCCTGACTCACCGCGACCGACGGCACGGTGGTCGCGCCCATTACACTCCCGAGCCGCTCCCCAAGCGCCGAGGCGACGATCGCGTCGGACTCGTTCAGGAGCGGCCGGAGCGCGGCAAGGCCGGCAAGGAGCGCCGCCGTCTCAGCGCCAGTAAAGCGCGGTGTCTCGTCGATGGCGACGGTGTGCGTGAGCGAGACGGTGTCGCGCTCCTCAAACTCGTCCCAGTCAATGTCGAAGAGGTCGTTGTGCTGGTACGACAGCGTCTCCCCCGGAATACCCGCAGTCCCGAGGAACGAGATGAGTCTGCGCAGCACGCGCGGCTCGACATCGAACGTGCGCCCAAGCTCGGCGATGGGCGTCGGCCCGTGCTCGCGCAGGTACGGCACGAGCGCGAGGAGCAGCAGCACCCTGTCGCTCGCGAGCAGTGACTTGGCCATCAGAGCTGACCCTCCCCGAGCGCGGCGCCCGCGTGCGCCCTGTCGACCGAGCGCAGTAGCTCGACGACACGCGCGCGGAAGTCCTTCGGTTCAAGCGCCACGGCGTCGGCGCCGTAGCTCGCGACGATCGCGGCGAGCTCGACGGTGTCGACCGAGCCGAACTCGAGCACGCGCGCGCCCGCGCTCTCCTCGAGCACGCGGGCGCCTCGCGAGAAGCGCGCGTCAGCACGCGATCGTGGCCGAACGCGCACGCGCACGCGGGTGCGCTCCTGGATCTCGCGCATCTCAGTGACGGCGCGCTCGATCAGGATCGCCGGCTCCGCCGGCCGCCCCGGTTCGTTCGCGAGTGCGGCGCGGCAGCGCACCGGCCCCGAGATTCGGGCAAGCAGGAAGACGCGGGTGGCGTCACGGTCGACATCAAACGCGATGAGGTGCCAGCGGCCCTCAAACCTGCGCAGCTGCAGCGGGTAGACGCGGCGCGCGAGGGGCGCGTCGCGCCCAGGCATCTGGTAGTCGAACTCCGCGAGCTGCTCCGCCTCGATTGCGGTGAGCAGCGCCGGGGCCGACGGCTCTGACGTGCCGAAGCCAGCGTTCACGCCGAGGCTCAGCGGGTCGCGCCCGCCGCCGAGAGATTCAAGCTTCATCGCGGCGCGGCGCGCCTCGTCGGTGAGGCTCCCCTCACGCCACGCGAGCACCGCCATGCGCAGCATCATGAGCTCACGGTCGCTGAACGAGAGCCCCTCGGGCACCTCAAGTTCCGCCTTCGAGATCCGGTAGCGCGTGAGCTGGTTGTTCCCGGGTTCGCCGGGCGAATCGATTGTCTCGACAGGGATCCCGAGCAGCCGCAGCTGCTCCTTGTCGCGTTCGAACTGCCGCTCGAGCGAGGCTCGCTGCGAGTCGTCGCGGTAGCGATCGGAGTAGCCGTACACCGACGACAGCAGCTCGTGCTTCGTCAGGCCTCCGGCGCTCGCGACGAGCGCGAGGACGAGGCTAAAGACCCGCTCTTCGCTGGGGACCTTCGACCGGGCCATTCTCGCCCTGAGCTAGCCCGCTGCAATGATGTCGAGCACGATAACGCGAGCGTTGTCGCCGCCCTCGGTGATGACGACCTGCGAGCCGACCTTCTTGCCGTTGAGCTCGCCGCGGAAGGCCAGGCCCTGTGCCTCGGACTCGGCCTGCTTCGGCAGCAGCTGGGGGCCAGTGCCTGCCCAGGTGTTTGTAAGCACGGAGCCGTCCCAGCTCACCACGAGCGTCTGTACGAGCACGCGGTTCTCAGCGGTGACCTTCTCCCCGCTGCCTTCGATGCGCACACCGGTCGTGAGGCCGACGGGAGCGTCGCGGGGCGGCAGAACGACGCCGGGCACGCCATTCTCGTCGGTCACGACCGCGGGGAACCCATTGGGGAGCCCCCGCTTCTTGCCCGAGGCCTTGAGGCCAGATACGCCTTCAACGTCCATGACAGCCACGAGGGCCGATTCAGGCGTTCCGCCAAGGTCCTGGCGCAGCGGCAGCGCGTCCTGCGGGCTCAGCGCGAGAACGACGCGCTCGCCTGGTGCTGCGCACTGAACTGCCGCGGTGAGCGGGTTCATCGTCTCTTCCGAGACCATGAAGAACTCCTTGGTGGTGTTCTGGCCGCCAAAGCCAGCGCTCTCGAAGAGCTTCTCGCCCGTGCCCTGGTCGTAGAACGCGAAGTTCACCGAGGCGATGCTCCCGTTCCCCGCGACCTTCGCTCCGGCCTTCACTCCGGAACTGTCGACAATCGACCGCTGCGACGTCGTGATCTCGGTCTGCTTCGAGATCGACACCTCGGGCGCGGTTCCGAAACCGCCGAGCACGACGACGCCGTCGCTCAGCGCGCCGGCACCGAGCATCGGGGCGCAGTCGCCGCGGTTCACCTCAACCGGGCCGGTCGAGCTGCAGCCCGTGAGAACGGCTGCGGAAACTGCAACGGTGAGAACCGCTGGGGCGATGCGACGAAGCATGGAACACCTCTCGAGTGCGTCGAATGCGAACCTGGCCATCCTACCGGGTGCGCGCTGGGGATCTGGGTTGGGGCGGGCCGCGGCTACTCGGCGGCCGGGGTGTCAGTCTGGTCGACTGCGCCCCCCGCATCGGCCCCGCCTATGCGGTGCTCGGCGATGCGCTGCGCCTCACGTGCTTTCTTGCGGAGGATCTTGTCGCTCTTCACGAGCTGGCCGACGCTCTCCTCGCTCCACGCCGCGGCGTCGCCGTCCTCACCCATGTCGGGGAGCCAGCTCGCCATATCGGCGTCGGTGAAGTCGCTCTTCGACGCCCGCCGCTTGAGGCTCGGAAGGTTCGTTCCCGGCGCGAGCTTGCGCGCGGTGACCAGGAAGCCGGTGTGGCCGACCATGCGGTGGTCGGGCCGCACGGCGAGCCCTTCAACGTGCCAGCCGCGCACCATCGTCTCCGACGCCTGCGGGTGCGTGAACATTCCAGAGCGCCGCAGTTCCTCGACCGTGCGCGAGAGCTGCGTCACCGTCGCGACATAACAGATGACGACGCCGCCGGGTGACAGCGCCTCGGCGGTGACCCCGACGCACTCCCACGGGGCGAGCATGTCGAGCACCACCCGGTCAACGGACCCGGCCTCGAGCGCGGCCGGCAGCGCTTCCTGCAAGTCGCCGACGCGAACCGTCCAGTTCGCGGGATCCTCACCGGCGTACGCGCGCGCGTTTGCGCGAGCGATCTCAGCGAACTCCTCGCGCCGCTCGAACGAGTGCACCTCACCCTCGGGCCCGACGGCGCGCAGCAGGTGCAGCGACAGGGCGCCCGACCCGACCCCGGCCTCGACAACGCGAGCGCCGGGGAAGATGTCAGCGAGCGACACGATCTGAGCGGCGTCCTTCGGGTAGACGATCGCCGCGCCGCGGGGCATCGACATCACGAAGTCAGACAGGAGCGGCCGGAGAGCGAGGTACTCCTCGCCGCTGTTGTTCGCGATGACCGAAGCGTCGGGTACACCAACGATGTCATCGTGTCGGATCATGCCCTTGTGGCTGTGGAACTCGCCCCCAGCTTCAAGCGTGATCGTGTTCATCCGCCCCTTCGGGCCGGTGAGCTGGACGCGGTCGCCGAAACGGAACGGGCCGCGGAGGGCGGGGGTTGCCTGCGCGGGGGCGGCCTCGGCTGATGTCAACGTGTTCTCCTCAGATGATGGTGTGCGGTGCTGCGCCCAGAGCGCGAACGCCGCGTCGGCGTCGAAACCCGCGAGCGTCGTGCGGGTCTCGTGTGCGAGCCCGGCGTCGAGCGGGACAAGGCCGGGGGTTGCGATGACGACGGCGCCGGCGTCGACGGCGGAAGTGGCGCCCGGCCGCGAGTCCTCAAACGCGATGCAGTCGCGGGCGGCAGCCCCAACGGCTGCGGCTCCCCTCAGGTAGGGGTCGGGGTGCGGCTTCTCGTGCTCGACCTCGTCGCCCGCGATCACGGCCGAAAACGTGCCCTCGGGCAGCAGCGCCACAACCGCGTCGGCGATTCGGCGCACCGACATCGTCACGAGCACGTTCGGTACGCCGCGCTCTGCAAACTCCGCAAGCAGCTCGGTCGCGCCAGGCATCCAGCGCGGCCGCTCAACGGCGAGCCCCGCGACGAGCGAGCGCGACCACTCGTCGATAATCTCGTCTGTCGAGAGCGGCACCCCGAGCTTCTGGAAGTGGGTGGCTGCGGTCGTCAGCCCGAGGCCGACGAGCTGCGTCTCCATCCCTTTCGGGAACGCGAGCCCGTACCGCTCAAGCATCGCGATCTCTGCTTTGATCCACAGCGGTTCGGAGTCGATGATCGTGCCATCCATGTCCCAGAGTGCGGCTGCTGGGCGGCCGACAGGCGTCGCGGTCGTCATTTAGCTAATCCTACCTGGCGGCCACAGATCGGCGGCGCCGCGGGCGAGAGATAGTCTGGGTGCTGTGAATGATTCGACTCCCTCTGAAACCGCACCGCGCGTGCTCATCGCCGCGTTCCAGGGCTGGAGCGACGCGGGCGATGCCACGTCGGAGGCGCTGCAGCACCTCATCAAGCTGCAGAAGGCCGAGTTGCTGCACGTGATCGGGGGCGAGGGGTTCGTCGACCTGCAGTTGCAGCGGCCCCGCATGTATCGCGACGAGGACGGGAAGCGCACGATCGACTGGCCCGACACCCGACTGTACGGCACCGTGCATCGGCCGGGCCTTCCCGCCCCAACCGACGTCGACGCGGGCGAGGCCGACGCGATCACCCGCATCGACGGCACCCCCGTCCACGACCTCTTCTTCCTCCCCGGCTACGAGCCGGGCCGCGACTGGGAGAACTTCGCAGACGAGATCGTCGAGCTCGCCGAGGTGTGGGGCGTCGACCTGGTCGTGCTCCTCGGCTCGATGTACTCCGACGCGCCCCACTCGCGCCCCATCATCACGAGCGTGAGCGCGGAGAGCCCGGAGCTCCGCGAGCGCTACGGCGCCGAGCGAAGCGACTACGAGGGCCCCGTCGGCATCGTCACCGCGATCGAGATGGCGCTCGAGACCGCAACGATCGACAGCCTCGCCCTGTGGGTGCAGGTGCCGCACTACGTCCACTCGGCGCCATCGCCCAAGGCGACGCTCGCGATCCTCGACAAGCTCGAAGAGCTGCTCGACATCGTCATCCCGCGCGGCGAGCTCTTCGCGCAGGCGACCGACTGGGAATCGAACATCAACCGCATCGCCGAGAACGATGACGATATGACGCGGTACATCCGCAGCCTCGAAGACGCGCGCGACGAGGCGCTCGCTGCGGAGACGACGGGCGATGCCCTCGCGGCAGAGTTCGAGAAGTTCCTTGAGCGCGACTCGCGTGGCGCGGCCGGCACGATCCGCGAAGACGGCGCGGCCGGCGAGCTCGGAGAGAGCAGCGAGCTCGGGCAAGGCAGCGAGCAGAGCGACCAGCCCGGTCAGGATCCGGATCCCGGCGAGCAGCAACGGTAGCGCTACAGCGCTAGCTCTCAGGAAAACCTCGGCCCCGATCTCGCGATCGGGGCCGAGGTGTTCTGTGCTGGTGTGTTCCGTGCCAGGGGTCTATTCCTCGGGCTGCAGCTTGACGCCGAGCAGCGCCTGCACGGCGTGCGCGACGAGGCACGGGTCGTCGACCCCTGCGGCGAGGGCAGCGTCGAGCGTCGCCAGCATGACCGGGGTGTCGAGGTCGTTCGCGAGCGCAGCGCGCAACTGCTGCAGCACAGCGGAGGCGGAGACCGGCTCGGCGGTCGTGCGATCGAGGCCCTCGCGCCACGCTGCGAGCCTGCGCTCCGCACGCTCAAGGTCGCTGTCGAACCACTCCCACTCGGTGCGGTAGTGGTTCGCGAGGAGCGCGAGCCTGATCGCTGAGGGGTCAACGGGGTGCCCAGCGTGGGTACCGTCGAGCAGCTTCGACACGAAAACGAGGTTGCCGCGCGACTTCGACATCTTGTGCCCGTCGTACGACACGAGTGCCGCATGGCAGAAGGCGTGCGCGAGCGGCTTGCCCGAGATCGCGGTCACGTGTGCAGCGGTGAACTCGTGGTGCGGGAACACAAGGTCGTGACCGCCGCCCTGCACCGTGAACAGCTCGCCGAGCGCCTGCCTGGCGATCACGGCGCACTCGATGTGCCAGCCGGGTCGCCCCTCACCCACGACCGACTCCCAGCTCGGCTCCCCCACGCGAGCTGAGCGCCAGAGCAGCGGATCAAGCACGTCGCGCTTGCCCTCGCGTTCGGGGTCGCCGCCGCGCTCGGCGCTCAGGGTCTCAAGCAGAGCGCGCTCGTACGGCGCGACGTCGCCAAGCCGCCACTGTGACTGCCGCTGCGCGCCGCGCACGTCGAAGTAGATGTCGTCGCCTGCCTCAGACTCCGGCGTCGGCACGGTGTAGGCGTAGCCGAGGTCGATGAGTTCTTCGACGCCGCCAGCGATCTCGTCGATCGCCTCGGTGACCGCGACGAAGTGGTCGGGCGGGATCATGCCCATGCGATGCATGTCAGAGCGGTAGAGCCCGATCTGCTCGTCAGCGAGGCCGCGCCAGTCAACGCCCGTGGCGTTCGCGCGCTCGAGCAGCGGGTCATCGATATCGGTGATGTTTTGGGCGTAGACCGTCTCGATGCCGGCGTCGCGCCAGGCGCGCTGCATGATGTCGAACGTCAGATACGTGAAGGCGTGCCCGATGTGGGTGGCGTCGTACGGCGTGAGCCCACAGACGTAGAGTGTCGCTCGGTCGTCTTGAATCGCGGGGTGCTCGAGCCGGCCCTTTGCCGTGTTGAAGAGCTTGGGAGCCTCGCCGGCACCGGGGAGCTCCGGGATTACCGGAGGGGTCCAGGTTCTCACTGCGCACCGTCCTGGAACGCGATTGCAGGGACCTCGCCGCCCGGGGTGAGTACGCCGGTGACGAGCAGCACGATGATGACGACACCGATGAGCACGCGGTAGATGACGAACGGCATAAAGCTGCGCTTGGAGATGTAGCGCATGAAGAAGCCGATCACTACAAGGGCGATCGCAAAAGCAACGACCGTGGCGATGATCGTCATGCTCCAGGGGGTCTGCGTCTCGGGCGCCTTGATCACCTTGAACACCTGGTAGAAGCCAGAGCCGAGCACGGCGGGAATCGCGAGCAGGAAGGAGTAGCGCGCAGCCGCCTCGCGCTTGTAGCCCATGAAGAGGCCCGCGGTGATCGTGCCACCGGAACGCGAGACGCCGGGAATCAGCGCGGCCGCCTGGGCGAACCCGTAGATCAGGCCGTGCTTCCACGTGAGCTTCTCGATGGGTCGCACCTTCTGACCGACCCGGTCGGCGACGCCAAGCAGCAGACCGAACACGATCAGCGAGATCGCGGTGAACCAGAGCGACCGGAGCGTCGTCTCGATCGAATCCTGGAACAGCAGCCCGAGCACGACAATCGGGATAGTGCCGAGAATGATCCACCAGCCCATCTTCGCGTCGGGATCGTTGCGCGGCACGGTCTTCCCGGACAGCGACTTGAACCACCTACCGATGATCCGCACGATGTCGCGCCAGAAGAACACAATGACCGCCGCCTCGGTTCCGATCTGCGTGATCGCGGTGAACGCCGCACCGGCGTCACCGATGCCGAGCAGCTCGCTCGTCACCCGGAGGTGTGCGCTCGAAGAAACCGGCAGAAACTCAGTGAGCCCCTGAACGATGCCGAGGATGATCGCCTCGAAAATACCCATGCGGTAGTGGCCTTCCGTCTCGTGGCACGCGCTGCGAGCCGTCGTCCAGACTAGCCCAACGGGGCTTGGGGATCAGTAGGAGCGGAGCAAATCTGCGAGCACGCGGTGGCCAAAGTCAAGCGCGTCAAGGGGCACGCGCTCGTCGACCCCGTGGAACATCCCGGGGAAGTCGAGGTCGGCCGGCAGCCTGAGCGGGGCGAAGCCGTACCCCGTGATGCCGAGACGCGCGAGGGCCTTGTTGTCGGTGCCCCCGCTCAGCAGGTACGGCAGCACCTTCGCGCCAGGGTCGTGTGCCTCGATCGCGGCCTTCATCGCCTCGACGAGCTCGCCCGCGAAGGGCACCTCGAGCCCAATGTCGGAGTGCACGGTCTCGATCTCAATGTCGGGTCCGACGATCTCGCGAATCTTCGCGATCACCTCATCACGCTCGGCGGGCAGGGTGCGCACATCGACGAGGGCCTCCGCGGTATCCGGGATGACGTTGTGCTTGTAGCCCGCCTTCAGTACCGTCGGGTTCGTCGTGTTGCGCAGGCTAGCCTGGATCAACCCAGCCCCCTTGCCGAGACTGAGCACCATCTCCTCGGGGTTGATCTCCGTGAGGTCTGCGCCAACGAGCGTCGCGATTTCATCGAGCAGCTCGCGGGTCGTGTCGCACAGTGCGATCGGCCACTCGTGGCCGCCGAGCGCAGCAATAGCGGCTGCGAGCTTCGTCACAGCGTTGTCGTGCCACACGCGCGAACCGTGGGCCGCAGTGCCCCGGGCGCGCAGCCTGATCCAGTCGAGCGCCTTCTCCCCTGTCTGCACGAGGTACGCGCGCTGGCCTGCGATCTCGATCGAGTACCCGCCGACCTCGCTAATCGCGGTGCCAGCGCCGGCAAACAGCTCTGGGTGGTGCTCAACGAGGTAGTGCGACCCGTAAACGCCACCGTTCTCCTCGTCGGCGAAGAACGCGAGGATGATGTCGCGGCGCGGCTTCTCCCCCGCGCGCAGCAGCTCAGCGATCGCGGTAAGGATCATGGCGTCCATGTCTTTCATGTCGACCGCGCCGCGACCCCACAGGAGCCCGTCCTTCACAACGCCCTCGAACGGATCAACTGTCCAGTTGGCCGGGTCCGCGGGAACGACGTCAAGATGCCCGTGGAGCACGAGGGCCGGGAGCTCGGGCTGCGCGCCCGCGACGCGCGCGACGACGCTCGCGCGCCCGGGATCCGACTCGATCGTCACGGGGTCGAGCCCGAGATCGCGCAGGAACGCACTCACATAGTCCGCAGCTGGGCGCTCGGGATTCGCGTCGCCCTCCCCACGGTTCGACGTATCGATCCGAATAAGGTCGCGAGCGATTCGCGCGGTTTCTGACAGTTCAACATCGAGCTCTGGTGCCATACCTCCACCATAGCCCGCCCGAACGCCCGTTCGCCCCTCCGAACGCGATAGCCTCTCTTCGAGTGTCCCCGCCCGGGGAACAATTCGAGAGGCAACGATGCACGCGACCCACCCCGCACAGAACACCGCGGTTGCGGGCTTCCTCCTCGCGATCGGCTCCGCCGCCTCGTTCGCGCTCTCCGGGATCTTCGCCAGTGCACTGCTCGCCGCCGGCTGGTCTGCAGGCGCCGCGACGACGGCGCGCATCACACTCTCGGCACTCGTGCTGCTCGGCCCGACGCTCGTGCTCATGCGGGGCCGCTGGCAGCTCGTGCGCCACGCCTGGGGCCAGCTCGTCGTCTTCGGAGTGCTTGCCGTGGCGGGCTGCCAGCTCGCATTCTTCCTCGCGGTGCAGTTCATCCCGCCGAGCCTCGCGCTACTCATCGAGTTCACCGGCCCGGTCATGCTCGTGTTCTGGATGTGGGCGCGCAGCAGGGTTGCCCCCTCCGCCGTCACTCTGCTGGGCGCCGGAATCGCTATCGCCGGTGTCGTCGCGATCTCAGGCGTACTCGCGGGCGTTTCACTGCACCCGCTCGGCGTCGCGTTCGCGCTCATCGCGGCCGCAGGGAACGCCGCGTATTACGCGACCGGCGCATCGAGCAATCACGGCATCCCGACGCTGCCGTTCGTCGGTCTCGGCCTGCTCGTTGGCGCAGTTCCTCTCATCATCGCCGGGGCCCTCGGGGTACTCCCATTCACCGTGACGGCCGCGCCGGCCGTGATCGCTGGCAGGTCGGTGTCGCCGTGGCTCGTCGTCGCCGGCATGGTGCTCATCTCAACGGTGCTGTCGTACCTGCTCGGTGTCGCTGCCTCGCGGCGGCTCGGTGCGACGGTGGCGAGCTTCACGGGGTACTCTGAACCCCTGTTCGGCATCGTCTGGACGATCGCACTTCTCTCGGTCATTCCGACGCCGCTCCAGTGGCTCGGGGCCGCGCTCATCGTCGCGGGCGTCGTAACCGTGAAGATCGGAGAGCTGCGACGCGCGCGATCCCGGCAGTGACCGAAACGTCAGGGGACCCACAGTGACCGCTTCAACCGCCGAGACACACCTCCGCCTCGATGGCGTTTCGCACGCCTTTGGTGCGCGCCGCGTGCTCACCGACGTGAGTTTCTCTGTTGCCTCCGGAGCGCGCGTTGGGCTCATAGGCGAGAACGGCTCGGGGAAGTCGACGCTGCTACGCATCGCGGCGGGCGCACTTTCCCCCTCCGCAGGCGCCGTGACGGTGATGACCCCCGGCGGTCGAGCACCGCGGGTCGGGTTGCTGCACCAGGAGCCACCGTTCGCTGGGGCCGCCACGATCCGTGACGCCCTCGCAGCCGCGACCGCCCCGGTGCGCGCCGCCACGCTCCGCCTTGATCGCGCATCCGAGGCACTCGCGCTTCCCGGTGACGCCCGAGAGACTCGAGCACGGGAGGGCGCGTACTCCGAGGCGCTCGATGATGTTGAGCGCCTCGGCGCGTGGGAACTCGAGACCCGTGTCGAGCAGACGCTCGCAGGGCTCGGGATCAGTGAGATCCCGCGAGACAGGGCGACCGCTGAGCTCTCTGGAGGGCAGCGCGCCCGCCTCTCACTTGCGTGGACGCTGCTCAACTCGCCCGACGTACTCCTGCTCGATGAGCCGACGAATCACCTCGACGACCGCGCCACAGCGTACGTCGTGTTCACGCTCAGCCGTTGGCGAGGCCCCGTCATGTTTGCGAGCCACGACCGCGCATTCCTCGACGAGGCCGCGACCTCGCTCGTCGACCTCGACCCGGCCCCGAGGCAGCACTCCGTTGCGGCAGCGCTCGCGCAAGACGGGACTGGCTCAGGGATCGGCGTCACACGGTTCACCGGGGGCTACTCCGAGTACCTCGCGGCGCGCAGCCTGGCGCGCAAGCGGTGGGAAGCGCAGTACGCGGCTGAGCAGGCTGAGCTTCGCAGGTTGCGGGCTTCCGTGGGGTCGAACCAGATCGTTGGCCATGAAGAGTGGAAGCCGCGCACAGAAAGCCGCATCGCCACGAAGTTCTATGCCGACCGCAACGCCCGGGTCGTCGCCCGCAGAGTCAACGACGCCAGGTCGCGACTCGACGAGCTTGCGGTGCGGCAGGTCGCGCAGCCACCTCGCGAGCTCACGTTCGCGGGCTTCGGCGCCCCGTCCGCGCCAAACGCTGCAGAACCGATCCCAGCAGCGCCGATTCCAGAGCCCGTCGTTGCCGCGGTCGGGATCAGCGTTGCGGGGCGCCTCGCACCGACCACACTCACCCTGCGGGTCGGCGAGAAGCTGCTCATCACCGGGGCAAACGGCGCCGGGAAGTCGACGTTGCTGGCCGTGCTCGCGAGGCTGCGCTCCCCCGACACTGGTGCGGTGCATCTCGCACCGGGCACCCGCGTCGGCATCCTGGAGCAAGACTCGACCTTCGCCGGCCCGCATGGAAGCGGCGGAGACCGCAGCGTCGCGGAGGTCTACGCAGAGGCTGTTGGCCTGAAGATCGCCGAGGCGGTGCCGCTCAGCGCACTGAGGCTACTCGCTGCACGCGACGAAGCGGTGCCTGTCGAGACCCTGAGTGTCGGGCAGCGCAGGCGCCTGGCGCTCGCGACGCTCATCGCTGATCCACCCGACGTGCTGCTGCTCGACGAGCCGACAAATCATCTCTCACTCAGCCTCGCCGACGCTATCGAGCGCGCTGTCACGAACTTCCCAGGAACCGTGGTGCTCGCCTCGCACGACCGCTGGCTTCGAGAGCGGTGGCGCGGGCGCCGCCTTGAGTTAGGTCCGGCACAGACAAGCGAAAACACCTGATTCCCCTGGGTTTCCGAGCGATAACCACACGGTTCTTAGCCGAAGCGTAATCGAATCGTTGCAAAATCGTTGCGCAATTCTCCGGTCGCGTTCAGCCTCTGTCCGACCGGCGTCACCGGCGGGTGAGCTTTCCGGGGCCGCCGGCGGTTTGCTATGGTTGCATGATTCAAGCTTCGAGGGGCCGGGTGAAGCGGCCGGAACCCTCGATAAGACAAATGACCGCTGACTCTCACTACATGTCTCTTCCCCCGCAACAGCCGGCCTCGTACCCGAGCCGGCGCTCCCTCCGCGAGGCCCGCCAACGGCGCGAGAAGGCGTCGGCCGCAGAGTCAAACGAGGCGCTGCAGCCAGCGAAGTCACCGGCGCCTGCCGTTGAGGGAACAGAGACGCCAGTCCCCGAGGCAACAGCGACGCCTGCCGCCGAGGCAGCAGAACCGACGCCCGCAGCCGCACCAACTCTTGCCCCCGACCAGCCGGTCACCCCGCCAGCAACACCGGGCCTCTTTCTCACCCCGCTCCCCGAGTTCGTACTCGGCGGCACACAGGAGGCCGCGGCAACGCCCTCCCCCACGACTCCCGAAACGGCAAAGCCGAAGCGCCCCACAGCAAAGAAGCTGTTGGCAGCAACATTCTCCCTCGCGTGCGTCGGCTCTCTCGCCGTCACGACCACGCTCCCCGCATTCACGAGCGCGTTCGGCGACGTGGCGGCTGCTGCCGCCCCCGCGGCCCGCTCAGACCAGGAGCTGCAGAGCTCCGCCGTCACAAACAGCCAGGACGCGCTCGACGCGATCGGCTCCGTCGAGCTCGGCGTTGACCCGGGATCGTACAAGCAGCTCACGCCTGAGGCTGGCCTCGTCGACCCCGCATCGCTCGACTCGACAGAGATTCGCTTCGCCTTCGACCGCGAGTACCCGCTCACCGACGGTTTCGCCTACCGCACCGCCCCCGTTGAGCAGTTCCACGACGCGCAAGACATCGCGGCGCCCGGCGGCACTCCGGTGCTCGCCATCGGCTCGGGCCAGGTCATCGAGGCCGGCTACGCCACCGATGGGTGCGGGTTCTCAATCAAGTTGCAGCACAACGTGAGCGGCGAGACCCTCACGAGCCGTTACTGCCACATGCAGGTTGACTCCCACGACCACAAGGTCGGCGACAAGATCGAGATCGGCGACTTCATTGGCAAGGTCGGCAACACCGGCATGTCTTTCGGCGACCACCTCCACCTCGCGCTGCGCCGCAGCGGCGTACCGATCGATCCGCTCCCCTACATCCAGGAGCAGATCGACAAGGCCGCCAAGCGGGCAGCTGCCAAGCGCGGCTAGCAGCTTCGTGGCCTATCGAGCGCTCGTGACGGGTGCGTCTGCCGGGCTCGGGGCGGAGTTTGCGCGGCAGCTCGCGGCGCTCGGAATTGATCTCGTACTCGTCGCCCGTGACAGTGCCAGGCTCGAGCGGCTCGCGCACGTCCTCCGAGGCCGCTACGGCGTGGGCGTCGAGGTGCTTACCGCCGACCTCACTGATGAAGCGCGGCTCGACGCCGTTGCCGCCCGCCTCGCGGACGGCGACGCACCCATCGACATTCTCATCAACAACGCCGGCTTCGGTGTGTACGCGAGCTTCGAGGAGAGCGCCATCGCCGACGAGCGCCGCCTCCACGAACTCCTCTCGTGGGTTCCGCTGCGCCTCGCCCACGCCGCAGTCCCAGGCATGCTCGCCCGCGGGCAAGGCTGGATCCTGAACGTCGCGAGCGCGGCCGCGTTCATGCCGAGCGGCAGCTACGGCGCGGCGAAAGGCGCCGTGGTCTCGCTCTCCCGCTCCCTGAGCACGCGCTATCGCCGTCGCGGCGTGCGCGTGACGGCGCTCTGCCCCGGCCTGATCGCGACCGAATTCCACGAGCGCATGGGCGAGGATCACCTTCCCGACCTTCCCGCGGTCGCCTGGGCAGATACCGGGCGCGTCGCCCGCGAGGGCCTCAAGGCGCTGCACCGGGGCACACCGGTGCTCGTATCAGACTGGCGCTACCGCGCGCTCAGGCCGATCGCGAGACTCGTGCCCGACGCGCTGCTTGAGCGTCTCGGTAGCACCGGACGCGGCGTTCGCGCGGATGGATAGCGCGCCCTAAGCCGTCAAGAACTCTCCCGAGCGCGGCATGCCTGGCACGGTCGGTTCGACTTGGTTTGAATCATCGTTCGAACCACCGCTCGGAGCCGCGTTCGGCTGCTCGATCGTAAGCCCGGTAAAGGCCATCGCGATCCCTTGCGCGGTGACGAACGAGCGGCGATCCATGAGCTGTGCGTGCACGTGCGGCTCCGAGGAGTTCCCCGAGTTCCCGCACTCACCCACAACCTGGCCCGCGGTCACCCGGTCGCCGGGCTTCACCCGGAGCGAGCCGCGACGCAAGTGCGCGACCGCAGCGTACACGCCATCCAGCCCGCCCTCGCCTCGAATGACGACGTGGTTCCCAATCACGAAGCCGGGGCCTCCGAGCTCACGCAGCATGCCCTCAATCATGAGATAGATCATGGCGGCCGACGACGACCGTGAGCGGTGGTCGCGCCGCCAGCCGGTCGCCCGCACCACGACACCGTCGATCATCGCGTGCACGGGCTCCCCAAGGGCCGGGAAATCGCTCGCAGGGCGCATTGCTGGTCCAGAGCCGTACTCGGGCCGAACTGCCCCGTGCGGCGCGTACACGAGGTCGACGGCGTGTGACTGCCCGTAGCCTCGAACGCCGTGGCTCGGCACCTGCGTCGCGGGGCTATTGAGCGCGAGCCACCGGCCGCCCACGGGCGCGGCGACCCAGAGAGGCGCAGCCTCCCGCTCGCGCGCCGCGATGCGCCGACCGCCGAACCACGCGAGCGCGATCGCGGCCGCGTACCCGATCGCCGAGACCAGGGCGACGACCCCCGCGACGTCGGCGGCACCACCCGCGGGTAGCGCGAGGCGAACGACTACCCCACCGAGGAGGCCGAGCGTCGAGAGCACGAGTGCCACGCTGCGAGCGCGGTACAGGGCACCAAGCAGGTTCGGCGCACCCACTATCGCGCCCCGCGATCACGCTCGACCCGTGTCTCTCTCCAGACTGGCGTGGCCGACTCGCGCACGTCACCATCGCTCCCGAAGACGAGGAAGCGCTCGAAGTCACGCGCAAACCAGCGGTCGTGGGTGACGACGATCACCGTGCCGTCGAACAGGCTGAGCGCGTGCTGGAGCGCCTCGGCCGACACCAGGTCGAGGTTGTCGGTGGGTTCGTCGAGCAGCAGCAGGGTCGCGCCGCCAAGTTCAAGCAGCAGGATCTGGAAGCGAGCCTGCTGACCGCCCGAGAGCGACTCAAACAGTTGCTCGGCCGCCCGCGCAAGCTCATAGCGGGCGAGCGCGCGAGCGGCTTCCTCGCGCGGCATGCCCGCTCGGCGCTCGTCACCTCGGTGCAAGATCTCGAGCAGCGTGCGGCCGTGCAGGTCGGGGCGCCCCTGGTTCTGCGCGAACCAGCCCGGCCGCACGCGCGCACCGAGCCGAGCCAGGCCTTCGTGCTCGACGGGAGCGATCTCGGCCTCCGTGACCGGAGCGTGCTCGGGAGAGGGGTCGGTGCCGCCCGCAGCGAGCAAGCGCAGGAAGTGCGATTTCCCTGAGCCGTTCGAGCCGAGCACAGCGATGCGGTCGCCGTACCAGGCTTCGAAGTCGAACGGGAACATGAGCCCGACGAGCTCCAGTTGCTCGCACACGAGCGCGCGCTTGCCCGTTCGCCCGCCCCGCAATCGCATCTCGAGGTGCTGGTCGTGGGGTTGTTCTTCGGGCGGACCTGCGTCCTCGAACCGCGCGAGCCTGGTCTGTGCTGCGCGGTACCGCGAAGCCATATCTGAGTTGTACGCCGACTTCTGCTTATACATGAGCATGAGCTCGCGCAGCTTCGCGTGCTCTTCGTCCCAGCGCTTCCGCTGCTCCTCAAGCCTCGCAAACCTGCGTTCGCGGGCCTCGTGGTAGCTGCCAAAACTTCCGGGATGGCTCCAAGCGGTACTGCCCGCGGCCCCGAGCTCCAACGTCACGATGGTGGTCGCCGTCCGCGCAAGGAGTTCGCGGTCGTGGCTCACAAACAGGATGCCCTTCTCGGTCGCCCGGAGCTGGTCTTCGAGCCACCGCTTCCCCGGCACGTCGAGCGAGTTATCGGGCTCGTCAAGAATAAGGATCTCGTCTGGCCCACGCAGCAGCGCCTCAAGCGCGAGCCGCTTTTGCTCACCACCGGAGAGGGTCGCGAGCGGCCGGTCCCGGCAGTCGTCATACGGCATGCCGAGGGCCGCAACCGTGCACGTGTCCCAGAGCACCTCGGCGTCGTACCCACCCGCGTCACCCCATGCCGTCACCGCGTTGGCGAAGGCCATCTGCGACTTCGTCGAGCCCGTCTCCGTCATGCGGGCCTCAGCGGCGATGAGGCGTTCGGCGACCTCCCTGAGCGCGGGCGGAGACACTGAGAGCAGCAGCTCGTGAACGGTTCCGCCGACGATGAACTGACGCATAACTCCGACAGACCCCGTGCGGGCGACCGCACCAGATTCATCCTTCAGTTCGCCCATCACAATCTTGAGCAGCGTGCTCTTGCCCGCACCGTTCGCTCCGATGAGCGCGACGCGCTCCCCCTCGCCGACCGAGAACGAGACCTCAGAGAGGAGCGGTCGGCCGTCTGAGAGCGTATAGCTCACCGCCGCGATATCAAGATGAGCCATTGAACGAACGTAGCACGCGGCGGCCACGTGCCACCCTTGAACTTGCCCGGATGGCAACGGCGGCCGGCAAGGATAGCTCGGCCGGCTCGGCCGGCTCAGCCGGCTCAGCCGGCGAGGCCAGCTTTCCCGGAGCCCAAGGTTGGCTCCCCGCTACGGGTACCGCTCACCGGTGCGCGGTGGGCGCCTCATGAGGCGCTGGAGAGCGCCAACGACGACGCACACAATGAACGCGACGAGCGGGAGGCCGGTCATCAGCAGCATCGCGAACGGGACCCAGATTGACCCCTCGAGGAGTTGAGCCGCGGTCGCCTCGTGCGATTGCGCCGTAAGCATCGCCCCGGCGGCGAGGCTGAAGAGATAGAGCAGCGCCCCGGCGAGTGCAGAGAGCATGATGGCACGGAGCCGCTCTGGGCTACGGCGAGTGCCGAGGGCGAGCGCCAGGAGCGCGAGTACCGTCGCGGGGGCGATCAGCCAGCGGAGGCCGGGCGTCGGGAACAGCCACCCACCGAGCCACAGCGTCACCCCGGCGAGCAGCGCGCCCCCAACGAGGTAGAGCACCACAATGCGAAGAGTGCTTGAGGAATGGCGCTCCCCTGCGTGACCGTCTGAGTGAGTTATGGCCGAAGACTCCGTCATGCGTCAAGTATGCCCGACCCCGTTCCACCCCCGATGTACCCGCTCCGCACCGGTGCACCCGGAAAATACGCGTAACAAGCGGGCACATCGGCGCCAACCGGGTGAATCGGCCGCAGGGCGTGGCCGGGGGCCGCGGGCTGGTGCTGGGCGGGCCGGCAGCCCCAGAGACGCGGCACCACACAATGCAAGAAGGCCCCTGCCGAAGCAGGGGCCTTACTCGATTCGCGTGCGCGAAGGGGGACTTGAACCCCCACGCCCTAATACGGGCACTAGCACCTCAAGCTAGCGCGTCTACCAATTCCGCCATCCGCGCGAATCTGTTTGGCTGGTTTCTCACCGGCCGAACAGGGAATAATTTAGCATGGAACGTTGGCGCATTGCGAATCACCCCGTGAAGCCGGGCGCGGCGCGGCCTCGTTTTCGCAGGGAATGACCCCCGGATCCCAATGCCAGCAACGATCTGTGCCAGATTCAGGCTTTTGCGATCGGCGCGAAGCTTCCGCCGGTCGCGCGGGCAAGATCGTCCGCCGAAAGCTCGATATCGAGCCCACGGCGCCCCCCGGAGACCAGAATCGTCGGAAACCCGGGCGCGGATATGTCTATGACTGTAGCCAAACGCGTCTTTTGGCCGAGCGGACTAATGCCGCCAACGACGTAGCCGGTCTTGCGCTCGGCGATCGCCGGGTCAGCCATCTGTGCCCGCTTTCCGCGGGCGGCGGCCGCAAGGGCCTTCAGGTCGAGCTTGCCTGAGACTGGCACGACCGCAACGACGAGGGCTCCGTCAACGTCGGCGAGCAGGGTTTTGAAGACCTGCCGCGCATCGACACCGAGCTCGCGCGCCGCTTCTCCCCCATAGTCGGTTTCTCCGGGGTCGTGAGTGTAGCCGCGCACAGCGAAGTCAATGCCCAGCTTTGTGAGCGCCACCATCGCAGGCGTCGCACCTGCCGCTTTCTTTGCCATGTGCTCCACCCTACGGGCGCAGGCGCCGCCTCAGCAGATCGATGCGCTTCTGCAGCTGAGTGACCGAGGCCTGCGCAACGGCAGGCCCGCCGCAGGAGCGCCGCAACTCATTGTGAATGTCTTTGTGCGGCTCGCCGCTCACCCGGGAGTACATGCCAACGAGGCTCGAGAGCAGCTTGCGCTGCTCCTGTAGCGTCCGGTGCAGGGCGCCGGGGGCCTCGGCCTTCTCGGGCGCGTGCTCAAGGATGCCCTGGTTCTGGGCGCTCCGCCTTGCCTGCTTCGACTGCCTTTGCTGGAGCAGCGCGCGAACTTCCTGCGGCTCGAGGATGCCGGGGAACCCGAGGAAGTCGAGTTCTTCCTCAGTTTCGACCTCGGCGTAGCCACCGAATTCTGCGCCGTCGAAGACCGCGCGGTCGAAGTGGGCGTCGGATTCGAGCGCCTGGTACTTAAACTCGTCTTCGATGAGCTCGGACGATGCTTTATCCTCGCGCTCGGCCTCCGCCATGAGCGCGGCCTCGGCGTCCCACATCTCCTCGGCCGACTTCGGCCCCTCAAGCACGTGGTTGCGCTCTTTCTCAAGCTGCGCTGCAAGCAGCATCAACGGCGGCACGTTCGGAATGAAGACCGACGCGACCTCGCCACGGCGGCGGGAACGCACGAAGCGACCAATCGCCTGGGCAAAGAACAGCGGCGTTGACGAGCTCGTCGCGTACACGCCGACGGCGAGGCGCGGAACGTCGACGCCCTCGGACACCATGCGCACCGCGACCATCCACCGGGAGGTGCCCGCCGAATAGCTGTCGATGCGCTCCGAGGCGCCGGCGTCGTCGGACAGGATCAGCGCGACCTCTTCACCCGAGATCTCCTGCAGCATCTGCGCGTAGGCCTTCGCTGAGGCGTGATCGGTGGCGATGACGAGGCCACCAGCATCTGGGATGTGGCCGCGCACCTCAGTGAGGCGACGGTCAGCCGCCCGGAGGACTTTGCCCATCCAGTCGCCCGCCGGGTCGAGCGCGGTGCGCCATGCCTGACTCGTGACATCCTTCGTGTTGCCCTCGCCGAGGCGGGCCTCCATCTCCTCACCGGCGGAGGTTTGCCAGCGCATCTTGCCTGCGTAGACCATGAAGATCACGGGGCGAACGATGCCGTCAGCGAGCGCTCGGCCGTAGCCGTAGTCGTAGTCGGTGAGGGAGATGCGCGAGCCATCACCCTGGGGCGCGTACTGCACGAAAGGAATGGGCGCCTCGTCCGAGCGGAACGGCGTTCCCGTGAGCGACAGGCGACGCTTCGCCGTGCCGTAGGCCTCGCGGATCGCGTCGCCCCAGCTCAGCGCGTCACCGCCGTGGTGCACCTCGTCCATGATGACGAGCGTGTCGGTGAACTCGGTGAGCAGCCTGTGCTGCACCGGCTTCATCGCCACCTGAGCATAGGTCACAACGACGCCGTCGTAGTGCCGGCCGTAGCCGAGACCGTCGCTGTTCGAATAGCGCGGGTTCAAGCGGATGCCCGCGCGCGCGGCCGCGTCAGCCCACTGCACCTTCAGGTGCTCTGTCGGCGCGACAACGATGATCTGCGACACCGTCTGGTTGCCACGGAGTGTTGCGGCGAGGCGAAGCGCGAATGTCGTCTTACCTGCGCCCGGCGTTGCCGAGGCGAGGAAGTCTTTGGGGTTGCGCTCAAGGTAGAGGTTAATGGCCTCCTGCTGCCAGGCTCGGAGGTTCCCTGCGGTGCCGCGTGCTGCCCGCTCTGGGTAGGCGGGCGGAAGATGCTCGGCGGCAAACGTTCCCGGGAGGAGAGTCCCGTCTTCTGCCGATTCAATCACAACGTCTTAGACTACCCATGAACGCTTAGTCGTGCCTTGGTGCGCGGCAACCCGAGCGCGTCGCTGTTGCGACCACCCCAAAGTGACCGGGGAAAGCTAGGGCGCTGCGCACTAGCAAGCTAGCGTACGCCGCATACGACGGCGGGAATGAGACCCAGAAACGAAGAAGGAGCGCGGACCGTGGTTCAAGATTCACACCAGACTGGTGGGCCGAACGGTGCGGCTGGCGACAACGCGGAGCTGCCGTGGTCGCGGTTTGTCGCGATAGGCGATTCTTTCACCGAGGGGCTCGGCGACCCTGACCCCGAAAGCCCCGGGGGCCTCCGCGGCTGGGCCGACCGCTTCGCCGAGGTGCTCGCCGACAAGAACGACGAGTTTGCCTACGCGAACCTCGCGGTGCGCGGCAAACTTATCCAGCAGATCATCGACGAACAGCTCGACAACGCGATGGAGCTGCGGCCCGACCTTGTGAGCGTGTGCGCGGGTGGAAACGACGTCATCCGGCCCGGGACCGACCCCGACGAGGTCGCTGCAAAACTCGATCACATCGTCTCGAGGTTGAGCGAGACGGGCGCAACGATCCTGATTTTCACCGGCGTTGATGTCGCGTTCCAGCCGGTGTTCCGCTCGATTCGCGGGAAGGTCGCGATCTTCAACGAGAACGTTCGCAAGGTGGCGCAGCGGCGCGATTGCTACGTCGTCGACCAGTGGGCCATCGAGGAGCTGCAGGACAGCCGCTACTGGGCGGGTGACAGGCTGCACATGAACGCGCTTGGGCACCACACCATCGCGCGCGCCGCGCTCGATGCGCTGAACGTGCCACACGAGCTCGGCCCGCTCGATCCGCCACCACTGCCCGAGCGCACCTGGCGTCAGGCTCGCAAGGAAGACGTGGTGTGGGCGCGGGAGCACCTCGTGCCGTGGGTGGTGCGGCGTATCAAGCACGTTTCCTCCGGCGACGACATCGAGCCCAAGCGCCCCGAACCGCAGGCGCTGCGCCCGCGGCACGGCGCCGGCGACTAGCCCCCTGGAGCGCTAGCCCCCCCCTGAGGGCTGCACCGCGGGTCCCTTGGCGAGGCTAAGCACGTACCGCTGCATCGGGTATCCGGCCGTCGGGTGCGGCGTCGGGCTCCCCGACGCGACGAAGCCGTGGCGCTCGTAGAGCGAGATCGCTCGCGCGTTGTTCGTGCGCACCTCAAGCGACACACTCGCAAGGGCGGCAGCTCGCGCGTGCTCGATCGCGTCGCGCAACAGCGCCGAACCGACCCCGGGTACCGCGTTCCTTGGATCGACAGCGAGGTAGTGCAGTAGCGCCTTCGCAGGCTCTCCGGCTTCCCGTTCGAGTAGCGAGAAGCCGGCTCCCGGGGAAGTGGCAATTGCGAACCGCACGATCGGCGCCGCAAAGGCATCCCGAACCCGCTGCTGCATGACCGGCCGGTCGACGCTCCCGTCGCGCGCCGCGAGCGCGTCGGCCCAGAGCCTGGCGCACCACTCGACGTCGTCGGGCGCGACCCCGGTGCGGATCACGGTGGGCTCGGCAGGGCTGCGTATTGACGGCTCGGTCATGAGACCTCAATCTAGCGCGCGCCGAGCGAAGATTTCACTTCGCGCCCCCAGACGCTCGAAGTAGGGTGGGAGCATGCCCAACATTACGAAGCAAATCGCAGACACCGTCACTCAGACCGGCGTGCACACAGCCTACGGCGACCCAGTCGACCTCGACGGCACGACGGTCATGCCCGTCGCCGTCGGCGGCTACGGCTTTGGCGCCGGCGAGGGCGGTGGCGGCGCCGACGGCACCGTCTCGGGTGAGGGATCGGGCGGCGGTGGCGGCGGAATCTCCGTTCCGATCGGCGCGTACGTCGCCCGCGATGGCCACACCCGGTTCGAACCGAACATCATCGCGCTGCTCACCGTAGGCGTGCCGTTTGTGTGGGTCGCGGGCCGCGCGCTCGCGCGCGTGATCCGCGCGCTCAAGCGCTAGCCGGGCCCCACACCCACGGCTCGCGCGGCAGCGCCGCGGGGTCGAACCGCTCGACGAGCTGGTCGGGAGTGACCGACTCCCCCGGCTCAGCGAGCCCGAGCGAGGTCGCGAGCATCGCTCGTACCTCGCCTGCGCTCGTGCCCGCGGCGGCCAGGTCACGGAGAGTGACCGCGCCGTCGCGCTTCGCGAGGCGCGCGCCCGTCGGCCCCAGCACAAGCGGCACGTGCGCGTAGCTCACCTTGGGCGGGGTAGGGAGCCCCAGCAGCCCCTGGAGCAGGATCTGGCGCGGCGTCGACGACGCGAGGTCGTCACCGCGCACGATCTGGTCGACGCCCATCGCTGCGTCGTCGACCACAACTGCGAGGTTGTAGGCGACGGTGCCGTCGCCGCGCTTGAGCACAAGGTCATCGATGTCGCCGACGACGTGTCCGAGCACGAGGTCGTCGAAACCGAGGCCTGTCTCTCCAGCGGGCGCCCGGAGGCGCAGAGCGGGCAGGCGCGGGGCGATCCGCTGCCGGGCCGCCGCCCGCTCGGCCTCGGTGAGGTCTCTGCAGGTTCCCGGGTAGGCGCCAGGAGGCGCGTGCGGTGCCGTCGGGGCGGCAAGAATGTCCTTGCGGGTGCAGGTGCACTCGTAGACGAGCCCGGCGCTCGACAGCTGCGCGATCGCGGCCTCGTGGGCGGCCGCCCGGGTCGTCTGCAGCACCACCTCGCCGTCCCAGTCGATGCCGAGCGCACTGAGATCGGCGAGCTGCGCGTCAGCCGTTCCTGCGTCGCGGGCCCTGTCGAGGTCTTCAACTCGCAGCAGAAACCGCCGCCCACTCCCCCGGGCGAAGAGCCACGCGATCAGCGCGGTGCGCAGGTTTCCGAGGTGCAGCTCCCCTGATGGGCTGGGGGCGTAGCGGCCGGCGCCGGGGGTCAGATGCGAGTTCACTGTCTCATGTTCTCACGGCCGCGAAGGCCCGGCCGCCACACCGCCCGGCCGCGCGCTACGCTGGAAAGCAGAGCGACAAGGAGGCCCGGGTGGAGAACAGCGACGTGGATCTTGACGGCGACCTCGCAGAGCTGCGAGTCAAGCTGGGCGACCGCCTCATCACCGAGCGGGCCGCAGTGGCACCGTTCGAACGCGACTCGTCACGCACCGTTTTTGCCGGGGAGGCGCTCGCCCTCGTCCTCGCCGAATCAGCCGAAGACGTGTCGAATGCCCTCGCCTGGGCGAACACCCGAGGCATCCCCGTGAGCGTCAGGGGCGCCGGCACCGGTCTCGTCGGGGGCGCGACGGCGTACGATCGGGGGCTCATCGTCTCGCTCGAGCGCATGAACGCCATCCTCGAGATCTCCCCGCGGGAACGGCTCGCCACGGTGCAACCGGGGGTTGTTACGGCCGACCTCGACGAGGCGGCGCACGCGCACGGCCTCTTCTTCCCGCCCGACCCGGCGAGCGTGCGCACCTGCACGGTCGGCGGCAATATCGCAACGAACGCGGGCGGCCTGCGGTGCGTCGCACACGGCGTTACGTCAGATTGGATCGCGGCGCTCACCGTCGTGCTCGCCGACGGGCGGGTCATGCGCACTGGCGCGCGGACGCGCAAGAACGTCGTCGGGTACGACCTCACCAGGCTCTTCGTCGGTTCGGAGGGCACGCTCGGCGTCATCGTCGAGGCCACCGTGCGGCTCGAGTCACTTCCTCCCGGCGCCCCGGTGACGTTCTGGGCCGAGTTCGATGGGCTCGCCGGGGCGGGCGGCGCGGTGACCGAGATCGTCGGGTCTTCATCACGGCCGGAGGTGCTCGAGCTCATGGACGCGCTCACCGTCCAGACGATCGAAGCGGTCTTCCCGTCGGGAATGAGGATCCCGCGCGGCGCACTGCTCGTCGGCCAGACCGTCGGGCCCGACGCCGCCGCGCACGCCGATGCGATCCTCGCAATCTGCCGTGCCCACGGGGCGTCGGACGCCGCCATCGCCGCGAACGATGACCTTGTCGAGGCCCGCCGGAAGTCGAACCCGGCGCTCAGCGCGCGCGGCTTAAAGATCGCGTGCGACGTCGGCGTGCCCGTCTCGCGACTTGCGGAAATGTTCGCCGGCGTCGCCGAGATTTCGCGGCAGCACGGGATCGAGGTCGCGAGCGTCGCCCACGCGGGCGACGGCAACCTGCACTGCAAGGTCGCGGCGCCCAACACTCCGACCGGGATCGCCGCGGCCGACGCGCTCATCGACGACATCACGCGGCTCGCGCTCACGCTCGACGGCACGATCACCGGCGAGCACGGCATCGGCTCGGTGAAGCAGCACGAGCTTGCCTGGCAGCTCGACGCCGTCGCCCTCGACGTGCAGCGCGAGATCAAGCGGGCGTTGGACCCACGCGGGATCCTCTCCCCCGGACGCGCGATCTGACGGCACACCCCGGATCGATTGGTCCAGCCCAAGCGAAGCGAAGTGGATCACTCGATGGTCCAGTGAAAGGATCGGACAATGCGCATTCTGTCGATCCAGTCATCTGTCTCTTACGGTCACGTCGGCAACTCGGCCGCGGTGTTTCCGCTGCAGCGGATCGGCGTCGAGGTGATGCCCGTCTACACGGTCGCGTTCTCGAACCACACGGGGTACGGCGCCTGGCGCGGCCCCATGTTCTCGGGAAACGACGTCCGCGAGATTGTCACCGGAATCGAGGAGCGCGGCGGCCTTGAGGGTGTTGACGCGGTGCTCTCCGGCTACCAGGGCGGCGACGACATCGGCGACGCAATCCTCGACGCGGTCGACCGCGTGAAGCAGCACAGCCCGAACGCCATCTACGCGTGCGACCCGGTGCTCGGCAACGCCGTCTCCGGCTGCCACGTCGCCCCCGAGGTGCAGAACCTCATTCGCGACCGCGTCGTGCCGCGCGCAGACCTCATCACGCCGAACCAGTTCGAGCTCGGGTTCATCACCGGCACGACGCCGACGACGCTTGAGTCCACGCTTGAGTCGGTCGAACGCGCCCGCGAGATCGGCCCGAAGACCGTGCTCGTCACCAGCGTTGAGCGGCCCGAGCGCGCGTCAGACGGTGTCATCGAGATGCTCGCCGTCCACGGTGACGGCGCCTGGCTCATCGAGACGCCGCGGCTGCCGCTCAAGGCAAACGGTTCGGGCGACGTCACGGCCGCGCTGTTCACCGCACACCTCACGGCGTCGGGTGACGCGGGCGACGCCCTCGCCCGCACCGCTTCGAGCGTCTTCACCCTGCTCGAGAACACGCTCGCTTCGGGCCAGCGCGAGCTGCAGCTCGTCGAGTCGCAGGAGGCCTACGCCCACCCGAGCATGCAGTTCGAGGCGAAGCGGGTCCGGTAGCGGCCCCGTTTCACTCCGGGGCCACCGGCCCCGGGGGCTACCGGGCCTCCGGCAGCCCCACCTTCGGCTTCGCCCACGACCTCCCGGTCGTGTCTTTCAGGATGTCGTACTCGACGTCGACGTGGGGCTCAATCGCGCTGTACTTATCGTTCGGTGCGCCGATCACGAGCTGGAACCCCAGGCCACGCCACGCGCCGATGGCGCGCTTCGTGAAGTGTGCGTCGGCCTTGATGAGGGCCTCGTCGAGGAACACCGGGGCGTAGCGGGGTCGCTCAGCGTCTGCGTCGCCAAGCTGGTAGCGGAGCGCGGCACCCACGATGAACGCGATCAGCTCCTGCGACTCACCACCCGACTTCTCACCGATGTGGTCGTAGAGCGCCGCGTGCTCCTTCGTGACGGCGTCAACCTTCTCAGCGCTCACGCGCACGTGGTTGCGCACGTCAACGAGCTCGGCGAAGTCGGGCGCGGTACGCCTGATGCGCCCGATGAACTTCTTCATCCGCTCGTACGCCTGCTCGCGATCCTCATCCGTTTTCGCGTCGCTGATGAGCGAACGCACCTCGCGCAGCTCGGCCCGGAAGCGGCGGCGCGCCTCCGACTGGTTCTCGCGCGGCGTGATCTGCAGCCGGTGGTTGTCGTCGTAGAACGGCAGGTCTTGCATGATGCGGTTGATCGGCTCGATCCGCTCCTTGATCTCGCGCAACGCGCGGCTGAGCATCGAGTCGAGGTTGGTGAGGTCGTTGCCCGAGAGCTTCAGCAGGCTGTGCTTCCACTCGGTCTCGAGCTCGTGCAGGCCGCTCGTCTCGAGCTCAGCGAGGATGCGCTCGAAGTCCTTCAGCGACGAGTCGGGGTCGGCGCGGAGGTTCGGGTTGGGCCAGCTCTCGAGGAACGACTCGAGCGCGCGCTTCAGGTGCAGCCGCTGTTCCTCGAGCGTGAGCTGCGCGGCGGCCTGATCCTCCCGCAGCAGCTTCGATGCCGTATCGAGCGCGGCGTCGAACCGCGCGAGGGCCTCAAGCTTGCTTCGCGCTGGCGCGCCCGCTGGGTTGTCGAAGCGATCGTCGAGGTAGGCGAGCTGCTGTGGGTCGAGCGTGCGCTCCGCGTCCTCTGCGTCGTCAACGGCGCGCTGCGCCTCGTCGACCTCGTCGGTGATGTGCGCCCAGTCTGTGGCGACCTTCTCCTGGCGGGCCTCGGCGCGACCGAGCGCCTTCTGCAGCTCCGCGAGCTTCTGCTTGAGCTGACCGATCTGCGCCTTGAGTGGCTCAAGCTTCGGGTTGCCCGAGACAAGCTCGGCGACGAGCGCCGTCCACTTCTCGCGCTGCTCCTCAAGCGTCGCCACGTCGACCTGATCCCACGTGAGGTCGCTGATCTTCGCGTACGCGGCGTAGCGCGCGTCGAGCGCGTCGAGCGCCGCAGCGGCTTCCTTCTCCGCCTTCGTCGCGGCGGTCAGCCGCGCCGACAGGTCGCCGGCCTGGCCCGCGAGCTCGTCGAGGCGGCGCTGGTTCGAGAACCCGAGCACGTTGGCCCGCCCGTGCCCGCCGTGCGCGCCGCGCGTGCCCTGCGACATCTGGCCGCTGATGCTCAGCGCCATGCGGTGCTCCGAGAGCCCGGCCGCCGTGTCGACGCAGACGAACCCGAACTGCTCCTCGAGCCTGTCCATCAACCAGCCCGTGAACGGGGTGTCGCGGAATTCAAGCCTGCCGGGCAGCAGCGCGGGGTCGAGCCGCGCGTGCCACCCGCGGTCGGTGTGCGCGCCCTCGTAGCGCAGCCGCATGGGCAGGCGCACATCGTTGATCGCCTGCCGAAACTTGCCGAGATTCGCTGTGTCAATGAGCAGCGTCGTCGCGAAGCCACCGAGGGCAAGGTTGAACGCCTGCCGCCAGGGCTCGAACTCCGTGCGCACCTCGATGAGCTCGCCGACGAACGGCAGATCTTCGACCGGAATCCCGGCAGCGCTCGCGAGGAGCTCCCGCGCCTCGTGGAGGTGGCCGGGGATGTTTCCTCTGAGCCCTTCGGCGCGGCCGCTCTCCTTTGCGAGGTCGGAGACCTGCTCGCGCAGCGCGTTCGTCTTGCCCCGGGCATCGGCGTAGGCGTCACGAACGCCTGCCTTTGCCTGCGGGTCGGCGAGCGCCGCCTGGGCGCGGGCGATGAGCTGGCGGAACTGCCTCTCGGTCGCCGCTTCCTCCCCGATGGGCGAGATGGCCTCGTCGAAGCGCCGACGCGTCGCCGTGACGGTCTCGAGCTGCTTTTCAACGATCGAGAGGTCGCGCTCGGCACGCTCGATCTGGTCGCCGCCGGAGTTGCGGAGCACCTCGACGAGACCTTCGCGCTCTGCCTCCGCGGCAGACGCCAATGCCTGCTGCGTGCGCACCTCGGTGTCAGCCGCCGCCTTATCCTGCTGCAGCTCAGCCTCGACGGCGCGCAGCAGTTCGAGGCGGCGCCCCGTGCGCCACAGGGCTGACAGCGAGTCGGGGTCGTCGAAGCGCCCGATGTCGTCGATGAGGCGCAGCTGGTCTGCCGCCGCGACGATGCGGCCCCGCATATCGCGGATCGGGCGCAGGGCGCGCACCTGGCGCTGCGCCGTGACCATCCGCATGCGAGTACCCTCAAGCTCGTCGAAGTGCTCGACGACGGCGTCTGCAGTTGCGAGCGTCTCGGGCTCTTCAAGCACCATGCGCTTGTACAGTTCGTCGACCGTCGTGATCTGCTGGCCAGCCTGGATTCGAGCGAGCAGGCTCATCGCCTTCGCGCCTGCCCCAGAGGCCCCGATGCCGAGCACCGAATGAATCTTCGCCGAGAACTCCCTGTCGGTCGAATAGGTTTCGAGCCCCGCGGTACGCACGGCGGCATCGCTCAAGCGCTGGATCGCCGCCGATTCAAGGTCGCCGAGCTCGAACGGGCCGTCGATGGTTGCGCGCACCCGCACCGTGTCTTCGATGATGCGGGCCGAGGCTGGGATGTACCAGGCGCGCAGCGCGGTGAACTTTGAGCCGTCGTGGTCTTCCCAGGTCGCGGCAATCGCCGTCCACGTATCCTCGCCGTCACCGCGCAACACCCGCACGCGGGTGCCCTCGTCGGTGCGGGATTCGTCGAGTTTGCCGCGACCGTAGGAGAGGATGTTGCGCTGTTCTTCACCGCGCGAGCGGCCAGCAACTCCCCCGTTCGAGGCGCCGTTGAAGGGCGTCGTGTGCGGCATCATGAGCGCAATGTAGGCGTCCATAAGGGTTGATTTCCCCGAGCCGGAGCCGCCACAGAGCAGCGTCGCGTTAGGCGAGAACTTCACCCGGTGCGCCCCGTCGTAGCCGCCCCAGTTCACGAGCTGCAACTCGTCTGCGACCCATTGCTGACCGCGGGAGGCAGCGGGAATCAGCCCAAAGAGTGTGTCGAGCATGGTCATGATGCGGGATCCTCGTTCTTCATGGCGGCGTCAACCACCTGCTCCTTCAGCCACCGCTGCAGCTCGCCGAGCCTGTCTGCGCTGAGCACGACCTCGACGAGCGGGGTCACGAGGTACCTACCCTCAGACTCCTCGTCGATGATGCCCTCATTGCGCAGGCGGTTGAGCGCCTTCTCAATCGTCTTCTGACGGGCGGCCGTGTTGCCGTCGCTGTCGGCGAAGTAGCTGAGCACCGTCTGCTCGATCTCTTCGACGTCGATGCGCACGGAGGGCTCGCCCGCCGTCGACTCGCGCTGGTACACCGTGCGCAGGTAGACGAGCACGAGCGTCTCGGCGCGGTTGTACGCCTCATCACGCAGCAGCACGGGAACCTCGAGCTCCTCAGAGCGAACCTGCTGCTTGTAGGCGACCCCGCGATCGGGGTCGACGATGAGCCTGATGAACAGATCGTGCAGTCGCGACTCGATGACCTGCTGGTTCTCGAGCAGCACCGTCCAGTCGTCCTTGTGTCGATCCGCGAAGACCACGCGACGCTGCAGAATGCGCACGAGCACGCGGCGCACGGCGGGGTCGAGCACGCCCCGGTCTCCGACGAAGAACTCCTCGGGGTCGCGCTCCATCGGCGCGGCGCCGACGAAGGCGCCGTCGGCGTCGTGCGTCTCGGCTACCGGCGCTGCTGCCTCCGGCGCTGCCGTCTCCGGCGCTGCTACCTCCGGCGCTGACTGCTCGGTCGCTGCCTGCTCGGTCTCTGCCATCTCACTCACTTGCATGTGCTCCAACTGTGGCCGCGGATTGCGCGGCCGATGAATCAATAGGTGCCGTTTCGTCGGCGCCACGGGTGTCGCCGGCGACGCCAGCACGAGCCGTCACTGCGCCGAACGCGAACCGTCGGGTCGTGCCATCGGGGCGCGTCGCTTCGACAACCGATACGCCGTCGCCCTCGCTCATCCCGCGCCGGTGCGCGAGTTCAAGCAGACCGAGCAAGTCAGCCGGCCTCCGGGTCTCGACGTCGTCGATGCCCTCGAACGCCTCGGCAAGGTCAAAGGCCTCGCCCTCGATCCGTGCGACGTATGCCTCCAGCTCGACGTACTTCGGGCCGCCCCACGCCCGCGTGTCAGCGTCGACGAACTCCGCCGCACTCGCGGCCTCGTCCGCGTCGCGCAGCGGGGCGGGCAGGTTCGGGGGCCGCGGGTCGCTCACGGTTTGGCGGAGGTGGTGGATCCCTGCCGTCGGCAGCGCCCGCAGCGGCTCGACGCGGTCGCGCGCGTTCGATTCGGGCACCCAGGCTTGCAAGCCGGCCATGACGCTGCGCAAGAGCCCGTCGACCTCGCGGTCGCGGATCGGGTCGTGCGTGCGCACCTGGGTCGTAATGATGTGCGAGGCCCGCCGCTGGGCGGTCAGCACCTCTTCGACGCCCTGTTCGACCCGCTTCGCGATCGCGCGGAGGTCGCCTCGCTGCTCGGCGGTCATCAGCCGGGCGAAGGGTCGGCCAAGGATCGACTGGAGCTGCTCAGTGAGCTGGTCAATATGTTCGGGGTCGCCGATGAGCTTGAGCGCGCCGGAAAAGGCGCGGCCCTCAGGGGTCGCATCCATCACGTGCTCGCCCCGCCGCAGGTACTCCCGCAGCACGTCGCCCGTCGGGCGCTCGTCGCGGCGCAGCTCGGCGATGACGTCGCGCTGCATCGCGTTGATCGACTCTGCGACCCGAACGAAGTCGGCCGGGAGCTCGCGCGAGAGGTGCAGCACGTTCTCCGTGTCTTCGAGCAACTGCTCGTCGTCGATGGGGTCAAAGTCGTCGTCGCCGTCGAGGCGAGCGAGCTCGGCGTCGATCTCGGCGCGTTCGGCGAGCAGCCGTTCGATGCGCTTCGCCGGATCCGTCTCCGCGCTCAGCGTCAGCTGCTCGACGGATTCGAGCAGCGTGCGCACGCGCGAGCGCGATACCTTTGCTCGCCCGCCACCGGCGCGGCCGGCGATCTCGAGCGCGCCGACGGCCTGCGCTGAGAGTCGGTACAGCTCGACACCGTCCTGAATCTGTGGGACGAGCCACCCGACGCGGGCCCAGTACCGGCAAATATCACGGCCCGAACCGCTCGGCAACCGCCGCTCGTCACGGTCGTACCCTGCCGCGCGAAGCTCGTCGACGAAGTTGCCGACCTCGATGTGGGCGTCAGAAATCGGCACGGAGTGGCGTTCGGCGGTAAACATCCCCGAGAGCACCGAGACCACGAAGGGAGCGTAGCGACCGTGCAGCAGGTCGAGCGTCGGGTTCTTGAACGCTGCCAGCGCGCGCTGGTAGGCGGTTTCTGAACGAGAGCTTGTCACTTACCAAGGATACCGCCGCGAGCGAGGCGCCACGGACACGAGCAGCAGCGCGGCGGTGTCACGCCGAGGCGCCGGCGTCCTCGAGCACGACTCGGGCGTGTGTGCGCACAATCTCCCACCGGGATGCGAGCGCGGCGCGCGCGGTGGGAATTTCGTCGGACGCGAGCGCGCAGTAGCCGCTACCCGGGCGCAGCTCCTCTTCGAACACCGCCTCGAGCTCGGGGTGGCGTTCGAGCGCACGCTCAATCGGCGCGTAATCGAGCGGGCGGTGAGCACCGCGGTCGCGAAACGAGCTCAGCGGGTCGGCGAGGCCTCGCACGGCGACGTCGACGGGCAGCTCGGAGACGCGGGTGAGGATCAGGTCTGATCGGCCGAGCCGCGCGAGGGCGCTCGCCGCCCAGGCGCGGGAGTTCTGTTGCGCTTTCTTCGAACGCATGAGCCAGTCAAGCGCCTCGATCACCTCGGGTGTATCAACGTTGATCTCCGCGAGGAGCCGCGCGGCGACGACATCACCGCGGGCGAGCGTCTCGTGTCGTACGACGCTCGCGAGCGCGGGGATCGCCGCTGTGCCGCAGCCGACGAGCAGGCCCTCGTGCTCTCCGATCAGTGGCCCTTGATACCGGGGCGCAACCGCCTCGGTGAGGAGTTCTGCGACGCGCTCCTCGACGGGGAGAGCTGCGAGGCGGCGGCGCTCACGCTCGGCGTCGTCGTACTCAGGGAAGTGCGCGACGAGCTGCGACTTCGTGAGGCTCAGCGGGATGAGCTCGCCCGCCTCGTCTGCGGCAACCGCCACGAACGATTTCGACACGGTTCCCTCTGCGACGAGCTGCTTCATGGCCTGTTTCGCGGCCTTGGGGAAGCAGCGCAGCCAGCGATCGTACTGGTTCTCCCACTGGGCACTCCCGGCACCCGCCGACGCCTGTACCGCATCAGCACGGGCCTGCAGCTCCGGGGTCGGGTCGAACCCGTGTGTGAGGTCGGGCCCAGACCAACGGAGCGACTCGGAGAGCCCCTCTTCAGCGCCCGACTGCGCGGTGTAGTCGGCGACGACCGCGGCGAGTGTTTCCTCGGTACCGACGGTGACCATCGGCCAATAGATCACCGTGCCATCGCCGTAGAACTCGTGAAACATGGCGCCGTAGATTGCCTCGGTCGGGTACTGCTCGTGGACGGAGCGCACCGCTTCGACAAGTTGCGCCGCGGCCGCCGCGACGACCGCTTTCGTGTCAAACGCCATGCTCGCTCTCCTCCAGGGAAACTCTCGTTGGGGCTACGGGTACTCAGGCCACCGACTCCAAGTTACCTGTCGCGGGTGTCGCATGGGCTCCCCTGATCAATCGGCCAGCATTCGCACGAGCAGCGCGATCATGAGGTCTTTCTCTCCCGGGTCACTCATCGCGATCATCAGGGTCGTGGCAGCAAGCGCCTTGTTGCCGATGCGAGGCCTTCCGAAGCCGTCGTTGAGGAGCCCGTTCCGGGCGAGAAAGGTCACGAAGAGCGCCGTAGCGCTGCGTTTGTTGCCGTCGGCGAGCGGGTGGTCCTTCACGACCAGATAGAGCAGGTTCGCCGCTTTCTCCTCAACTGTTGGGTACAGCTCGTGCCCGGCGAATCCCTGGTAGATCGTTGCGACTGTCGCCTCAAGCGCATCACCGCGTTCCCGGCCCAGCAGGGTGTCTGCCGGAAACTCCGCGGCCACCTGCCGACCCCCGGGAGATACCCGGCCAACACGTCGGCGACCCCTGCGACAAGTTCGTCGTCAGACCGGCTCAGCACCTTGACGACGACGCCGAGCTGCTCGAGCCGTTGCTCGTTGAGGGCATACCCGCGCACGAGATAGTCACGGAGCCGGGCGGTCGCCCAGATTCTGAACTGCGTTGCCACCTTGCTCTTGACCCGGTAGCCCACGGAGATGATTGCGTCGAGGTTGTAGGTCAGGGTCTTGCGTCGAACCTGGCGGTTGCCCTCAATTCGAACCTGTAAGGATTCCTTACAGGTTGCCGACTCAGCCAGTTCACCCTCGCGATACACCCCACGAAGGTGCATGGTGCATACTCTCACGGGTCGTGCCAAACAGCTCAGCAATCTGCTGCTGGCTCAGCCACACCGAGTCATGCTCAAGCCGCACTTCGATGGCGGGCGAGCCATCGGCCGCGTGGTAGAGAATCACTTCGCCCGTCGAATCGGCGCTCACGCCGCGGCCGTCAGTACTTTTGGTGTCGTCCATCGTGCACCCTCCCGTGTTGTCAACGCTGACAGCGGGGTTCCGCTGATGCGGACAGGCTAGGCGCGACCGCCGACATTCACCTCGGGAGCGCTATCTCCGGCAGCCGTATCTCCGGCAGCCACGTCCCCCAGCAGCGCTATGCCTCGGAAGGGGCGACAGCCTCTTTCGGGAGCCCGCGGAAGTAGCTCCGCTTGGATCGACGTACGTGGCCCGCCATGGCGTTGCCTGCGGCATCGACGTCGCCCGCGTCGATCGCCTCGATGATGGTGTGGTGCTCGGGCCACGAGGTCTTCGACCGTTGCGGGGCGTCTGCCTTATAGAGCCGCTCAATTGAGCCCGCGATGGTGACGAGCAGTGCCGAGAGCACGCTACTCCCCGCGAGCCCCGCGACGGCCTGATGGAAGCGCATGTTCAGCCCAACGAGCAGGTCAAGGCGCTTCTCCGCGAGCGCCGCGTCGCCCTCCGCGAGGATCTCGGTGATCTCCGCGCGAATCGCTGCCCAGTCTTCGTCTGCTGCCTCGCGCAGGGCTGGTGCGCGTCGCGCCGCTTTCCGAGCTGTCGCGCGCTCGATCTCCTCGCGGATATCAAACAGATCGGCCGCGTCTTCGGCGGGTAACGCAGTCACCCGCGACCCGAAGTAGAGCTTCGAGTCGACGAGCCCCTCGGACTCGAGCGCCCGAATCGCCTCTCGCACGGGGACTCGGCTCACGCCGAACTCACGGCTCAGGGCGATCTCGTTGAGGTGGGTGCCAGCGGTGAGGTCCCCCATGACGATGCGTTCACGGAGCACGCTGCGAATCCGTTCTACGTTGCTCACAACCACGTGCACTCCTCATCGTCTGCGGTGTGCCGGTTCACGGGTCGCGACCCGGCACACCGCAGGTACTGCTGCTTAGGCGAAGAACGCCGCTCCCGGAATAGATTCGAGGAGCTGCGCGGTGTAGTCGGTCGCCGGCGTTTCGAAAATAGTATCAACGGAGCCTGATTCGACGACCGCCCCCTGTTTCATAACGAGCACTTGGTGCGCGATCTGCCTCACCACGGCAAGGTCGTGGGTGATGAACAGGTAGGTGAGCCCGAGCTCCGACTGTAGCTCCGCGAGCAACGCGAGAATCTGGTCCTGCACGAGCACGTCGAGCGCCGAAACGGCCTCGTCGCACACGACGAGCTGGGGGTTGATCGCAAGCGCGCGGGCGATCGCGACGCGCTGGCGCTGGCCTCCCGAGAGCTGGCCCGGTCGACGCTGGGCGACCGCGCGCGGCAGCGACACCTGATCGAGGAGCTCCGCGACGCGGGCCCGACGTGAGGCTCGATCGCCGACGCCAAAGATCCGCAGCGGCTCATCGATCAGTCGCTCGATCGAGTAGCTCGGGTCGAGCGACCCAAACGGATCCTGAAACACCGGCTGCATCCGCCGGCGCGCCGCACGCAGCCGCGCTCCCCGCGAGGCCGCGATGTCCTCGCCCCCGAGCAGCACGGTCCCCGACGTCGGCGATTCAAGCCCGAGCACCATCCGTGAGAGCGTCGTCTTTCCCGATCCCGACTCGCCGACGATCGCGGTTGTCGTTCCCGCCGCGACATCGAATGAGATGTTATCGACCGCGCGCAGGATCCCTCCGCCGCCACGGATCTTGAACTCCTTGGTGAGGCCGCTCACCCGCAGCAGCGGGGTGTTCACGGCCGCCGTGTCGAGCTGCAGGTGCGCGCGCGCCTCGGCCTGAGCCGCCGCCTCCCCCTGCACCTTCGCCGCGTCGCTATCGCGCACAGCGACGAGCGACGGGGCTGCCGCAACGAGCCGGCGCGTGTACTCCTCGCGCGGCGACTTCAGGATCTCGGCGGGCGTGCCCTGCTCGACGATCTGCCCCTGCTTCATCACCACGACGCGATCGGCACGGTCGGCCGCAAGGCCAAGGTCGTGCGTGATGAAGAGCAGCGCGATGCCCTCGGCGTCGATGAGGGTCTGCAGGTGGTCGAGGATCTGGCGCTGCACGGTCACGTCGAGCGCAGACGTCGGCTCGTCGGCGATGAGCAGGTCGGGGTTGCAGGCAAGCCCAATCGCGATGAGCACGCGCTGGCGCATGCCGCCCGAGAACTCGTGCGGGTACTGCTTCGCGCGCCGCTCGGCGTCGGGAATGCCCGCGAGCGACATGAGCTCGGTAACCCTGGCGCGCAACCCGGAGCGCGACAGGTCGCCGTGGCTCGTTGGGTGCGCCCGGATCGTGTCGGCGATCTGCGCCCCGACCTTCATCGTGGGGTTGAGGTTCGACATCGGATCCTGCGGCACGAGACCGATCTGCTCGCCGCGGATCGTTCGCAGTTCACGTTCGGTGGCCCCAGTGAGCTCCAGACCGCGGAGCTTGATCGAACCTCCGGTGACTCGACCGTTCGCCGCGAGCAAGCCCATGATCGCTGCCGCGACCGTCGACTTCCCCGACCCCGACTCTCCGACGATCGCGACGCGCTCACCTGGCTTGATGTCGAGGTCGACCCCGTGGAGCACTTGGGTCTCGCCCTGGTCCGTTGCGAAGCCGACGGTCAGGCCGGAAACCTGCACGAGGGGCTCGGCGTGTGCCTGCGGCGTGGCGGCCGCTGTGCCGCCAGGCATGAATTTAGCGTCCTGCTGCATAGCCCTGCGCTCCTCGCGGGTTGGCGGCGGCCGAAAGCGCGCCGGTCTGTGGGTTCCGTCCGACGCTGGAGAGGCGGCCAAGCGCCCAGTCTCCCGCGCGGGTAATCTTGTGGCCGCGAGCCTCGAGCGCCTCGATGACATCGTCGCCGAGCCGATCCTCCACCACGACGCCGCCCGGCGTCCACGTGCGCGGCCAGAATGACTCCGGCACCGACGTCGTATGCAGCGCGGGGGCATCGATGGCCTCTTGCTGGGTGTAGCCGCCGACGAGCACGCGCAGCAGGAACAGGAGCTGCCACTGATCCTGCTGGTCGCCGCCGGGCGAACCGAGCGCGAGCACGGGCTCGCCGTCCCTCAGCACGAGCGTCGGGGTCAGCGTCGTGCGTGGCCGCTTCCCCGGGGTGAGCGTGGAGGCCGCGCCCTCCTCGAGCCAGGTCATCTGCAGTCGCGAGCCGAGGCAGAAGCCGAGCTCGGGGATGACCGGAGACGATTGCAGCCAGCCGCCGGAGGGAGTCGCCGACACCATGTTGCCCCAGCGGTCAACGACGTCGATGTGGCACGTGTCGCCCTTGGTGACGCCCGCCTTCGAAACGGTGGGCTCACCGACGCCGGCGATCGCTTCGCCCTCGGCGAGGGCCGGCGGCCGGTACTCGGTGCGCAGGGGCGGCTGGAACGGAGCGTACCCGGGAACACTCCCGGGCCTGAACTCGGCCGATGCGGTCTCGCCGATGAGCGCGCGCCGCTCAGCCGCGTACTCCTCAGACAGCAGCACATCGAGGGGCACCTCGTGGTCCCCGTAGTACGCCTCACGGTCGGCGTAGGCGAGCTTCTGCGCCTCAATGATGCGGTGGGCGCCATCGGCCGTTGACGGGTCGATCTCGTCGTCTGCGAATCCGGCAAGGATTTGCAGCGTCTGCAGCAGTGCGGGGCCCTGGCCCCAGGCTCCGGTCTTCGCGATGGTCACACCACGGAACTCGATCGAGACCGCGTCCTCGGTGCTCGCGCGGAAACCGGCGAAGTCGGCCTTCGTGATGACGCCGGCGTGGTCCGTGCCCGAGGAGTGCCGGTGCGGGGTGCGCACGAAGTCAGCCGCGGCCTCGGCGACGAAGCCGTCTGACCACGCGTCGCGCGCCGCCTCGATGCGGGCGACGCGGCCGGCGCCCTCGGCACCCGCTGAGCCCTCGCCGCCCTCGGCGCCCTCGCCGAGAGCGGCACCAGCCGCAATCAGCCTGTCGAGGGTGCGCGCGTAGGGCTCGTTTCGGATGACCTGCCCGGGCTTCGGAGCCTCGCCTTCGGTGAGCCAGAGCTCAGCCGAGGTCGGCCAGTGCTCGAGGAACAGCTCGCGGACACTCTCAATCGTGGTGCACACCCGTGCGAGCGCGGCGTGCCCGTCTCGGGCGTACCCGATCGCAAACTCGAGCACGTCTGCGAGTTCCCAGGTGCCCTGCTCAGCGAGCAAGAGCAGCCAGGCGTCGACCGCGGCAGGAACGGCCGCGGCAAGCGCGCCCGACCCGGGCACGAGTTCGAGACCCTCCCCGAGGTAGTGCTCTCGGGTCGCGCCCGCGGGCGCGTGCCCCTGGCCCATGAGCACGCGCGGCCCATCGCTCGAACCCGCGACGTGGAAGACCCCGGTCATGTCACCGCCGGGCCCGTTGAGATGGGGCTCGACGACGTGGAGGACGAAGGCGCCCGCGACGGCCGCGTCGAATGCGTTGCCGCCGCGCTCAAGCACGGCCTGGGCGCTCGCCGTCGCGAGCCAGTGCGTCGACGCGCTCATGCCGAAGGTGCCTTCGAGCGTCGGTCGCGTCGTAAATGCTGGTGGTGGTGTGAAAGGCATGGGGTTCACTTTCTCGCGCTCGACGGGTCGAGCGCGTCACGGAGAGCGTCTCCAAAGAGGTTGAAGGCCAGGCAGATCACCATGATCGCAAGGCCCGGGAACACGGCCGCGCTCGGCGCGCGGAAGATGTACTGCTGCGCGTCGGAGAGCATGATGCCGAGGCTCGAGCCGGGGGGCTGAATGCCCAGGCCGAGGAAGGAGAGGATCGCCTCGCCGATCACGGCGACGGGGATGATCACGGTCGCCTGGACGATGATCGCGGAGACGATGTTCGGCAGGATGTGCCCGCCAAGGATCCGGGTGGGCCCGGCGCTCATGGCCTGCGCGCTGAGCACGTAGTCGAGCTCTTTCACCCGGAAGGTCTCTGCGCGCACGACGCGGATCATCGTCGGGATCTGGGCGATACCGAGGGCGACGGCCGCGTTGCCAAGGCTCGCCCCGTTGATTGCCGCCAGGCCCACGGCAATGATGAGGAACGGGAAGGCGAGCATCACGTCGGTGAGGCGCGACACGATGCCGTCGAGCCAGCGCCAGTACCCTGCGAGCAAGCCGAGCGGTGCGCCGATGACAATCGCGAGCGCGACGGAGAGCAACCCGACCTGAACGGACGCCTGCGTGCCGTACAGGATCCGCGAGAGGATGTCGCGACCGAGGTCATCCGTGCCGAGTGCGAAGCCAACGGTTCCGGGGACCTGGAACGGGGTGTCGAAGTGCACCTCGGCCGGATCATAGGGCGCGAGGAGCGGGGCGAAGAGCGCGACAAACAGCACGATAATGAGCAGCACTCCACCGGCGAGCCCGAGCGGGTTGCGGCGGAGCGACCGCCAGAGGCGACCGCGGTCCGAGCCGAGGTCGGAGCCAACCGCGATCGCGGCGGTCGACGGCGGCACTGCCTGCGCAGCGCGCGTTGTTGGGGAATTCGAAGACACTATTTTCTCCCTCCCACGCGAATGCGGGGGTTGATCACCGAGTAGAGCACGTCCACGGCAAGGTTGATCAGAATGTAGGCGAGCGTTACGACGAGCACCACGGCCTGGATGACCGGGTAGTCGCGGGTAAAGACGGCGTCGAGTGTGAGCTTGCCGAACCCTGGCAGGCCGAAGATGCGCTCGGTCACGACGGCGCCCGAGATGAGGCCGCCGAGCTGGAGACCCACGATCGTCATGACGACGATGAGCGAGTTCCGTAGGCCGTAGCGGAACAGGATCCGGAAGCGGCCAAGACCCTTCGCCCGTGCCGTGCGCACGTAGTCAGATCCCATCGATTCGATCATCGAGGCGCGCGTCTGGCGCATGATGACGGCGGCAAGGCTGATCCCGAGAATGATCGCGGGCAGCGTGAGGTAGTAGAGACCCGTGATTGGGTTATCCAGCACCGGGACGTACCCGGAGGCGGGGAACCAGCCCAAGATCACGGAGAGGTACATGATCGCGAGAATGCCGAGCCAGAAGTTCGGCACTGATAGCCCGACGATCGCGAAGATGTTCGCGATCCACTCGGGCCAGCGGCCTCGGAAGCGCTCGGCGATGACGCCCGCAAGCACACCAACGATGACTGCGATAACGATCGCGTAGGTGGCAAGCCAGAGCGTGACCGGAAGCGTCGCGCCGATGAGGTCGGTCACGGGTGCGCCGGTGCGCAGCGAGTTGCCGAGATCACCTCGGAACAGGTTGCCGACGAACGACAGATACTGCACGAAGATCGACTTGTCGAGGCCGAGGCGTTCCCGTGTTGCGGCGACGGTCTCGGGGTCGGCTTCCTCCCCCGCCATCGCGAGAGCGGGGTCACCCGGGATCGCACGAACGCCAATGAAGACGACGATCGAGGCGAGGAACAGCGTGAGCGCGGACTGCCAGAGCCGGTTCAGAATGTAGCGTGGCATGCGTTCTAGTCCTCCTCGGCGACGAAACCGGCGCGGCTCAGCCGCACGACCCCGTCGGTGTAGGTGCTAACACCGGCGACGTCGGATGCGTGAGCGGTGATGTTGCGCTGCCGGTAGGTGTAGATGAGCGGGTTGTCTCGCTGCGCGAGCTCGACGGCCTCGCCGTAGAGTTCGGCGCGCTCGCCGATGTCGCTGAGCTGCGCGGCGCGGGCGAGCAGGTCGTCCATCTCCGCGCTGTTGTAACCGCCGTCGTTGTTGCCGGCTCCCGTTGTGAGGAAGGTGGCCATGTTGCCGTGCGGGTCGATGCGACCCGACCAGCCGATCTGCATGAGGTCGAATTTGCCGCCCTTCTGCATGTCGAGCAGGGTCGAGTATTCGACAGGCTCGATGCGCAGATTGAAGCCGCCCTCACGCACGCTCGCTTGCAGGGCCTGCGAGTAGCGCAGTGCGTCTGGCGAGTTCGCGACGTTCAGCGTGACCGTGAGCGGAATGTCCACGCCGGCTTCCTGGAGCAGCGCCCTCGCGCCCTCAGGGTCGAATTCGGGGCAGTTGCTCGACGCCGGTGTCGCAAACGGGCTGTTCGGCGAGATCGCACTGCAGGCGGGGTCGTACCAGTTGTTGAAGACCGAGTTCACAAGCGCAGGGCGGTCAATCGACATCGAGAGTGCCTGGCGCACGCGCGGGTCTGAGGCGAGTGGCCCTTCCCGCTGTTCGACGGGCTGCCCGGTGCCGTTGGTGTTCCCAATGTTGACGGTGAGACCCTGGTAGCCAAGCGACCCCGACTGCAGCACCTCGATGTCGCGCTCGAGCATGAGCGCGTCGGCATCCTGCGGTGAGATCGCGTCGGCAACGTGCACGTCGCCCGAGCGCAGGTTCGCGGCGCGAATGTTCGCGTCAGACATGATGCGGAAGGTGATCGTGTCGAGGTGAACCTCGTCGGCAGCGTAGTACCCGGGGTCGCGCTCAAGCTTGATCGATGTCTGCGGGATGCGCTCGACGAACTTGAAAGCTCCTACGCAGCTGGGGCTATCGGCGAATGCCGTGGTGTCGTCGGCGAGCGCTGTCGGGGACAGGATCATGCCGGCGCGGTCGGCGAGGGCAGCGGTGAGTGGCGCGAACGGTGTCGCATACTCGACGACGACGGTCTCGGCGTCGGGGGCGCTCACCCGTTCGATCGGCCCAAGCTCGGCTTTTCTGGTCGAGCCCTCGAGCGTGAGGTTACGCTCAAGCGTGCCGCGCACGGCGTCGGCGTTGAATGGGGTGCCGTCGGAGAACTGTGCGCCCGTGCGAACGGGGATCGTCACGCGCAAGCCGTCAGCGCTCACCTCGGGAAGCTCGGTCGCCAGCTGCGGGACGATTTGGCCGTCGGCGTCGATGTCGTAGAGCTTTTCGCACATCGCGTTCATGACGAAGCGCGTGTAGAGCGACGTCGAGGTCGTCGGGTCGAGTTTGTCGGGTTCCGAGGACAGCGCCATGACGAGGTCACCCCCGCTCTGCATTCCCTTGCCCGTTGACGGGGCCTCGGTGACGTCGGTCTGTGGGCCGCGCGCCTCCGGGTACTGCAACGGCACGCACCCAGTGACGGTCATCGCGAGCGTGGCCAATGCGACCACACTCACCCACTTCCGGGACGCACGCACACGCGTTCCGTGATCCTGCATGGTTCTCCTGACTTCTGGCCCGCCGTCGTTGGCGGACGAGACTGATCAACAATGTATACAAAAACCAGGCCCGTTGTCACATTTTTGTATACACATTTCTGCAAGGAACTCGGGCTGGAACCCACAACGTTCGCACCCCGTGCATGTGACTCGATTATCCAAGCGTGGCTTCACTCAGGCCTGGCGCGCGCGTCAATTACCTGCCAAGGTGGGGTAGCCCCCGGCCCTACACCAACCCCGAAAGCTCTCAGTATGACCGCCGCAACCTGGCCCCGCTCAGCTAGTGATCGCACCGAAATGAATGGGGTGCGCCCGCAGCGCGAACGACTTGAACGCACCGATTTCGGCAGCCCCAGCCTCACAGACTTCGATTGGCCAGGCACCGCCCCGAACTTCACAGCCCTGGCCGCAGGCCGGCGCGGACGTCTCCGTGCGCACCCCGGCCAGCGTGGTGGGAGCGCGGCATGACGGGCCCCCTCTACGTACTGTCCGAAGCTGAAGTATTCGCCCGACCGGGCACGGTGCTCGCCGCAGAACGCGTTGAGCTGCGCAAAGACATGGTCGCGCACGCGCACGACTTCGCCGAGGTCGCGCTGATCACGGCGGGCGAGGGCGAACACTTCACCGAGGCTGGCGTGCATCCGCTCGCCCCCGACACCCTGCTAATCCTGGGCCCTCAGGGCTGGCACGCTCACCGAGCGGTCTCCGAACTCAGCTTCACCAACGTCTACCTCACGCGCGGCCTCCTCGCCACGCTCACCGCTTCGCCAGAACTCACTGCGGCCATGGGGCCAGCGATCCACCACCTTGCGACACCGGGCGCTGCGGCGGCACTCCTCCTGCAGCGGGAAGACGCCGCGCGACTCGGAGATCTCCTCACCCGGATCGCTGAGGCCCCTGAACGAACGCTGCTCGGGCAGGTCGCGATCGCCTACAAGCTCATGGACTTCCTCGCGAACCAGTGGGCGACGGCAACGCCCCTCGCTTCCTCACCGCTCGCGCCGCCCCACTTCACGAGCGAGGCGACCCTGCTGCCCCACAGCGAGCGAACGAGCCAAGCCATCTCTTTGCTGCACTCCCGGCTCGCCGCGCCGTGGCGGCTGGACAGGCTCGCTGCGGCCCTCAATACCTCCGGCTCTCAGCTCGTGCGCGCGTTCCGTGCCGATCTCGGCGTTGGGCCGATGGCGTACCTGCAACAGCTGCGTGCCGAACGCATGGCCTACCTGCTGCGGACCACCGAACTCACGGTAGCGGCGGCCGGCCGAACCGTCGGGTGGGAGGATCCGAGCTACGCAAGTCGGCGGTTCTCAGCCCACTGGCGGCTCTCCCCCACCGACTATCGGCGGCTCGCCCCTGGGCCACCGACCGAGGCACTCCGGGATTTTTCCATGCGCACGTCGCCATCGGCAAGGGCAACAGTCACCCGCCAGCCACGGCGCGCGTAGAACTGAGCCGCACCGCTCTCGGCACCGGTCTCGAGCCAGATGGTCTCGCAATCGGCGAACAGGCTCGCCTCGAGCCGCGAAAGGATCGCATCGCCAATCCCGAGTCCTGACGACCCCGGGTCCACGAACAACGCGAACACGCTGCCTTCTTCCCGGTCCACGCTCCCAAACCCAACGACGATGCCATCGCGCTCCGCCACCCAGGTATCTGCGGAGGCGCGGATCAACTCGCGAAACGACTCGGGTGTCACGCCAAGCCGAGCGAGCTCCGCCATCGTGAGTACATTCTCCCGGACGGCGAGTCGCACGGCGAAGATCGCCCCCACGTCGGCTTCGCGAGCGAGGCGCACCGAGAACTGCCCGCCAGGTTCGACATCTTGAGCATGCGTCATAGCTCCCCAGTTTATCGACGCCTCACCCGCTGAAAGGCCACCGAAACTCACAGGTGCGACTCTCGACGCCGGCGGTTAGATTTGCATCATGAGCGACACGGACAACACCCCGGGCCCACCCTCCGAACTCAGCTTCACCGTCTCAGGCAGGGTTGCCCGACCGCGCGCCGAGGTCTACGAGGCGGTCGCTGACCCCGCGAAGCTCTCGAAATACTTCACGACGGGCGGCGCCGTCGGCCGCATAGACACTGGGCTCATCGTGCAGTGGGACTTCGCCGATTTCCCCGGCGCGTTCCCGGTCACCGTGGTCGCCGCGGAGGCACCTAGCCGGATCGAGATCAGGTGGGCGGGCGAGGCCACCGCGAGCGGGTCAGATAGTCCGGATGGGCCGAATGGAGCGGGCTACACCACTGTCGTGTTTGAGTTCGAGCCGTTCGACGACGACACACGCACCCTCGTCAAGATTACGGAGCGATCGTGGCAGGCAACCGAGGCCGGCGCCCGGGCCGCGTTCGGAAATTGCGAGGGCTGGACGGGCATGCTCGCTGCCCTCAAGGCCTGGGTCGAGCACGGTATCAACTTGCGCGAGGGCTTCTACCGCTAAACTCCGGCCCTCCCTACGCGCTGGCGGCCGGAACCGTCAGCGCCCACTCCGCCATCGCGTCGAGCACCGTGCGCAGCTCTCGCCCGAGCGGCGTGAGCTCGTATTCGACGCGCGGCGGAACCTCCGCGTACACGGTGCGGGTCACCAGCCCGTGGGCCTCGAACTGCCGCAGCCGGCTCGTGAGCGTGTGGGGGCTGATGCCAGGAAGCGAGTCGCGAAGCTCACCAAACCGGAGCGGGCCGCGCAACAGCTCGCGAACGATAAGCGTCGCCCACGGCCCCTCGAGGAGCACAAGGAAGCGGGCAACCCCGCACTCGGGAAGTTCTTCGGTCATGGGCTGAAGTCTACCCCAACAGTGCAGTTGATGTAACTGATGCTCTTGCTGCACTATTGAAGTATGAGAACAGTAGTTCACGGCGCAACAGGCGCCCAAGGGTCCCCCGTCGTAGCCGCTCTCGTCGCCCTCGGCGAAGAGCCCATCGCGCTCAGCCGCTCCGGCAAGCCGGTTCCCGGCGCCCGTGCGCTCGCAGTCGACGCAACGTCAGAGAGCGACCTCACCGAGGCCTACACCGGCGCGGACGCGGTCTTCATCCACCTCCCGATGGCGCCGCAAGATGAGCTGATGAAGATCGCAGGCGCTGCGACTGCCGCCGTCAAGGCCGCGCGCCCCGGCCGCGTCGTCATCTCGACGAGCGGTGTGATTTTGGGCGCGCCGGGTACCCCGCTGCAGGCGCCCGCCGACTCGCCGCTCGCCGAACTCGTCGACGGCGTGACCGCGACCGGCATTCCGACGGCGGTCATCGAGCCGCGACTGTTCCTCGAGAACCTCCTACTCCCCCACATTCAGGCCGGTATCCGCGAGGACGGTGTGCTCCGGTACCCGATTCGCGAAGACTTCGCCGTGTCGTGGGCGTCACACCTCGACGTCGCCGAGGCGATCGTCGGGCTGCTGCGAGACCCCTCGGTTACCGGCGTTGTTGGCGTCGGCCATCTGCCTCCCGTGAAGGGCGCAGACCTCGCCGCCGCGTTCTCGGAGGCGCTCGGCACCGAGGTCGCGTTCGAAGCCATTACGCCCGCCGAGTTCGGGGCGCAGGCCGCGCCGATCCTTGGTGAGGGCCCCGCTGCGGGCGTCGTGGGGTTCTACACCGCGCTGCAGACCGAGCCCGCGTTCACGTTTGACGCGACAGTCGGCGCTGCGGCGCTCGTCGGCGTGTCACCGATGCCGCTCGCCACGTGGGCGAAGGCAGTGACGGCCAGCTAAGCGACGTCAAGCTAAGCGACCGCTAGCTCATCGCCTGTCCGATCAGGATCCCCACGGCCGCGAGCAGCGCGGCAGCACCCAGCGTGCCGAGCGCGTTGCCCGCGGCCGCGGCGATTCGGCCGGACTGCGCGAGGCGCACCGTGTCGAGGCTCGCGGTACTCATCGTCGTAAAGCCGCCGAGCAGCCCGACGCCGACAGTGAGCCAGGCCATGCCCCCAGCCGTCGTCGCGTTCGAGGCTCCGCCGCCAAGCCAGCCCACGAGCAGCCCCAGCGCGAGGGAGCCCACGAGGTTCACGACCGTAATCCCCCACGGGAACCGCGTTCCCGGCACCCGCTGCCCCGCGCCCCGCGAGGCGCGACGAACCGCGAAGCGAGTCACCCAGCGATCGAGCAGGTATCGCAGGATCGCGCCGCACCCTCCGCCCGCTGCCACCAGTAGCGCGGCAATCACGGGGCACCCCCGGCCGAAAGCCGCCGCCCGATCCACACCCCGACGAGCGAGGCAATCCCGGCGCACACCACCGTTCCGAGCGCGAGCAGCAGCGCAACCGCGACGTCACCGGTCAGGGCAAGTTGGGCGACACCGACCGCGAGCGCGCTGTAGGTGGTGAAGCCGCCGCAGAAACCCGTGCCGAGTGTGAGCTGAAGTCTTGGCCAGCGGCCCGCGCAGCCCGCAACGATCAGGCCGAGCACGAGCGAACCCGCGACGTTGATCGCAAAGGTCGCGGCGTTCGCCTCCCACGGCAGCGCGAGCCCCGCGAGGTAGCGCACAACGGATCCGACAGCGCCACCCAACCCAACCAGCAGCACATCGCCAGCAGAGACCCCGAGGCCGCGGCCGAACGCGGCCTGCTGGCCTGAATGAGAATCGCTCACCCACACGATCCTACGCGCCCAAATGCTGCGGCCCGTTACGCGCCGCAAGCCGAGTGCGGCCCGCACCGCATAGTGTGGTGGGTATGGACTCACGGTGGAGAAAAGTGGCAGCAGCAGCGGGGCTTGCGGGCGAGGACGGTTCAACCAGACCGACGATCTTCGCCGAGATGAGCGCGCTCGCTGCGGCAACGGGTGCCGCAAACCTCGGCCAGGGGTTCCCCGACGAGGACGGACCGGAGTGGATCCGGGAGGCCGCAGTCGATGCGCTGCGATCCGGCGAGAACCAGTACCCGCCGCGGCGCGGGTCGGCGGCCCTGCGCGCGGCGATCGCGGGCCACCAGCTGCGCAACTACGGCATCTCGCTCGACCCTGAGACCGAGGTACTCGTCACGGTGGGCGCGACCGAGGCTCTGACCGCCGCGCTCCTTGCGCTCGCGGGCCCCGGCGACGAGGTCGTCACGCTCGAGCCGTTCTACGACTCGCACGCAGCGGCGATCGCGATGGCGGGCGCGACGCACGTGACCGTGCCCCTCGTGCCCGCTGATGGCGGCTTCGCACTCGACCGCGCGGCGCTCGATGCGGCGGTGGGCCCGGCGACCCGACTCATCCTCGTAAACACCCCGCACAACCCAACGGGCGCGGTGCTCGCGCGCGACGAGCTCGCCTCGATCGCCGCAGCAGCCGCCCGCGCTGACGCCATCGTCGTCACCGACGAGGTTTACGAGCACCTGACGTTCGACGGCGCCGAGCACGTTCCGTTCGCCACGCTGCCCGGCATGCGCGACCGCACGATCACGATCTCGTCGTCGGGCAAGACGTTCTCGCTGACCGGCTGGAAGATCGGGTGGGCATCGGGGCCTGCCCACCTCATCGAGGCGATCACCGCGATCAAGCAGTTTCTGACGTACTCGGGCGGTGCGCCGTTCCAGTCCGCAATCGCCAGGGCGCTCACCGAGGGCGACGACGATATCGTCGCCCTCAAAAACACGCTCAACCGTCGCCGCGAGCTCTTGCTCGACAGCCTCACTCGGGTCGGGTTCCGCACGGTACGGCCGCAGGGCACGTACTTCGTCTGCGCCGACGCGACCCCGTTTCTCACCGCTGGGGTGCCCGACGGCGCGGCGTTCGCACGGTGGCTTCCCGGCGAGATCGGGGTCGCCTGCGTGCCGCTCGCCGCGTTCTGTCGTGAGGGCTCCGAGAGCGCAGGCCGCCTGCGCAACTGGGTGCGCTTCACCTTCGTGAAAGACGACGCGACGCTCGCGACAGCGATCGAACGCCTCGCAGCGCTCCGCCCTACGCGCGCCATCGACGGGGGTTAACCCCGCGCCAGAGGATCGGCCACTGGTCAGCGCCAACACTGCGAGGCAGCGCGCGCGACGCGACCCCGGCCTCCTGCAGTGCTCGGGTAGTCGCTCCCTGGTCTCCCCCGCACGCCGCGCGCACGGCGGCACCGATTGAGCCACCCCGTGCGGTGAAGGCACGCCGCACAAACGCGTCGTATGCGCGGCGCTCGGACTCGCACACCCGCGGCCTGGGGCGCCGCCGGATTGCCAGTATCCCGCCATCGATGCTCGGCATCGGCGAGAACGCGCGCGCTGGCACGCGACCGTGCAGCTCAAATTCAAACCAGGGCGCGGCTTGCGCGGTCATCATCGTGCCGCCACCGACGCCCGCGCGCTTGCGCGCGACCTCCCACTGCACGAGGAGGATCGCATCGTGCCATCCCGGCTCGGCGAGCAGGCGGCGTAGGATCGGCGTAGTGAGGTGAAACGGCAAATTCCCGACAATGACGGGCTCCACGAACGGCACGCTGAGTGCGTTTCCGATACTCACCCGCGCCTCCGGCACGGTGCGCGCAAGCCGCGCGACGTGGTGCTCGTCGATGTCAATCGCGGTGAGCGGCCGTCGGAGCCGCGCGAGCGGCACGGTGAGAGCTCCGTCGCCAGCGCCGAGCTCAAGTATCGGGCCTCGCGTCGAGGCGGTAAGCCCGGCAATGCGGTCGATCGTCGGGCGGTGGATCAGGAAGTTTTGGCCGAGCTCGTGTCGGCCGCCGTGTTGTGAACGAGGCATGGGTGCACTCCAGAAGAAACGTCGTGGAGCGCCACCGGGGCGGGTGCGGCTGGTACGCCAATTCGACCCCGAGGCGCTGAGGGCTCTCGGAGGACGACGCGCGGAGCGAAGCTGCGGCGCGCCGTTAGGCGCGGCGCCGCCGCGTGCTACGTGCGTACGCCACTGCGCACGCACGAATCAATGTACCCATGCGGGCTACCCTACCGCGGTCGGGCGGGCCTGGCTAGAACAGCGTCGGCTGCGCGTCTGGCGGGGCCGTTTTCGACGTGCCCCTCGCTGGTCCCGCGACAGGCCCCGCCGCGACGAGCGCGCCCGACACCTCTTCTGAGGCTCGGATCGCGCGCTCCACAAGCGACGCGTCGCCCCGCCTGGCCGGGTCGAGCCACTCGTCGTGCAGCGACTCGGGGAGCACGAGCGGCATCCGGTCGTGCACCCGGGCGGCGTCGGACACGGCCTCGCGCGTGACGATCGAGTAGCTCGTGAACGACTCGTCGGCGGTGGGCGCCGTGATCGCCGCGATCCCAAACGGCTCGCCGCCGGGCAGCTCGAACCGCACGCCCTTCTCGACGTACCAGCTCGCGGGCGCGAGCGCCCGATGCTGGAACGGCTCGCGCCAGCTCTGCAGCAGCCTGTCCGAGCGCGAGTTGAACGCCGTGAACTTCGCGGGCTGACCGCCCACGTGCAGCCACCACCACGCGAGCTCAGCCTCTGGCCCGGCCTCGCCACGCCGGATGATCGGGTTCAGGTTTCGGGCGTTGCGCCCCGTGATGCGCGCCTCGCCGTGCTGTTCGTCGAGCCACCGCCGCACGAGTTCGAGCTGGTCGTCGTCGCGGCCTGGCACGAACGCGAGCACGCCCAAGCGCTCTCCCGAGCTGGAGCTCGGCCCGCGGAGCTCAAGCCCGTATCCGGCACACATGGGGCAATGTTACCCCTGGGCGGGGCGGGGCTCTCCCTGGGCGGGGCCGACGCGCCGCACGAGCGTCGTGAGCCGGGCGTCGTCACTCGCGAAGCGGTCGGCGGTCTCGCGGATGAGCGCGTGCATCGCCGCGCCCGCGTGGGTTGGGGTCATGTCCGCCCTGCGAGCGATGCTCACGGTTCGCGAGATGCCCGGCGCGGCGAGCGGAGCGACCCGCAGCGTCGGCCGCTCGACGGCGACCATCGCCGGCACAACCACAACGCCGAGGCCGCGCTCGGCGAACCGCAGGGCAGCATCCATCTCGACACCCTCGACGGCAACGGTGGGCGTGAGGCCACGTGCGCGAAATTCGGCGTCAAGGGCTGCGCGAAGGTCGTAGTTCTCGGGAAACATGATCTGCGGCACCGCTGCGAGGGCCGCGAGGTCAACGGGCGTCGCGAGTTCGGCCGGCCAGGGCGCATCTGCCCCCGTCGCAACGACGAGCTGTTCTGACAGGATCGGCTCGCGTTCGAGCACCGCGCGGCCCGATTCAGACGACACGCTCGTGACGATGAGCGCGAGGTCGAGCTGGCCCTCGACGAGGGCGGCGATGAGGCTCCGAGAGCCGCGTTCGAGAATCTCGATGTCGACGCCGGGATAGCGGCCGCTGTACTGCGCGACAACCTCGACGACGAGGCTCGTGCAGAGCGTCGGGGTCGCCCCCAACCTGATCCTGCCGCCTTTGAGCCCCGCGAGTTCAGCCATCGCGGCGGCCGCGGCCTCCGCGTCAGCGAGCATGCGCTTCGCGATGGGGAGCAACCGCTCACCGGCCGCGGTGAGCGAGACGTTGCCGCGCGCCCGGTGAAACAGTTCAACGCCGAGCTCGGCCTCGAGCGTGGCGATCTGCCGAGACAGCGAGGGCTGGGTCACGTGCAGCCCCTCTGCGGCCCGGGTGAAGTGACTCGTCCGGGCAATCTCGACGAAACCACGCAACTGCTCAAGGTTCATGACCATAGCCTACGCGCATCGTCACGATGATAACTATTCATTGGATGTATCGAAGCGCAATCTCTAACGTTGCTCTCATGACTTCACCAGGCACACACGAACGACTCATCTCAACCTCAGCTCTCGTCATCGGCACGGGCGGTGCGGGCCTCCGCGCATCCATCGAACTCGCGGAGCGCGGGGTCCAGGTGCTTGCGGTCGGCAAGCGCCGCAAGCACGACGCGCACACGACGCTCGCCGCGGGCGGTATCAATGCCGCGCTCGGCACGATGGACCCCGAAGACAGCTGGCAGCAGCACGCCGCCGATACGCTGCGCGAGTCGTACTTCCTCGCCGACCCCCACATCGTCGAGATCGTCGCGAAGAACGCCGCGCAGGGCATCGAAGACCTGGAGCGCTGGGGCATGCCGTTCGCGCGCGAGGCCGACGGCCGGATCAGCCAGCGCTTCTTCGGGGCTCACCTCTACCGGCGCACCTGCTACGCGGGCGACTACACCGGGCTCGAGATCCAGCGGACACTCCTCCGCCGTGCCCAGGAGCTCCAGGTGCCGATTATCGACTCGATCTACATCACCCGCCTGCTCGTCGGCGACGGCCGAGTGTTCGGCGCGTACGGCTTTGACATCGTCGACGGCACCCCCGTCGTGATTCACGCCGACGCCGTCATTCTTGCGGCCGGCGGCCACACGCGCATCTGGCGCAACACCTCGTCTCGCCGCGACGAGAACACGGGCGACTCGTTCAGGCTCGCCGCCCTCGCCGGCGCAAAGATTCGCGACGCCGAGCTCGTGCAGTTCCACCCCTCGGGCATTCTCGAGCCCGCGGACGCCGCCGGCCTGCTCGTCTCCGAAGCCGCGCGCGGCGAGGGCGGGATCCTGCGCAACGCGCTCGGCGAGCGGTTCATGGAGAAGTACGATCCGGAGCGGATGGAGCTCTCGACCCGAGACCGCGTCGCGCTCGCGAGCTACACCGAGATCACCGAGGGCCGCGGCACGACGAACGGCGGCGTCTTCCTTGACGTCTCACACCTGCCGCGCGAGCAGATCCTCGAGAAGCTTCCCCGGGTATACCGCAACCTCATCGACCTGCAGATGCTCGACATCACGCAGAGCCCCATCGAGATCGCACCCACAGCGCACTACTCGATGGGCGGGGTCTGGGTGAGCGCGGAGGAGCACGCGACGGGAGTCGACGGCCTCTACGCGATCGGCGAAGCGGCGAGCGGCCTGCACGGGGCGAACCGCCTCGGCGGCAACTCGCTCATCGAGCTGCTCGTCTACGGCAGGCTCACCGGCGGCGACGCGGCGAGCTACATCTCGGGGCTCACGAGCATCACCCGCGACCCGGGCGCGGTCGCCGAGGCACGCCAGGAGATGCAGCAGCTCCTCACCGGGTCCGGCGAAGAGAGCCCGCGCCTGCTGCAGCGGCAGCTGCGCAACCTCATGACGGAGCACGCCGGTGTCGTACGCAGCGAGGAGGGCCTCACCGCGGGCCTCGAGAAGCTCGACGCACTCGGTGAGCGGGTCGCGAACCTCACCGCGCACCCCGATATCGCGGGCTTCGATGACCTCGCGCACGCGTTCGACCTCTACGGCTCGATGCTTGCCGCCCGCGCAACGCTTGAGAGCGCGCGCGAGCGTCGCGAGACCCGCGGGGCCCACAACCGCTCCGACTTCCCCGAGCAGAGCACCGCGCTTCGCGGCAACATGGTGTGGACCCCTGATGCGGGCGTCACGTTTGAGCCGGCGGCCGAAGCGCCCGATTCGTTCCGCGAACTCGCCGAGCAGGGCATCGACGACTCACCTGCCGGCAAGCTCGCGGAGTAACCCGCGGCGGCGGCACCTAGAAGTGGGTGCCGCCGTCGATCCGCACCTCGGTGCCCGTAATAAACTTCCCGTCGGCGCTCGCGAGCATCGCGACGACGCTCGCGACGGATTCGGGCCCCGCGTATCCGCTGCCGAGCACCGGGCTCATCTTCATGAAGAGCGACATGTCTGCGTCTTCGGGGAGCCCGGGCCCGCGGTTCTGGCCGCTTTCCCCGGAGCCATCGGTCATACCCGACGAGATCGAACCCGGCTGCACCGAGGTGAACCTGATGCCGTCCTTCGAGTATTCCGACGCGAGCGCGTGGGTCATCGACTGCACGCCACCCTTCGACGCCGCATAGGCTGCCATGTACGGGTGGGCGAAGTCCGCCGACGTCGAGCTGAAGTTCACCACCGCGGCGTCGGCTCCCTCCTTGAGCGCGGGAATCGACTCGCGAATCACGGTGAACGCGCCAACGAGGTTCACTCGCAGCACCTGCTCGAACTCCGCGACGCTCGTCTCGTGGGTGTGTGACGAGCGGAGGATGCCCGCGGCGTTCACGAGCACGTCGAGCCCGCCCAACCACTGGACGGCCTCGGCCACGCCCGCGCGCACCGACTCTTCCTCGGCGACGTTCAAGACGACCGTGGAGAGCCTGTCGGCGTTCGTCGCGGCCTTCGAAATGGTGTCGGCGAGGCCCGCCTCGCTCATGTCGGCGGCAACAACGCGGCCGCCCTCCGCGAGCATGCGCAGCACAGTCGCCTGGCCGATGCCAGATCCGCCGCCGGTGATGAGCGCGCGGCGATCCTCATAGCGTTTCATGGGTCATCCTTTCCCTCAGCCACGGTCGAATGGCACGTGGCACGTCATGCCACTATGGCACATCATGCCATATACTCAAACCATGCAGCCCTCAGCTCCCTCCGCTAGCACCCCGGGCGCGGCCTCCGCGCGGCCCCTCGCCGAGCGCCGCCGCGAGGCGACGAGGCTCGAGATTGCGCGCGCTGCCGCGGGCCTCTTCGCCGAGCACGGGCCACAGCACGTCACGGCGGAGGCAATCGCGGAGGCTGCCGGCATCTCCCTGCGCACCTTCTACCGCTATTTCTCGGCGAAAGAGGAGGCCATCACCCCACTCCTCACCTCTGGCGCCGATAACTGGGTGAGCCTCTTGAGCGACGCCCCCGAGCGCGACCCGCTCACGCTGTTTCCGCGCCTCATCGACGAGGTGCTCATCCCCCAGACCGCGGCAGCCCGCGAGGAGCTCCGCGTGACCCGCCGGGTGCTCCGCGGCATCGCGGAGACGCCGCTCCTGAGCACCGCGTGGCACCGCGTGAACGCCGATTCCGAGGCGCGGCTGCGCCCGATCCTGAGCGAGCTGTGCGGCCCCGACGCCGACCCGCTCGACGTCAGAATCCTCGCGACCATCGCCTCTGACGCGATCAGGCTCGGGCTCGAGCACTGGGCCGCGGGCGACACCGACCCCGATGGCTCAGCGGGGGTGCCCGCTGCGATCGCGCAGCAGGTCTTCGCGCGCCTCTCCCGCGGCCTTTCGCGAGACTTTTCCGAGTAGCGCCACGCCCGGCGTGCTATTCTTGCCCGCATGGAGATGATTGAGGTGGATGGCATCTAGCCTCCGCGCTACCGCCGCCGTCAGCATGACAGGGCAAAGCCCGTGTGCGTTGACCGCCCCGTAGCGATTCGCTGCGAACCTCCCCGCCTGCTCCGCGCCGCACCCCCATTCGGGGTCTCTCTTGCGCGCCAGGATGCTCGGTTCGCCCGCCCGTCACGGGCACGCAGTTCGAACACGATTCCGGCGACCCCGCGGTCCGCCGAGGAAAGAGGGCACCCCTCACCATGTTGCATTCAGCACCCCACACGCAGGCTCAAAAGTCAGCCATCACGCTCCGCGACGTCACCCTGGAGTGGCCCGACGGCTCGGTCGCGCTCGACCGCGTGAGCGGCTCATTCTTGCCCGGACGGACCGGGCTCGTCGGCAAAAACGGCGCCGGCAAATCGACGCTGCTCCGGCTCATCGCGGGCGAACTCGCCCCAACGTCGGGCCACATCGACACGGCGGGCGACGTCGGCTACCTCGCGCAAACACTGACGCTCGCGGGCGACGCCACGATCGCGGATCTCCTGGGCATCAGCGGCGTCCTCACCGCGATCCGCGCCATTGAGGCCGGCGACGTCGCGGAGGAGCACTTCGATATGATCGGCGACGACTGGGATATTGAGTCGCGCGCCGACGAGGCGCTCGGCCGCATCGGCTTCGCCGCGAGCGATCTGGATCGCCGCGTCTCCGAGGTCTCGGGCGGCGAGGCGATGCTCATCGCGATCACCGGGCTCCGGATCCGGCGCACCGCCATCACGCTGCTCGACGAGCCGACGAACAACCTCGACCGGCCGACGCGAGCCCGCCTCGCGGAACTGATCGACGAGTGGCCCGGCACCATCGTCGTCGTGAGCCACGACCTCGAGCTGCTTGAGCGCATGGAGCACACGACCGAGCTCCACGCCGGGGTGCTCACCACTTTCGGCGGCCCCTACAGCGAGTGGCAGGCACACCTCGAGCAAGAACAGGCCGCCGCGCAGCAGGCAGCGAAGTCCGCGCAGCAGACCCTTCGAGCGGAGAAGCGCCAGCGCGTCGAGGCCGAGACAAAGCTCGCCCGGCGCGAGCGCACCGCGAAGAAAACGCAGAAGGACGGCGGTATTCCGAAGATCATCCAGGGCAGGCGCGCGAGCAGCGCGCAGGAGGCGGCCGGGTCGCTGCGGAACACGCTCGACGACAAAGTGCGCGCAGCCCAGTCGGCGCTTGACGCGGCCGACGCGCGGGTCAGGGAGGACGAGCACATCCACCTCACCCTCCCGGACCCCGGGGTACCGCGCGGCAGGCGCATCGCCGAGTTCGAGGACGGCGGCCGCACCGTCGTCGTGCAGGGCCCCGAGCGCGTCGCGCTCATCGGAGCGAACGGCAGCGGCAAGTCGACGCTCATCGCGCAGCTGCTTGGGCAGCGCGAAGGCGACCCGGATCGCCCGGCGGCGCGGCTCGTCACCGACACTGTCGGCTACCTCCCGCAGCGCCTCGACGGCCTCGTTGACGGCGAGAGCGCGATCCAGAACGTGCAGCGCGTTGCCCCCGGCACCGAGCAGGGCACGATCCGCAACCAGCTCGCCCGGTTACTGCTGCGCGGCGATGCCGTCGATAGGCCGGTGCGCACCCTGTCCGGCGGCGAGCGGTTCCGCGTCTCGCTTGCGACCCTGCTGCTCGCCGACCCGCCGGCGCAGCTGCTCGTGCTCGACGAGCCGACGAACAACCTCGATATCGCGAGCGTCCAGCAGCTCGCCGAGGCGCTCGACGCCTACCGGGGTGCGCTGCTCGTCGTGAGCCACGACTTCGGGTTTTTGAAGCGCATCGGCATCGATACGGTGCTCGCGCTCGACGAGGAGGGGCGCATGGCGCAGCTCCCCGAGCTGCCGGAGTAGCTGGTGATTTCGGGGTAGAGCTCGACCCGGGCCTAGCCGCGCGCGAGCCCGCCGCCCTCAACCGTTCGCAGGAACGCGAGGGCGGCGGGTGACGGGTTGAACTCGCTCCAGGCGAGGTATTCGACTCTGCCGGGCCCGTCAGCGAGGTCGACGGTCGCGAGCCCCGGCACGCCAGCGACGAGGGCGGGCGAGAGTAGCGCGACGACGAGCCCGTGCCGCACGAGTTCGACGATGATCCCCATATCCATCACCTCGAACGCGACGTCCCGGTGCACGCCAGCCGCCGCGAACGCGAGGTCGGACTGCGCGCGCCCCGGGGTGCTCACCGGGAAGTCAACGAAGGTCTCGTCGGCGATCTCGGCGAGGCTCACGCTGCCCCTCCTCGCGAGGGGATGCTGCTCCCCCACGACCGCGACGAACCGCTCACGGACGAGCTCGCGGTGCGCGACGCCGCGCGGGAGTTCCCCCTCGGGGAGCCCGAGTACGGCCACGTCCATCCGGCCCGCGGCGATCGCCGCGACAAACTCATTGCTTCCGCCGCCGCGCAGCGCGATCTGCACGGCGGGGTGCACGCGGTGGAACGCGGCCAGCGCCGCGGGCGCGTCAACGGCAGTCACGGTCGGGATCAGCCCAATCGTCAGCGTCCCTCGCACCTCACCGGCCGCCGACGCTGCGTCTGCCTGGGCGCGCTCGGCCGACTCGAGGCTTGCGCGGGCGTGAGGCAGGAAGGCCTCACCAGCCGCGGTGAGTTCCACGCGACGGCTGGTGCGAGCGAACAATCGCACTCCGAGCTCGCGCTCGAGCGCCTTCACCTGGTGACTGAGCGCCGACTGGACGACGCGGCATCGTTCCGCCGCGCGGGTGAAGTTCCGCTCCTCGGCGACCGCCACGACGTATCGCATCTGCTGCAGTTCCATGCAATCAATGATCACAGCTCATCAATGCAATCGCAATTATGCGTTGGACTGATTGACTCGGCGCGAGGACGATGGAACCGTGAATACCCCGTCAGCCCCAGCTTCAACCCCCGTCCCAGCCGCAGCGCCCTCGCTCGGCGCCCACGCCCCGCGATCCCGCGCGTCACTTGTTGCGCTCACCGCGCTCGCCCCCGCGATCTGGGGCACGACCTACCTCGTCACAACACACCTGCTCCCCGACGGCCACCCGCTCTTTGCGGCCCTCATGCGGTCGCTCCCCGCGGGCCTGATCGCGCTCCTCATCACACGGACCCTCCCGCGCGGCTCGTGGTGGTGGAAGAGCCTCGTGCTTGGGACGCTGAACATGGCCGCCTTCTTCCCGCTGCTCTTCGTCTCGGCGCAGCACCTCCCAGGCGGTGTCGCGGCGACGCTCGGCGCGGGCCAGCCGATCATCGTCGCGTTCCTCGCGGTCCTCCTGCTCGGCGAGCAGCTCTCTAGCTGGCGGCTCGGGTGGGGCGTGGTCGGCGTCATCGGCGTCGGCCTCGTCGTGCTCGGCCCGGGCGCCGGTTTCTCCCCCGTCGGCATCCTCGCCGGGCTCGCCGGGACCATGTCGATGGGTGTCGGTGTCGTGCTCACGAAGCGCTGGGGCAGGCCCGAGGGCGTCTCGGCGATGGCGCTCGCAGGGTGGCAGCTCACCGCGGCCGGCCTCGTGCTCGTCGGGCCCGCCCTCCTCATCGACGGCGTGCCGCCCGTGATCGACACGGCTGCGGTGTGGGGGTACGTGTGGCTCGCCCTGCTCGGGGCGCTCGCGAGCTACACGATCTGGTTCTCCGGGATCAGGCAGCTGCCCGTCACGTCGACCGCGCTCCTTGGGCTGCTGTCACCGCTCGTCGCGGCCGCGCTGGGCGTGCTCGTCGCTGGCGAGGCGCTCGCCCCCGTGCAGGTCGTTGGCTTCGCCGTCGCGCTCGCGGCGATGCTCGCGGGGCAGCTTGCTCCGCCAACGCTCAGCCCGCGGCGCCCCGCAGCACCTCGGCCCGCAGCACGCGAACGATCCGCTCAAGTGTCTCGCCCGGGAGCGGGTCGGCAAGGCTGAACCGCACGGCAGTCTGCGCGAGGTCGTCCGAGACCCCCAGCGCGAGCAGCACTGGCGAGGGCTCGGACTTGCCTGCCGCACACGCCGACCCCGACGACACGGCGAGCCCGGCCGAGTCGAGCGCGACGAGCATCGACTCCCCGCTCACCCCGCGCACGGTGAACGACGCGTGGCCGGGTAGCCGTTCCGTCGGGTGCCCGGTCAGCTGCGCGCCCGGCACCTCGGCGAGGATCCTGCCAATGAGCGTGTCCCTGCTCTCCATGAGCGCGAGCGCGGCTGATCCGATCTGTGCGGTCGCCGCACCGACGGCCGCGGCGAACCCCGCGACCCCCGCGACGTTCTCGGTGCCGGAGCGCGCCCCGTGCTCCTGCCCACCGCCGTGAATGATGGGCTCGACCCTGAGCCCACTTCGCACGATAAGCGCTCCCACGCCTTGGGGGCCGCCGAACTTGTGGGAGGCGACCGACACGGCGTCGACGACGTTCCCCGGCCAGGCGTCAGCCGCCGCAACCGAGACCGGCAGCGAGGCCGCCGCCTGGACGGCGTCGGTGTGCACGATCGCACCCACCTCACGCGCGAGAGCGGCGAGGGCAGGAACCTCCTGCACCGTGCCGACCTCGCCGTTCGCGAGCCCGATCGAGACGAGCGTCGTGTCGGGTCGAAGCGCGGCACGGAGGTCGGCGGGCGCGACGCGGCCGTCTCTGTCGACGGGCAGCACGGTGAGCTCGAAGCCGAACACCCGCTCAAGGTAGCGGCACGATTCGAGCACCGAGGAGTGCTCGATCGCTGTCGTGACGAGGTGCCGACCGCGAGGGGTAGCGAGGGCAAGCCCGACAATCGCGAGCGAGTTTGCCTCGGTGCCGCCAGAGGTGAAGATCACGTCGCCGGGCCGAGCGCCGAGCGCCACCGCGACCCGCGCGCGCGCCGCCTCGACCTCCTCGCGCGCGCGGAAGCCCGGCGAGTGCACGCTCGATGCGTTCACCTGGCCCGCCGTGAAGACGCGCAGCATCGCGTCGAGCGCCTCCGGCCGCAACGGGGCGGTGGCCGCGGCATCGAGGTAGGTGGCAGATCCGGTGCCGCCCGCGGTCTCGGTCATTCCGCGTCGAGCCCGAGGTCGAGCGCCCGGGCTCCGTGCGTGAGTAGCCCGACCGAGATCACGTCGACGCCGGTCTCGGCGATACCGGCGACAGTGTCAAGGTTCACGCCGCCGCTTGCCTCCGCGATCGCGCGGCCGCCGATGAGTTCGACGCCTGCGCGCAGATCGGCGAGCGAGAAGTTGTCGAGCAGCACCCCCGTCGGGTTCCCGGCGAGGACGGCCTCGATCTGGTCGAGCCGATCCACCTCGACGATGATCGACGTCGTGTGCCCGGCCTTCGCCCGGAGGGTCGCCAGCGCGGCCGTCGTCGTTGCCGCGTCGACCGCGCCGAGCGCCGCAAGGTGGTTGTCTTTCACCATGATCGCGTCGGAGAGTCCGAAACGGTGGTTCGATCCACCGCCGGCCGCAACAGCGTGCTTCTCGAGCGCGCGGAGGCCAGGGGTCGTCTTGCGCGTGTCCGCGATTCGTGCGCCGGTGTGCGCGACGAGGGCGACGAACGTCGACGTGAGCGTCGCGATGCCGCTCATGCGCTGGCTGAAGTTCAGGGCGACGCGCTCGCCCGTGAGCACCCCTCGGGCGGGCCCAGTGATGCGTGCGAGCACGTCACCGGCGACGAAGGCGGTGCCCTCGGGCGCAAGATCGGCAATTTCTACCCGGTCGTCGACCTGCGTGAACGTCTCGGTGATGAGCGGCCCGCCCGCGAACACCCCCGACTCGCGCGCAACGACGCGCGTGGCGAGGGTCGCGGATTCGGGGATCGCGAGCGCCACGGTGAGGTCGCCCCACGGGGCATCCTCCGCGAGCGCGCGCTGAACGATGTCTGTGATGATCTGCGGGGTAAGCACGGGGCGGCTCCTGGGGCGTTGAGGTGGTCTGGCGTTGCGGCGGTGGCGCGGGGCGTGTGGTGGGGGCGGTGGCGGGTTGTGAAGGCGATGGCGGGTTGTGAAGGCGATGGCGGCCAGCGCGTGCGGGGCTGGGCGCTACCCGGCGGTGGCGGGCTCACGCGAGGGTTCTCGCCCTGGTTCTCGCGCTAGTTCTCTCACTGCACCCAACGCGAGCGCGCGTCGCTCGGCCCAGGCGGGGTCCGTCTCCGGATAGTCAGAGCGTTGGTGTGCGCCGCGAGACTCGGTGCGCGCGAGCGCGGCAGCGCACACGAGGCCCGCGAACTCGGCGAGGTCGGAGCCGCGCGCGGCCTCGCCCGCGAAGACGTCGGCGGCGGCGCGCAGCCCCGCGGCGTCGCGTTCGATGCCGAGGTGAGTGGCGATTGCCGCCGACACTGTGGCGTCAGGCGATGTGGAGTCTGCGAGAGCGGCGCCTGGACCAGGGAGCGCATCAGCGGGCACTCGGCTCGCTGGTACGGCGTCCCACCGCAGCCCGAGCTCGGTTTCGGTGGCGCCCCAGTCATGTCGACCCGCCGCGACATACGCAGCTGCGGCCACGCCCGACCGTTCGCCGAACACGAGGCCTTCGAGCAGCGAGTTCGAGGCGAGCCGGTTCGCACCGTGCACGCCCGTCGACGCGACCTCGCCCGCGACGAACAGGCCGGGCAGCGTGCTGCGACCACGAGTATCACTGGCCACGCCCCCCATCGTGTAGTGCGCGGCGGGGGCCACTGGGATGGGGTCGCGCGTCCAGTCGTACCCGTGAGCTTCGACAGCGGCCGAGATACCCGGGAACATCCGGGCGAGGGCCCTGTCCCCGTGTTCGCGCTCGATCGGGGTCGCGTCGAGAAACACGGTCCCGCCCACGCTCAGCACGCGGTGAATCTCCCTCGAGACGACGTCGCGCGGCGCGAGCTCAGCGAGCGGGTGGCGGCCCTCCATGAAGCGCCGGCCGGCCGCGTCGCGCAGCACTGCACCGGCTCCGCGAACCGCCTCGGAGACGAGTTCCCCTGTTTCGAGCGCGGTCGGGTGAAACTGCACAAACTCGAGGTCGGCGACAAGGGCGCCGGCGCGAGCTGCGATCAGGATCCCTTCGCCCCGCGCCCCCGCGTGGTTCGTCGTGCGGGGGAACATCGCGGCATACCCGCCAGTCGCGAGCACGACGGCATCCGCGCGGTGCACGACAGCATCCGAGCTGCGCGCGCTGGGGCCAGCCGGGTCCCGCAGGCGCGCCCCGACGACCTGGCCGGCTTCGACGATGAGCGAGGAGACCGCGGACTCTTCGCGAAGCTCAAGCTTCCCAGCGGCGACCTCGGCGAGCGCGCGGTTCGCAAGGAACGCGTGCAGGGCCGCCCCGGTGCGGTCTCCCCCCGAGTGGAGGATGCGGGGCACGCCGTGCGCCCCCTCGAGCCCGAGCAGCACGGACCCGTCAATGGCCCGGTCGACCGGAAGCCCGGCGGTGAGCAGCTCGCGCACGATCCGGGCACCCTCGAGCGTGAGCACGCGCGCGGCCGCGGCGTCCACGAGGCCCGCGCCCGCCGTGAGCGTGTCTGCGAGGTGCGCGCCAGCGCTGTCGCCCGGCCCCACTGCCGCGGCGATGCCGCCCTGCGCGAGGGCGGTGTTACCGCCGTCACGCAGGCGGCCCGGGGTGACGAGCACCACCTCGGCACCGCGGGCCACCGCGGCCAGAGCGCACGACAGTCCGGCGACGCCCGCGCCGACGACCAGGATCATGGCTTGGCCGCGAGCATCCGCTCAAGCGCGATCCGGGAGTCACCCGCGACGCTCTCGGAAACGCTGATCTGGTTCGGCACCTGGCCGGCGAGCAGCGACTCGAGCGTCCACGCGAGGTAGGCGGGGTGGATCCGGTACATCGTCGAGCACGGGCAGACGACGGGGTCGAGGCAGAAGATCGTGAGGTCTGGGCGCTGCTGCTGCAGCCGGTTCACGAGGTTGATCTCCGTACCAATCGCGAGCACCGAACCCGGCGCGGCCGCCTCGACCTCCTTGCGAATGTACTCGGTCGAGCCCGCACCATCCGCAGCTTCGACGACGGGAGCCGGGCACTCAGGGTGCACGATGACCCGCACGCCCGGGTACTCGGCGCGCGCCTGCTCAATCTGCGCGACGGTGAAGCGCTTGTGGACCGAGCAGAAGCCGTTCCACAGGATCACCTTCGAGTCCCTCAGCTGCTCTGCGGTGTTCCCACCCAGGGCGAGGTGGGGGCGCCAGAGCGGCATCAAATCCTCAGAGATACCCATCGCCTTTGCCGTGTTGCGGCCGAGGTGCTGGTCGGGGAAGAACACGACGCGCTGGCCACGCTCGAACGCCCACTCGAGCACGGTGCGGGCGTTCGAGGAGGTGCAGACGATGCCGCCGTTGCGCCCGCAGAACGCCTTGATCGCTGCCGAGGAGTTCATGTAGGTGACCGGGATGACCGGCTGCAGCTCACCCTCGCCCGCGGGCCCGAGCGCCGCGGTCAGCTCGCTCCAGCACGCTTCGACCTGCTCGATTGTCGCCATGTCGGCCATCGAGCAGCCCGCGGCGAGGTTCGGCAGGATCACCGACTGTTCCGACCCCGAGAGAATGTCTGCCGTTTCGGCCATGAAGTGCACGCCGCAGAAGACGAACGACTCGGCCTCAGGGTGCTGCTTCGCGGCCTGCGCGAGCATGAACGAGTCGCCCACGAAGTCGGCGTACTTCACGATCTCGTCGCGCTGGTAGAAGTGCCCAAGAATGCGCACGCGGTCACCGAGTTCGGCCTTCGCCGCGGTGATCCACTCGTCAAGCTGCTCGTCGCTCGCGCTCGTGTAGCGCTCGGGCAGTGGCCCCTGGCGCGGCGCGGTTCCGGGAATCACGTCCTCAACAGATGCGCCGGGCCCGTACCCGGGCTTCGTGTCGATCGCCCACGGGTCATCCGCGAGCTCGGTGCCGCACGACGACACCTTCCCAGTCGCGCGAAGCGCAATCGGCTTCCGGTGCGGGGCTGACGTGGGCCGGCCGGATCGCTCGGCGTTCTCCGCCTCGCGGGCTACCGCGCCGCGGATGAGTTCGTGCACGCTGCTCATGAGATGGTCCTCGCGTTTCGTTCGGTGGTGTGAGGTCTGGGGGCCGATGTGCCCGCGGCCGGGTCGGCTTCGCTGAAGCGGTAAAGTCGCGCGGGCCGGTGCGCCCCGCCCGAGTCAAGCTCGCCGGTGTCGACAAGCCCGCCGCGGGCGAGCGCCTGACGCCTGAAATTCGCCGGGTCGACGGTCTGGCCGAGCACCGCTTCAGTGACGGCGCGTAGCTGCCCGAGCGTGAACGCCTCGTCGAGGAACCTGTGGGCGACGGCCGCGTACTCGGTCTTCGCGCGAAGCCTATCGACGGCGTGGGCGATGATCTCGGCGTGGTCGAAGGCGAGCTGCGGGAGCGCGTCGATCGAGAACCAGGCAACGTTCTCCCCCGCGGGCTGCTCAAGCGCCTCTGCGGTCTCCGCGGCGCCCGCGTCGCCGCTTTCACGCGACGAGAGCGGCGGAAGCGGGTCGTCCCAGCGCCGGGGCCGGCGCGCCGCAGCAGGCGACCCGGCAGGATCAGGATCCGGATCCTGGTTGCGATCGGCGCCCCGCGCGCTGCCTGCCGCGCCACCGGCCCCAATGTCGCTGCCTCCCACGTCACTTCCACTCACGGGCTCCGCGTCGAGCTCACCTTCGCCGTACTGCGCCCAGTACGCGATGGTGACGAGACGCTGGGCCTCGGCAGAGCGCTCGACGCCGCCAAACGAGTAGAGCTGCTCAAGGTGACGCGGATCCCGCCTCGCAGCGGCCCGAAGCGTGCGCAGCGCGGTGTCTGCGAGGGTCTCATCCCACTCGGTCGGTCCGCCGGGGAGGGCCCAGTCGCCGAGGAACGGCGCGCGAGTCCTCCGGACGAGGGGAAGCCAGATCGTGGGCGCCGCGCCACTGGCACCGCCGCTGTTACTGGCACCGCCGCTGTTACTGGCACTGCCGTGCTCAGCGCTGCCGCCACGCTCAGCGTCGACCGGCGGGCGGAGCGCGAATGCCACGACGGAGACCGCAACCGCGGGCGGGAGGTAGCGCCGCTCGGCGACGCTCGCGCGCTGGTACTGCATCCTCGCTCAACCCACTCTCGACTTAAAGTCACTATGACTATAAGTGAGCATACGCCGATTCTCCGGCTTGTCAAACTCGAGCGAGGGGCGCGGCGGCTAGCGGTGCAGCAGCCGCTGGAGCCCACGTGTCGCGCGGTCTGCCCTGCTGCCGAGAGGGTTGTCGACGAGCATGTAGGTCCACGTCGCCGACGGGCGGCGCACCGCGGTTGCGACGCCCCCGAGGAGCGAGTCGGCGTCGAGCCCCGCGAGCGCCTCAACAATACGGTCGAGGGCCGCGTCGAAGAATCCCTCAAACTCGCGCAACGCCTGCATGTGGAAGGCTGCGGTTGGGGCCTCGTCCGCGAGCGCGCGCAGGTGGATCCCGTCGCGCAGCTCGTCGAGGAGCTCGAGGTGTTCACTCCACAGCTCGTCGAGCTGCCACAGCGCGATGTCGCGACAGGCGCTGAGCGCCACGGCCCGGCCCGCGCGCGCCTCGAGCCGGGCGACCAGCTCGGGTGCGCGCTGGCGGACCGCGTCCGCCGCCGATCCTCCACCCGTGAGCCACTGCTCGCGCGTCGCGAGCACCGCGCGGCGCTGTTTTGAGATCGCACGCGAATACTCCCAGGCGCTGCGGTGCCGGTCGAGCCGCTGGGCGGTGGCGATCCGCTGGGCCGCGAGCGCGGCCTCGGCAACTGCGCGCCTCCCAGCGTCGCCTTGCCGAGCAGCCGCGCGGCGCCGGAGAGAGTCGGGTGCGTGCTCGACGAGCAGGTCGTCGTCGAGCGAGACGTAGGTGGCGGCCGAGCCCGGGTCACCCTGGCGCCCGGCCCGGCCCCGCAGTTGGGCGTCGAGGCGCTTCGTCGGGTAGATGCCGTCAGCGATCACCCGGAGCCCGCCGGCGGCGACCACTCGGTCGCGATGCACCCCATCGGCGCCGCCGAGCCTGACGTCTGTGCCACGCCCAGACATCTGCGTCGAGATCGTGACGGCGCCGGGCGCACCCGCTTCGGCAACCAGCGCGGCCTCCGCCTCGTCGTTGCGGGCGTTGAGCACACGGGCCAGGATCCCTCGCCCGGCGAACTCTGCGGCGAGCGCCTCTGAGTCACTGACCGACTGTGTGCCGACGAGCACGGGGCGCTGTACCGCAACGCACGCAGCAACGTCGCGTGTCATCGCGTCTACTTTCTCGGCTCGCGTCAGGTGCGCCGCGAGTGGCTCGTCGGTTCTCGCGTTCGGGGTTGCGCGGTCGACCCGGCACACCTTCAGCCCGTAGAACTCCTCGAGCTCGTTCGCCACCGCGACCAGGGTTCCGCTCATCCCTGCGAGCGAGTTGTAGCGCGCGAGGAGATCCTGGATGGTGAGCGTGTCGAGCATCGTTCCCGGCTGAGTCGCTGTGATTCCTTCGGCGGCTTCGACTGCGGCGTGTAGGCCGTCAGGCCAGCGCTGGATACTCGCTATCCTGCCCCGCCCTTCGTTGACCAGCCGTACCGCTCCGTCGCGCACGACATAGTCGACGTCGCGCCGGGCGACCGCCACCGCCATCAGGGCGACGTTGACCCGGGACAGCTGGTCGCCCCTCCCCTCTGCGTAGAGTTCTACCCCGAGGTCGCGCTCGATCTCCGTGGCGCCAGCGTCGGTCAGGAACGCGGTCGACCGTTCTCGGTCGAGTTCGAAGTGCGTGCCCTCGATGAGGCGCCGAACGGCAGCGATCTCGCGCGTGAAGTCCTGCGGCTCGGCTGCGCGTTCGCCCGCGAGCACGAGCGGCGAGACGGCCTCGTCGATCATGACGGCATCAGCCTCGTCAACGATTGCGGCGTCGAGGATCGGGTGCACCCGTTCCCGCTCATCTCGGGCGATCCCGTCTCGGAGGACGTCGTAGCCGATCTCGGTAACAGCCGCGTACACCACGTTGGCGCGGTAGGCCTCGGCGCGGGCGCTCGGGTCAGAGTCGCTGCCAACCGCCGCGACAGAGAGCCCCAGGTCGCGGTAGATCGGCCCCATCCAGGCCGCGTCCCGGCGCGCGAGGTAGTCGTTCACGGTGAGCACGTGCACGTGTCTCCCACCCAACGCGAGGCTTGCTGCGGCGAGCGCCCCCACGAGCGTCTTCCCCTCACCCGTGTCCATCTCAACGCCGTACCCGGCCGCGAGCGCTGACGCCGCCGCCAGCTGATGCTGGGTCGGCTCCAACCCGAGTCGCGCTGTGCTCGCTTTCGCGGCCTCCGCAATCCGCTCGCGGTGGACGGGGTCTGGCGTGGGCGGCGGCGGGGCAAACGTCGTTTCACTCCCTAGGCCGAGTCGAACCCGGCCGACGAGTGTTCGGAGCGACGCCCAGGGCTGGCGCTGGCTAGTCGACACTCGCGCCGGTGGTCGTCTTGGCGTCGGGGATTGGGGTTCCGCGTGTTCGTGGGCCGCGTGCGAGCAGCACTATTCCGACGATCAAGAGTACGAGCCCGACGAGGGTTGCCACGGCTCCACCGACCGACCACCAGAAGAGCGGCGAGAAGAAGCTGGTGAGGTTGAAGGCCGGCGCGGCGAGAACGGCGCCGTCTTCGGTTTCACACTGGATCACAATGTCCCCGGTGCTCGGCGCACGGAGTACGGCGAAGGCCGAGAAGTCGCGGCCTCCGAAGTCGGAACTGTATGCGGACGCGCTGACCGGATCGATCCGAATGGACTCGCCGGACGCTCCCGTCGCGGTACAGAACTCTGGTGCGACCGCTCCCGCTGCGTGCGAGGGCCCGAGCAGGTAAAACTTGTCGCCCGCGGCTTTCGCTGTGACGGCGCCCGAGGGAGCGACCTCCGTGATTCCCTCAATCATCCCGAGCGCTTGGGGAACCGTTGCGATCCCGCCTATCGCGACTCCAAACGGTAGTCCGCCGAGGAGCAGGATCGCGCCGAGCACCACTGCGATGATCGCGCCGACCTTGGACTGGCGCGGTGCAGGGGGCGCGGGTGCGGGTGCGGGTGGCGCGGTCTGTGCTTGCTGCCCGTAGGGCGCGCCCTGAGGCAGCTTCCCGTAAGGTGCGGGTTGTTGCTCGTGTGGGACCTGTGTCATGACGGTTCCCTTCTGCTGAACGCCGGCGCCGCTGTTGGGTCGGACCACCTACCAGCGGCGAGCGCACTGCGGTTGATTCCTTCAGCGTATGCGCACCGCTCAACAACTGACAAGCACTCGGCGGCGGTCCCCGGTATGATCGTCGTCCACAGCTTGGTATTCTCGCCGGCATCGCGCGGTTCCCTCCAAACGTTGGGGACAAGATCGGGCACCATCGCCGCCCATGTTTGACTCGCCCCATGTTCAATGCACCCGAGGTAGACCCTCCCCCAGAAGATCCCGGCCCTGAACGCGGCGCTGAGCAAGGCGCAGAGCAAGGCGCTGAGCAAGGCGCAGAGCAAGGCGCTGAGCAACAAGCTACGCCCGAGACCGAAACCGATGCGCTCGGCCTCCCGCTCAGCTCGAAAAACCTCAGCCCGGAAGACCTCAGCCCGGAAGACCTCAGCCCGGAAGACCTCAGCGACGCCGAAGACCTTGCACAGATGGAAGAGGCGGCGACCGCCATTCGAGTGGCCGAGGCCGCACAGCTCACTGCGCTCGGACGCGTCATGCACCGTGCCTTCGGTCACGCGGCAGGTGGCTCGCGAACCCCGACCACTGATCGCGGCACGGCCTCCGCAACGGGACGTCCCGCCAGCCACCGCCGCAGCCCCGAGCTCGAGCACCGCTCCCTGCGCTTGGAGGTGTCCGCGCGGCTGCAGGTGAGCGAACACGTCGCCGAGAAGCTCATGCTGACCTCGCACCAAGCCCACGACATCTACGTGGAAACGCTCGGCGCGCTCGCCGCAGGTGAGATCTCACTGCAGAGCGTGCACGTCGTGGTAGACGAGGGGCTGGTGTTCCACTCACTGCCAGAGCATGAAGCGGCGAGTCGACGAGCCCGTTTCGAGGTCGAGATCCTGCCACACGCACGCACCGAGACGCCGAACCGGCTGCGCCCGATCGCTCACCGCGTAGCACTCCACCTCGCGGACCTACCGCTTGAGGAGCAGCATCAGGAGGCAGCGCGGCGACGCTGCATCCAAGTTCGCGAGCTCCCCGACGGCATGGCAGAGCTCTCGGCCTATCTTCCAGCGATGGCGGCCTACGGAATTCGGGATCGGATCGCTCAGATCGCCCGCCAGCTCACAAGCGATTCCGCCGAAACCCGCCCAGAACACGGCGGAATCCAGACCGAGCACCAGACCGGGCACCAGGCTGAAAGCCAGACTGAGCAACAGAGCGAGCACCAGGCAAACCGGACGCAGTCCCAGATCGAAGCCGACCTGTTCGCCGACCTCCTCCTTACCGGTGAGGTACCGGTCACGGGTGACGGTTCCACGCCACTCGGCCGCGGCATAGCCGCCCATGTCCAGGTCATCGTGCCGGAGCATCAGCTTGCACAGGGGGCGCTCCGCCCGCGTGGCATCACCGCCACACGCGCGAGTTCTCCCGCGGGTGGAGCGTTTACCGGCCACGATCCAGCGAGCAAGGCGCGGGCTGGCGATGCGTCAGTCGGGAGCACTCCAACCGGGAACGCTCCACCCGGCAGCGCCACCGTCGGCAGCGCTCCAACAGGGAGCACTTCGGTCGGAGGCGTACCCGAGCTTCTCGGCTATGGCCCCGTGAGCGCCGGTGTCGCACGGAGCGCAGCTGACCTCGCGACGTCTGAGGGTGGTTCCTGGGACGTCGTGAAAGTCGACCTCGGCGGGAATGTACTCAGCGTCGACCGTTACCGTCCATCAGCGGAGATGCGTCGATTCATCTCTGCGCGAGACCTCCACTGCAGGGCTCCGGGCTGCCGAAGGCAAGCGGCACGCTGCGACATCGATCACACCGTTGCAGCCAAGGACGGCGGCGCTACCAGCACAGACAACCTCGCAGTGCTCTGCCGAGGACACCACGTCGTGAAGCACCACACCCGCTGGGCACTGGAACAGCGCGACGGCGGGGTTGTCGTGTGGACGAGTCCGACCGGCAGACAGTACCCGTCACAGCCTCCGAGCCGCGTACGGTTCCGGGCACGCTAGCAGCCGCAACCCCAACCTCAGCCGCCGCCCCGCAACCCCGCAACCCCAGCAGCCCCGACCGAGTACACCCAACAGCGCGGACTCAACCCAACAGCCTCAACCCAACAGCCTCTGCATATCCTCGGCAGTGAATGCCTTCGAGAACAGTGCCTCATCGTCGATGACGGCGTCGAACAGCGCCCGCTTGCGTCGTTGCAGTTCGAGCACCTTCTCCTCGATGGTGCCGAGCGCGATCATGCGCACCACATTCACGGGCTTGTCCTGGCCGATCCGGTGCGTCCTGTCGATCGCCTGGGCCTCGCTCGCGGGGTTCCACCACGGGTCGAGCAGGAAGACCGTGTCCGCCTCCGTCAGGTTCAAGCCGACCCCTCCGGCTTTGAGGCTGATCAGGAAGACATCGGCCTCTCCCGCCCGGAACCGCTCAATTACGGCGTCTCGGTTCCGCGTCGTTCCATCAAGTGTCACGGTACGGACGCCCTGGGCTTCCAGGTGCGTTGCGGCCTTCGCGAGGAACGAGGTGAACTGGCTGAAGACAAGCGTCTTGCGCCCCTCCGCGGCGAGGGCGCTCACATGCTCGCCCAGAGCTTCGAGCTTGGCCGACGGTATCTCCGAGTACTGCTCATCGATAAGCGTCGCGTCGAGCGCGAGTATCCGAAGCAACGTGAGCGACCGGAAGAACGTGAAGCGGCTGCGGTCGAGATCCTCCATCAGCCCGAAGAGCTTCTGCCGTTCTCGCTGCAGAAACGCGTCGTAAAGTTCCCGGTGCCGTGGGTCGAGTTCGATCTCAAGAATCTGCTCCTGCTTCGTCGGAAGCTCGGCCGCGACACTCGCTTTGGTCCGTCGAAGGATGAAGGGACGAATCCGCCTCCGCAGCTCCTTCGTGCGGCGCTGTCGCAGCTCCCGCTGCATCGCGGGGCCGCTCCCCGCCCCCTTGCCCACTGAATTGCCGGGAGCTTGTTGTTCGATGGCGCGAACGTACTCTTCCTAGAACCGGCGTGCCGACGGGAACAGGCCAGGCGCAACGATCTTCGTGAGCGCGTGCAGCTCGCGAAGGGAGTTCTCGATCGGTGTGCCGGTCACGGCGAGCTTCCAGCGCACCGGGAGAGCCTCCGCAAGCTCGTTCCCTTGCCCGGCCGAGTTCTTCACGAACTGGGCCTCATCGAGGATGAGGCCCGCGATCCCCTGCTCCGAATCCTCCGCGACTTCGCGATAGCGCTCGAAGTCGAGGCGGAAGAGGGCGTAACTCGTCACGATGATGTCCGCTTCCGCGGCATCAGCTCGCACCGTCCGACCGCTCGCCGCCTCGGTTGCAGCGCGCACCTTCACCCGCAGCCCGGGCGCGAAACGCGCAGCCTCTGCCGCCCAGTTACTCATCACTGAGGTAGGCGCAACGACAAGGAAAGGTCGGCGCTCGCCGCCACCGTCGCGAGGCCCACCGTCGCGAGCCCCACCATCGCGAGCCCCACCGCCACCGCCGCCGGTTTCCTTCGCGTGCGCGACGAGCGCGAGGCACTGCAGTGTCTTGCCGAGGCCCATGTCGTCGGCGAGGATCCCGCCGAGCCGATTCCGCCAAAGGAACGCCAGCCAGTGGAACCCCTCCCGCTGGTAGGTTCGCAGCTCCGCGTTGATTCCGACGGGGTCGGGTACCGGAGTCGGACGCTCCGCGCCGACCTCCCGGACGAGCGCCCGCCACTCGACCGCGGTCTCCGACTCGTCCGCAAGATCCTCGAAATCGGCCCACCTGGGGACCTGATGTTTCGGGATGCGCGGGCCGGTCTCCCACTCGTCGAGATCCTGCCCCTCCGCGATGAGCTCCGCGAGCGCCGCAAACGCCGGGTGGTTGAGCTGCAAATAGGTGTCGTCGACGAGTTTCAGCTTGGTTCGCCCCTGCGCGAGCGCACGAAACAGCGGCCCGAACGGAACAGTCCGCCCCTCGATCGTGACGAGCACGCCGAGGTCGAACCAATCCTCACGCTCGCTCGGGATGGCGGTCACTTTCAGGTGCGGTACACCGGTGAGTTCGCGGTATTCGGGCACGGCGCCGGTCGTGCGCACCCTCACCCCGGGCACCGTCTCAAGCAGCGGTACGAGCTTGGTGAGAAACTCCGCGGCGGCAACGCCGCGCAGCTCCAGCGGGCCAGGCAACTGCACCTGTGCCTGTGCCGACAACTGCGCACCCGTGCCAGCGCCAGCGCCAGCGCCAGCTACGTCAAGATCTCCAGCGCTCTGGCCATCCGGCCGGTCGCCCCGCCACGCGGCGGGGAACAGCTCGTCGCTGAGGATCGCCTCCGGAAGTACCCGGTCGAGCGAGACGGCGAGCTCCCTGCCACGGCTGCGTGAAGAACGATCCTCGCTCCAGGTGAGAAGCAGCCGGTGCCCCTCGCGCCAGGCGGCCAACAGCGTGAGCCGCACTCGATCAGGGTCGGGTAGACGAACGGAGCCGTCACTGCTGGCGACGGTGAACTCCGATTGCAGTTCGGGAACACCCTCGGCGATGAACTGGGCGCGCTCATCTGCGGCGACAACGAAGCTTCCCGGTTCCAGGCTCCCGGAGAGCAGGGCGACCTCGGACGGAGAGAGCTCCGCAGGTGTGGGCGCGAGGTGCACCGACCGGTCACGGCCGCGCCCGGCAATGTAGACGCCGTGCGTGCCGATAGCGCCCGCGCCAACGAGCGGCACCTCCGCACCGTCGAGCTCGAGCCGCGGTGCAAGCGTCACCGCACCCTCGGGCGTCGCAAGCGTGTCGAGCCAGAGTTCCGCCCCCTCGTGCAGGCGGACCGTTGATTCCCGGCCTGCGACGACGAGCGCGATGCCCAGCCCGTCGGCTTGCCCGAGCAGAGTCCACAGCGCAGGGCTAGCGAACTCATCGAGGAAGACCCAGTCGGAGTCTTTGCCGACCGCCACGGTTTCCGCAGCTCGGTGAAGCGCGTGCAGCTGGCGGAACCAGCGCTGCTGTGCGGGGTCGAGACTCAGCCGACTCCCGTGGTGGCCGATGTTCGCCCAGGTGAGCGTGCCGCGCGCCCATCCGCGCTCGGTTCGAGTGGCGGGTCGTGTCCCCAGCTGGAAGATACCGCTCCCAGCATCCTGGCCCGGCTTCACCGAGCGCGAGAGCGGGCCGTTCCAGTTGTCGGCCGACCGCGGGATCATCTCCCTCACCTCGAACTGCAGGCCAAGCTGCGCGAAGGGGCCCGCGTCACCGACACCGGCGGAGACGGCGGAGAGGGGTGCGGCTGGTGCGGCGGGTGCGGCGGCCGACAGCAAGTCGCTGAGCTGGGCGCGCCAACCCTCGGACGGACGCCGAGTCGGCGTCCGCTTCGAGTCTGCGTCGGGATCGTTCATACCTGCATCAATGCTATGCCGTACCGCAGACACCAGCTCCGCGCATCGTGTACACGCGAACCTGCGCGTCCGCTGGCCTTGCGGGGCCCGCAGACCCGGTATATTTGAGGGAAGAAGTCTGCGGCCCATCGGCTACGGCGCCTGGCACCGCCAGCGCTGCAGACACGCCGCACAGCAGGCGGCAAGCCGGAGCCAAATGGTGCACGGGCTTGAGAAAGGCCAGATTCGTATGCCCGCAAGTGGGATCCCTGAGGACGACCAGCAGGTCCCGAACACCCCCGAACCGCCTCGGGGTCATCGCGAGACCGCCGCGCGCGAGAGCGAGATCGCTCCCGAGTTCTCGGAGCTCGCCGACGCCGCAGTGTTCTCCGAGCGCAGCCGCGGCACCGACGCGAAGATCGCATCGCGCGCCGACGGAGATTCTGTGCGGGCCACGATCGCTCGCTACTACTCGCTCACGAAGCCCGGCGTGCTCTACGGCAACGTGCTCACGGCCGCCGCCGGCTTCCTGCTCGCCGCGGGCGTCGCTGGCGCGTTCGACGGCCTGCTCTTCCTCGCGACCATCTTCGGCACGACGTTCGTCATCGCTGCGGCCTGCGTGCTGAACAACGTGCTCGACCGCGACATCGACGACCGCATGGAGCGGACGAAGAAGCGCGCGACGGTGTCGGGCAGCATCGGCGTGCGGAACGCCGTCATCTTCTCGGTTGTGCTGTTCGTGCTCGGCAACGCGATCCTGGTGGCCTGGACGAACTGGCTCGTCGTCGCCACGGGCCTTGCCGGGTTCTTCACTTACGTCGTGTTGTACGGCATGCTCTCGAAGCGGATGAGCGTGCACGGCACGCTCGTCGGCAGCATTTCGGGTGCAGCCCCGATCTTCGCGGGCTACGTCGCGGTGACCGGCACGGTCGACGCGGCCGCGATCCTCGTGTTCCTCGCGATCTTCTTTTGGCAGATGCCTGAGTTCTATTCGATCGCCGTGTATCGGCGTGACGAGTACGCGCGCGCCGGGGTGCCCGTCATCACTGTCGTGCACGGGGTGCCGGCGGCGAAGATCCAAATCTTGCTTTATACGATCGCGTACGTGGTCGCGTCGGTGGCGCTCACTCCGCTCGGTTACACCGGGTGGGTGTACGCGGCGGTCATGGGCGTCCTCGGCATCTGGTGGATCGTCATCGGCATCCAGGGTTTCAGCGCGAAGGACGACAACGCCTGGGCCCGCCGCATGTTCCGCTTCTCGCTCATCATCATCATGGCGTACAGCCTGATGATCTCGATCGGCGCGCTGCTCCCCTAGCCGACGCCAGGCCCAGAGCGGGTGTGCGCTCGCACGTGCATCATCTCGCCCTGCGTGCCAAACAAGCTCAGCAGCTCGACCTGGCCGCGGCCGGTCGAGCCGAACCAGTGCGGCTGCTCCGTCGGAAACTCGGCGACCTCCCCCGGCCCGAGCTCGAGATCGTGCTCGCCCAAGCAGAGCCGCATTGTCCCGGAGAGCACGTATAGCCATTCGTAGCCGCTGTGCGTGCGCAACGCGGGGGTCGACTCGGTCGGGGGAATCACGAGTTTGAACGCTCGCGGTTCCGTCCGCTGACGCGTGAGCGGCACCACCGTGCGGCCGCCTGACCGCGAGTGAGGGAGCTCCACGCGCGGATCCGAGAGTTTGGGGGCAGCCACGAGCTCAACGAGCGGCACCTCAAGCGCGAGCGCGATGAGCAGCACAAGCTCCATCGTGGCGCGGCGCTGCCCCGACTCCAGCCGCGAGAGCGTACTCGTCGAGACACCCGTACGCCCCGCCAGGTCACTCAGGGTGAGGCTGCGCTTCTCGCGCGCCTTCCGAAGTCGCGCGGGGAGCTGTTCGAGCGCTGCACTTACGACGTGTTCGATTGCCATGTGAGCCATCCTCCGAGCGCACGGGTGGCGCGAGCAAACCTGTGTGCCGATTCGGCAAGGGTATTTCCTCTCCCGCTACGTCGCGGACCACGATGCATAGGAACCGACGGCTGCGAGCCTCGCGCCGCGGAACCGGAAGGAGTCATCATGCAGAACTGGGATGCAATCGTACTTGGCGGAGGGGCCGCGGGGTTGAGCGCTGCGCTCGTGCTCGCGCGAACCGGGGTGCGCACGGTTGTCGTGGAGGATCGCACGCCGCGGAACCGCCCCGCCGCCCACATGCAGGGATTCATCTCACGCAGCGGCATGAGCCCCTCCGCGCTCCTGCAGACGGCGCGGGAGGAAGTCGTGAGCTTCGGCGGTCGCATCCTCGCGGCTCGCGCGGTGTCGACCGCGGTGGCGGACGCAGGTGGAGTCTCGGTCACGTTGGATGACGGGAGCGAGCTCGCGGCGCCCGCGATCCTTATCGCTACGGGGCTGCGCGACGTGCTGCCCGATCTCCCCGGCGCCGCTGAACTCTGGGGCACGAGTGTGCACCACTGCCCGCACTGCCACGGTCGCGAGGTCGCCGGTCAGAGTATCGCGGTGATCGGGAGCGACGTCGCAGGGGGCGCGATGTCTCTGCATCAGGCGGCGCTCATGCGCCGCTACAGCGACAGGGTCACGTTCTACCCGAACGGGATCGCGGTGCCAGCCCACCAGCGCAGGGAGCTCGACAGCATTGGGGTCGTGATCGTTGACGACGGGAGGGTCTCGCGGCTTGAGCGGCCGGGCGGCGCCGGTGTCGGTGTTGGCGGCGCCGGCGGCGGAGTCGGCGGCGGAGTCGGCGGCGGAGTCGGCGGAGTCGGCGGCGAAGTCGAACTTTCCTTCGCTGACGGCGGTACGGCCGCACACGACGCCGTCTTTATTGCGCCACGCATGGTGCCGCGCGACGAAGCGTTCTCGGGCCTCGGGCTGACGCGGGCGCCGCAGGGCGGGTGGATCACGGTCGATGCGACCGGCCGCACCTCACTCGGTGGAGTGTGGGCGGCCGGCAACATCGCGAATCCCCGCGCACAGGTCATTACTGCCGCTGGCGAGGGGTCGACGGCGGCCATCGACATGTCAGGATACTTGCTGGGTCTTGACCTCGGCAGGTCCCTCAACGGCGAGGCCGCGAGCTGGTACGGCGTAGGGGTGCCGGGGGCCTAGCTCGAGGCTGTTTACCTCGCGATCGCCGCTGCGACCCGCTGTGTAAAGGGTTGCAGCGGCATCGCCCCCGAGAACGTTTCAAGCACCTGGTCGCCGCGGGCGATCACAAACGTTGGAACCGCGGTCACCCGGTACTTCATCGAGAGCTCCGGGTTGGCATCGATGTCGACCCGCGCGACGGCGACCGATGCCTCGTTCGCCTCAGCGAACTGGTCAACGATCGGGATCATCGCGCGGCACGGTGCGCACCACTCGGCCCAGAACTGGATCACGACAGGCCGGTCGTCGGCGAGCGCCGCATCAAGAGTGGCTGTGGTTGCGTCGAAGGTTGCCATTGTTGTCCCGCTTTCCTTGTTGGTTGCTCACCTCTTGGTTGCTCACCTCTTGGTTGCTCACCTCGTGGTTGCAAACCTTTGGTTGCTGAGCTCCAAGGATGACCGGACAGCAGACGCCTACGCGAAAATCTTTGCCGCTTTGGCACGGGCACACGCAGTGACCACACTCAGACCCACTTCGCGAGCGTGACGGAGCGGTCACGTTCTGTGAACCCCAGACGCTCGTAGAGACCGAGGGCGCCGCTCGGATTCGCCGAGTCGACGTCGAGCAGTGCGTTCACGAAGCCGGCCTCGCGATACGCGCTGAGCGCGGCGGCGATGACGGCGGTTGAGAGGCCCCTGCCGCGCCAGTCCCGCACAACGCCGATCGTGGACATGTAGCCGAACGAGCCGCCGTTCAGCTCCCACTCTTCCTCGTTCACCTCGGTGAGTACGACCGCGACAACGCGCACGGGGTCGCCGGCCTCCCCTGAACCCGTCGTGAGCACTCGCGACAGCTCGGGGGCGAACTCGTCAAGGTCGAGGTCGTCCGCCCACTCCTCTTCGGTCATCGGGCGCGAACCCCAGTGATCGCGGAACGCGTCGTTCACCGCAACGCGCGTCGCTTCGGAGAGCTCACTGGTGAAGACGCGGGCCTCGACCCCCGCGGGCAGCTCGCGCACAGGGATCTCGTCGGCGAGAGACCGCCCGAGTTCCATCCACCAGCGCACCGGCTGGTAGCCCGCGGCGGCGGCGAGGTCGCGCACACCCGTGCTCTCCGCCCGCGCCCCGAGGCTCAGCATGCCGGGAAGCTTGGCGTCGACGCTCGCGAGCAGCTGCCGTCCGCGCGCCTCCTGCCAGGCGAGCATTCCCCTACCGATACCGCGCCCGCGCCACTGCGGGTGGACGACCCCGTCAACGAACACGTCGACCTGGTCGCGCCAGTCGTCGTCGAGCTTCGCCTCGCCGTGCGCGACAAGGGTACCGTCGGCGGCGAAGGCGAGAACCGTGTCGGTTTCGAGGGTGAACCGCTCCCCCTTGAGCCAGAGCTTCACGCTGTCGAGGGCCACGAGCTCGCGCGGGTGGTCAACCGCGCCCGCAGCGCTGTACAGATCGTGGATGGCTTCCACGTCGCCAGGGGTTGCGGGCCGCCAGGTGAGCCGGTCGCCCGGGGCGCTTGTGGACGCTCCGGGTTGTGTATCGGCGGGCTGCGGCAGCTCCGGGAGCGTGGCCGGCGCAAACACCCGCTTGGCGAGCGGCACCCCCGCGGCCGCGAATGCGCGCGAATAAATCTCGCGCACCGCTGCGTGCTTACGCAGGTTGTAGGCCATCGCCGTCTGCGGCCCGCCCTCAGCGGCGGCGGCCTTCGCCTCCGCGTACATCTTCGCGTCCTCGGGGTGGGCCCGCAGCCAGTCGCGAAAGAGCAGGTGGCGGGCTGGCTCGGCGGTGCCCTGGGCGAACACGTGCAGGTTCACGCGCGGCTGTTCGAGTCTGAGCATGCGGTGCCCGTCGAGCTCGGGCTCCCGCACCGTGTGTCGATATCCGAGCGCCGTGAGCGCCGGTACATAGCTCGCTTCATCATCCGGGTCGAGCACGATGAGGTCGAGGTCGATGACGTCTTTTGCGGGGAGCCCCAGCACGGCGGTTGAACCAACGTGCTCGATCGAGACGACGGCGTCCCCGAGGGCCGTCCGGATCGCCTCGGTAAGAACCACGGCTCGATCAGGCCACCCCGTGTTCGGCGGCACGACGCTCAGCGCCTCGGGCCCGGGCTCGCCGTCGACCCAGGGATCCGCGAACTCCTCACCGTCTCGAAAATCTGCGATCCCGTCCGGAAGCGCGTCAGTCTGTAGGCCGTCCATGCTATTCACGTTCGGCACTGTATCGGTGTGAGGCGGCCGCCCGCTAGTGAAAATCGCGCAATTGGCAACAGCGGTTAGCGGCCAGAACCGGTAGTCCAGGGCCGGGGGCACCCGCCAACGGGACGAAGAACGGGGCCTTCCGCGGGCGTTCGGCACTCGAACGGAATATCGAAACCCGCGGAATCATGCGGAACTCATGCCTGCACCCCTCGGCCGAGGGGCCCCAAGCCTGAGAGTTACCTCAGCGCCGCCTATCCTTGAGCTGAAGACGCTATTCACGATTTCCGGATCACCGGACGAAAGCGTTCGAACACTCGAACGCCACTCTGGAGGAGTACATGTTGAACGCTGCGCCGTCAGAAGCCAGTGCGACGCGCGACGGGGCGCCTGGTTCCCCCGAGTCTGCCACCCCAGGCGACTCGGTCGAGGCCTTCGCCGAAGCGCTACGCGACCTGAAGATCGCCTCGGGAAACCCGACCCTGGCCGCCATCAGCGACCAGACCGGGATCTCGAAGAGTGTGATCTCGGTTGCGCTCGCCGGGAAGATCCTTCCCACTGAGAACACGGTCCTCAAGCTTGTCACGCTGTTCGGCGGGAACCTGAAGGAGTGGCGCGCGCGCCGAGCCGCGCTCGCGCCGGGCGGCTCCAGCGCCGAGCCCGCGGGAGAAGCCGGCGCACCGAGCAAAAGGTTCTCGCTCGGTCAAACCATCGCCATCGCTGGAGGCGCCGCAGCCGTCGCGGCGCTCATCACCGGCCTGACGGTCGGCGCGCTCGCGGCGCCATCGTCGAGCGCGGACGCGGCGAGCCGTCACCTTAGCCCCGCGGCCGACGGGATCGACCCGATGCTCACGAGCTGCCGCGACGACGCGGTGATCGCCGCGTCGGAGGCTCGCCTCGACAACGAGGTGCACGTGCAGCTCATGTACTCGAACAACTGCATGGCGGTGTGGGGCAGGGTGACCCGCTACGACAACAAGACCGAGGGAAATACGATGACGATGCGGGTGTGGCCGCTCGATGACCCCGACAGCGAGCGCGCGCAGTCGCGCACCGACATCGGCCTGCAGTCGCTCTATACCCCGATGATCATCGAGCCCGACACCGCGGCTCGCATTTGCGGCCAAGCGACGATCACCGTCGACGGCAAGACGGAAGACCTCGGGCCCAAGCTATGCATCTGACCCCAGCCCGCACCCGCACTCGCACCCGCACCCTTCTTCTCGCCGCAGCGGCCGCAGCGACCGCACTCTTCCTCTCCGCGTGCAGCTCTTCCGTTTCAGGCGGTGGGCCGTCGCAGGAGACGGCGAAATTCGGCCCGTTCGAGGCGGAGGCCGCGAGCGTCTCCGAGAGCAGGATCAACGGGCCCACCGCGATCCTGCTCCCCGACGATGCGACCGCTGAGCTCGACGCGGCCGCTCTGCTCGGCACCGGCGCAGAACTGCCGCCGCTCCCCGACCTCGAGAACTACCGCGTCACGAGCGAGCAGTACACGTACACCCTCGACGGGAAGCGCCCCGTACTCGTCGGTGTGGTCCAGGCGACCCACACGATGCACTTCCGTGGCTACACCGAAGACGAGTTCGTCACCTTCGTGCTCGGCATCAGCGCGGAGGAGGTGCCGCGCGAGATCTCGCGGACGAGGATCCTGCGTGGTGGTGAGCACACTGCCACGATTGCAGGCAGGTCCGACCTCGGCGTGGTTGCCGTGCTCCTCACGGGCGCGCTGAACACGAACGTGCCGCACGATAGCCGCCTCGTCGGCGTCGATGCAGTGCGCGCGACCGAGGTGTGGGGCAAAGAGCACGGCTACCCGGGCTACGGCGAGGAGACGGCGACGTTCTATCTCGCGGCGAGCCCGGACGCGTGTGCCACGCGGGTCGAGCAGTACACCGTGGCGAACGGGATCCCGGAGAGCGTCGAGGAGTTCGCCGACGCGCAGCCGGGCGACGCCACTTGCCGCCTGCCGAACGGCGACGAGCACCCCGTACCGTCGCTCTAGCGCCGTGCTGGTGCGTTGCGCGTTGCACGGCGCGGGTTCAGATGCCGTCACCGCTCACTCATTCGCCTGAGGCTCGCTAGCGCAGTCAGATTCGGCGCGCCGACGAATGCGGTGACGATGCCAACTGGAACCTCGCCAACTGCGGCGCGCCCGCAGGGCAATCGCTCCGCAGCGCGGCCCCTGGCACGGGTCAAGGCGATGCCCCGTGGCAGCACATCGCTGAGATCTTGGTCAACCGGTCTCAGGAGTCCACGAGAAGCATTTCTCGCACCTCGCGTCGCAACACTTTCCCAATCAACGACCGCGGCAATTCATCGACGAGGTCCACCCGCATCGGAACCTTGTACGCAGCGAGCCTGGTCCGGCAGAAGTCACGCGCACCCGCGGGATTGACGTCAGCACCGTCCCGGGTAACGATCGCAGCCACGACGATCTCAGCCCCATCACCCCGTGGCAGCGACACGACTGCCGCATCCTCGATATCTGGGTGCGACAGCAGCACCTCTTCAACCTCAGAAGGCGACACGTTGAAACCGCCAGTGATGATCAACTCCTTGCGGCGGTCGACGACAGTCACGAAACCATCCGTTGAGACTGTGACGATGTCTCCAGTACGGAGCCACCCGCCATCCAGCAGCGTCTCCGCGGTTTCCTCTGGGCGTTTCCAATACCCGCCAAAGACCTGCGGGCCGCGGATGAGGAGCTCTCCCGGCTGGCCGGTCTCCACCTCGGTCGACGGCTCATCTGGCTCAACCACGTGAATATCGGTGCTCGGGAACGGCACCCCCACGGAACCGGGGCGCCGAGTGGGCCCGGCAGGGTTACCGAGCGCAACCGGAGACGCCTCCGTCATGCCGTAGCCCTCCGCAAGCAATCCCCCGCTAATCTTCTCCCAACGTTGCACCGTCGACACTGGCAGCGGCGTCGCTCCGGAAATCGCGAACCGCACCGTCGAGAGGTCTAGCTCACCGTGAGGCGCCGCGCGGGCGAGACGGTCATACATCGGAGGCCCACCGGGTAAGAGCGTGGGCGGGGAGTGCTTCGTTGCCTTCTTAACGAGATCGACGTCAAAGGTGGGGAAAAGCACCAGCCGGGCGCCAACGTTCATCGGAAACGTCAGACACAGCGTCAGTCCGCACGCATGGAACAGCGGGAGCACGCCATAGAACACCACGTTGCCCTCGCGCAACCCGGGCAACCACTCGCGACCCTGCATCGCGTTCGCACGGAGATAGGCGTGCGTGAGAATCGCGCCTTTTCAGCATGCCAGTCGTGCCGCTCGTGTACTAGAACACCGCAACGTCGTCGAGCTGTGGCCCAGCTACGCGCGACGAGAGCCGCTTCCCCAAAAGCGACTCCCACGAGTGCCTTCCTTTGGCGGCGAGACGCACCGTGAGCTTCTTACGCGCGGCTCGAGCTGCCGGAATCGGGAGGCGAAGCGCATTTTGCTGCGCGGTCGGCATCGATTTGGTCATGTTCACAGTGACGATGCGCTCTGTCCACGCATCCGCTGGGAGCTGATCGACTTTCCCACTGACTACGTCCCACACGATGGCTACTTTGGCTTCGTGATCCTCGAATTGATGGCGAAGCTCGCGCTCCGTGTACAACGGGTTGTGTTCAACGACGACGGCTCCCAAGCGCAGCACCGCGTAGAGCGCTACAACATGCTGCGGGCAGCTGGGAAGCACAAGCGCGACCCTGTCCCCCGCTCGCGCCCCAAGCTTGCGCAACCCTCCGGCGGCACGCTCGACCTGCACATGCAGGTCTCGATAGTTTGTGGTCCGCCCAAAGCACTCCAGCGCAACATGCTTCGAAAACTGCTTTGCGCTCGCATTCAACGCCTCCGGAAGTGTCTGGGTGACCGGGTCGATATCAGAGCGCACCCCGTCGGCGTACGCGGCCAGCCACGGCCGCTCCAAGCCTGAATGAGCCTGCCAGATGTTGACGATACTCGCTGATCTTCCCGCCCATGCATCCCACCAGCCTACGGAGGCCCCATTCCCGGCACTGCATCTACGTCAGCCGAGCGGGGCCGCGGAGAGACCACAGGTCACCGCAGTGAGACCAGCAGCTCCAGCCAGGCCAGCACAGCACAGCACAGCTCCAAAAACGCCAAAAGCCCCCAACTCATCGAGTAGGAGGCTTCAGTACGTGGATCTGAGGGGATTCGAACCCCTGACCCCCTGCATGCCATGCAGGTGCGCTACCAACTGCGCCACAGACCCTCATGGAAGTCGGGCGAATGCTCGCCCGACAACTCTTCTATTCTACACCAGCCCGGATCGCACGAAGCAAATCGACGCGCCCGGAACCGGCACGAATTACTGGGCGGCGACCTCGATCATCGACGCAGTGTCGATGACGGGAGAATCGTGCCACAGCCGTTCGAGCTGGTAGAAGTCGCGCTCTTCCTGATGGAAGACGTGCACCATGATGTCGCCGAAGTCGAGGAGCACCCAGCGGCCACCTTCGCGGCCCTCGCGCCTGATCGTGCGAACGCCAGCCTCGTTCATCTCGCGCTCGATCTCATCCGAGATCGCCTGCACGTTCCGCTCAACACTGCCGGTCACGATGAGGAACGCGTCCGCGTACCCGAAGTGCTCGCCAACGTTCAGCGCAACGGGAGCAATTGCCCCCTTGCTATCGGCAGCGCGCACAGCGATCTGCAAGTCGGCCAGCAAGTCTCGTGCTTCTGCCACGTGTGTACCTCTCAAGGTATTAGTTAAAGAATCCCTGCGTCGCGGCAAACACCACGACGCCGATGACGACGACAATCAAGCCGCCACCCGAAAGAGCGAGGATCAGCGGCATCTTGCTGCGATCCTTCGTCGGCTCGGCGACGACGGGCACCTCGGGCCGGCGACGCGCGCTGACGGCGCTCAGCGCGGAGACGGGCATCGGCCCAGACTCCGTCGACGACGCGATCGACCCGGGCGCCTCCCCCGAAAGGAACGGGTCGAAATCAATCGAGTCGTGAATACCCGAGTGTCCGCCAGTCTCCCCCATCGACTTCGGGAGCTCGATCGACCCTGTCACGAAAAGCTCGCCGGTCGCGCCCAGCGGGCCTGTCAGGCCACCGGTGTCGCCGGGATGCGAGGGCAGGATCAGCGCCGAGGCGCCGGTACCGCCAGTACTCCCCTCCTGCGCAACCGCGCGGGAGATGAGGTCGTCAAAGTCGCCCGAGTCGCCCGGCGCGGAGATGTTCGCCGCACGCGAGGGGTCATCGAATACCGAGCGCCACTCCTCGGGCGGCTGGATGTCAGGGAACGAGTAGCCGGCGGTATCGGTACCAGTGTCGGTGCCGGCGTCGCGATCAGCCTCTTCGTCAGCTTCGACCTCAGCCTCTGCTTCAACCTCAATGGCGCTGGCATTAAGGTCCTCGGCGACGAGCTCGACGTCGATCTCTTCAACGACTTCAACGACGGGTTCTTCGACGGGCTCTGCAGCTTCGACGGGCTCTACAGTCTCGACGACCTCAACAGCCTCAGCCTCCACGGCCTCAGCTTCGTCAATATCAGCAATATCAGCGTCAACATCGATGATCGCGTTCGGCTCGGTCGCAAACAGGTTCGCGACGGCCTCGGCGTCTCCGGTCGGCGACTTCGGCTCCGCAGCGTCGAGCATCTCCTCGAGCGTGAAGGCCTCCGTCGGCGCGTCGAGCTCGGGCTCAACCTCACCCTCAGCGGCCTCGGATGCGCCGGCCTGCGGCAGGTCTTCGAGGCTCAGCGCCTCGGTCGGCGCACCGTAGGAATCGTCGGGAGTGAGCAGCGCCTCCGGGGTGTCTGCCTCCGCAGCGTCTGCCTCCGTGGCATCTGCCTTACCGACGTCGCTCGCGGGCTCCTCGACCGGATCCTCGTCCGCCTGATCCTCGTCCCGCTGCGCGGCGAGCAGCTCTGCCGCCGCTGCCTCCCGCAGTTCGCGCATCTCGCGCCGGGTACGGGGCGTGCCGTCTGGGTTGAGCGGATCAATCTCGATGCTGCCGAGATCAACTGCGCTTGGCTCCGCGACGACTGCCCCCTCGGCTGCCGCGGCCTCTTCGCTCGCGACAATGTCTTCGATCGAATCGACGCCCTCGCGTTCGGCCTGCTCGCGCAGGCGCATCTCGCGCCGCGTCAAGGGCCGTTCGTGCTCTTGCTCACTCATCTATTAGTCGCTTCCTCGGAATACAAGCCGTGCTTGGCGATGTACTGCACTACCCCATCAGGTACTAGGTACCACACAGGGTAACCTCTCGATACCCGTTCCCTACAGTCTGTAGAGGAAATAGACAGCGCCGGAATTTCTAGCATGCTTACGTTGTCGTGCGAAAGCCCCGACAGGGACAGCTCGTGACCGGGCCGTGAAACGGCGATGAAGTGAGCAAGCTCCCACAGCTGCTCAACGTCTTTCCAACTCACGATCTGCTGCACCGCGTCCGCCCCAGAGATGAAGAACAGCTCTGCGTCGGGCATGAGCCGCTTCAAGTCCCGCAGCGTGTCGACCGTGTAGGTCGGCCCATCGCGGTCGACATCGACACGGCTCACGGTGAACTGCGGGTTTGATGCCGTCGCGATGACGGTCATCAGGTATCGGTGCTCGCTCTCAGAGACATTGCTCTTCTGCCAGGGCTGCCCCGTTGGCACGAACACGACCTCGTCAAGGTCAAAGCTCTTCGCTACCTCGCTAGCGGCGACGAGGTGGCCATGGTGAATTGGGTCGAAGGTGCCGCCCATCACCCCCACACGTCGCCGACTAGCCACGATTAGTGCTGCTGCGCCTCACCGTGCTCGCGGGCGTAGGCGGCGGCCTTCTCAGCGTGGCGGTTTGCGACGTCACGGAACGAGAACACCACAAGCGCTGAAACAACGAACAGCGAGAAGACGATGACGCCATACACGGGAGCGGGCATCGGAAGCTCGGTAACGACGTGGCTTGCGCCCTCGGCTGCTGCAATCGTGGCTGCAAATGACATGAAGAGCCCTGACCTTTCCTATGGCAGAAATACTTACTACAAGCCTACAGGGTTTGGCTAGCGAATCTGCCCAGTGCCACGCACAAGCCACTTCGTGCTCGTGAGTTCCGCGAGCCCCATCGGGCCGCGCGCGTGCATCTTCTGGGTGGAAATGCCCACTTCGGCGCCGAACCCGAACTCACCGCCGTCAGTGAACCTGGTCGAGGAGTTCACCATCACCACGGCGGAGTCGACCTCGGCGAGGAAGCGCTCGGCGTTCGCGAAATCGCTCGTCACGATCGACTCGGTGTGCTTCGTCGAGTAAGTATCGATGTGTGCGATCGCTTCGTCAAGCGAATCCACGACACGCACCCCCATCGCAAGGTCGAGGTGCTCGGTCGCCCAGGTTTCGTCGGTCGCGGCCTCGCGTGCGCCGGCCGCCCGCGCGCGCTCGTCGCCATACAGCACGACACCGCGCTGCTCGAGCACCGCGAGAATGCTCGGAAGCAGTTCCCCCACCTGGTCGGCGTGCACGAGCAGCGTTTCGGCAGAGTTGCAGACGCTCGGCCTGTGGGTCTTCGCGTTCACGACGATCGAGTGCGCCATATCAAAGTCGGCCGAGGCGTCGACGTAGACGTGGACAATACCGGCGCCGGTTTCAATCACGGGCACCGTTGACTCGTTCACGACCGTCGAGATGAGGCCAGCGCTGCCGCGGGGAATGAGCACATCCACGTACCCGCGGGCCCGCATGAGGCGCCCCGCGCCCTCACGCCCGAACGGGTCAATCGTCTGAAATGCGTTGCCGTCGATGCCGCTCCGCCTGACCGACTCCTGGATGAGCCGCACGAGCACGCGGTTCGAGTTCTCCGCCGCAGAGCCACCCCGGAGGACCGCCCCGTTGCCGCTCTTCAGCGCGAGCGCCGCAATATCGACGGTCACATTCGGCCGCGCCTCATAAATCGCGCCAACCACGCCAAAGGGCACCCGCGTCTGGGCGATCGTGATCCCGTTGGGCAGCGTGCTGCCGCGCACGATCTGGCCGACCGGGTCGGGGAGCGCGATGATCTCGCGAACGGCCGCCGCTAGCCCGAGGATGCGTTCTTCGTCGAGCCTCAGCCTGTCGAGCAGCCCGTCGCCGATGTTGTTCTCGACGCCGCGGGCGAGGTCAAGCTCGTTTGCCGCAATGATTTCCGGGATCGCGCCCTCGAGCGCGCGCGCCATATCCTCGAGCGCGGCGTTCTTCGTCGCGGTCGTGGCGGTCGCGAGTTTGCGCGACGCCTGCTTCGCGCGGGTCAGGAGATCAACGAAGGCATCATTGCTAGACATGACGCCATTCTAGCCCGCGCGGGCTAGCGAGAAGCGGCGCCGAAGAGCGTCCCGTGATCAGCACCGTCGAGCACCGCGGCGAGCAGCCGCGCCTCGGTGAGCAGCACGGTAGTGCCCGCGTCAGCGGCGAGCCGGGCCGCCTGCACCTTGGTGGCCGCTCCCCCGGTGCCCCAGCCCGACTGGCTCTCGCCAATGCGAACCCCATCAAGCGGGTCGCCGTAGGGCACGCTCGCGATCCGCTCCGCGCCGACAACCTCCGGCGGCGCGGTGTAGAGGGCGTCGATGTCGGAGAGCAGCACGAGCTGGTCAGCCTCGACAAGTCGGGCAACGAGCGCGGCGAGCCTGTCGTTGTCACCGAAGCGGATCTCGTGGGTTGCGACCGTATCGTTCTCGTTGATGATCGGCACGGTGCCGAGGGCGAGCAGCCGCTCGAGCGCGCGACGCGCGTTGCCGCGGTGGGTCGGGTTCTCCATGTCGTGCGCGGTGAGGAGCACCTGCCCCGCGACGAGGTCGTGGCTGCTCAGCGCGCGCTGGTAGCGGTTCACGAGAATGTTCTGGCCCACCGCGGCCGCGGCCTGCTGGGTCGCCAGGTCGTCGGGCCGCGCGTCGATGTTCAAGAACGGCACGCCGGTCGCGATCGCGCCGCTGGAGACGAGGATCACCTCGGCGCCGGCGGCGCGGAGGCGCGCGAGTGAATCAACGAGGACGGGGATCTGGCCTGCATTGTCGCCGGACACGGACGAGGATCCCACCTTGACGACGACCCGCCGCGCCGCGAGCAGGGTCTGCCCGCGCGTTCCCGCCTCGCTCACTCGGTGGACTCCCACATCCCTGAGCGACGCTCCTCCTCGAGCTGCTCACGGGCGGCGGCTTTCGCGTCCATGAGGTCGTGGTAATCGGAACGGCGCTGCTTGTTGGTGCGACGCTGGGGCCCGTCGAGCCTGTCGTCGCTGCCGCGGACACCAACCTGCACCTCAGCGGCGCTCGTGAGCGACGGCTCCCAGTCGAAGACGACGCCCTGGCCCGGGCCAATCACGACGGTCGACCCGGCGACCGCGCCGGCCTTCACTAGCGCGTCCTCGATGCCGAGCTTCTGCAGCCTGTCGGCGAGGTAGCCGACAGCCTCGTCGTTCTGGAAGTCGGTCTGCTGCACCCAGCGCTCGGGCTTCTGCCCGAGCACGCGGAAGAGCGTGCCGTAGGTGCCGCCCTCGGTGACGACGCGGAAGCCGGCCTGGCGATCCACCGCCTTCGGCGTCAGCACGATGCGCTCGAGGCGCTCGCTCTCTGCCTGCTCCTTCGCGCGGGCGTCCTCGACGACCTCGGCGAGCGCGAAGCCGAGCTCACGGAGGCCCTCACGCGACGCCGTCGAGATCTCGAAGACGCGGTACCCCATCGCCTCGAGGTCGGGCCGCACGAACTCGGCGAGCTCGCGAGCCTCGGGCACGTCGATCTTGTTCAGCGCGACGAGCTGCGGGCGGTCGAGCAGCGGGATCTGCCCTTCGGGGACCTCATACGCCGCGAGCTCCTTCTTGATGATCTCAAGGTCGGAGAGCGGGTCGCGCCCGGGCTCGAGCGTCGCGCAGTCGAGCACGTGGAGCAGCGCGCTGCAGCGCTCGACGTGGCGCAGGAAGTCGAGGCCGAGGCCCTTGCCCTCGCTCGCGCCCTCGATGAGTCCCGGTACGTCGGCGACGGTGAAGCGGGTCGAACCGGCCTCGACGACGCCGAGGTTCGGGTGCAGCGTCGTGAACGGGTAGTCCGCGATCTTGGGCCGGGCTGCGCTCATCGCAGCGATGAGGCTCGACTTACCGGCAGACGGGAGCCCCACGAGCGCGACGTCTGCGATTGTCTTGAGCTCGAGCGTGACGTCGCCTGCCCAACCCTCGGTGCCGAGCAGCGCGAAGCCAGGGGCCTTGCGCTTCTGGCTCGCGAGCGCGTGGTTACCGAGCCCGCCGAGGCCGCCCTCAGCGACGACGAAGCGGGTGCCGGCCTCGGTGAGGTCTGCGAGCACCTCCCCCTCGGTGTCCTTCACCACGGTTCCGACGGGAACGGGGAGCACGAGCTCAGCCCCGTGCGCACCCGCGCGGTAGTCGCCCGCGCCGTACGCTCCGTTCTCGGCAGAGCGGTGGGGCCTGCGGTGGTACTCGAGCAGCGTCGTCACCTGCGGGTCTGCGAGCAGCACGATCGTGCCACCGTTGCCGCCAGCACCGCCGTCTGGCCCGGCCAGCGGCTTAAATTTCTCGCGCCGAACAGAGACACAGCCGTTTCCGCCTCGACCCGCCTGCAGGTGCAGTTGGACCTGATCCACGAACGTCACCATGAGAGATTCCCCTTCCGACCCGAAGACGCGATCGAGTAACTACATTTTGCCTGACGCACGCGCCAAAGCGACACCGGATTACGTCGTGTGCGCGCCCTGCGGGCACGCACCATCCGGCCAGATACGACAAAAGGCGAGCCGAAGCTCGCCTTTGTCGATACCGAACTACTTACGCAGCGGCGACGATGTTGACGACCTTGCGGCCACCCTTCGCACCGAACTCGACTGCGCCCGCTGCGAGAGCGAACAGCGTGTCGTCTCCGCCACGGCCAACGTTGACGCCGGGGTGGAAGTGGGTTCCGCGCTGACGCACGATGATCTCGCCGGCGTTCACCTGCTGCCCACCGAAGCGCTTCACGCCGAGGCGCTGTGCGTTCGAGTCGCGGCCGTTCTTGCTGGAGCCGACGCCCTTCTTGGATGCCATTGGTCTGTCTCCTTAGAGTCTAAAAGTGTTACTTGATGCCGGTGACCTTGAGGCGCGTCAGATCCTGACGGTGCCCCTGGCGGCTCTTGTAACCGGTCTTGTTCTTGTAACGCTGGATGACGATCTTCGGCCCACGAAGGTCGTCAAGGACCTCGGCCGTAACCTTCACCTTTGCGAGAGCCGAAGCGTCGCTCGTCACCTTGTCGCCGTCAACGAGGAGAACAGCCGGGAGCTCAATGTTGCCCTTAGCGTCTCCCGATACACGGTTTACAGTGATGATCGAGCCAACCTCGACCTTCTCCTGTCGTCCGCTTGTGCGCACTACTGCGTAAACCACTTGGTCACCCATCTCTCGAGGATCGTCTTAATCGTGTCGAATCGCGAACCCGTCACGATCGAAGTCATACGTGCACTTCTCGCCTCAAAAGCGAGTACGCACAACGGTCAATAATAACGCGAATTATCGCGTCCGGTCAAATAAGGGTCGGCGTGTCAGTCTGCGCCCCGCCACGACCGCCGGTCCTGGCGTCGAGCGCGTCGAGCAGCATCCGCTCAGGATCGAGGGCGGAGCCCCCGGTCGAGGCGGCCTCGGCCGCGGGCTTGGAGCCCGCCGCTGACTGCGCGCGCGACGAACGCGTACGCGCGCCGCGCTTCGGGGCACCGCTGTCAGTGACAGCGGGTGCCTCGGCAGACGCGCCGTTTTCACGGCTCGCCTCTCCCTTACCCACGGTCTCAGCAAGCTCAGCGGCAAGCGCCGCCGCCCCTGCCGATGCCGCGGTCTCCTCAGCGCCGGAGCGCTGGGACGTCTTGTGCGCCGCTTTCGGGGCGCTTGCGGGCGCACCCGCACGCGAGCTCACCCGCCGGTTGCGCGACTTCGAGGCGCCAGCGGGTGGCGCGTCGGGGAGCGCGTCAAGCACGCTCTCGAGCGCGGCAGCCGGAGCTTGTGCCTGTGCCTGGGCCTATAGGACAAAAAGTGTGTAAACCGTTGGGCGTGTCAGGTCCGCCCTCCCCATCCTTTGCGTAGCCAGAGGCCTTCGCTGGCGTCAAGGCCGGTGCCGTAGAGCTCGGGGCTCGGGTCTGGTTCCGTGAACCGGGGGCGTGGGTTCACTGGCGGGTTGATCACTTCGTGCGTGATGAACGAGTGCGCGGTCTGGAGCAGTCCTGCTTGTTTTAGAGCGAACCATTCCGCGACGCGTTTCTGATGGACGGTGGGCATTCCGCGATGGAATCGGAGGAGTGTTTTCAGGACCGAGTTGAAGGCTCCCTCGAGGCCGCTCGTGGTTCTGGGGATATCGATCTGAACGAAAGTGAACAGGTGTCCGCGGCGTTGGATCTCGGTGAGGAGCCGGTACGCCTTCCGAAGCCGGTCGTGGGTGTACCACCACTGTTTCCCGGTGGGTGAGTCCCATGACCCGTCCTTGAGTCTGCGCCTCGCGTACGAGCGTTCACGAGTGAGGCGTCCGTAGATCGAATGCCAGGCGTTCAACCGCTTGAGCCAGCCGAGAGCGTCCTCTGGCGTTTGTACTTGTGAAAGCTGTTTTGTGAGCGCGAGGAGCGTCTGCCCAGCAACGGTGCGGGGTCTCCAGGTGAGATGGGTGCGTATGTTCATCAGGACGTGGAAGATGCAACGCTGCACGCGCGTATCCGGCCACACTGTTTTGAGTGCCGCGTTCAGGCCTGGCCCGCCATCACACACCACCACGAGTGGGGCAGGGATCTGCGCGAACAACGCACCCCACGCGGCCTGGGTTTCGGTCGAGCACCACTGGAACGCGAGCGGGGTGAGGTCCTCATCGAGCGCGACCAGGAGACACCATCCACCAACGTACGTTCCGTCCACGATCACGCACCTCGGCGGTATCGTCACGGTCGGGAGCGTTGGCCTGATTTGCCAGCACCATTCGATCTCCCGGCGGAAGGTTCGGTCTGAGACTCGTTCCGCGGCTTCGGCTTGTGAGTCCTTGCCCAGGAGCCAGGACAGGAACCGGTCGAGGGTGTGCCGGCGGGTGAGGTCTGCCCGTTTCCTGGTTGAGGAGCTGCCGCAGTTCAGGCATCTCCAGCACCTGGTTCCCGCGCTCGTGAAACCGTTCTTCACGAGCGCGTTGCCGCATACCAGACAGGTGGACGAGTTGGTTGTTTTCGGCACGGTTAATGGTGCCGGGGTATAGCGAACCTCGTACTACGGCATGCTGGTGCGGGTAGATCGGGATTCGTTACACACTTTTTGTCCTATAGCCCTGTGCCTGTGCCTGTGCCTGTGCCTTGCCGACGATACCCGTCACCTGGGTTTCGTCGCCCGAACCCGACTCCTCCGACTGCTTTGCCGCCGGAATGGTCGAGGCCGCGACCTGCGCGAGCATGTTCTTCGCGCCATCGCTGATCGCGTGCGTCTGCGCCTTGGGCTCGGTCTGCCCCTTCTGGCCGCCACCGTTCTGGCCGCCGCCGTTGTGGTTCCCGCCGCCCGAGTTGCCGCCGCCGCGCTTCTGGCGGCCGTTCGACTCGCTGCGGTGCCGGTGCACGGGCTCGTGGTGCACGATCACGCCTCGACCGGCGCACACCTCACACGGCTCGCTGAACGACTCAAGCAGGCCGAGGCCAAGCTTCTTGCGGGTCATCTGTACGAGCCCAAGCGAGGTCACCTCGGCGACCTGGTGCTTCGTGCGGTCGCGCCCCAGGCACTCGATGAGCCTCCGGAGCACGAGGTCGCGGTTCGATTCGAGCACCATGTCGATGAAGTCGATCACGATGATGCCGCCGATGTCGCGCAGGCGCAGCTGGCGCACGATCTCTTCGGCGGATTCGAGGTTGTTCTTGGTGACCGTCTCCTCGAGGTTGCCGCCGGCACCCACGAATTTGCCCGTGTTCACGTCAACAACCGTCATCGCCTCGGTGCGGTCAATCACGAGCGAACCGCCCGACGGCAGCCAGACCTTGCGGTCAAGCGCCTTCGCGATCTGCTCGGTGACGCGGAACTCGTCAAAGATGTCGCGCTCCCCCTCGTAGCGCTCAACGCGCTGCATGAGGTCGGGGGCGACGGCGGAGAGGTAGTTCTCGATCACCTCGTGGGTCTCAGCGCCCTCAATCCGCATGCGGAGGAAGTCTTCGTTGAAGACGTCGCGCACAATCTTGATGAGCATGTCGGGCTCGGAGTGCAGCATCGCTGGCCCTCCACCCTTCTTGACGCGCGCCTGGATCGACTCCCACTGGCGCGTGAGGCGCTGTACGTCGTGCGTGAGCTGATCCTCGGTCGCACCCTCCGCCGCGGTGCGCACGATGACGCCTGCGCCGCTCGGCAGCACCTCCTTGAGGATCTTCTTGAGCCGCGCACGTTCGGTGTCGGGAAGCTTCCGCGAGATGCCGTTCATCGCGCCGCCCGGCACGTAGACGAGGAAGCGGCCGGGGAGCGAGATCTGGCTCGTGAGGCGCGCGCCCTTGTGCCCAACGGGATCCTTCGTCACCTGGACGAGTACCTGGTCGCCCGGCTTGAGCGCGTTCTCAATCTTGCGCGCGGTGTTCCCACCTTCGAACTCTGACCAGTCAACCTCGCCCGAGTAGAGCACGGCGTTGCGCCCGCGCCCGATGTCGACGAACGCCGCTTCCATGCTCGGGAGCACGTTCTGCACCCGGCCGAGGTAGACATTGCCGATGAGCGAGGACTCGCTCGAGCGCGCGACGTAGTGCTCGACGAGTACCTTGTCCTCGAGCACGCCGATCTGGATCCGATCGGCCGTCGTCCGAACGATCATCTCGCGGTCGACCGACTCGCGGCGCGCGAGGAACTCCGACTCGGTGATGACCATGCGCTTGCGACCGGCGTCTCGCCCGTCACGACGGCGCTGCTTCTTCGCTTCAAGCCTCGTCGAGCCGCGAAGCTTCTGGGGCTCGGTGATGACGGGCGCCTGCCGCTGTGGGCGGCGAGCCTCGTCCTCGTCGTGATCCTGCCCGCCCTGACGGCGGCGGCTGCCGCGCGCGCTCGTCGAGTCGCGCCCACCGCGGTCGCCGTCACGATCGCCATCACGGTCGTTCCGGTCGCGGTCACTGCGGTCGCGATCGTTCCGGTCACGCTGCGTGCGCTCGCGAGGTTCGCTCCCCGGGAAGCGCGAGTCGAGGATGTCGTCGAGCTTGCGCAGTTCGTTGCGGCGCGGCATCGGCTGCACGGGCGGCACGTCGGGCGCGAGGAAGATGAGGCGCGTCGTTGCGCGGAATCGCTCCTCGGGAGTCATGTCGGCGAGCGGCAGAACCAGCGGGAGGCCATCGGCGAGGGGCTTCGCGGCTGGCTCTGGCTCGGGCTCGGCCGGTGCTGTTTCGCTGGCTGGGGCTGTCTCGCTGGCTGGTGCTGCCTCGCTGGCTGCGTCTACGTCCCCTGCGGTGCTGGGCTCGGCCGCAGCATCCGTGTCGACCGCTTCGACAGTTTCGACCGCATCGTTCGTGGCGGGGTGCGTCGGATCCAGCTCAGTGCCGCCCGCGCCCTCATTGTTCTCTTGTGTATTCACCATTGCTGGTGTGCTCCTTCAACCGCGACCGTGAAACTTCGCGGAAACCAATATTGACTGCGGTGAATCACCGCAAATACGTGTGTTCACTCACTTGCCGTGAGCGTTCGGCTCGTGCCGGCGACCACCCTGAGGCGATCAAAGACTGTACGTGGAGTAGGCCGTCATGGCGTTATCCAACGGTAACCATTATGTCACGGGGATCCTGAACATTGCAGGATCGGTGCGTGCGGCGCGTTGTCACAGCAAAGGAGGGTTACTATCAACACATGAGTGCTAACGAAGTACAGGCCCCGAACAACCGCGGCTTCGCAATTGTCACCATCATCCTCGGCGCTATCGGGCTGTTTGCCTCGTGGGAGCTCGCGACCGAGTACATCAAGACATTGCAGGTCGAGGACTACGTTCCGAACTGTGAGCTCTCAGTGCTCGTGACCTGCGGCCCGAACATGGACTCGTGGCAGGGCTCAATCTTCGGCTTCAGCAACACGATCCTCGGCCTGATGGCGTTCGTCGCACCGATCGCAGTGGGCGTGGCGATGCTCGCTGGCGCGAAGTTCGCGGGCTGGTTCTGGTGGCTCTACCGCGCCGGCCTCGCGCTCGGAGCGGTCTTCGTCTTCTGGCTCTTCTACCAGAGCGTCTTCAACCTCGGCACGCTCTGCCCGTGGTGCATGGTCGTGTGGAGCGTGACGCTGCCGCTGTTCTTCTTCACCGCGTTCCGCCCCGAGGCGAACGGGTACTACAACGCCTCCCCCGGGCTTCGGAAGGCCTTCGCGGCCGTGAACTCGTGGGCGTGGGTACTCGTGCTCATCTCGTACCTGGTGATCGCCGCTGTCGCACAGTTCCAGCTCAACTGGTTCGCCGAGTTCAGCCGGTAACACTCACCCGGCGGGGTGCCCGCCGATCCGGCGCCAAAAAGCGTCGACCTGCGCAAGCGTGTCGGGCTCCGTACCCGACGTGTCGATCACGACATCCGCGACGGCCCTGCGCTCGGCGTCTGAGGCCTGGTTCGCGATCCGGCGCCGCGCGTCGCCCTCGTCCATCCCGCGAAGCTCGATCATTCGCGCGATGCGTGTGTTGGCGGGGGCCTCCGCAACGAGCACCCAGTCCCACGCGAAACCGCCCTCCGCGGAGGCAGCGCCGCTCTCAACAAACAGCGGGATCTCATACACGACGATCGCGCGAGGGTCGGCCCCCTCAGCGTCAGCGATGCGCTCAGCGGCGAGCCTGCGCACCTCCGGGTGCACGATGGCGTTGAGCGCAGCGAGCTCCTCGGGGTCCCGAAACACGCGCTCGCCGAGTGCGGCGCGATCCAGCTCCCCGTCTGCGGCAAGCAGCTCGGCGCCGAACCGCGACACGATCCGAGACAGGCCCGGCGAACCGGCTGCGACGGCGTCGCGCGCGAGCTGATCGGCGTCGATCCGCACCGCCCCGAGCTCTTCGAGCCGTCGGCCGACGGTGCTCTTGCCTGATGCGATCCCGCCGGTGAGCGCAATAAGTTGCATACGGCAACACTAGCGTGACCGTAGGCTATGGGCAGGAGGATTCATGATCGAAGCAATCACCGGACTCTCGCTCGCGTCGGCTGCGGGCCTGAACGCCTACATACCGTTGCTGGGGCTCGGGCTGCTGTCGCGCTTCACGGATCTCCTCACGCTGCCCTCCGGCTGGGCCTGGCTCGAAAACGAGTGGGCGCTCGGCGTGCTTGGCTTGCTCTTCGTGATCGAAGCAGTCGTCGACAAGGTGCCGGCGCTCGACACCGCAAACGACATCCTCCAAACGGTCGTGCGGCCAGCTTCCGGTGGTCTCGTGTTCACCGCGGGTTCGGCGAGCTCCACCGTTGCGGTCACCGACCCCGAGGCCTTCGTGAACTCGGCCCAGTTTTGGCCGTTCGTGATTGGCGTGTGCATCGCGCTCGTGCCTCACGTCCTCAAGCTGGTGGCGCGCCCCCTCGTGAATCTCGTCTCGGCGGGCGCCGGGGCTTCAGTGCTCTCCACCGTTGAGGATGTTGCGGCCGCGGTCGTGACGGTGCTCGCGGTGCTCCTCCCCCTGCTCGCGCTGGCCCTCATCGTCGGGATCGTGTTGCTCGGCGTGCGCGGACTTCGACGACTTCGGGCGCGGCGGGCGCAGGTGGCGTAGCTGGCGTAGCTGGCGTAGCTGGCGTAGCTGGCGTAGCTGGCGTAGCTGGCGTAGCTGGCGTAGCTGGCGCTGACGGCGTAGCGCCGCGCACAGGCGGGTTCGGACCAGCCCGGTTCTCACCGTCTGCGCGCCATTCTCCCTCAAATACTCCGATGAGCCTCATTCTTAGCCGAAGTTTCGGGCTCATTGGAATATTTGGGGTGGTTTTGGGGCCTGGGGGCGCGCGCTGCCGACCAGAAGGCACGACAACGCAAAAGCCCGGCCACCGCAGGTGCGGGGCCGGGCCTTTGACTGGCAGCTAGCGAGAGCTAGCTAGGGCTTAGTTGCCCTCGAGCTGAGCCTTGAGGGCAGCGAGTGCCTCATCGTCAGCGAGTGCGCCGGTCGAAGCCGAGTCGCTCGAGAAGTTCGAGGACGAAGGCACGTCAAGCGCGGGGGCAGCTGCCTGCTCTGCGAGCATAGCGGCGACCTGCTTCTTGTGTGCTTCCCAACGCTCCTGAGCAGCAGCGTACTCCTGCTCCCACTTCTCGCGCTGGCTCTCGAAGCCTTCCTTCCACTCCTGAGTCTCAGGGTCGAAGCCCTCGGGGTACTTGTACTCACCGTTCTCGTCGTACTCGGTGGTCATACCGTACAGAGCCGGATCGAACTCGGTGCCCTCGGGATCGAGGCCCTCGTTCGCCTGCTTGAGGCTGAGCGAGATGCGGCGACGCTCGAGATCGATGTCGATGATCTTGACGAAGACTTCCTGGCCGGCCGAAACGACCTGCTCAGCAAGCTCAACGTGCTGACCCGAGAGCTCGGAGATGTGCACGAGGCCCTCGATGCCGTCTGCAACGCGAACGAACGCGCCGAACGGAACGAGCTTGGTGACAGCACCCGGAGCAATCTGGCCGATTGCGTGGGTGCGTGCGAACACCTGCCACGGATCTTCCTGCGTAGCCTTCAGCGACAGCGAGACGCGCTCGCGATCGAGCTCGACCGAGAGCACCTCGACGGTGACTTCCTGACCAACCTCGACGACGTCCGAAGCGTGCTCGATGTGCTTCCACGAAAGCTCCGAGACGTGCACGAGGCCGTCGACGCCACCGAGGTCAACGAACGCACCGAAGTTGACGATCGAGGAGATGACACCCTTGCGAACCTGGCCGGGCTTGAGGTCGGCGAGGAACGAGGAGCGGGTAGCGGACTGGGTCTCTTCGAGGAGCGCGCGACGCGAAAGCACAACGTTGTTGCGGTTCTTGTCGAGCTCGAGGATCTTCGCCTCGATCTCCTGGCCGAGGTAGGGGGTGAGGTCGCGCACGCGGCGGAGCTCGATGAGCGATGCGGGGAGGAAGCCGCGGAGCCCGATGTCAACGATGAGGCCGCCCTTGACAACCTCGATGACGGTGCCGGTGACGACACCCTCGGTCTCCTTGACCTTCTCCACGTCGCCCCAAGCACGCTCGTACTGAGCGCGCTTCTTGGACAGGATCAGGCGACCTTCCTTGTCCTCCTTCTGGAGCACGAGTGCCTCAACGGAATCGCCGACCTTGACAACCTCATCGGGGTTGACGTCGTGCTTGATGGACAGCTCGCGCGAGGGGATGACACCCTCGGTCTTGAACCCGACGTCGAGGAGAACCTCGTCGCGGTCAATCTTCACAACGGTGCCCTCAATGAGGTCCCCGTCGTTGAAGGACTTAATGGTCAGTTCGACCGCTGCAAGGAAGTCTTCGGCTGAGCCGATGTCGTTAACTGCGACCTGCTTGCTCGTGGTCGTTGCGTTCGTCATGTAATTGGTCTCCAGAATGGACAGGATATTCAGGTGGGTGCGTGCCAAAGCGGCCGGAACTGAATTGCTTCGGCTCCGCGAGACGTCCCACACGTGGACATGGTTTAGTCGCCACAAATGTGACAGTTCAGTCTAACGCGCTCGCGACACGCTCGGCAAGTAGCCATTCACGGCGCGTCGCCTGTCGGCAGGCGGCGTGTCGGACAGGCTAGTGCGCGGCCGCGTTCCAGTTCGGGCCGTGCCCGAACTGCACCTCGAGCGGCACGAGCAGCTGGGCCGCCCCCGACATGTCGGCGTGGACGATCCCCTGCAGCTGCTCTTGCTCGCCCTCGGCGACCTCGAACATGAGTTCGTCATGGATCTGCAGAAGCATCCGCGACTTCAGACCGGCCTCGCGCATATGCTGCTCGACCCTGATCATCGCGATCTTGATGATGTCGGCTGCGGAGCCCTGAATCGGGGCGTTGAGCGCGGCGCGCTCGGCGTTCTCGCGCAGGATCCGGTTGGGGCTCGCGAGGTCAGGGAACGGACGCCGGCGCCCGAAGATCGTCTCGGTGTAGGTGTCGCGCTTCGCTTGCTCAACAACCGAGCGCAGGTAGTCGCGAACGCCGCCGAAGCGCTCAAAGTAGTCCTCCATGAGCTGCTTCGCCTCCCCCGCCGAGATGGTGAGCTGCTTCGACAGCCCGAACGCGGAAAGCCCGTACGCGAGCCCGTACGACATCGCCTTCACCTTCGAGCGCATCTCGTTCGTCACGTCAGCCGGCGCGACGCCGAAGATACGCGAGCCGACGAACCGGTGGAGGTCCTCCCCCGCGTTGAACGCCTCGATAAGCCCCTCGTCGCCAGACAGGTGAGCCATGATGCGCATCTCGATCTGCGAGTAGTCGGCTGTGAGCAGCGTCGCGTACTCGGGCGCGTGGATGAAGCCCTCGCGGATCCGGCGGCCCTCCTCAGAGCGCACCGGGATGTTCTGCAGGTTCGGGTCGGTCGAGGCGAGGCGCCCAGTGCTCGCACCGACCTGCACGAGCGTCGTGTGGATGCGCTGGTCGTCAGCGCCGACAGCCTTGATGAGCGTCTCGACGATCTGGCGCAGCTTGTTCGCATCGCGGTGCGCGAGCAGCGAATCGAGGAACGGGTGCGGGTGCTTCTGCTGGAGGTCCGCGAGCGCTGCGGCATCCGTCGTGTACCCGCTTTTCGTCTTGCGGGTCTTCGGCATGTCGAGTTCCTCGAAGAGCACCTGCTGAAGCTGCTTCGGTGAAGACAGGTTCACCTCGTGACCGATTGAGTCGAACGCGCGCTGCTCAAGCGCGCCGACGCGCTCCGTGAGCTCGGCGTGGTGGGCCTCGAGCAGCGGCAGGTCGATCGCGACGCCGCGGGCCTCAAGCTGCGCGAGCACGGGAAGCAGCGGGAGCTCGATGTCTTCGTACACCACAGCGGTGCGGCCCTCGAAGCGCCCAACGATCGCGGTGTGCACGCGCACGATGTACCAGGCGAGCTGCTCGGGGGTGGCGACGCTCCCCTCCTCGGGGACGAGCTGGTTCGGGTCGCCAACCGGAACCTCTTCGCCGAGGTAGCGGAACACGGCCTCGGCGATCGTCTTCTCGGGAGCGATCGGGCGCAGCACCCAGGCGGCGAGCAGCGCGTCACCCGCGATCCCGTCGACGGTGACGCCGGCCGCGGCGGCTACCCTGAGCTGCTGCTTCGCATCAAAGAACACCTTCGGTGCGGGGGAAGCGAGCCACTCCTCAAACTGCGCGTAGTCGCGGCCGCCGGGCTGCCACACAAGCTTCACGGTCGACTCGGGCGTGGCAAGGCCCACGTCGATGCCGCCGGCGGTCTCTGACAGGTAGACGGCGGGCGCCGTCGCCTTCGAGAGCCAGTCGCCGAGCTCTTCGTCGATGAGCAGGCGCGCCTCGGGCAGGGTCGCCCCGATCGCCGCGGGCTTGCCCGAGCCTGTCGGCACCTCTGCCCCGACGAGCTTCGCGACGCGCTGCAGGAGGGTGCGGAATTCGAGCTCAGCGAACTTCTGCTGCACCGCCTCCATGTCGACCTCGCCGCGCTTGAGGTCGTCGAGCGTCACGTCGAGTTCAACGTCGCGCACAAGGCGGTTCAGGCGGCGGTTACGCTCGGCCAGGTGCGCGTTCTCGCGCAGGCTCTCGCCGACCTTGCCACCAATCTCGTCTTGCCGTCGAATAATCTCCTCGAGCGACCCGAACTGATTGATCCACTTCACGGCGGTCTTCTCGCCGACGCGCGGCACGCCGGGGAGGTTGTCGCTCGTCTCGCCGACGAGGGCGGCGATCTCGGGGTACTGCTCGGGGCGCACGCCGTAGCGCTCCATCACCTTGTCGGCGTCGTAGCGGGTGAGTTCGCTCACGCCCTGCTTCGACGGGTACAGCAGCGTCACGTTGTCGTCGACGAGCTGGATGGTGTCGCGGTCACCGCTCACCACGAGCACTCGGTACCCGGCGTTCGCGCCCTCAAGCGACAGCGTCGCGAGGATGTCGTCGGCCTCGTAGCCTTCCTTCTCAATGGTGCGGATCCCCATCGCATGCAGGGCCTCCTGCAGGAGGGGAATCTGGCCTTTGAACTCGACCGGCGTCTCGCCGCGCGTGCCCTTGTACTCGGGGTACTCCTCCGTGCGGAACGAGTGCCGCGAGATGTCGAACGCGATCGCGAGCGAGTCTGGGTTCTCGTTCGCGAGCAGGTTGATCAACATCGAGATAAACCCGTGGATCGCGTTCGTGTGCTGGCCCGTCTGCGTCTGGAAACTATCGACGGGAAGCGCGTAAAAGGCACGGAAAGCGAGGGAGTGACCGTCGATGACCATGAGGGTAGGCTGCTGAGTGTTATTCGACACGTACCCAGCCTACAAGGCTGAACCGACATTGAAAGAGTGGCAATGCCAGAGCAGGAAGCAGCGGCGCTGAACCGCTTCGGAGTCAACCCGGAAACGGGCGAAGCAGATCTTGACGCAATCAACTCGCGGGGCCTCGGGGCGCTCGCTATCCGCATGGGCATCGCCCTCACCGAGTTCACGCGAGAGCGGGCGGTCGCGACGATGCCCGTCGAGGGCAACACCCAGCCATACGGGCTTGTGAACGGCGGGGCGTACGCCGTGCTCGGCGAGACGCTCGGGTCCATGCACGCTGGTTTCCTCGCGCCAGAGGGCAAGCTCCCCGTCGGCGTCGACATTAACGCAACGCACACGGGATCCGCCTCCGCGGGCTCGATCACGGCGGTCTGCACCCCGATTCACGCCGGCCGCTCCATGACCGTCCACGAGATCGTCTGCACCGACGACAATGGGCGTCGCTGCTCGACGCTCAGGATCACGAACTTCTACAAGACGATCCCGTCGGAGTAGGTAGGCGGGTGTGACCGCCCCGCACCCCCAGCGGTAGCCTCGGCTCAAACGAAAAAGACCCCGCTAAGAGCGGGGTCTTTTTCGTTGCCGCGCCGATCGGGCGTGGCGCGGGCGCGGAAGCTAGTCCTTCTTCGGCCCGAGCTGGTCGATGATCGTCTTCGCGACGTCCTGCATCGTCAGTCGGCGGTCCATCGAGGCCTTCTGGATCCAGCGGAACGCCTCGGGCTCCGAGAGGCCCATCTTGTCGTTGAGGATGCCCTTCGCGCGGTCGACGAGCTTACGCGTCTCAAAGCGCTCCGCGAGGTCAGCGACCTCGCTTTCGAGGGCGACGATCTGCTGGAAGCGCGAGAGCGCGATCTCGATCGCGGGGATGAGGTCGGCGGGAGTGAACGGCTTCACGACGTACGCGAGCGCGCCTGCCTCGGTCGCGCGCTCGACGAGCTCGCGCTGGCTGAACGCGGTCAGCAGCACGACGGGAGCGATGTGCTCCTCGTTGATCTGCTCGGCGGCCGAGATGCCATCAAGCTTCGGCATCTTCACGTCCATCACGACGAGGTCGGGGCGGAGCTCCTTCACGAGCGCAACGGCGGTCTCGCCGTCGCCTGCCTCACCGACAACGTCGAATCCGTTGTCACGCAGCGTCTCGACGATGTCGAGGCGGATGAGGGATTCGTCTTCTGCTACGACTACGCGCCGGGGCGCGGTCGGTGCAACACTCTGGTCATTCACACGTCCAGCTTACGTTATCTCGTTTAGATAACTCCGAGATTTCTGCGCGTGGGAGAAAACGGTCAACAAATCGCGCCGAATGCACAGCTTCGAAACAGCTGAGGCCCGCGTGTCGCGGGCCTCAGGGTGTCACTCGCACGAGTAACGGTTGGTACCGGATGCGGGACTCGAACCCGCACGCCTCTCGGCAGCGCATTTTGAGTGCGCCGTGTCTACCATTCCACCAATCCGGCAAGAGATTCCAGCTTACTGCACTGGAACCCCGTGTTCGTTACGCGTCCGCGAGCGTGTGCTTGCGCGGACCTGCGGCGTCAAGGTTGCCGCTCATCTCCCCCACCCGGTGGATGCGGAGCGTGTTCGTCGTGCCAACGACCCCGGGAGGGGAACCGGCGACGATGATGACGCGCTCGCCGAGCTCGATGTTGTCGCGCGGTTCGAGCGTGGCGTCGACCTGGGCAAACATTTCGTCGGTGCTGCCAACGCGCGGCATCTCGATCGAGCGCGCGCCCCAGGTGAGCTCCATGCGACGGCGGGTCGCGACCGAGGGCGTAAAGCCGATGATCGGGATCGGGGTGCGCAGGCGCGACATCCGGCGGACGGTGTCGCCCGACTCGGTGAAGACGCAGATGTAGCGGGCGCCGATGAACTCGGCGACCTCGGCCGCTGCGCGGGTGAGCACGCCGCCCTGGCTGCGTGGCGCGACCTTCAGCGGCTCGATGCGATCGAGCGCGTGATCCTCCGTCGCCTCGATGATGCGGGCCATCGTCTGGACCGCCTCAACGGGGTACGCGCCAACGCTGGTCTCGCCCGAGAGCATGACCGCGTCTGCGCCGTCGAGCACCGCGTTCGCGCAGTCGGAAGCCTCGGCCCGGGTCGGGCGCGGGTTCTCGATCATCGACTCGAGCACCTGCGTCGCCACAATGACGGGCTTCGCGTTGCGGCGGGCGATGTCGATCGCCTCGGCCTGCACAAGCGGCACCCGCTCGAGCGGCATCTCGACGCCAAGGTCGCCACGGGCGACCATGATGCCGTCGAACGCGTCAACGATCTCTTCGAGGTTCTCAACAGCCTGCGGCTTCTCGATCTTCGCGATGACGGGGAGGCGGATACCCTCTTCGTCCATGATCTCGTGAACGCGCACGATGTCGGCGGCGTCGCGCACGAACGAGAGCGCGATGTAGTCGACACCGAGCTTCAGCGCCCAGCGCAGGTCGTCCTCATCCTTATCCGACAGTGCGGGCACGTTGACCGCGACGCCGGGCAGGTTGATGCCCTTGTTGTTCGACACTCGGCCGGGAACCTCGACGACCGTGTACACGGTGTCTTCGGTCACGCGGATCGCGCGCAGCGCCACCTTGCCGTCGTCGACGAGCAGCGGGTCGCCGACGCTGACGTCGCCGGGCAGACCCTTGTGGGTCGTGCCGCAGATCGTGCGGTCACCGGGCACCTCGCGCGTCGTGATCGCGAACTCGTCGCCAACCTCGAGGTCGTGCGGCCCGTCGGCGAAGGTTGTGAGGCGAATCTTCGGCCCCTGCAGGTCCGCGAGCACCGCGATCGGGCGCTTCACCTCGATCTCGGCGCGCCGGATGTTGCGGTAGATGCCCTCGTGGACGTTGTAGGTGCCGTGCGACATGTTCAGTCGTGCGACGTTCACGCCTGCGCTGATGAGCTCCAGGGTGTGGTCGTAACTCGATACTGCGGGGCCCCAAGTCGCGACGATCTTGGCGTGACGCATGGCTTCTCCTTTATTCCGCGCTGGCGCGGTTGATCACGTGGTGAAATTCTTCGGGATCCGCAGTGTCCCTGAGGATCGAATCGGCCGGGTTCGACCGGCCTGGCAGGTAGACGCTGGTCTCGATGCCAACGTGCCTGCGGCGCTGCACGAGGTAGATGATGACGCCGAGCACGATCGCGAGCAGCGCGGCGAGCACGTTGGTGCGCAGGCCGAGGAAGAGCAGGCTCGGATCGACGCGCATCGACTCGATGATCGCTCGGCCGATCCCGTACCAAATGAGGTACAGCGCGAAGAACTTGCCCCAGCGGAGGCGGGTCTTGCGCTCGATCGCGAGCAGCAGGACGATCCCGACGAGGTTCCAGAGGATCTCGTAGAGGAACGTCGGGTGGAACAGAGTCCCCTCGGGCAGTCCGATCGGGAATGCCGGGTTCGAGGAATCGATCTCGAGCCCCCACGGCGCCGTTGTGGGGCCGCCGAAGAGCTCGTGGTTGAAGTAGTTGCCGAGGCGACCGAACGCCTGTGCGAGCAGCAGGCCGGGCACGAGCGCGTCAGCGAACGAGAGGAACCGCACGCCGGTAAGGCGCGAGGCGATGAGCACGCCGATCGCGCCGCCGAGCAGCGCGCCGAAGATGGCGATGCCGCCGTCCCAGATGTTCCAGATCGCGTCACGCTCGAACGGGTTCCACCACTGGCGCCCCTCCTGGAAGTAGAACCCCCAGTGGGTGACGACGTGGTAGAGGCGTGCGCCGATGATCCCCATGAGCACCGACCAGACGGTGAAGTCAAGCACGACCCCGCGCTCGGCACCGCGGGCGGTGAGCCTGCGCCCAGTCCAGATCGCGGCGAGGACGATCCCGAGGATGATCCACAGCGCGTACAGGTGGATGGTCAGCGGTCCGATCTGAAAGAACTGGAAGCTGGGGCTCGGGATACTGAGCGGGAGAATCATTGGCTCCTCTTTCGCGGGCGAATCTAACACGAGCGGCTGCGAGCGGCTGGGCCCGAGAGCCCGGCGCGTGCGCCACTGAAATCTTGTCTCTAGCCGCGGTCTCCCCCGGCACCGAAATCAATCCTAGCTGGTGGTGCCCTGAGCGATCTCGCGAACCTCCGCCGCGAGCCCGTCGACCCCGCCGTCACGCAACGCGCGAACGAACACGGTTCCGACGATCGCGCCGTCGGCGTACTCGAGTGTCGAGGCGACCTGCTCGGCGTTCGAGATTCCGATCCCGACGCAGGCAAGCTTGTCGCCAGCATCGCGCAGCCGACCGGTGAGCACCCGGGCGGCGGCGTCGAGCTCCGAGCGCTCCCCAGTGATGCCCATCGTTGACACGGTGTAAACGAAGCCGGTGCTCTGCTCCGAGATCATCCGCAGGCGCTCATCAGTCGAGGTTGGCGCGGCGAGGAACACACGGTCGAGACCGACGCGCTCGCTCACCTCAATCCACTCGGCTGCGGCGTCGGGGGTGATGTCGGGCGTGATGAGGCCCGCGCCGCCGGCAGCCTTGAGGTCCTTGGCGAACCGCTCGACGCCGTACTGTACGACCGGGTTCCAGTAGGTCATGACGAGCACGGGCGCGTCGACCTCCGCGGTGACGCGGGTGATCGCTTCGAAGAGCTGTGAGAGCTTGAAGCCGGCCTTGAGCGCGGTCTGCGTCGCCTCTTGGATGACGAGGCCGTCCATCACCGGGTCAGAGTAGGGTACGCCGAACTCGATGACGTCGGCGCCAGAGCGCGCCATTGCGATCGCGGCGTCGACGCTCGTGTCGAGGTCGGGAAATGCGACGGGCAGGTAGCCGATGAGGGCGCCCTTGCGCTCACGCTTAGCGGTGAGGATCGCGGCTTCTACGCGTGACGTGCTCATTCGGCGGCCTCCTCGGCAGCATCAAGCTCGGTGCCGTCGAACAGCCCGAAGTAGCGCCCTGCGGTCGCCATGTCTTTGTCGCCGCGGCCAGACAGGCTCACCGCAATCGTCGCGTCAGGGCCGAGTTCCTTGCCGATGCGGATCGCGCCCGCGAGGGCGTGCGCCGACTCGATCGCGGGGATGATGCCCTCGGTCTGGCTGAGCAGCCGGAGGGCCTGCATCGCCTCATCGTCGGTCGCGGGAATGTAGGTCGCTCGCCCGATGTCTGCGAGCCACGAGTGCTCTGGGCCTACGCCCGGGTAGTCGAGGCCCGCGGAGATCGAGTGCGACTCGATCGTCTGCCCGTCCTCGTCCTGCAGCACGTAGGTCCGCGCGCCGTGCAGCACGCCGGGGCGGCCGCGCTCGATCGAGGCCGCGTGGCGCTCGGTGTCGACGCCGTCACCCGCCGCCTCAACGCCGTAGAGCGCGACGCCCTCGTCGTCGAGGAAGGCATCAAACATGCCGATGGCGTTCGAGCCACCGCCCACGCACGCAATAACCGCGTCGGGGAGGCTGCCGTTCTTCTCGAGGAGCTGCGCGCGCGCCTCCTCCGAGATGACCTTCTGGAAGTCCCGCACCATCGCCGGGAACGGGTGTGGCCCTGCGGCGGTGCCGAAGATGTAGTTGGTGCGATCCACAGTCGCGACCCAGTCGCGGTATGCCTCGTTGATCGCGTCCTTGAGCGTCCGCGAGCCTGTCGTGACCGGCACGACCTCGGCGCCGAGCAGACGCATGCGCGCGACGTTCAATGCCTGACGCTTCGTGTCGACCTCGCCCATGTAGACGACGCACTCGAGCCCAAGGAGCGCAGCGGCGGTCGCGGTCGCGACGCCGTGCTGGCCCGCGCCGGTCTCGGCGATGACGCGCGTCTTGCCGAGGCGCTTCGTGAGCAGGGCCTGGCCGAGCACGTTGTTGATCTTGTGCGAGCCCGTGTGGTTGAGGTCCTCGCGCTTCAGGAAGATGCGCGCACCGCCAGCGTACTCGGCGAACCTCGGCACCTCGGTGATCGGCGACGGCCTTCCGGCGTAGTCGCGCAGCAAATCGAGCAGCTCGGCCTGGAACGCGGGGTCTGCCTTCGCTTCGGCGTACGCGTCAGAGAGCTCGTCGATCGCGGCGATCAGCGACTCCGGCATGAACCGGCCGCCGAAGGCGCCGAAGAACGGCCCCTGCTGATCCCTGAGACTCGTCACTGAGGTCTGGTCTGACATTGTCGCCTTTCGAAAATGGGACGAGAGGCGCCACGGCGAGCGCCCGGTGTTTCGTTACACGCTCAGGAACGAGGCGAGCGTCGCAATCGGGTCGCTCTTCACGAGCGCCTCACCGACGAGGATCGCGTCTGCGCCGGCTTCCCGGTAACGCACGACGTCGTCGACGCCGAGCACTGCGGACTCCGCGACGCGAATCACGCCCGCCGGGATCTGATCGGCAACGCGGCCAAACAGGTCGCGGTCGAGCTCGAACGTCGAGAGATCGCGCGCGTTCACGCCAATCAGCTGCGAGCCGAGATCGACGGAGCGCGCGACCTCGTCGGCCGAGTGCGCCTCAACGAGCGGCGTCATGCCAAGCTCGAGGGTAAACGCGTACAGTCGCTCAAGCGTGTCCTGCGGCAGGGCAGCCACGATGAGCAGCACGAGGTCGGCGCCTGCGGCGCGGGCCTCAAGAATCTGGTACTCCTCCCCGATGAACTCCTTGCGGAGCACGGGGATGCTTACTGCTTTGCGAACAGCCTCGAGGTCGTCGAGCGACCCCTTGAACCTGCGCTCCTCAGTGAGCACGCTGACAACGCTCGCGCCGCCAGCCTCATACTGGCTGGCGAGCGCGTGCGGCTCAGCGATCTCGGCGAGATCCCCGCGCGACGGACTCGCGCGCTTCACCTCGGCAATGACCCGAATGTGGTCTGCCGGGGCGAGGTGCGCGAGCGCGTCGAGGGCGGCCGGGCGCGCGAGCGCCTCGGCTTCAACGGCCTGGTAAGGCCGAATCTGCCTGCGGGACTTCGCGTCCTCGAGCGATCCCTGAAGGAGCTGCTCAAGCACCGTTAGTCGTGCGACTTCGGGGTGTAGCGGGGGCCGTTCACGCCGTAGCCAGCCTTCGCGAGGATGAACCCAAGGATCAAGCCGAGGGCGACGACGCCGACGCATACCCATACGAGGGTCGGCATCTGCAGGAAGAAGAAGACGGTTCCAGCAGCAATGCCAAGGAGCATCACCACCACTGCCGTCCATGCCGCGGGCGAATCGCCGTGACCGGGGTCTCCGTGCTGGTTACTCATGTATCTCCTCTGGCAGGTGTGCACATTCGGACTTCTCAATCTTACCGGGAACTCCCAGCTTTCAGCGAATGCGGCGCGCGTGGCGCACGCGTGTCACTGGCGCGGGGCGGTTCCGTCAGCGGCGTCAGCGTCGAACTCGTCGAACTCGTCGTCGGTGGGGTCCTCGCCGTCGGAGAGTGCCTCCCAGTCCGAGATCCTGTCCCCCGTCGCGGTTCCCGCCGCGCGGGCGCGCTTCGCCTCGCCGCTCGACTCGTACTTCCGCCCGCCCTGCTTCCAGCGCGAACCGAACACGAGCACGAGCACGCCCGCAACCGCGAGGATCACGCCGATCGCAACGGTCACCGCTGGCCACACGGAGAGCTCGAGCGAGCTGACGAGGCCAGCCTGCGCCTCCCCCGAGATGCCGCTGACCGATTCGAGCTGGCCGCTCGCCCCGGCGAGGGGCGCGGAGATCGCGCGGAAGCCAGCGTAGGCAAGCCCTGCGCCAAGCCCGACGATGAGCACGGCGATGACGCGCCGGAAGCCGCGGCCGGCGAGCGTGAGCACGAGGGCTGCGGCCAGCGCAGCGAGCGCGATCAGCGTGAGCGCCGGGCTCATCTGCTGCCCCGTGACCGTCAGCTCTTCGACGGTCGCGACGCCGGGAAGGAGCGCGAGCGCCAGCCACCCCTGCACCGAGGCGAGGAGCGCAGCCCCGCCCGCCAGCACGATGACGCCGATCAGGGCGCCCTTGCTCGTGAGTGTGCCGCGCTTCGTCTCAGGCATGAGCATCCGTTCTCGTCAGGGAGTTTGCAATCGCGATCGCCCGGAGGGGCGCCGCGGCCTTGCTCTGGCACTCGGCGTCCTCGGTCTCCGGGACCGAATCGGCGACCACGCCTGCGCCGGCCTGCACCATCGCGACGCCGTCGCGAATAGTCGCGGTGCGGATTGCAATCGCGAGATCGGCAGCGCCACCGAGCCCGAAGTAGCCGACGACCCCTCCGTAGACGCCCCGCTGCACCGGCTCAAGCTCGTCGATGATCTCGAGGGCGCGCGGCTTCGGGGCACCACTCAGCGTGCCTGCCGGGAACGTCGCGCGGAACACGTCGACCGGGTTCTGGTCGGGCCGAACCTGCCCCTCGACGGAAGAGACGATATGCATGATGTGACTGAAGCGCTCGATGCGCATGAACTCGGTCACCTCGACGCTGCCGGGCTCGCACACGCGGGCGAGGTCGTTGCGCGCGAGGTCGACGAGCATGAGGTGCTCGGCGCGCTCCTTCTCGTCGGCAAGGAGATCTCTCGCGTACTGCTTATCCTGCTCAACGGTTTCGCCGCGGGGGCGCGACCCCGCGATCGGGTGGGTCATCACGTGCCCGTGCTCCTGCACCGTCACGAGCGCCTCGGGGCTCGAACCGACCACCGAGAACGGCACGCCCTCGTTATCCTCAAGCTGCACGAGGTACAGGAACGGACTCGGGTTCAAGTGCCGAAGCACCCGGTACACGTCGAGCGGGTCGGCGGTGCACTCCTGGTCGAACCGCTGGGAGGGCACGACCTGGAAGATATCGCCGTCGACGATGTAGCGCTTCGCGGCGTCGACCGTCGCCATGTACTCCGGCGTCGTGGTGAGCCGCTTCGGGTCAGGCAGCGCGGCGCGATCGAGCACACCGAGCGGCGACGACTCTGGCGCGGCGAGCGCGGCCGCAAGCGCGTCGAGGCGCCGTTGAGCGTCGGCCCACTGCGCGTCGGCGCTCTCGCCCCCGCCGCTCGCGAGCGCGGCGTCGTTCAGCACGTTCGCGATGAGGATCACCGACCCCTCGCGGTGGTCAATCACCACGAGTTCAGAGACGAAGCTCAGCCCCTGCGTTGGCAGGCCGCTCGGCACGGGCGGCGGCGAATCGAGGCGCTCGAACTGACGCACGGTCTCCCAGCCGAGATAGCCGACGAAGCCGCTCGCGAGTGGCGGCAAGCCGGGAACCTGCGGCGCCTTCCACCGCTCGTAGGCTGCGCGCAGGGCCTCAACCGGCTGCAGGTGCGTCACGCCTCCCGGCAGCAGGCGATCCTCATCGAGAGAACCCGCGCTCCCCCCGAGGCCGTGGGCGCTCGGCGTCCACTGCGCGAGGCCGTCGCGCTCGCCGAGCACGCCGAAGCTCCCCGCGCCGACGAAGCTAAAGCGCGTCCACACACCGCCCTGCTCTGCCGATTCGAGCAGGAAGGTGCCGACGCGAGACCCGGCGACCTTCCGGTAGATGCTCACCGGGGTGTCAGCGTCGGCGAAGATCTCGCGGCGGACGGGGATGACGGCGTGCGCGGATCGTTCGACCTCGAACTCCTCGCGGGTGGTGGTGTTGCTCACGAACTCAGCCTATCTCTGGGGTGCCGACGACGGCTGGCAGCTCGCGGCCGTCGAAGCACGTTCGGGTGCCCGTGTGGCAGGCCGCCCCGATCTGCACGACGCGCACAAGCAGGGTGTCGCCGTCACAGTCTGCGGCGACCGACCGCACATACTGCCTGTGGCCCGACGTGTCGCCCTTGCGCCAGTACTCACCGCGCGAGCGCGACCAGTAGGTGACCCGGCCCGTGGTCAGCGTGCGGCGAACGGCCTCCGCGTCCATCCAAGCGAGCATGAGCACGTCGCCCGACTCGTCGTCCTGCACCATAGCGGGCATGAGGTCGTTCGCGCCAAACTTCAGCTCGGCGATCGCGGCCTCCACTGCCTCCGCACTCATGCCGCGCCGCCTGTCGGCGAGAGGCGCACGGTGTGGCCAGCCTCAGCGAGCGCGCCCTTCACATCACCGATCGTGAACTTGCCGTAGTGAAACACCGACGCGGCGAGCACGGCGTCTGCCCCGGCGTCGACGGCGGGCGCGAAGTGCTCGAGTTCCCCCGCCCCGCCCGACGCGATCACCGGAACGTTCGCGAGCTCGCGGACGCGACGGACGAGCTCGAGGTCGAAGCCGTCCTGGGTGCCGTCGGCGTCCATCGAGTTCACGAGCAGCTCGCCGGCGCCGCGCTCGACGGCCTCGGCGCACCACTCAAGCGCGTCAAGATCGGTCTCGCGCTTGCCACCGTGCGTCGTGACGACGAAGCCACTCGGCGTCCGGTCGCTACGTCGCACATCGAGCGACAGCACGAGCACTTGCGCGCCGAAACGGTCGGCGATCTCGCCGATCACCGCGGGGCGCGCGATCGCGCCCGAGTTGATGCCAACCTTGTCAGCGCCGACCTCGAGCAGGCGCGCGACGTCATCGACCTCGCGCACGCCACCACCGACGGTGAGCGGAATGAAGACTTGCTCGGCGGTGCGGCGCACCACGTCGTAGGTCGTCGCGCGGCCGTCAACGGTCGCGGTCACGTCGAGGAACGTGAGCTCGTCGGCGCCCTGCTCCGCGTACTTCGCGGCGAGCTCGACGGGGTCGCCCGCGTCCTGGAGGTTCAGAAAGTTCACGCCCTTCACGACGCGCCCACCGGCGACGTCGAGGCAGGGAATCACGCGTACTGCAACAGACATGTGCGTTCCCCTTTCTTACAGGCGTGCGGCGTGGATCGCGGTCACAAGGATCGCCCGGGCGCCGAGGTCATAGAGCCTGTCCATGATCGTGTTCGCGTCGTCTGACGGGACCATGACGCGCACCGCGACCCACTCTTCATCACGCAGGGGTGAGACCGTCGGCGACTCAATGCCGCCGGCCACGGCGATCGCATCGTCGAGGTGCGCGACCGGAAGGTCGTAGTCCATGATCACGAACTTGCGGGCGACGAGCACGCCGCGCAGGCGCCGCATGAGCCGTTCCATGCCCGGGTGCTGGCTCGGGCCGCCGATGAGCACGGCGGTCGAGTCGAGGATGACGGGGCCGAAGATCTCGAGGCCGGCCGCGCGGAGCGTGGCGCCGGTCGAGACGACGTCGGCGACGGCGTCGGCAACGCCCAGCTGCACAGCCGATTCAACAGCGCCATCAAGCTTCACGAGCGTCGACTCGACGCCGTGCTTCCGCAGGAAGGTGTCAACGAGCAGCGGGTAGCTCGTGGCAACGCGCTTGCCCTGGAGGTCGGTGAGCTCCTTGATGCCGCCCTCTGCCGGCGAGGCGAACCGGAACGTGGAATCGGCGAAGTCGAGTTCGGCGATCTCGTGGGCCTCCGACCCCGAGTCGAGCAGCAGGTCGCGGCCAGTGATGCCAACGTCGAGCGCGCCCGACCCCACGTACGTGGCGATGTCGCGCGGCCGGAGGTAGAAGAATTCGACGTCGTTCTTTGGGTCGGCGTGAACGAGCTTGCGAGAGTCCTTGCGACCGGAGTAGCCCGCCTCAGCGAGCATCTCTGCGGCGATCTCTGACAGCGAGCCCTTATTCGGAACTGCGATGCGCAGCATGTGGAATTTCCTTCCATCGTGGCCGGCGCACGAGTGTGTTTCGGCCGAGTGAGTTTTAAAGGTCAGCGAAACGCGCCGACGCATGGCTCAAGCCGAGCGTCGACGCTACAGATGCGTGTACACGTCTTCGAGGGTCATGCCCTTTGCGAGCATGAGCACCTGAAGGTGGTAGAGCAGCTGGCTGATCTCCTCGGCACAGGCTTCTTGCGACTCGTACTCGGCCGCCATCCATACCTCTGCCGCCTCTTCGACGATCTTCTTGCCGATCGAATGCACACCAGCATCCAGCCGGGCGACAGTGTCGCTGCCTTCGGGCCGCGATGCGGCCTTCTCGGCGAGCTCGGCGAAGAGCGTGTCGAAGGTTTTCACTCGTTAACCCTATCAGGGCTGGCGGGTGGGCCGCGCCACGGGGCGCCCGGCCCGCCCGTGCGCCAGCCCGTCCGCCCGTCCTTTCAGCGCCTCAGCCTCTCTGCCCCTCCGTCCGTCTGGGATCTGCAATACATCTGCCCGACACGCCGGGGCTTCGGCATACCGTGTGCCGACTACCAGGTCTTCTGCGGCTACGGCGGGCACGTTCTCGGCGGCGCCGCCGAGGTTGGGGTCACGCTCGACGTGCTCGCCCGCCTGGGAGGGGCCGCTCGCCCCGCGTAGCCGGCCAGCGGTCAAGGCCAGCGACCCAAAACAGCGGGCTAGCTGTGACGGCCGCGTGCTCTTGCCTCGGGCACGCCGCCCTCGATCGCGCGCTCAAGGCGCTCAAGCTTGCCGTCGAGTTCCCCAGTGAACCCCGGACGAATGTCCGCCTTCATCACCAGCGAGACCCGTGAGCCAAACGGCATGACGGCCTCAGTCGCCCGCTTTACGACATCAAACACCTCGTCCCACTCGCCCTCAATCTCGGTGAACATACTGCTCGTACGGTGCGGCAGCCCCGAGTCACGAACAACGGCCACCGCCTGCGCGACCGCTTCTGAGACGGACCCGTCGGAGTTCGAGTCGCCCCCGTTCGGCGCGACAGAGAACGCGAGAATCACGGCTGGTCCTTTCGTCAGAGTTCACATGCTGTGGGGCCGCCGGAATATTCACCAAGGCCCACGCAGCAGCGTACCGTGCACGGGTGACAGTTCCCGCTGACAATAATTCGTCGGCCCACGCACCCTACCCCTCACTTCAAGGCCAAACGTTCACTCGAGATACACCGCCTAGCGAGCCCACCGCCCTCCTCCACTCCAAGCCAACGCAACAGCGCGCCAAACTCGAACGCCATTGCAGACCAATGGTCAAAACTCTGATGCGCGCGCGAATACCGATTGAGCATTCGACACATAGGCACCGTATACTTCTGAGCCATGACCTCAACGCCCGAGAATCGCGACCCGCTTCCACCCTCTGACGACGAGCCGACTTGGGCATTGCCTCCCGCAGCAGGGCCCGCCGGAAAGAGCCCCGCCGCAGTTTCTCCGCCACCCCCGGGCGCTGTGCCCCAGCAGCATTACGGTCAACCGGCGCCCCAGTTCTCTGGCCAGCCAGCACCCAGCCAAGAGTTCCCGGCACCACAGTTCCCCGCCTCAGGACCGGAGTTCCCGGAGCCCCAGTACCCCGGCCAGCAGGCGCCAGGCCAGCCAGCACCCGGCCAGGCATTCCCGGCGCCCCAGTTCCCACCGCCCGGCGTGCAGCAGTTCCCACCGCCCGGCGTGCCCCACGGCCCTGCCCCACAGGGCCCGCGCCGGAAGCTGTCGCGCGGCGCATTGATCGGGATCATCTCTGGCGCCGTCGCGCTCGTCCTGCTCATCGGCGGCAGCATCATCGGCGTTGCAGCCTCTATTGGCGCCCGGTCAACGCCCGAGACCCGAGCTGTCGCCGCCGTCGAGGAGTATCTCACTGCGCTCTCGGAGAGTGACGCAGAGGCGGCTCTCGAGTATGTTGATGCGTCTGGCCAAGTCAGAAAGCTCCTCACCGACAAGGTATTGCAACGCTCGAATGAGCTCGCGCCGATCTCAGGCATCACGGTTTCTCCGGAGACGAAATCTGGCCGCAGCGAGTATGACGTCACCGTCTCGGTGTCGTTTCAGGCCGGCGGCGACACTGTCAAGCGCACCTTCGACGTGTATTCGTATTCCGAGGAGTCGGTGCGCATCTCAGATGGGCTCGACCTCATATCGGACACCTACGGCTACGACGGGCTCGGGCTCCAGGTGAACGGAGTGGAACTCGAAGCCGAGTCTTACCCGGTGTTCCCCGGCTCATACGACTTCACGCTCGCGAACCCATACTTCACGTTTGATACCAGCAAGCTCAACGCGAACCACCCTTCTGACGAGCCCGCCGAAGCCCCCGAAACGGACGCGGAGACGACTGCTGCGGCTCTGTCGATTCAGACCGCGAAGGCTGAGAAGCCTGTGAAGGCTACACAGAACGCCGAGGCGGAGGGCACGCTCATCAAGATGTACACAAAGGACGACACGGAGATGCTTTTTACCATGTCACCGAAGCTCACCCCTGAGGGCGAGCAGACATTCAGAGACCTCGTTCGCGAATCGCTCAACGCCTGCATCGCAGACACCAGCCTGAAAACGGCCTGCGGGATGGATCTCAGCGGCGAGTTCCAAGACGGGATCATTCCCACGGAGGGCACCGCGCACCGCACGCTTCCCGCGGAGAGCGATGCGCTGCTCAACGAGCTCACGCCGGTGCTCGATTTCGAGAATCCTGCAGTCGTCTCAACCTACGACTATCTCAGAGTCGACACGACGATCGAGGGTGAGCTCGACGGCCAGCGCGGCAAGGCTGAGATTCTTTTCGGTGGCGACCCCGGCTCCCCCTCCGTTGACTTCGGCCAAGACCCGCCGGTGGTGTCCTGGCGCTAGAAGGGCCAAAGACACCACCGACACGCCTGCCGGTCAGCTAACCGACCGGCAGGATGTAGACCTTCCGCAGATCCTCGTGGATCACCCACTCGGTTCGCATCCCCGCGGCCAGGCGCCCGAGCGACCCGGGCCCAAGCTCAAGCACCGCATCAGGCTCGTCGCCATCCGAGAAGATTGTCACGGTGGCACTCCCGCGCAGCACGACGAAGCACTCGTCTGCTTCGACATCGACCGCGGTGCCCTCCGTCATTTCCCAGACGCCGAGTTCGAGCCCGGGCCCGGCGTCGATGTCCGTCGCGCCGGCGCGCGGTGCACCGGCGCGGACCTCTTCGGCGGGGAGCTGCTCCAGCGGCAGCTCAAGCGCGAGCGTGTCAGTGACGGCCCCGGCGGCCAGGTGCGCGGGAGTCTCAGTGTGTGCCATGTTGTGTCTCTTTCGACTGCGCCGCTCGAAGCGGCAAAACTATGTTGTGGGTGCCCCTTCGGGCTCCGCGCTCGGCTCGTCGCCGGCGTCTCCCGTGCTGTCTGCTGGCGCGTCGCCGACGCCCCAACCGTAGGCAAGCTTGTAGGCCTCGAGCACAAAGAACGTCTCGGCGCCGATGATCCCGTCTTGCTTCGGCAGGCGGTCGTGCAGGAACTCGGTGTAGTGCGCGACGTCGCGGCACACGACCTCGACCATCACGTCGAACGGCCCGGTCGTGAGCACAACGTAGCTCGTCTCGGGCAGTTTCGAGAGCTCCTCACAGACGAGCCGGGCCTTGCCCATCTCGCACTTCAGGCCAACGAGGGCGAGCCTGTCAAACCCGATCCTGAGCGGGTCGGCGACGCCGACGATCTGCAGCGTCCCTGATTCTTCGAGCCGCTGCACTCGGTACCGCACCGACGACGCCGGGATCCCTGTCTCCTCGGAGATCTCCTTGAAGGAGCGGCGGCCATCGTTCTGGAGAATCGCGATGAGTCGCCGGTCGATGTCGTCGAGGTCGGTTTTCATGGGAGCTCCTTCAAGGCTTTCAGGGGTCACGCTGGTCACAATCTACCAACGGACAGGATCGGCCACGGGGAACCACGCCCCGTGGCCGATCACGCGAGTGCGTTGCCGCGACTGGCTCGCTACGCGCCGATGTGGATCACGCCGGTGCGCAGGTAGGTCATGTCGTGCAGCGTGTACATGCCGCCAATGCGACCCCAGCCGGTGCCCTTGCCGCCTGCGCCGCCGAACGGCATGTTGACGTCCCACCAACCGTTCGAGTCGTTGACGACGACCTGGCCGACCTCCATCTCCTCCATGAAGCGGAACGCCTTCGAGAGGTTTTCGGTGAAGACGGCGCCCTGGAGGCCCAGCGGGTCGTCGTTCGCGATGCGCAGCGCGTCGTCGTCGTCTTCCGCGACGATGATCGGCAGGACGGGCCCGAACGACTCCTCGCGCGACAGCAGGCTGTCGGTCGTGACGTTGTCGACGACAGTGAACTCGTAGTAGAGGTCCGTCGGCTGGCCCTCGCGGCGGCCGCCACCGAGGAGGATGTCGAGGCCGCGCTCGCGCGCATCCTCCATGTGACGATCCATCTTCGCAGCGACGCCCTCGTTGTTCAGCGGGCCAAGGTTCGTGTTCGGGTCGAACGGGTCGCCGAGCACGACAGTCTTCGAGTACTCGAGCACGGCCGCGACGAACTTCTCGTGGACGTCCTTGTGGACGATCACGCGCTCGGTCGCGCAGCAGACCTGCCCGGCGCAGTAGAAGGCGCCGTCAACCGCGGCCTTCGCGGCGCGCTCGATGTTCGCGTCGGCGAGCACGACGACGGGGCCGTTGCCCGACGCCTCGATGAGCAGCGGCTTGAGGCCCGCGGTCGCCTGGATCTTCGTCGCGGTCGCGGAGGATCCGATGAAGCCGACAGCGTCGATGCCCGGGTGCGAGACGAGGGCAGCGCCAAACTCACCCTCGCCGGGAAGTACCGACACAAGACCGTTAGGCACGCCCGCCTCGACGAGCGCGTCCATCGCGGCGAGCACCGTGAGTGGCGTGTTCGTCGGCGGCTTCACGACGTGCGCGTTACCGGTTGCGAGCCCCGGGGCGACGAACTCAGCGAACATGAGGAGCGGGAAGTTCCACGGCGTGATGATGCCGAACACGCCGATCGGGGCGCGCTGGGTGATCTGGCGCTTCTGGATGTCGTTCGAGGGCAGCGTCTCGCCGTACAGGCGCACCGCGTCTTCTGCGTGGAGGTGGAACAGCTGCGCCGCTTCCTTCACATCGGCGAGCGACTCCTCATAGGGCTTGCCCTGCTCGAGGGACTGCAGGCGAGCGAGCTCCTCGACGCGGGACTCGAGCGCGGTACCGACCCTGTGGCAGATTTCGGCGCGCGCGAACACGCCGAGCTTGCGCCACGCGGTCTTCGCTTCGTGCGCCTTCGCGACGGCGAGGTCGAGATCAGCGGTCGTCGGAACTGGGATCGACGCGATCTTCTCACCCGTTGACGGGCTGAAGATATCTGCACGCTCGGTCGATGCACCGTCGGTGAACTCACCGGCGATGAACAGCTGGGTCCGAGTCGGCACTGGCAGGGAACTCATAGCGATACCTCCGTGTATCAGTAACTGCAATGTTGCACTCCTCACCATAGGGCACGTTTCACGAATCCGCAATACGAACCCGATTTGGATTGCGCTTTCAACAAACCAGCGCGCCAAAATTGACTATTTGAGCAAATCGGGGCACGATGCATCTTGTCCATTCGATGCGCGAGTGCGCCCGATAACGACGGAGTTGTCTTGAGAGAACCACCGACACCAGCGCCCCGGCCGGGCTACCCCGGCCCGCGCCAATCTCGCTGAGCCTGCCAGCTCAGCGCGCGCCCGGCGACAGCCGGGGACCACTCCCTGGCTGAGCCAGCTGCTCCGGCCACTTCGGCCACTCCAGCCGATCAGACCGATCAACCCGACCAAACCGACAACCGAAGAGGAACACGAATGACCACCTACGAGCGCGCCGAGGCCGCAGTCTCAGCGCAGCGCATCGACGCAGCACTTGCGAACACGCGGCGCGAACCCTACTGGCTCGACACCGCAGACCGCCCCGCGGCCCTCCCGAAGGCGCAGGGCGCGCTCGAGACTGACCTCGCGGTCGTCGGCGGCGGCTACTCCGGCCTGTGGACGGCCCTGCTCGCGAAGGAACGCGACCCGGGTCGACGCGTCGTGCTGCTCGAGGGCCAGCGGATCGGGTGGGCCGCGTCGGGGCGCAACGGTGGCTTCTGCGAAGCGAGCCTCACTCACGGTGCGAGCAACGGCGAGCGCCACCTCCCGAAAGAGACCGCGCGGCTCCACGAACTCGGGCTCGAAAACATTCGCGAGTTCGGCGACACCGTTCGCCGCTACAGCATGGACTGCGACTGGAGCGAGGTGGGCGTGCTGAGAGTCGCGTCCGAGCCCTACCAGGACGCGATCCTCAAGGCCGACGCCGCCAAGGACCCGGACGCCGTCTACTTCGACAGCACGGCCGTGAAAGCCGAGGTGAACTCCCCCGTCTACCACGGAGCGCTGTGGGAGCGGGAGGGGAACGTCATCGTGCACCCCGCGAAGCTCGCGTGGGAGCTCAGGCGCGTCTGCCTCGAACTCGGCGTCGAGATCTACGAGCACACGCAAGCAACCGGCATCAGCGCGACGCCCGACGCCGTCACGCTGACGACCGACGGCGGCGCCACCGTGCGCGCACAGCGCGTTGCGCTGGCAACAAACGTCTTCCCGAACCTGCTCAAGCGGGCGCGCCCCTTCACCGTTCCGGTGTGGGACTTCGCGCTCATGAGCAACCCGCTCACGCCCGAGCAGTCGGCCGCGCTTGGTTGGGCGAACGACCAGGGCCTCGCCGACATGAACAACCGGTTCCACTACATCAGGAAGACGCGCGGGGCTGACGGCCTCGAGCGAATCCTGTTCGGCGGCTACGACGCCCTCTACCACTACGGTAAGGGCCTGAACGACGAGTACTACGACAGCGAGCCAACCTACCGCAGGCTCGTTGCGCACTTCTACGAGACATTCCCGGTGCTCGGCGACATCGGCTTTAGCCACGCGTGGGGCGGCGCGATCGACTCGTGCAGCCGGTTCTTCTCGTTCTTCACACGCGCGCACCAGGATCGCGTCGTCTCAGCGACGGGGTTCACCGGCCTCGGCGTTGGCGCGACGAGGTTCGGCGCCAACGTCATGCTCGACCTGCTCGACGGGCTGCAGACCGAGCGTACGGAGCTCGACCTCGTGAAGAAGAAGCCCATTCCGTTCCCGCCCGAGCCGATCGCGGCGCTCGGTGTGAAGATCACGACCGCAGAAATGGCGCGGTCTGATCGCCGCGAGGGCAAGCGCGGGCTCTGGCTCAGTACGATGGACGCGGTCGGTATGGGCTTCGACTCATAACCAACGTCGCGAGCCACGGGGTGGGCACTGCGCCCAGCCTCGTGGCTCGCTCACACTTCAACACGCCCACACTTCAACACGCAAGGACACTCATGCACTGGGCACCTCTCGCCGCGGCCATCGCCCTCGAGGTCTTCGCGACCTCCATGCTGAAGCTCTCTGAGGGCTTCACCAAGCTCTGGCCGACAGTCGCGGTACTCGGGGGCTACGCGCTCTCGTTCTATCTGCTCTCACGCGTGCTGCAGACGATGCCCGTCGGAACGGCCTATGCGATCTGGTCGGCGGCCGGGACGGTGCTCGTCGTCGGCATCGGCATCGTCGCGTATCACGAGCGGCTCACAACGCTGCAGCTCATCGGGGTCGCGCTCACGATCGTCGGCGTCGTCCTCCTGAACGTCGGCGGCGCGGCGGACTAGTGCGCGTGCTGCGCGGCGGCGGCCCGAAGGTCGGCGATCCGCTCTTCTGGAACGCCCCCGTAGACCGCTGAGCCGGCGACGAAGGTGTCTGCGCCGGCCTCCGCCGCGATCCCGATCGTATCGACGGTGATGCCGCCGTCAACCTGCAGCCAGACGTCGAGGCCGTGCTTCGCGCGCGCCTCGGCGAAGCGACGCAGCTTCGGCATCATGTCGGGCATGAACGACTGGCCGCCGAACCCGGGCTCGACGGTCATCACGAGCACCTGATCGAATTCGGGCAGCAGCTCGAGGTAGGGCTCAGGGTCGGTGCCGGGCTTCAGCGCGATACCCGCGCGGGCCCCAATGTCGCGGATCTTCCGCGCCAGCGTAACCGGATCGGTCGACGCCTCAACGTGGAAGGTCACCGAGAACGCGCCGAGCTCGGCGTAGCCGGGCGCCCAGCGGTCGGCGTCGCTGATCATGAGGTGCATGTCGAGCGGCACGGGCGACACCGCCTGAATGCGCTCAACGATCGGCGGTCCCATCGTCAGGTTCGGCACGAAGTGGTTGTCCATCACGTCGACGTGCACGAGATCCGCGGTGCGGATGGCCTCGAGCTCTGCCTGGAGGTTGACGAAGTCGGCGGACAGGATGCTGGGGTTAATGCGCTGCGCGGTCACGTGACTAGTCTACGGCGGTCTCGGGGGCGCCGTGCCGCGGCGCCGGACCGGTCGCCGGCCGGGCGGCGAACCCGCGAGAGAGTGTGCGGTACGAGCGGGTGAAGAACGCGGCGCAGGTGAGCAGGATCATTCCGATCCCCGTGCACACGAAGATGAGCGCGATCCCGCGGCTGTCGCCCTCGCCGAGCAGCCACCCCCACTCGCGCTGCCCCGTCTCGGTGCGCATGAACGGCACGATCCAGAACTCCGCGATCGGCGCGATGATGAGCGAGGTGATCGGCGCCGCCGCCGCCTCGAAGGTCATCGCGAGCCCGAACACGCGCCCCTGTTTCTCAAACGGCACGACGCGCTGGATCACCGTCTGTTCGGCGGCCTCGACCGCGGGCATGAGCGCCATGAACATCCAGATACCCGCAATGAACAGCCAGGGCCACTCGCGGATCGTGAACGCGATCCCCACGAACCCGAGGACGCCGACGAGCACCAGCATGGTGCGGATCGGGTTCGGCCCAAGCCCCCACTTCGCAACGGCGAGACCGCCGATGATGAATCCGGTCGAGGCGAGCCCGAAGACGAGGCCCCAGACCTCCACCGGGAACATCGTGAGCCCATACGGGTCGAGGAGCGCCATGAACGCCCCGCTGCCAAGGTTGTTGAACGTGCTAAACAGCACGAGCGCGAAGAGCCCTGGCACGGCGAGCATTGCGGCCATCCCGCCGCGGAAGTCGACGGCTGCGCGGTCAGGATCGCGGGCGACGACGGGCTCGGGGATGCGTAGCAGGTGCAGGTGCGCGAGCGGGACCGCGACGAACAGCGTGGCGAGCAGGATCGTCGTCCCCATGCCGAGCAGTCCCACCGAGAGGCCGCTGAGCACGCTGGTCGCGATGAAGGCGAGCCCCTGCACGGCGCCGACAAGGCCGTTCGCGTTCGCGTGACGCTCGACCGGTACGAGCAGCGTCACGGTCGTCGCCAGGGCGAGGTTTCGCATGAGCTCGACGACGCAGCCAGCGAGAACGACGAGCGTGAACAGCCAGAACCAGGGGGCATCCAGGCGGAGCAGCAGGTCGCCGGGCACCGCGAAGAAGAGTGCGCAGCCGACAGCAAACGCGACGAGCGTCGCCCAGGCGCTCAGGAGCATGACGCGGTGTTTGCGCATCCGGTCGACGAGCGAGCCGAACCACATGGAGCAGCCAGCGAGGAGAAACATGTAGACGGCACCGAGGATCCCGGTGGCGAGGATGCTCCGGGTCTCCAGGTATACCCAGAACACGATGGCGAACCACAGAAAATTCGTCGTGAGGTTCGCGACCGCCGTGTTCACGAGCACGTGGGCGAACGTGCGGGTATGGGCCGCGGGCACCTCCGCCGGCGCGCCTGGGGCTACCCGCACCGCGTCACCGTGGCGGGGCCCCGTCGCGCCCGTCTCCTTCATACGAAAAGAGTAGGCGTCACATCGCTGAAACGAAAGCGATTCCTGAAGTCAGTTGAGTGCCCCGAGCGCTGCCTGCTACTGCGCTTCTCGTGTGAGCAGCGAGATGAACATCGCGTCGGTGTCGTGCCGGTGCGGCCACAGCTGGGCGCTGAGCTGCTCGCCGGGAAGCGACGGCTCGGCGTCCTCGCGCGCCGCGGCGCGCACGGCGGCCTTCGCGTCGAGCTCCCGAAGCTCGGGGTGCCGCTTCAGCGCACGCTCGACGCCAACGCGGGTCTCCGCGAGGTGCGGGGAGCAGGTCACGTAGGCAAGCACCCCTCCCGGCTTCAGGTGCGCGACGGCGGCATCGATGAGCTCCGTCTGCAGCGCCGTGAGCTCGGGCAGGTCGCTCGGCTGCTTTCGCCAGCGCGCCTCGGGCCGCCGCCTCAGCGCGCCGAGGCCGGAGCAGGGGGCATCGACCAGGATCCGGTCGTACAGTTCGTGGTCGTCGCGCCCGCAACCAAACGCCTCCTCTTCCCGCCCGTCGTGGCTCACAACAGTGACGGTCTCCGGGGAGAGCGCGGCGACCCCGTCCACGGAGTTCCGCACGAGATCAGCGCGGTGGTCGGACACTTCGTTCGCGCGAACGGTGGCGCCCTCGACCACGGCCTCGGCGCCAAGAATCGCGGTCTTGCCGCCCGGGCCCGCGCACAGGTCGAGCCAGCGCTCACTCGGGCGTACCTGCGTCGCGCGAACGAGCGCGAGCGCGGCGAGCTGGGATCCCTGATCTTGCACCCGCAAGAGCCCTGCCGGGATCGCGGCGCGCTCCTCGGCTCCGGCGATTGCGCGGCCCGGATCGCCTCCCGTGAGTTCAAGGCCGATCGGCGAAGGCCCGACGGCGTCGAGCGCGTCGGGCTCGACGAGCGCGAGCTCCTCCGCGGTGATGCCCGCGCCCTCGAGCAGGGCAAGGTTCACTCGCGGCGACGCGTTGTCGGCATCGAGCAGCGCGTCGAGCTCGGCTTCGCTGCCCTCTGCGCGGAGGGCGTCGCGCAGCGCGCGGACGACCCACGCCGGGTGCGACGTGCGAACCGCGAGCGCGTCGTCGGCGCTTTTCGCGGTGTCGGCGATTCGGGCGTCCCACTCCTCGTTCGTGGAGCGCCCGATTTCCCTGAGCACGCCGTTCACAAAGCCTGCGACCCGCTCATTACCGACGAGCCGCTGCAGCTCGACGCTCTCGTGCACCGCGGCGTGCGCCGCCGTGCGCATGGCGAGCAGCTGGTGCGCCCCGATCCGCAGTACGTTCAGGGTACGCGCGTCGATGTCTTTCGCCGGCCTGTCCGCCGCGAGTTCGATGATGCGGTCGAGCCTGCCGAGTGAGCGGAGCGTGCCCGCGGCGAGTTCCGTCGCGAGCGCGGCGTCGCGGCCGTCGAGCCGCGCGTCCCTGATGCGGGAGGCGAGGGCGAGGTTCGCGTACGCGTCGCGCTCGACGACGTCTCGCAGCACGTCGTAGGCGACGATCCGGGCGCCCGAGATCCGCGGGCGGCTCTGCCGTTGGCTCCGACCGCGCCGTTGGCCCTGGCTCCGACCAGAGCCCTGGCCCTGCTGCTTGCCTCGGCGACCGCCGGGTGACTGCTGCCCGCTCATGCGAGGTCCGCCTTTCCATCGCGGCCGCGCAACCATGCGGCTCCGTCCATCGCAGGTTTCCCCGCGGGCTGCACGCGCGCGAGTTCGAGGCCTATTGCGCCAGCACAACCGACGACGGCGCGCTTGCCCACAAAACGAACCTCGCCCGGCGCGAGGTCCGCGGGCAGGTCTGCCGCGAGCCGCTCGTCGAGTGGCCGCAGCTCGGTGAGCTTCACCGGATCGTCGCCGAGCATCGCGTACGCGCCGGGCTCGGGCGTCACCCCGGACCAGTGCGCGAGCGCGGCATCCGCGGAAGTTCCCGCGCCGAACGAGATGAGCCCGTCCTCACGCGAGAGCTTGTGCGCGTAGGTGTCTTCTCCGACCTGAGGCTCCCCCGCATCGGGGTCATCCGCGAGCATGTCGACGGCGCGCAGCAGCGCGGCGGTGCCGGTCGCCGAGAGCTCGGTGAGCGCAGCGCCCGCCGAGGTCCCCGGAGTGAACTCAGTCGAATCGCGCGTGAGCACATCACCCGCGTCAAGCGCGGCGACGAGCCTAAACACGGTGACGCCGAGCTCCTGCTCCCCCGCCATGAGTGCGCGCTGCACCGGCGCCGCTCCGCGCCACCGCGGCAGGTCTGAGAAGTGGAGGTTGATCCACCCGTGCTTCGGGCCTGAGAGCAGTGGCTCACGGATGAGGCCGCCGTACGCAACAATCACCCCGAGTTCTGGCGCGCGCTCCGCCACCCAGTCGGTCGCCTCAGTGCCGAGCCGGTTCGCTTTGAGCGTCGGAATGCCGAGGTCCGCGGCCGCCTGGGCCACTGGCGAGGGCGTGAGCACTCGTTTGCGGCCGAGCGGCGCGTCCTCGCGGGTGACGACACCAACGACGTCGTGGCCTGCGTCGACCAAGGCGCGCAGGCTGGGGACGGCGAACTCCGGGGTTCCGGCAAACACGATACGCATCCGTCTATTCTCGCACTCCCCGCGGCGTCGCGCGCGCGTCAGAGTTCATCCCCCGAGGGCTTGCCCAGGTCATCCCCCGAGGTCATCCCCCGAGGTCATCCCCCGAGGTCATCCCCCGAGCGCGGCCACCAGCTCTCGCGCTTTCCGCAGCGCCGCCTGCGACCCTTTTCGCCCGGCGAGCTCTGAGAGCCCAGGCCACGATGCGGCCTCAGGCGGCAGGTGTCCGCGCCGCGTCGCCTCCGCGAGCGCGGGTGCGCGCAGGAGCGCCGCGTCGAGCACGCGGTTCAGCCACCGCGGCGGGGCGCCGCTCACCGAACCCGCGGCGCGCACGGACTCCGTGAGCACGGGCCACAGGGCGCGGAGGGTGTCAGGTTCGGACTCAACCATCCCGGCGAGCTTCACCGGCGTGAAGTCAGCGCTCTCGAGCAGCCGGGCGACCGCGAGACGCACGGAGCCAGCGCCTACGAGCCCATCGCGCACCGCCGCGAGCACGTGGTACCCGCTGCCGTTGTCGTGGTTCATCCCGCTGAGCAGCACCGCGACCATGCCCACCGTGATCGGTGGAACCGGTTCCCCGCGCCCGAGCGGGCCAGCGTTGCCGTCGCGCCAGTTGCGGTGCTCGGCGATCCTGATCGCCTGCGCGGGCGCATCCCACCGCAGCCACCACCGCGAATCGTGCCGCACCTCATCTGCGTCAGAGAGGATCTCGGTCATGCCGCACTGCCCCTCCTCCTCAATGTCGTAGAACCACGAGGTGCGGGTGCGGAAGCGGCGCGGGCCATCAGCCGGGTCGGCGAGCCGCTCAGGGGCGAGCTCGAGCTCAATCTCGAGCAGTCTCGTCGAGGCGCCCGGGTCGTGCCAGCTCGCGCGGATCACGGCCCCGTCGTCGACCACTTGCGGCTCTGGGACCGCGGTCGGCCAGAACTCGGTGAACTCGGCGTCGGTCATGGCGGCGGTGTGCGCGGCGGGCTGCTCCGGTGTTGCCGGGGCTGGCGAGGCGTGGCCCGTTGCGTCCTGAGCCGGCGCGGCCTGACCCGTTGTGGCCTGCGGGAGCGCGGCCTGCGGGAGCGCGGCGACGACTGCCCGCGCGAGCTGGACGGCGCGCGACGAGCCTCCCCCGGCGGCGAGCGCCCTGACGCTGGCAACCTCGAGGGCGTCGTTCGGCGCGTCGCCTGCCTCAACGGCGGCGGTCACTGCCGGCAGCAGTTCGCCGATCGCTTCGACGAGCTCCGCGGTTCCGGCGAGGCGTCGGGGCGCGGCGAGCGAGAGCGCGACAAGGTCATCGAGCAGGGGCCAGACGACGGCGAGCATCCCCTCGTCAGCGAGTTCGAGACACGCGGTCGCGAACGCGGCAAGCTTCGTCGGTGTGTCTGCCCACCCAAGCTTCCGCACGTCGGCGACCCCCGGAACGAGGAGGCCACGCCCCCACCCCTCCCTGATCGCGAGCACGCCGTCGGCTACGGCCCGCTCGTGGAGGCCGCGCTGCGCCCCGACGAGGTTCACTGCCTGCCCCGGAGTAAGCGGCGCGCGCCGCCGCACAAGCTGGCGCAGCACGAGGCCGAGCGCGGAACTGTCGAGGTCACCGGTTGTCAAGGCGGCCCAGTCGCCGCCAAGTGGTAGCACGCCGACTTCGATGTCGCTCCGGTAGGAGTCTGCCTTCAGCCTGACCGGGAACGCGGCGAGGGCCGGGGGCTGTTCGAGCTGGGCGGGCGCCCACCAGTGCCGCTGCGCGTCGAGCTCGACGGCGGGCTCTGCGAGCGGGTGCTCGAAGTACTCGGCGGCGACGGCCCCGGCGCGTACCGGCAGCTCGGCCCCGTGTTGGCCGACGATGGCGACGTCGATATGGCGGAGCTCGGCGCGCCGCTCGGGGGCGACCTCTGCGGGGTCAACTCGCAGCAGGGCGAGCAGCACGTCAGCCTCGCTCGCCGCGGCCCCCTCCGAGGCATACGCGCGCAGCCTTGCGGTGAACGCGTCAGCGGAGATGCGCATGTCATCCCACGTTGGCGTTGAGAGCAGCACTGGAGCCTGGCCGAGTCGCTGCGTCACCGCGGCATCGCGTGCGGGCGACGGACCGAAGATCGTCGGCCTCGACCCCGGGAAATCTTCGCGGGCGGGCCGGTCGAGCGCGGTGAGGTCTTCTCCCGCGACCCACTGTGCGATGCAGCGCAACCCCGGCACCCAGTGCTGGCGCACGCCGCGAAGAGCGGTGCGCGCGAGATCAGGATCCCGCCGCGCCAGTTCATTCGCCAGCGCGAGGAGGCGTTCGGCGACGGGGTCGACCGCGCCGCCCTCCGGCCTGCCGGACAGTTCCGTGGCCGCGGCGGTGACGGCCCCGACGAGGGTGTCGGTGTCGGCAGTGGCGAGTGCGTCGGTCTGCTCTGCGGCGAGCGCCTCGGTGGCTCCGATGCCGAGTGAGAATCGAGGCACCTCCCAGAGCGGCGGGGCCTTTTCCCAGCGGCCCCGCACCGCGCTCGATGAGGATCCCTCGGGTGCCGCCCGCTCGCTTGCTGGGTCGCCAGGTACCGGCGCGATGCCCCAGGCGTCCAAGAGGCGCGTTGCCGCACGGGCGAGCGGTACGTCGTTCCCGGCTATCAGCGGTTCCACGAGCACGGCGATCTCGGCACCGGTCGCTGCGCTGGGTGCGGGGCGCCCCGCGGCCGCGGCGAGCAGCGTGCGACGCGCCTTCTTTGACTTCAGGCTGAGCCCGAGCTGCAGTACTTCGAGGAGTGTGTCGTCGTCGCCGTGGGCGATGAGCGCGGGCCCGAACGCCTCAGCGAGTGGGGCGTCACCGGTCGCGATGGCCGACACGAGCGCGTCGGCCCGGCCGAGCAGGTCGGATCGGCGGGCCTCGCCCGTGAGCCCGAGCTGTTCGGTGAGGAACGCGGCCCACACCTTCCGGTCGCCGGGACGCTGGGCGGAGTCGAGCCCGGCGAACGCGAGGTCGAGCGCCGCATCGGCGTCGAGCCACCCGCGGTCGAGCGCCGCCGGGAGCAGCCCACCGAATGGCCCGGTAACGCTCAGCCCGAGGGCGACCGCCACCTCGGCGTGCTCGCGAAAGCGGGGGCCGAGCACGTTGCCGGGAATCTCTCCCCGGTCGCGGGGCTGCAGCCAGCCCTCGTTCGCTGGCGCACCGAGGGCGTACACGGCCCAGTCGCGCAGGTAGTCGAGGCCCTCGGGAACCGGCAGCGCGCACTGGTGCACGAGGCGCACCGTGGTGCCTGCGAATCGTGAGGTCGCGTCGATCCACATCCGCCCACCGCCCGACGAGGCGTGCGTCAGGAAACTCTGGGCGTACGCTGCGCCGCGGTCGGCGATGACCGCCGTGAGCAGGTCGTCGCTGATGGCCCCGCCCGCTGGCGCGATCGCGACAGCTCGCTTCGCGGGGACACCGACCCGGATCGCGAACAGCGCGAGCATGCCCGCGTGTACGCCGTCGCCAAGCCAGCTGCGCCAGCCGTAGCTCGCGGCGTCGAGGGCTTCGAAGGAGCCCCACTCGCCAGAACTGAGCCCGGCGAGCGCGGTGCGCTGCTGCTCGGGGGTGCCAAGCGGCAGGGCGAGGATCGCTTCGGGGCCCAGGTCAGGGGCCGCTGCTGTCCAGCCGAGCGCGCGATAGACCGCGAGTGCGTCGTTCAGTGCTGCGGAGGCGCTCACGCCTGCTCCTTCGGGGTCGGGGTTGGGGTTGGGGTTGGGGTTGGGGTTGGTGGTTGTGTTGGTGATTCTGCTGGTGGTTGTGCAGGTGGTTGTGTTGCTGGTTTCGGTGCCCTCGCCGGAGCACTCCCCTGGGTACGCTGGGACGCGCGGGCCCGGGCGATCTCGACGGCGAGCACGTGTTTGCAGGGGCCCCGCCCAGCGCCGTGACGGAGACCCCATGCGCAGCCGCACACGAGCTGCCCGTCGTCGCCGAGGCGCACGATACTGTCACCGGTTGTGCCGGCTGTGCCGGCTGAATTGGCTGTGCTGGCAGTGCTGGCAGTGCCGCCGGTTTCGCCGCCCCTCACGATCCAGTTGCGCGACTCCTCTGAGTTCCCCTGGCCTGGGCCCGGCGCAACCCGCCCCGCGGCGACGAGCGCCCGAGCGGCGGCGAGGCGCGGGCCGTCGCGCTCGATCCTCGTCGGGTCATCGGGAAGCTCGCGGTGAAAGTGCGCGCCATCGGCGAGGTCCCAGCCCACTCGGCCAGAGGCTGCAAGCACCGCGATCGCGCCGTCGGCCCGGACCCTCGTGATCCCCGCTTCCTTGGCAAGCTTGCCGGCGTCGATGACCGGCTCGAAAGCGAGCAGCACTGAGAGGGTTTCGGCGTCTGCGACGACCTCGTCGCCCGCCAGTGCGGCGAGGAGCGCGCCCTCTCCCGAGTGCCCCCGCCAGGCTTCGGCGGTCAGCCCGAGTGTGAGCCGCGCGTGCGGGAGTTCGAACACGACGGCGACAGCGCCCGTCTCCGCGTGCGGCGCGCCATACACCGTCGCGCCACGAAGGTGCGGGAGGAGGCGTTTCGCCGCGCTCAGGCGGTGCAGCCCGGGAACCGCGATGGCCCCGGCCACTGGCCGCGACACGACCCGCACGCCCGATGCCGCGGGAGCGAGCCAGGCGGTTCGGCCGCTGGCGGTCGCCGGCGGGACTGCGGAAAGGAACGCGCGCGCCTCCGGTGCGGTGAGCGTCGCAAGCGGCACCATCCGGCCGTGCAGCTCGGCGACGTTCCCGAATGCCCGCACCCACCGGCCCGGCATGTTCACGGGGCGCTCGGTTGAGTGCCCCGTCGGCGTGGCGAGCACCGCGCCGCGGGCGCCGACGTCGAGGTGGAGGAGCTCCGCACGGCGCACCGCTGAGAGCACCGAGCGCGACCGCTGCCCGAGGTCAACGTTGGTTGTTCCGTGCGCGATGTCACCACCGTCGAAGCCCGCGCCGAGCAGGTCGAGCCGCGCGTACACGCTGTTGCAGGCGGAGAAGCTCTCCGCGCGCAGCCTATCGCCGTTCGCTGCCAGAACCGGATCGCGCATCGTCGTCGGCACGTACTGGAAGTAGCGGGTCGCGGTGATGTCCGCGAGCACGAGCAGACCGCGTGCGAGCACGAGCGGTTCAGTCGCAAACCCCGAGAAGAAGCTCGGCGATTGGTCGATGCCACTCACAGTGAGTGCAGGGGCGAGGCCGAGCACCAGCCCGTCGGCGCTCGCCTCGGTCAGCACGCCAAATCCGCGAGGGGCGGGCGAGACCGTCGCGTGCTGCAGCGTCATACTTCGATGCTAGCGAGCGCGGGTGACACATACGTAGTGCTGGTGATACACTCGGCGCATGCACATCGTGATTCAGTGGTGGGCCGCCTAGGGCGGTCACTCTTCACGCATCTGCATGCACCTCGACACCGCCTCTCGGAGGCGGTGTTTTTTGTCTCACGAGTGGCGCACGGGGCCAACACACCCCACCCGCTCAGTGACCACGAAGGATCTCCACTCATGACTCAGACCACCACTGCCTCGCCCTACCGGGCCGACGAGCACGGCTTCTTCGGCGAGTTCGGCGGCGCGCCGCTGCCGCCGTTCCTTGTCGAGCCCATCGCCGAGGTCGCCCGCGAGTACGCCAAGGCGAGTGCCGACCCCGCGTTCCAGGAGGAGTACCAGGCGCTGCTCTCGAAGTACGTCGGCCGCCCGTCGCTGCTGTACTTTGCTGAGAACCTCACCGCAAAGCTCGGTGGCGCGAAGGTCTACCTCAAGCGCGAAGACCTCAACCACACCGGTGCGCACAAGATTAACCACTGTCTCGGCGAAGCACTGCTCGCGAAGCGAATGGGCAAGACGAAGGTCATCGCTGAGACCGGCGCCGGCCAGCACGGCGTCGCACTCGCGACCGCGGCAGCGCTCGTCGGGCTCGAGTGCGAGATCCATATGGGCGCCATCGATGTCGCCAAGCAGCACCCGAACGTCGTGCGCATGGAGTTGCTCGGCGCGAAGGTCGTCTCCGTCGAGGAGGGCGGCAAGACGCTGAAGGAAGCCGTCGACTCTGCGTTCGGTGTCTACGCTGCGAACCCCGAAGAGTACTTCTTCGCGATCGGTTCGGTCGTTGGTCCGCACCCGTACCCGTCGATGGTGCGCGACTTCCAGTCGGTCGTCGGCCGCGAGGCGCGTGCGCAGGTGCTCGAGGCAGAGGGCAGGCTTCCCGACTACCTCATCGCCGCGGTCGGAGGCGGTTCGAACGCGATGGGCCTGTTCGACGCGTTCCTCGAAGACGAGGGCGTCGGAATCATCGGGGTTGAGCCAGCCGGCGAGGGCCTTGAGGGCACTCGTCACGCTGCGACGATGACGCTCGGCACCCCCGGGATGCTGCACGGCATGCACACGAAGGTGCTGCAGGACGCGAACGGTGAGCCGTCAGCCGTGCACTCGATCGCCTCGGGCATCGATTACCCCGGAGTCGGCCCGCAGCACGCCCGCCTCGAACAGCTCGGACGCGCCGAGTACGTGACCGCGACCGACGCCGAGACGCTCGACGCGTTCCAGCTGCTCACCCGCACCGAGGGCATCATCCCGGCACTCGAATCGTCGCACGCGGTCGCACACGCAGTGAAGCTCGCTCCGACACTCCCGGCCGATGCCGTCATCATCGTGAATCTCTCGGGCCGCGGCGACAAAGACGTGGACTTCGTCGCGGAGCGCCTCGCACAGCAGGCATAGCCCCGCGGGCGCTGCAGGCTGCCGCCGCGCTCGCTGCAGGCTGCGGCCCCGCACTCAGGCCTCAACTTTGTCTGCGGATTAACGTACTCAGGCTCGTCTAACTACGTCAATTCGCAGACAAAGTCGCTGTGCGCTACGCCCACACCTCACGTCGCCCCGTGCGGGTGCCCGGTGCAGCACTCCGCTGGCGCGCCCGAGTAAGGAGCGCAAGTTTGTCGGGTGAGTCGATCTCGTGCAGCGTACACGGCCCAACATACCGACCCCACTCTTCCGCGAACAGCTGCGCGTCCGCACGGCGCCTTCCGAGCGCCGTCGGCACCTGCAGGAAGCGGGTGCGGAACCCGATCAGTTCGGCGATGCGCGATCCGAGCCACGACACGGCACTTCGCCCGCGCAAGGGTGCTTGGCCGACCTCAAGCAAGAAACGCGGGGTACGCACCGGCGCCAATAGCTCCTCGAGCTGTGTGAGGATCAACTGTTGATCGGCGAGTTCGCCGCCGCGCACTTCAACCGCGTACTGGGCGACTGTCATTCCCTCGGCATATAGCGGCACGACGACGATGTTGCCTTGACCGTACCTGGGAACACGCCCCCGGCTGTGCAGCACCCTCGCAATGGCGAACGCTGCACCCTGGTAGGCGGTCGCAGGGAGTGCTCGCTGCCTGGCTGCGAGCCACATGCTCTTCCAGAACTCCCGCGTCCCCCACAGCATCACCGCACCGGCGCCGCCGAACAAGATGAGCTTAGCGACGAGGGAAAGCGAGCCTGCTGCAGCTCCGATTCTGAACAGCTGCAGGCCAATAGCGACCACCCCGACCCCGATCAGTAGCAACACGATGTCAAGGGTGAGCGAGCTCACAAACGGCCGAAGCCTCGCGGCCGGAGACAGCGTCAGCGCTTCCCGCTGCTCCCCCAGGTACGGCTCGCCAATGCCCCACTGCCTTCGCGTCTCTGCGCGGGCCGGAAGCTCCCGCAGAGTCTCACGATTCACGTCTGCGGCGCGAACCGCCGGGCTGCGTTTCTCCACGATGCCGTCGAGCTGCGTCAGCTGACGCCGGGTGAGCGTGTGCGTGAGTCCACGGGTGATTGCCCCGGTCCCGTCGCGGGCGATGCCCCACACTCGCTCGTGTTTTCGGGAGAGGCGCGCAAGATCACTCACCCCGTCGAGCTTCATACCTGATTCAACGACGCTCGTCACCGTCCAGTTATGGGCGACCTTCTCCGGCCAGTTCGTATCCAATCGCAGCGAACGCCCCCGTAGCTGCTGCGTTGCTGCGGACGTTGCAGCGACCGACAGATCAATCAGGGTGTTCACGGCCGGGCAGTCCCACCCCTCGCCGAGCAAACCGCGTGTGCCGACAAGCAGACGCACGTCTCCTCTGGCAACGAGCTGTGACACCGCCGCCACGATCGCTGAAGGCCCGAGACCGCTGAGACCCAGCTCCACGACTCCAGGGCTGTCGGTCGGCATGACAGTCGGCGTCACCCCGGTGATCTCTTCAAACCTTGGCACGAGATCGCCGACGTCACGCACGGCGACCCGCAGGTGCCGAGCCGTCACAAGCACGGGCCGCAGGGAGGCAATCGATTCATCGGCTGCTACGATCTCGAAGCAGCGCAGCGCGCCGGCCCGCTTTTTCTGTGCACCCACGCCGTGCCCGTGCACCGCAAAATCAACGAGCACAACCGCCCGAACCTCTTCACCCGCATCGCGTGCGAGTTCGTGGCGAAGAATCTCTCCAACCGCATAGTCCTTAGCAACTGACGTCGCGAGAATCTGATCGACGGGGTCACGCCCACGGCGCACCCCGCGGTCGGTGAGGTGGTATCCGAAATCAGCGAGCACGGCTTTGACGCTGGCCCATGTCTCCGCTTCTTCGGGGTGAGGCAGCAGGCACGTAAGTGCGTACCTCGCGAGCACTCGAATTCGCTGGTCCATCGTCGCGCGCTGAGAGGCTTCCGGCCCCACCAGCCCGACGATGCGGTGCTGCGGCGCGAGCTCGCCGAGCATTCGCGCGGCTGCCTCGGAGAAGGCAAAGTCGGCTTTGAACGCCGCCGCCACGCGCTCCTCAGGCGTCCTCGCGGTACCGCTGGGTGCGCCCTCCCGTGCTGGCACGTCTTCCTGCAGCAGCTCACGCTCGAGAAACGCAATGCCGTTCGACTGCCCGAGCGTCCCCTCCACGAGCCTCGTGAGTTCCCGGTCCTGCGTGCGCAGGAAGCCGAGCTCGTCCTGGGTGGGGGTCACAAACCAGGCGAAGTCCCGGTATGGGGCGAGGTTCCCCTCTTTGACGACCGCCGGGGCAGGGAGCTCATAGTCGACCTCACCCAGCAGCCCGGTGTAGTTCTCATACAGGACACGATCGTCTTCCGACGGCAGGGTCGCGGTGAGGCCGATCACGAGGGGTTCGACGCCCCGCTCGCGGATCCGTGCGAGCAGACAGTGCACGACGATGGCCCAGTGGTCGAGCAGGTGGTGACACTCGTCGAGAATCACGGTCGTCACGCCGTGGGCCACGAGACGGGCGATGAGCGCACGCGCGTTCGGGTGCAGCACAGCCTCGAGTGCGGTCGTGTTTTCCCGCACTCTCTCCTTGCGCAACCGCCCTGCGCGCCTGCGCAGCCCCCGCATATAGGCGGCGCGATGAGACGAGGCGAGATCGCTCAGCCATGCTTTCGCAGCGCCAGGTTCACGCCCAGCCTCGACGAGTTCAGCAAGCCATTCGGATCTCGCGAGGTCGTCAAAAGGGCTGCTCTCCTCCATCACCGAAAGCATCTGGTACGTGAGCGCGGTGAAGTCGCCCGGTCGCTGTGGATCTTCGGAGATCACCTGCCCTGGACTCTCAGCACGAAGGCCATCCGCAGCACACGAACCCTTCATTTCCGTCGCCGCTCGGGCCCACTGCGACCGGATCGTCGTCGTCGGGGCGAGCGCCACGGCGCGCGAACCGGCCCGCCGAGCGAGTTCAAGGCCGACAAGGGTCTTGCCTGCTCCTGGCGGCGCGACGATGTGCAGGGGACTGATTGGTGACGGGCCGACGGCGTCAAAGACTGCGCGCTGCGAACGGCGAAACGTTCCTTTAAACTGCCATCCGGCAAGCGGGGCATCAGTCGAAGCTGGCGTGCCTTCTCTACCCATCGAAGACGCCCCGGTCGTCGAACCGCAGCCTCAGCGCTTCGGGCACTGCCCGCCCCGGCGCGCGCCCCTTCTGCCGCGACGAAGCGCCCGCAGCGTCGGCGACGAGCGCGCCACGCAGTCGTTTCGCGACATCGTTGCCCCTCCCGTATTCAAACCGTACGATCGCCCGCACCAGCTTGGCGCCTCGCGCAGCCGGGTCAGAAGCAGCCACCGGCGTCGGGCCGAGCACTTCAACGCCTGCCAGCGTGTCGGGCGACCCGAGTGCGGCGAGGGCACGGTCAACCTGGGCCGAGCCCCCGGTCACGCTCGCGACTCGCACGGCCGGCGGATACCTGAGCGCCTGCCTGTCGCGGAGTTCGCTGTGCAGCCACTCGTCGAGCCGCCCCGTGACGAAGGCCTGCACGACGGGGCCGCCCCCCGAAGCCATGAGGCAAACGCCGTCGGGAGCCGCGAGCGCCGCCGCGTTCTCCCACCACCGCAGGCAGTCTTCGCCGGCTCGGAGGTTCTCCAGGCTCAGTAGCCGTTCGGCGTCAAGCAGCACGACCGCTCGGTACCCGCCCGCGGCGAGGGGTTCGGCGCCGCGCGTCGCGACCACGATCGCGGGCCTCGCATCGACGCGCTCACGCGGGTTGTCGCCGTCTGCGAGCAGCACCCGGAAGCCACGGAACTGCCGCTCAAACTGCTCGACGGTGCGCGCCGATCCCATGCCGCGCTCGACAAGCCTGTTTCCGCCGCAGCCCGCGCATGCCCAGCCGCCGGCGTGCTGCCCGCACCACCGGCATGCGGCCGTGCCAGCCGTGCGAAACCCGATGGGACCGCCGCACGCGGTGCACCGGGCGAGGTCGCCGCAGTCGCCGCACACCGAGACCGGCGCGTACCCCGGGGTCGCGACCTGCACCAGCACCGGCCCCGTCCGAAGGCCCTCACGAATCGTCTTGGCCGCGAAGTCGGGCACCCGACCGGCGAACGCGTCTGGCGCGATCGACTGGTCGGCGTGAATGACTCGGGTGCGCCTCGGCGGGTTCACCTGGTCGTGGACATAGCCGATGAGCGAAAGCCGTTCGACCTCAGCGCTGCGGGCGTGCGCCGCGAAGAACAGCCCGGCCCCCGACTGCTCGGCGCGCACGAGCGCCGCGTCACGGGCGTGCACGTATGGCGCAAGCGGCTCGGCGAGCACGGGGTCGCCGTCGTCCCACATCAGGATCGCGCCAAGCTCGTACGCCGGCGCGTACACCGCGGAACGATTTCCGATAATAATCCGCGGCTCGCGGTCGAGTGCCCGCAGGAAGCTCCCGTAGCGCTCCGCGTTTGACTGCCGTGCGTCAACGCGAACGACGCTCTCGGCGCCGAAGGCAGCCAGGGCGCTCTGAAGCTGATCCTGATCGCGGTAGTCGGGCAGCACGACGATCGCGCTCCGGCCTGCCTGTTTTACGGCGATCGCGACACGTGCGAGCCTGATCGCCCATGCCCCGACCCACTCACCGGTCGCAAGCCGCTCGGGCGAGTGCGTCGCGGTGAGCGCAAGCCGCTCCCCCGCGACCAGCCGGTCGGCGATCTCCGCGGAGTCGGCGTCTGGAAGCTCGGCGTGTCCCTCAGCCGCCTCCCCAGACGACGGAGTGGCGGTGTCGGCAGCACTAGCTGTGTTGGCTGTCGCAACTGCGGCGAGGTGCTGCTTCTCTACCCGAACCTGGCGGCCCGGGATCGCGAGGCGCAGAATGTCGCCGGCTGAACCACCCGCCCGGTCGGCGACGGCACGCGCGAGGTGCCAGACCTCGGGGGTGAGCTGAGGGACGGGGCTGACGATGTCGGCGATTGGCGAGAGCTCGCCGCCGAAACTGCTCGACGCCGTGAACCCGATGACGTACCCGAAGGCTTTGCGCTGCTGGTTGCGGAACGGAACGCGCACGCGCTGGCCGACACGGAGGTCTGTGGCGAGCTCTTCAGGGACCGCGTAGTCGAACAGGTGGTCAAGCTGCGGCAGCGCCGAGTCGAGCAGCACCTCGGCGACGGCACGACCGTTCGGCGCCTCAGCGTCGAGACAGCTGCACGCGGGTGCGGCAAGCTCTGCAGCCTCGGGGATGTCGCTCAGCTCACCTGACGACACGCCGCCGCCTCAACTAGAGCCCCGCAGCGGCGCGCAGCTCGGCGACGCGCGGCGTGGCTTCCCAGGTGAATTCGGGCAGCTCGCGACCGAAGTGGCCGTAGGCACTCGTCTGCGCGTAGATCGGGCGGAGAAGCTCGAGGTCACGGATGATGGCGAGGGGACGAAGGTCGAACACGTCGCGCACGGCGGCCTCGATGACTGCCGTCGGAACGGTCTCGGTGCCGAACGTCTCGACGTACAGGCCAACGGGGTGCGCGCGGCCGATCGCGTACGCGACCTGCAGCTCAGCCCTGCGGGCGAGGCCCGCGCGCACAACGTGCTTCGCGACCCAGCGCATCGCGTACGCGGCGGAGCGGTCGACCTTCGACGGGTCCTTGCCACTGAACGCGCCACCGCCGTGTCGGCTCGCGCCGCCGTAGGTGTCGATGATGATCTTGCGGCCGGTGAGGCCTGCGTCGCCCATCGGCCCGCCGACGACGAACGGGCCTGCCGGGTTGATGAAGAACTCTGCGTCGGCGCGTGGCAGATCGACTTGCTCAAGCACGGGGTTGATGACCTCGCGCGCGACCGCCTCGCGAAGCGCCGGGATCGACAGGCTCGCGGCGTGCTGCGTCGAGACCACAACGGCCTCGATCGATGCGGGCCGGTCACCGTCGTAGCCAACGGTCACCTGCGTCTTGCCGTCGGGCCGCAGCTCAGGGATGATGCCGCTCTTACGAACCTCGGTGAGGCGCTCGGCGAGCCTGTGCGAGATCCAGCTCGGCAGGGGATGCAGCTCGGGGGTCTCGTCAGTCGCGAAACCGAACATGATGCCCTGGTCACCCGCGCCCTGGGCGCTCAGCGCGTCGTCGTCACCCGACTCACGCGCTTCGAGTGAGACGTCGACGCCGCCCGCGATATCTGGCGACTGCTGGCCGATTGACACCGAGACCCCGCACGATGACGCGTCGAACCCCATCTCGGAGCTCGTGTACCCGATCTCGCGGATCGCGTCGCGCACGAGCTGCGGGATCTCGACGTACCCGCTCGTGGAGACCTCGCCCGCGACGTGCACCAGGCCCGTCGTGACGAGCGTCTCAACAGCCACGCGCGCACCCGGGTCTTGCTCAAGCATCGCGTCGAGGATCGAGTCAGAAATGCGGTCGCAGATCTTATCGGGGTGTCCCTCGGTGACGGACTCGGACGTGAACTGACGCAGCAAGGATGCTCCTCGAATAGGTGTTGAACGGGCCGCTGAATCGGGCCAAGAATAGCTGTGGCGCCGGTACCAGTAGGGTATCCGGCGCCACCGACACTGCGGGCTGCTACGCCTTCGGCGTCATCTGCAGCTTGCCCTCGACGATCTCGTGAAGAGCAATTGACAGGGGCTTGTCGTCGACCGAAGAGTCGACGAGCGGGCCGACATTGTCGAACAGGTTACCGTCGTGCAGATCGGTGTAGTAGTCGTTGATCTGGCGCGCGCGCTGAGCGGCGAATACGACCAGTGCGTACTTCGAGTCCACCTTGTCGAGCAGATCGTCGATCGGTGGGTCGATGATGCCGTTGACATTAGCCATGATTTAACTCCTCTAGATAGACCCGTCTATTCTAGCTCATCAGGCCGACGCCGCGACGCAAGATGACGTGACCGTTACGGCTGCTCAACCGCGTCCAGGCGCGCGTGCCGGAAAGCGTGAGCCGATCGACGCCCGCGAGGAACCCGAGGCCCTCGGCCGCGAACGCTGCCGCGGCAGGGATCCCGGGGGCAATCTCGCTCCCCCACACCGCGCGGCGCACCTTCTGCACGACGGGGTCACCGGCGTCTGCGGGCACGTTTTCGGCCACGCGTGCCATACCCTCGGCCGCGACGACCGCGAGAGAGCCAGCGTCAATCTCACCGCGGGCTTCCCAGCCCGCTACGGGCGGCAGCACCCCCGTCCAGGCCGCCGCAACGGTCACGTCTGGGAGCGCGAGGGTAAGGCCCGACTCCTCACGCGCGAGCCTGTCCGTGAGCGAGCGGACCTCAACGACAGTGTCGATGGGTTCCGTCGGCGCGGCCGACAGCGGGAAGGCCCGCATGACGAGCACGACCGGTGAGTCATCCATGATGCTCAAGGGCGCCTGCGTGCACCCGTAGACCGCGAGCGCGCTGCCCCGCGTCTGCAGTCGCACCTCGGCTTCACCGAGGCGGGCGAGGCGAGAGAGATAGTTCTGCAGGTCGTCCCGGGTGGGTGTGTCTGCGAGGCCTAGGGTGAGAATCTGTGCGGTCATCGGCATCAGCCTAGCGCCGCAAGATTGGCGTGAGCCGCGAGGTTGCCGCCCCCGGCACGGCTGCGACATAGACTGAGGCGTATGACTGACGCGGCCAAGCACCCCCAAGCGACCGAGGTCCCGGCTCCGAACCTCGCAGAGATGCTCTCCCTCGCGAATACCGAGGCGCGCACCCACTACGACATCTTCACGGGCCCGGCGATGCCGACGCCGCACGGTCGCGCCTTCGGCGGCCAGGTGCTCGGCCAGGCACTCGTGGCCGCGGGCCTGACCGCGCCCGACGGGCGCGAGATCCACTCGATGCACGGCTACTTCGTGCGCCCCGGAGACAGCCACACGCCGATGACGTTCGAGATCGCGAGGCTCCACGACGGCAGGTCGTTCTCGACGCGGCGCGCGCAGGCATACCAAGATGGCCAGGTACTCATGTCGCTGATCGCCTCGTACCAGGGGCGCGAAGAGGGGCTCGACCACCAAGAGGGCCTCGACACGTCAGCCCTGACGCAGCCAGAGGAGCTCCCGTCGGTCTGGGACAAGTACGGCCACCTCACGGGCGAGCGCCGCAACTCGTGGGTGCTCAACCGCCCCTTCGATTTCCGCCACGTCGAGGGCGACATCCTCGTCGAGGCTGGTGAGCCGAGCAGCCGCCAGGCCGTGTGGCTCAAGAGCCGCGAGCCGCTCGACGGCGGCCAAGCGCTGCACTCGGCGGCGCTCGCATTCGCGTCCGACTACCTGCTGCTCGAGCCCGTCGCCCGCCGCCACGGCATCCCCTGGGCGACGCCGGGGATGAGCGCGGCGAGCCTCGACCACAGCATGTGGTTCCACCGCCCATTCCGAGTCGACGAGTGGCTCCTCTACGAGCTCGAGTCGCCGACGGCCCAGAGCGGCCGCGGCCTCGCGCACGGGCGGTTCTACGATCGCTCGGGTGCGCTCGTCGCGAGCGTCTCGCAGGAGTCGATGATCAGGCTGCCGCGCTAGCGCCCGAGCACGAGCGGCTCGTCCATCCACTCCCCCACGGCCTTGCGGCCCGCAGCGCTCAGGCGCGCGGGCTTCAGCGTTTCACCGTCGACCATCACCGCCACGGTGATCGCACGGGCAACGACTGAGCGCTCGGCCGCCGCACCGTCGACAATCTCGCAGTGGATCTCAAGGTGAGCGCCGCCGAGCTTCCCGATCCAGAGCTCGACCGTGACAGGCTGCTCCGAGTACTCAAGCACGCTGAGAAACTCGATCGACTGACTCGCGACGAGCATCTTCGGCCCGCCTGCGACATTCGACTGGAAATGCTGTTCAAGCCCCGTGTGTTCATCCGCGGCCCCGAGCCACAGCACGCGCACCCGCGCCTCCTCGAGCAACCGGGCGAACACGACATTGTTTACGTGCCCGTAGGCGTCTTGGTCGCCCCAGCGAAGCTGCAGGTTGACGTGTGCTCGGGCCATGGGTGGTGATCCTTTCACGGGAGAAACTCGGGGCGAAAACGCGAGTGCCCGCAGGACTCGCCTGCGGGCACTCGGTCACGCGCTAGTCGCGGGTGAGCTTGCGGTAGTGGCTGCGCGAGGGCTTCGCGGCCTCCGCGCCAAGGCGCTCAATCTTGTTCGCCTCGTACGCCTCGAAGTTGCCCTCGAACCAGTGCCAGTCGGCCGGGTTCTCGTCGGTGCCTTCGTACGCGAGAATGTGCGTCGCAATGCGGTCGAGGAACCACCTGTCGTGGGTGATGACCACGGCGCAGCCGGGGAACTCGAGCAGCGCGTTCTCAAGCGACTGCAGCGTCTCAACGTCAAGGTCGTTGGTCGGCTCGTCAAGCAGCAGGAGGTTGCCGCCCTGCTTGAGCGTCAGCGCGAGGTTCAGGCGGTTGCGCTCACCGCCCGACAGCACGCCGGCCTTCTTCTGCTGATCCGGCCCCTTGAACCCGAACTTCGACACGTACGCGCGCGACGGGATCTCGGTCTTGCCCACGGTGATGATGTCGAGGCCCTCGCTCACGACCTCCCAGAGCGTCTTGTCTGGGTCGATGTTCGCGCGGTTCTGGTCGACGTAGCTGATCTTCACGGTCTCGCCGATCTTCAGCTCGCCGCTGTCGAGTGGCTCGAGGCCGACGATCGTCTTGAACAGGGTGGTCTTGCCAACGCCGTTCGGGCCGATGACGCCGACGATGCCGTTCGGCGGGAGCGAGAACGAGAGCCCGTCGATGAGCGTGCGGTCGCCGAAGCTCTTTTTCAGGTCCTTCGCCTCGATGACCACGTTGCCGAGGCGCGGGCCCGCGGGAATCTGGATCTCCTCGAAGTCAAGCTTCTTGGTGCGCTCAGCCTCGGTCGCCATCTCTTCGTACCGCGCGAGACGGGCCTTGGACTTCGCCTGGCGGCCCTTCGTGTTCGAGCGGACCCACTCGAGCTCGTCCTTCAGACGCTTCGCGAGCTTCTGATCCTTCTTGCCCTGTACGTCGAGGCGCTCGGCCTTCTTCTCGAGGTAGGTCGAGTAGTTGCCTTCGTAGCCGATGAGGCGGCCACGGTCGACCTCCGCGATCCACTCCGCGACGTTGTCGAGGAAGTACCGGTCGTGGGTAATCGCGATGACGGCGCCGTGGTACTTCTGCAGGTGCTGCTCGAGCCACAGCACGCTCTCTGCGTCGAGGTGGTTAGTGGGCTCATCGAGGAGCAGCAGGTCGGGCTTCTGCAGCAGCAGCTTCGTGAGCGCAACGCGGCGCTTCTCGCCGCCTGACAGCGGGCCGATCTCGGCGTCGCCGGGCGGGGTGCGCAGCGCGTCCATCGCCTGCGCGAGCTGGTTGTCGAGGTCCCAGCCGTCAGCAGCGTCGATCTCTTCCTGCAGCGTGCCCATCTCGGCGAGCAGCGCGTCGAAGTCAGCGTCGGGCTCTGCCATGAGCGCGGAGATCTCGTTAAAGCGATCGAGCTTGCCCTTGATCGCGATGCCGCTCTCGATGTTCTCGAGCACGGTCTTCGTCTCGTCGAGCTCGGGCTCCTGCATAAGGATGCCGACCGTGTAGCCGGGGGTCAGCGCGGCGTCGCCGTTCGACGGGGTGTCGAGCCCAGCCATGATCTTCAGGATCGTCGACTTACCCGCACCGTTCGGGCCGACCATGCCGATCTTTGCTCCCGGAAGGAACGACATCGTCACGTCATCAAGAATCAGCTTCTCGCCGACTGCCTTGCGGGCGCGAACCATTTGGTAGATGTATTCAGCCATAAATTTTCCGAGCGCGTGCGCCCCGAACTCCCTGCTTCACGAGGTGGAATGTATCGCCGACTACTCTACCCGTTCCGGGCGCCGCTGACCTCGAATTCAGGAGACCGCGCGGCCCACGCCCAGACTCCGTACACTCGGTTTCATGTTCGACAAGCCCGAAGCAGTTGCCGAGATCCCGACGGGCCCGGTGCCCGTGCCCGAGCGCGTGCGCGAACTGACGGGCGGGCGCGAGCTCGTTCCCATCTGGGTGAATGGGCTGGGCGGGCTCACGTTCCGCGACATGGGCGGCCCGGGTAACGCGAGCGCGAGCTACGTGAAGTGGGTCGCCGCGGGCACGCCCGAATTGGATCTCGCTGAGGAAGCGAACCGGCTCGGGTGGGCGCGGGCGCAGGGAGCGGCGGTGCCCGAGGTACTGAGCCACGGCGCAGACGAGGCCGGATCGTGGCTGATCACGCGCGCGCTCGAGGCTGCTTCGGCTGTCGAGCCACAGTGGATCGCCGAGCCCGCGATAGCCGCTCGCGCGATCGGCGCGGGCCTCCGCGTTCTGCACGACACTCTCCCGGTCGACGAGTGCCCGTTTGAGTGGGGCATCCCGGCACGCATCGAGCAGTTCGAGGAGCGCGTCGCCTCGGGCGAGAGCCCCGGCGACTGGCACCGGGCGTATCGGAACTTCACCGTCGCTGAGGCACGTCGGCGGCTGCATGACGCGCCGGATCCTGATCGCTTAGTCGTGTGCCACGGCGACGCGTGCGCACCCAACACGCTGCTCGACGCGGCCGGCAACTTCGCGGCGCACGTCGATCTCGGTTCGCTCGGGGTCGCCGACCGGTGGGCCGATCTCGCGGTCGCCGCGTGGAGCATCGATTGGAACCACGGGCCTGGCTTCGACACGCTCGTGTACGAGGGGTACGGAATCGATGCTGACCCCGAGCGCATCGCGTACTATCGGCTGCTTTGGGACCTCGGCTGAGCGCGCTTCGGGAAGCCTCGCGGACGGCTTACCAGTCGATCGGGCGCGTTTGGCCGATGAGGCACACGTTGCGCTCGGGGCCGACGGCGGCCGCGACCTCGGCGGTTGCGCCGCGTTCCTCTGCAGCGACCTGGCCGATGAGGCACGACTCCCCGGCGCGCACGGCGACGTAAATGCTGTCAGCGGCGAGCCCCGTCTTCGACTGGTCGAACGAAACCTGCATATCGGTCTTCGCGAACCCGCCGGCCGCGAGCGCATCGACGATCGGCTGCCCCTGAACCGGCTGCTCCCCCGCCGCGTATTCGCGCAGCACCTGCCCGAAGAAAGGCAGGTTGTCTTCAGCGGTGCCGCCCGGCACGAAGACCGCTGGCTCCGCGGGCTCTTCGATCTGGGGCCGTTCGGGCGTCACCGGGGTGGGCCCCTCGATCAGCGAGCACGAACTGAGCGTCAGCATCAGTGTCGCCGCGCCTGCCACGATAGCCGCCGTGCGACGGGCCCGAGTCTCAACCATGTGCCAAGTCTATGGGCACGGCCTGTCGCGCTGCTCCCACGAAGCTGAGAGCTTCGCCCACAGTCGCGCGAGCACCGGTTCTTGTACGTGGCTCTCCACAGCTGGCGGAAAGTTGCCTCGCGCCGCTCCACCCCACGGGCATGCTGTCCCCACGGCGCGCGCACCGGCGCCGCCCTGACCGAAGGAGCACCACATGTCCCAGCACATCAGCGTGATCGGGCAAATCGCGACCGAGCCGAAACTCTTCACTCCGGCGGGAGGCGCAGAATTCTGCACGTTCCGGCTCGCGAGTTCAGACAGGCGGTACGACGCGGCGACGGGCGCGTGGGTCGACGGCCACACCAACTGGTTCACAATCAATACGTTTCGCGGCCTCGCGCGGCACGCGAAGCAGGCCTTCAAGAAGGGCGACCGCGTCGTTGTCGCCGGCAAGCTCCGGCTTCGAGACTGGGAGCACGAGGGCAAGCGGGGCACCGCGGTCGAGGTCGACGCCGAAGGGGTCGGCCACGACGTGCGGTTCGGGGTCACCGCGTTTCTCAAAGCCTCCGGGGTCGCCGCGGGGCCCGCCTCCGATGACGGCGGCGCGGGTGAGGGAGGCGGCGCGGGCGAGGGAGTCGGCGACCGGCCTGAGGCCCCCGACGAGGCCGACATTGCGGCCAGCGCCCCGGTCGGGGGCGAGGAGGATGCTCAGGAGCGCTCAGAGAACGGTTTCACGCCACGCCTCGCGTCGGCTTAGCGGCGCCGCGGGAGGGCTCGGTCGAGCCAGTAGTAGAGGTAGCCGATACCGGCGAGCGCGACGCCGAGGCCTGCGACCCACAGCGCGACGCCACCGACACCGTTCGCTTCGACGTCTAGGAACGGGTAGGGGTAGCGCTGCCCGGGCAAGAACTCGCCCCCGAGCCCGCCGTAGACAAACGCGAAAGCCAGGTAGGCGAGCGGAAAAAGCAGCCACAGCAGCGGGTCGGCGGCGCGGAGCCTCCCCTTCGGGACAAACACGAGCCAATCAACAATCAGCAAGAGCGGGGTGAAGATGTGGATCAGGTTGTCCGTCAGCGAGAACGGCACGTAGTCGCTGCCCTGTACGAACGAGGTCGGAACCAGCACGACGAGGTACACGAGCATCGTGATGGTAATCGCCATCATGACGGCCGCGCTCCACCGCGGCGACGGCGTCGAGAAGCCGCGGGTACCGCCGCGACGGAGATCGCGAGCGGTGACAGCGACTAGGGCGACCACCCACACCAGGCACAGCAGGTTGCTCTGCACGGTATAGAAGGTGAACGCCGCCAGGCTGGGCTCGGGGCCGAAGACGCCGGTGATGCGAACGATGCCGAACGCGATGAGGCCCGCCGCAAGCACCCGGTAGGTGAGCGCGGCGGGGCGCAAGGTACTCGGCAGGCTGCTAAGCAAGGTACTCGGCGAAGCCGGCGCGAATCTTGTTCACCTTGGGAACGGCAACGGCGAGGCAGTACCCCTGCGTGGGGTTCTTCGCGAAGAAATCCTGGTGTTCCTCGGGCCCGGGGAAGACCTCGGTGAGCGGTGAGATCTCGGTCACGACTCCCCCGCCCCACGCGTCGTCGGCGCGCACGCGCGCGGCCTCAAAGAGCTCACGCTGCGTCTCGTCAGCGTAGAACATTGCCGACCGATACTGGGTGCCGACGTCATTCCCTTGGCGGTTGAGCTGACGCGGGTCGTGCATCGTGAAGAAGGCGTCGAGCACAACCTCAGCCGGCAGCACGGCCTCGTCGAACTCAACCTCGACCACCTCGGCGTGGCCTGTGAGGCCCGTGCAGACCGCCTCGTAGGTCGGGTTCGGGGTGTCGCCGCCAGCGAAGCCAGAGCGCACAGCGACCACTCCGCGAAGCGCGCGGTACGCCGCGTCCAGGCACCAATAGCACCCGCCAGCAAGCACAAACGTCGTCGTCATGCGTTCTCTCCTTCGCTGCGCCACCACGCATCGTTCGGGCCGACCGGCACCCGTCGTTTGTGATCGGTCGCGAGGAAGCGGCGCTCAAGGTTGGCTCGCGCCGCATCCGAGACCGGCTCACCGCGCAGGTACGCGTCGATCTCGGGATAGCTTACTCCGAGGCTCGACTCGTCGGTCTCGCCGGGCTTGCCGTCGAGCAGGTCGGCCGTCGGAACCTTTTGCCACAGCCGGGCCGGGGCATCGAGCACCGTGAGCATCTCCGCGCCCTGGCCCTTCGTGAGGCCCTGGAGCGGGACAACGTCGGCAGCGCCGTCGCCAAACTTCGTGAAGAAGCCCGTGATCGCCTCCGCGGCGTGATCCGAGCCGATGACGATGAGCCCGCGATCCCCCGCGAGCCCGTACTGCGCGACCATCCGAGCCCGCGCTTTCACGTTGCCCTTATTGAAGTCGCTGACGGGCTCGCCCGTCGCCGCAGTGAGCGCCGCGACCATGCCGTCCACGGAGTCTGCAATGTTCACGGTAACCGTGTGGTCTGGCCGAATGAAGGAGAGCGCGAGCTGCGCGTCGTCTTCATCGTGCTGGACACCGTACGGCAGCCGCATCGCCCAGAACGCAGCGTCGATGCCGCGCTCTCGGAGACGCTCGGCGGCGAGCTGGGCGAGCCGGCCCGCGAGCGACGAATCCTGCCCGCCCGAAATGCCGAGCACGAAACCGCGAACGCCGGGCAGCGCCGCGGCGTAGTCGGCGAGGAAGGCGACGCGGCGCTCGATCTCGGCGGCCGCGTCGATCTCGGGCATCACGCCGAGCTCCCGAATAATGCGTTGCTGCAGGTCGTTCACGATACAAGCTCCTCTACATCCATGAGGCACCGCGGCCCCAGCAAGCCCTTGAGCTCGCCGAACAGGTCCGACGAGATGCGCACACGCTCGCGCAGTTCGAACACGCGCACGGCGTGCGGCGTGATGAGGTTTAGCCTAATCTCTGAATCGCCCGGGTGGCGCTTCAGTGTCGATTGCAGTTCTTCCATGAGCGGCTCCGTAGCCCGCGACTCCGTAAGCGTGAGCGACAGCGTTCCCGCCTCGTCCTGCACGGAGGCGTCGATGCCGCGAACACCGTAGGCGTGCATCGACATGCCGTCGTCGCGCGCGTTGAGTTTGCCGCGCAGCGCGACGATCGAATCTGGCTGCAGCATCGGGCCGAACTCCTGGTACGACTTGCCCATGAACAGCGCCTGGATCTCGCCCGTGAAGTCCTCGATCGTCGCCATCCCGTAGAGGTTGCCCGACTTCGCGGTGCGGTGCTGCACGCTCGTGAGGAGGCCCGCGAGCACGACAGTCTCGCCGTCGAAGTTCGCGTCGGGGTTCGTCACCTGCTCGACCGTCGCAGAGGCCTCCTTCGCGAGCGTCGTCTCGAGCCCGCGCAGCGGGTGGTCAGACACGTACAGGCCGAGCATCTCGCGCTCGAACGCGAGCTTGTCTTTCTTGTTCCACTCGGGCCGCTCGGGAACGAGCGACACCGCTTCGGCGCCGGCACCTGAGTCCTCCGCGGCCTCAGCAAAAAGGCTGTCGAAGTCGAACCCGACGTCGCCGTTCTCCTCGGCCCGCTTCTCCTTCACCGCGCCCTCGACCGCGCCCTCGTGAATCTCGAGCAGCGCCCGGCGCGTGCCACCGAGGCCGTCGAACGCGCCGGCCTTGATGAGCGACTCGATGGTGCGCTTGTTCAGGGCGGGAAGCGCGACCTTCTTGAGGTAGTCGTGGAAGGTCTCGAAGTTGCCCTTCTTCTCGCGCGCCTCTCGAATCGCTTCGACGACGTTCGTGCCGACGTTGCGAATGGCGCCGAGGCCGAACCTGATGTCGTCGCCGACCGCCGAGAAGTTCGCGAACGACTCGTTCACGGCCGGCGGCAGCACGTTGATGCCCATGCGGCGGCACTCGTTGAGGTAGATCGCGAGCTTGTCTTTGGAGTCGCCGACGCTCGTGAGCAGCGCGGCCATGTACTCGGCCGGGTAGTGCGCCTTCAGGTATGCGGTCCAGTAGCTCACCACGCCGTAGGCGGCGGAGTGCGCCTTGTTGAACGCGTAGTCCGAGAACGGCAGCAGGATGTCCCAGAGCGCCTTCACCGCGGCGTCGCTGAAGCCGCGCTCGTGCATGCCCCCGGAGAAGCCCTCGTACTGCTTGTCGAGCTCTGACTTCTTCTTCTTGCCCATCGCGCGACGGAGAATATCCGCCTGGCCGAGCGAGAACCCCGCGACCTTCTGCGCGATCGACATCACCTGCTCCTGGTAGATGATGAGGCCGAAGGTCGTGTCGAGCACGTCCTTCAGCGGCTCCTCGAGCTCGGGGTGAATCGGCGTGATGGGCTGCAGCCCATTCTTTCTCAGCGCGTAGTTCGTGTGCGAGTCTGCGCCCATCGGGCCGGGGCGGTACAGCGCGAGCACAGCGGAAATATCCTCGAAGTTATCCGGCTTCATGAGGCGCAGCAGGCCGCGCATCGGGCCGCCATCGAGCTGGAACACGCCGAGCGTGTCGCCGCGGGCGAGCAGCTCGTACGACGGCGCGTCGTCGAGTTCGAGCCGCTCGAGGTCGAGCTCGACCCCGCGGTTCAGCCTGATGTTTTCGAGCGCGTCGGAGATGATCGTGAGGTTTCGTAGCCCCAAGAAGTCCATCTTGATGAGGCCGAGGCCCTCACAGGTCGGGTAGTCGAACTGCGTGACGATCTGGCCGTCTTGCTCGCGCTTCTGCAGCGGGATGATGTCGATGAGCGGGTCGCTCGACATGATGACGCCGGCGGCGTGCACGCCCCACTGACGCTTCAGCCCCTCGAGCCCGAGCGCGGTCTCGTAGACCCGCTTCGCGTCTGGATCTTCCTGCAGCACGGCGCGGAACTCGGCCGCCTCCTTGTACCGCGGGTGCTCTGAGTCGGTGATCCCCGAAAGCGGGATGTCCTTCGCCATGACGGCAGGCGGCATCGCCTTCGTGAGCTTCTCTCCCATACCGAACGGAAAACCGAGCACGCGCGACGCGTCCTTCAGCGCCTGCTTCGACTTAATCGTGCCGTAGGTCACGATCTGCGCGACGCGCTCGTCGCCGTACTTCTCGGTCACGTACTTGATGACCTCGCCGCGGCGGCGATCATCGAAGTCGACATCGAAGTCGGGCATGGAGACGCGGTCGGGGTTCAAGAACCGCTCGAAGATGAGTCCGTGCTGCAGCGGGTCGAGGTCAGTGATCCTCATCGCGTACGCCACCATTGAGCCCGCGCCCGAACCACGGCCCGGGCCCACCCTGATCCCGTTCGCCTTCGCCCAGTTGATGAAGTCGGCGACGACGAGGAAGTAGCCGGGGAAGCCCATCTGAATGATGACGCCGATCTCGTACTCGGCCTGCTTGCGCACCGCGTCGGGGATGCCGCCCGGGTAGCGGTAGTGGAGGCCCTTCTCGACCTCCTTCACGAACCAGCTGTCCTCGCTCTCGCCCTCGGGCACGGGGTAGCGCGGCATGTAGTTCGCCGAGGTGTTGAACTCAACCTCGCACCGCTCAGCGATGCGCAGCGTGTTGTCACACGCCTCGGGCAACTCGCGGAAGATGTGCCGCATCTCGGCGGCGCTCTTCAGGTAGTAGCCCGAGCCGCTGAACTGGAAGCGGTTCGGGTCGTCGAGCCGCGAGCCCGACTGCACGCAGAGCAGCGCCGAGTGGGCTTCCGCGTCGTTCTCGCGCACGTAGTGCAGGTCGTTCGTCGCGAGCAGCGGAATCCCGAGGTCACGCGCGATCGCCAGCAGGTCTTTCTGCACCCGGCGCTCGATCTCGAGACCGTGGTCCATGATCTCGCAGAAAAAGTTGTCTTTACCGAAGATGTCTTGGAACTCGGCGGCCGCCTGGCGCGCCTCGTTGTACTGGCCGAGGCGCAGGCGGGTGTGGATCTCGCCCGACGGGCAGCCCGTCGTCGCGATGAGCCCCTTCGAGTAGGTCTGCAGCAGCTCGCGGTCCATACGCGGCTTGAAGTAGTAGCCCTCGAGCGACGAGTAGCTCGACAGCCTGAACAGGTTGTGCATGCCCTCGGTCGTCTCCGAGAGCATCGTCATGTGGGTGTACGCGCCGCCGCCCGACACGTCGTCGCCACCGCCGTCGCCCCACCGCACTCTCGTGCGGTCTGAGCGGTGCGTACCGGGGGCGAGGTATGCCTCGATACCGATGATCGGCTTCACGCCCGCGTCCTTCGCCGAGCTCCAGAAATCGAACGCGCCGAACGTGTTGCCGTGGTCTGTCATCGCGACCGCGGGCATGCCCTGTTCTGCCACCGCCTGCATGAGCGGTTTGACGCGCGCTGCACCGTCGAGCATCGAGTACTCGCTGTGCACGTGGAGGTGAACGAAACCGTCAGAATCCGACACTCAAGAGCCCCTTTCGAAGACTGTTCAAGGGTACCGCCTCGCACTTCGATCCATGTCCAGGATCGCGGGGCAGGCGCCCGCAGAGGGCACGCCGCCCGCGTGCCACCCGCGGAGCGCCCGCGCCTCAGTCGCGCGCGCCAGGAAGCCTGCGGCGCAGCGCTGCAACCCAGCGGCGGGCACCACGCACCCCAAACACCGTCGCGGGGTACGGGCTCAGTCGCACGTCTTCCGCGATAACCGTGCGCGGCTGGCCCTCGCCGCCCAGCACCGCCACGATGTCGACGCCGCCGGAGCCCGCGCGGTCACACGCCACAGGAAAGTCCGCCGCAGGAAGGGTCACGGTCGCACGGTACCGCGTGCCCGGGAGCCGCCGTACCCGTGCGGCGCGGCGCCACTCGATCGCGGGCTTCGCGGCAGCGATCCCGAGCATGACCGACGCGGGGAGCTCGCGCGATCGCGACAGGCCAAACTCTGCCTCGATCGCTATCGAGTGGGGGCGCCGGCACACGCGCAGGGAGAGCGGCTTCGCCTCGCGGCGCTCCGCGGTGATCTGCCCCGCCGCGAGATCTACTTCAAGGCCGGCGAGCAGTTCACGCCACTTCGCCGCGATGACCTCCGGCCGAAATCGTTCGGCCTCGCGGGCGGTCGCAGCGCGCACTCGCTCGCACTCGGCCTCGGGCCGCGCGAGGAAGGCGGTGAGGCGCGCAGCGAGCGCGCGGGGGTCCTCTTGTGCCACCAGGCACCCCGGGATCTCACTGAGGAGCTCGGCAGGGCCGTAGGCAATGTCGTAGGCAATGTCGTAGGCAAACGGGACGCAGCCGTCGGCCATCGCTTGGGCGACCGCCATACCAAACCCCTCGTGCGTGCTCGACAGCGCGGTCCACGAGGCCTCAGCAAAGCGCTGTCTCGCATCGGCCGCATACCCGCGCAGCTCGACGACCCCGTCGAGGCCGAGCTCGGAGACGAGCGCGCGCAGCTCGAGTTCTCCCTCACCCGTGCCGAAGATGTCGAGCGTGATCTCCGGGTGAGTCTCCCTGGCAATCGCGACCGCCCGCACAATATGGTCGAGGCGCTTCCGCGGTTCGAGCGAGCTCAGCACGACCCCGTGCGCGGGACGGCGCTTTCGAGCGCGCGGCGCCTGGCGCCCCGGGAGTTCGCCGGCTGTGGTCGCGCCTCCCGCAATCGCAGGAGGGATCACGCTCACCGCCGGCCCGCTGCCGAGCAGGGAGCGCAGATCATCGCGCTGCGCCGAGGTTGAGCACACGACGCGCTCGAAGGCCTCAAGGTCGCGAATCACCTCGGAGCGCGTCGCCGAGAGCACCCCGAAGGGCCGCGGCTGAGCGTGCCCGAGGTGCCGATTGTGGATCACGTGCACACTCGCGACTCCGTCTCTGCGATAGCGCGGGGCGAAGCGGGAGGTGACCTTGCTGTCGTAGAACAGCACGGCCTGATCGTTGCCAAGGTGCGCGTCGAGCGCGAACGCATACAGGCTCCAGATGCTCCGCCACGCCCGCACCGGAGTTCCCGAGCGGTCGAAGAGCGTCACTCTGCGGCTTGGTGATCCAGCGACCGCCGGGCCATCTCGCCGGTCAACGGCGAGGAGCGAGCCGTCAGGGCGGTAGTGGTCGACTTGCAGCGCCGTCGTCCCGTCGTCGGCCCACCGCGTGCGCATCCGTACCGCCCCGCCATCGGCCCAGGGCGTGGTTTCGCGGCCGAGCGCGGCGTCGGTGAACCGCAGCCCGCGCGCGGGAGGGCGCGGCGTGTCTGCGACCGCGAGAATATCCCAGAGGTTCGTGAGTGGCCCGGCGGCGGGCAGCCTCCCCTCTGCGGCGAGCCGCTCACGGTCGTGCTCACGCCGCTGCGTCGGCACAAAAAGCATCGTCTCGCAGGCGTAGCCGGCCTCGGCGAGCATCGCAGAACGGTCGAGCATGGCCGAGGTCATGCCGCCGATGTGTTCGGGTATGGCCCAGCTCAGCGAAAGCACCCTAAGAGGTTGTTTCGGCACAGCGCTCCCCTTTCGAGAAGAGGCAGGAGGTCCTCATGGTGCCGATCCGGGCGTCACCAACCTCACGGTAGCCGCCCAAAGCTATGGGACTGCCGAAAGCGCTGAGCCCACCGCAGGATCTGCGGTGGGCTCACATCAGCGGGTCAGGCGTCGAGAACGTCGATCGCGTGCTGCAGATCGGCCGGGTAGGTCGACTCGAACTCAACGGGCTCGCCCGTGCCCGGGTGCCGGAACCCGAGCCGCATCGCGTGCAGCCACTGGCGCGTGAGGCCGAGGCGTTCGGACAGCACCGGGTCTGCGCCGTACATCGCGTCGCCGACGCACGGGTGGCGCTGGGCCGACATGTGCACGCGAATCTGGTGCGTACGGCCCGTCTCGAGCTCAACCTCGAGGAGGGTCGCAAACGGGAACGCTTCGAGCGTCTCGTAGTGCGTGATCGACGGCTTTCCGTCGCTCGTCACCGCGAACTTCCACTCGTGGCCGGGGTGGCGGCCGATGGGGCCCTCGATCGTGCCCGAGAACGGGTCGGGGTGCCCCTGCACGACGGCGTGGTAAATCTTCGTCACCTCGCGGTCTCGGAAGGCGCGCTTGAGGAGGCTGTAGGCGCGCTCGCTCTTCGCCACGATCATGAGTCCGCTCGTACCAGCGTCGAGCCGGTGCACGATCCCTTGCCGCTCGGGCGGGCCCGAGGTGGCGATGCGGTAACCGGCGCCGGCGAGGGCACCGAGCACGGTCGGGCCGGTCCACCCGAGCGAGGGGTGCGCGGCAACGCCCGCTGGCTTGTCGATCACGACAAGGTCTTCGTCGTCGTACACGATGCCGAGCTCGGGGAGGTGCACGGGCACGACGGTCGGGCCCGTCTTCTCCTCCCAGCTCACCTCGAGCATCGCGCCGGCGGCGAGACGAGCGGACTTCGGGATGATCTCGCCGTCGAGCGCAACGCCTCCGGCAGCGATGACTTCCTGCGCGAAGCTCCTGGAAAACCCGAGTAGTTTTGCGAGCGCGGCGTCAGCGCGCTCGCCGGTAAGCCCATCGGGCACTGGCAGGCTACGGTGTTCCACCATCGGCCCTCTCGTCGTCGGCGGCAGATGCGTCTGCGTCGTCGGCCTCTGGTGCGTCGGCGTCGGCGCCGCGCTTCTCGCGACCGCCCTCGATCTTCAGCCCGAAGATGGTGATGAGCACGAAGAGGATCATGCCGCTCACGATGCCGATGTCAGCGATGTTGTAGATCGCGGGCATCATCCACGGCGTGAAGATGAAGTCGACGACGTGGCCCTCAGGGAACCCGGGCTCCCGTGTCAGCCTGTCGGTAAGATTGCCCAGCACACCGCCGAGCAGCAGCCCCAGGAACAGCGCCCAGGGAATGGAGCGCAGCCTGCGAATCTGCCAGACGATGACGCCGACGACCACGGCAGAGAGGATCGTGAAGATCCACGTCTGCCCGCTCGCGATCGAGAACGCGGCGCCGGGATTCCGTACGAAGTGCCACTGGAGGAACTCGCCGATGACGGGAACGCTCTCGCCCTCGGGCAGGTTCGCGACAACCCAGTTCTTGACGAGCTGGTCGCTCACCAGTACGGTGGCCGCTACGACAACGAGCAGCAGCGGCACCAACACCCTACGACGGGTAGTTGGTGCCGCTGCTGCTGAAGATGCTGTCTTCACCCTCGATTTACTCGAGGCCCTCAGGCCTCACGAGCGGCTCGGGCGAGCTGTCGAGGTCACGAAGCTGGGACTGGATGTACGAGCGGAGCGTCGAGCGGTACTCGCTCTCGAAGCCGCGAAGCTCGGCAACCACCTGGTTGAGGCGCTCCATTTCGTCGCTGTGCGCGCGGAGTTCGTCGGTGCGGCGCTTCTGTGCCTCCTCGACGAGCTCGCGCGCGGTGCGCTCGGCGTCGTCGACCATCTGGGTGCTCTTGGTCTGAGCTGCGTTGATGAGGTCGTCGCGGGTGGTCTCACCCTCGCTGACGTACTTGTCGTGCAGCTCGAGTGCCATCTGCAGCATCGCGCTCGACTTGATGGCGTCGGGGCGCTGTGCGCTGTCGTCTGCGGCGGGTGCCGGCGCCACGGGCTCGGGGGCCACAGCCGCGACGGGCGCGTCGACGACGATCGTCTCGTCGGCGGGAGCGACGGCAGCGCGCTCCTCAAGCTGTGCGGTGAGCTCGGCGATCTTCGCCTCTAGCTCCTGCTTCTCTGCGTCGCGCTGACGGATCTCTTCAACGACCGTGTCGAGGAAGTCATCGACCTGATCGAGATCGTAGCCATCACGGAACTTCGTGATCGTGAACTTCTGATTCACAACGTCTTCAGGAGTTAGGGCCATCGTTAAATCTCTTTCTGTGGGTGGGACCGCTTGCGCGGTCTACACGTCAACGCTAGCAAATTCTCAATGAGCTTACGGTGTTTACGCCCAGCCCGGGATAATCCGGAGCAAAATAATGCAGGCGAACATGGTCAAGAACCAGCCGAGGTCAAGCGCGACCTGGCCGAGGCGGATGGGAGGAAGGATCTTGCGGAACATTCGGATCGGAGGATCCGTGATCATGTAGACGGCCTCAACGATGATCGCGAGGATACCCTTGGGCCGGAACCCACGCGCCAGCACCGTTACCCAGTCGAGCACAAACCTCGCCCACAAGAGCAGCACGAACAGCCGCAGTGCGATGCGCACAACGGTGGTGAAGATATAGACGATCTCCACTATGCGGAGGGCGCCACGAAGAAGGACCCGTCGGCTTCGGCCTGGGGCTCGTCGCTTCCGACTTCAATGTGCTCGGGGGTCAAGAGGAAGACCTTGCTGGTGACGCGCTCGATCCGGCCGTTGAGGCCGAGCGTCAGGCCGCTCGAGAAATCGATGAGGCGCTTGGCCTCTTCGTCGCTCATGCGGGAGAGGTTCATGATGACGGGGATGCCGTCGCGGAAGCTCTCGGCGATAACCTGCGCATCACGGTACGCGGTCGGGTGGACGGTAAAGATCTCGTTCATTGCCTGTGGTGCCTGATTGCGAACGGGAGTCACGCGGCGCAGCGGCGCGACGGCCGGGCGCGGTGCCTGGCTCGGCTTCGCAGCGGCCTGGGCCGCGGGAGCAGGGTCACGCTCGGGCGCGGCCTGAACGACCGGTTCCTCTTCGAGGCCCTCCTCGGCAAGTCCGAGGAACACCATTGTCTTCTTCAACGGGTTGCTCATCTGTTCTCCCAACGGTTGTTTGCACTGAGACTATCGGGCATCTGGCCGGTTTCCTGTGATTGCGCTGCCGATCCGCAGGTGTGTCGCCCCGGCCGCGATAGCCTCCGCGTAGTCGTGGGTCATTCCTGCGGAGATCGCAGTGGCCTCGGGGGCCAGGGCGCGCACGCGGTCGGAATACCCGGCAAGTCGTTCGAACGCGCTCGCTGCGGCTTCCTCGAGCGGGGCGACCGCCATGACTCCCCTGAGTCGAAGCGTCGGGGTTCCGAGCATCTGCTCCGTGAGCGACTCGATCTCGCTCGGCGCCGCTCCCCCGCGACCGGGGTCGTCGGTGAGGTTGATCTGCAGAAACGCGTCGACCGTCCGGTCGGCACTCGCGAGCGCATCCACGAGCCGAGCCCGGTCAATCGAGTGGATGGCCGAAGCGTACTGCGCAGCCTGCCGGGCTTTCTTGGTTTGCAGTTGCCCAATGTAGTGCCAGTTCAGGTCGAGCCCCGAGAGCTCCGCGGCCTTCGCCTGGGCCTCCTGGTGCCGGTTCTCGCCAATGTCGCGGACCCCGAGGTCGGCGAGCGCCGAGACGAGGCTCGCCGGGTGAAACTTCGTCACCACGATGAGCGTCGTCTCGGAAGCGTCGCGCCCGGCCGCTCGGCACGCGTCCGCGATTCCGCTCTGCACGGCGTGCAGGCGATCCGCAAGGCCCTCGTAGCCGGGCTGAGCTTCGGTGAGACTCACGCCGCACCTACCTCAGGAATGCCGGGATGTCGAGATCGTCGTCATCGTCTCCGTCGAACGCGGGGTCGCGCAGCTGCTCTTCAACGGGCGGGTGCGCGAGCGCACCTCCAAATTCGCCCGGCTCGTCGGCCGAGGCAGCGTCGGTCGCCCGAGCGCCGGTACCGGCGAGCGCCGCGCTCACAGCCGACGCCTCCTCGATGCTCTCAACGTGACCCGCGCGACGCCCACGGTCGGCGGCGGCCGAGCGGTTCTGCACGTTGGGCTCCTCGTCGAAACCAGCGGCAATGACCGTCACGCGCACCTCGTCGCCGAGGGTCTCGTCGATGACGGTACCGAAGATGATGTTCGCCTCGGGGTGCACCACATCCTGCACGAGCGTGGAGGCCTCGGTGATCTCGCTCAGCGCGAGGTTCGAGGAACCCTGGATCGAGAACAGCACGCCGTGCGCACCCTCGATTGACGCTTCGAGCAGCGGCGAGGCGACCGCGAGCTCGGCAGCCTTGATCGCGCGGTCGGCACCGCGGGCCGAGCCGATGCCCATGAGCGCGGAGCCGGCACCCTGCATGACAGACTTCACGTCTGCGAAGTCAAGGTTGATGAGGCCGGGGGTCGTGATGAGGTCAGTGATGCCCTGCACGCCGGCCAGGAGCACCTGGTCGGCCGCGGCGAACGCGTCAATCATGCTGATGCCGGGCTCGCTGATCTCGAGCAGGCGGTCGTTCGGCACGACGATGAGCGTGTCGACGGCCTCGCGCAGCGTGTTGACGCCGGCGTCGGCCTGCGCAGCGCGGCGCTTGCCTTCGAAGCTGAAGGGGCGGGTGACCACGCCGATGGTGAGGGCGCCAATCGACTTCGCAATGCGCGCAACGACGGGGGCAGCACCGGTGCCGGTTCCGCCGCCCTCGCCAGCGGTGACGAAGACCATGTCGGCCCCGGCGAGGGCCTCCTCGATCTCTTCCGCGTGGTCTTCGGCAGCGCGGCGGCCAACCTCGGGGTCGGCTCCGGCGCCGAGACCGCGGGTGAGCTCGCGGCCGACGTCGAGCTTGACGTCGGCGTCACTCAGGAGCAGGGCCTGCGCGTCAGTGTTCACCGCAATGAACTCGACGCCGCGGAGCCCGAGCTCGATCATGCGGTTCACGGCATTGACGCCGCCGCCGCCAACGCCGACAACTTTGATCACCGCGAGGTAGTTCTGGTTCATGGCCACCTGGTCCCCTCAACCTTCAAGTACGAGCAACATTAAAGTTCTACTTGAACTTCAAAGTTAGTATTGCCGTATACGCTTTCGTGTCAACGGTATGGGGTGACCGGGCGCGAGCCGCACTCGACACGCCGCGAAACTACTTGAAGATGGGCGACTCAGTCGACGAGACGTCAATATGGCTCACCGGGCGGTCGCCGAGAGACTTGAGCATCGTTTCGAGCACGAGCGATTTCCGCTTCGTTTCTTCGGGGTTCCCCCAGAACACCTCGACGCCGCTCGTGAGCTGGAACGTGACATCCTGCCCGCTCACCGAGTTCACCTCGGCGAGCTGGGCGCGCAGCCCGGCGGGCATGTCGCGGACGACCTTCGAGGCCGCAAGGAAGCCCTTTGATGAGGTATTCCGCATCGCGCTGCTGCCGAGCGGAACCCCCTCCGGCCGCTCTGCGACCTCACCGAGCACCACCCCCGCCGCGTCGTAGAGGCGCAGCACGTCGCCCTCCTGCAGCGCGACGACCGGCTCGCGCTCTTCGATTCGCACAATCAGCGTCTGCGGCGGGACGCGCTCGACGGCAAAGCGCTGGATCAGCGGGAACGGCTCAAGCGCGCGCAGCACGTCGTTTTCGTCAACCAGCGCGAGCGGCACCCCATCAAACTCCGCGAGTGCGGCCGTGACCGCCTCGGCGTCCACGCTCGCCGCGCCCTCGACCCGCACGTCGCGCACCGACATGATCGGGGTGAACGCTCCGACGGCGACAAACAGCAGGAGACCGGCGACCGTCGCGAGCACGATGAGCACGCGCCTGCGGCGCCTGCGCGACTCGGCGGTGAACCGCCGCGTCTCGCGCTTCCGCCGACGCTTGTTCTGCCGCTCGGCCACCCGCAGGCGCTTCTCGGCGGCGACCACGGGGTCAACGTCGCGCGGCTCGCGCTTCGGCAACAGCGAGCGCACGCGGTCGGGCACGGCCCGCAGCTTCTCAAGATCGAGCGAGGACGAGATATCCTCGGTCACCTGTTCATCGGCCGGCCGCGCAGCAGCCACGGCGTCGGCTTCACGGGCTGCGGCCTCACGCGCTGCGGCGTCACGGGCTGCCGCCTCCCGCGCCTCGGCAGCGCGGGCCTCAGCTTCCCGCTGCTCCCTCGCCTCCGCCGCGAGGCGCTCAGCCTCGGGGTTCGATCCCGGGTCGAACCCGCCGGGGCGCTTCACTCGCGGCCCGAATCCTCGGCCGCCCCGCTCAGCGCTGCTGCGAGCTGCGGCACGATCTTGTAGACGTTGCCCGCGCCGACGACAAGCACGAGGTCACCGGGTGAGGTCAGCTCGACGGCCTTTGCGACCGCGGCATCCCAGCTGTCGATGTAGCTCGCCCGGCTCGGGTCAGCGAACGACTCGGTGACGAGCGCTCCGGTCGTCGCGGGGTCTGGCGCTTCGCGCACGGGGTCGATCTCGAGCACGATCGTGTGGTCGGCGATCGCGAACGCCTCAGCGAACTCCCGGTGGAAGGTGCGTGTGCGACTAAACAGGTGCGGCTGGTGCACGACGACGAGCTTCCCTTCGCCCGCCACCGACCGCGCCGAGTCGAGGAGCGCGGCGACCTCGGTTGGGTGGTGCGCGTAGTCGTCGTAGAGCCGCACGCCGCCGGGCTCGCCGTGCGATTCGAAGCGCCGGTGGGTACCGGTGAATGCCGATACCGCGCGCAGCGACTCAGCTGGGTCGAACCCGAGGCCAGTGAGCACCGCGACGATGCCAGCCGCGTTCACAGCGTTGTAGCGACCGAAAACACCGAGCTGCTCGGTGAACCGCTCCCCCGCAATCTCGAGTTCGACCCGCGCCCGCGCGGTCGTGTCGACGTTGACGATGCGCACGTCGGCGCCGTCGGCGAAGCCAAAGGTGCGCACCGGGGCCGAGGTTCCTTCGGCCCGCAGTGTTTCGAGCACCTCGAGTGCACCGGGGTCGTCGGAGGAAATCACGAGGAGATCGCTCGCGCCCCTCGCAAAGTCGACGAAGGCGGCCATGAAGTTCTCGCGCGACCCGAAGAAGTCGAGGTGCTCGGGGTCAACGTTCGTGATGAGCGCGACCTGCGTGTCGTAGATGAGGAACGACTTGTCGCTCTCGTCAGCCTCGATGACGAACAGGTCGTCTGCCCCGGCGGCCGACGCGGCGCCGATGCCCGCGATGACGCTGCCGTTGACGAACGACGGATCTTGCCCGAGGCCGCGGAGCGCGGTCGCGAGCATGCCGGTTGACGTCGTCTTGCCGTGCGCGCCGGCGACCGCAACGAGGCGCTTCGAGCGCGCCAGCCAGGCGAGGGCCTGCGACCGGTGCAGCACCGGGATCCCGCGCTCGCGCGCCCGCAAGTATTCGGGGTTGTCTTCCGATAGCGCGCCCGTCACGACGAGCGTGTCGGCATCGCCGACGTTCTCCGGGGCGTGACCGACAGCGACGCGCACCCCCGCGGCTTCGAGCGCCTGAGTGCTGTAGTTCGCGCCGCGGTCGGAGCCCGTCACGACGACGCCCGCCGCGTGCATCATGTGCGCGATCGCGCTCATCCCCGCCCCGCCGATACCCACGAAGTGCACGCGCCCGAGGTCTTCAGGGATCTCAAGCTCGAGATCGGGATAGATCATCAGGGTGCCTCCTCAGCGGGTTGGGTGCGGGCGGCTGCCAGATCCAGTCTCGATCCCGCCGCCCGTGCGCGCCTCTAGCGTACCGCTTTGACGGTGCGCTTCGCCGTCGCGTGAGCGAGCTCTTCCGACGGCAGCACGGGCGCCGCAAGGAGCGGCGCGAGCGCGACGAGCGCGAGCGTCGCTGGCATGCCAAGAGACGCGATCATGGCGCCGATGAGCGGCGGCAGCAGGCCAGACGCGAGGAACTGGCCCGTGTTCTGCGCGCCGAGCGCCCTACCAGACCAGCGCGGCCCCGCAATCTCGGCGACCGCGGTGAAGGCGAGCCCGTTGTCAGCGACGCTCACGCAGCTCACGAGCACGTACGCGACCGCTGCCGGGATCGCCCAGTCGGCCCAGCCGAACGCGGCCGAAATGACGAGCAGCGCCGCGCACGCGAGCGCGATGAGCCTGATCGGCCGCAGCCGCGAACTCGCCCGGTCGCTCCAGACGCCGGCAGCGATGCGCCCCGCGGCACCGATGAGCTGTGCTCCGGCGACGAGGGCGCCTGCCGCGAGCTCGCTCCAGCCGAAGCCGATCACGAACCAGACGAGCCCGAACGACGAGAGCACGAACTGCGGGATCACGAGCAGCACGGACACCGCGTGGATGCGCGCGAGCGCTGACGATTCGCGGTACGGGTTGCTGCTCGCCTGCGCGAGTGCCTTTGCGGGGATCATCGGGTCGACGACGATGACGGCGCACGCGAGCAGGCTGATGAGCGTGAGTGCGCCGCCGAATGCGAGCGCCCCAACGATCCCGAACGCATTCGCGAGCGCGGGCACGGCAAGGGCGGCGATCGCCATGCCGACGGGCTGGCAGGTCTGGCGGATGCCCATCGCAAGGCCGCGCTTCTCCGCCGGGAACCAGCCGGTGATGAGGCGGCCACTCGCGTTGTTGATGCAGGCGGACATCGCGCCGCTCGCGACGAGCGCCACCCCGAGCCACACGAACCCCTGCGCCGCCATCGACGCAACGACCGCGAGCGTCGTGAGGCTCAGACCGACAAGCAGCACCCGCCGCTCGCCGACGCGGTCGGTGAGCGCGCCCCACGCGATGAGCGTGAGCACCAGGCCGAGGTGCGGGGCACCCGCGAGCATGCCGGCGCTCGCAAGGCTCATGCCCTGGTCGGCGTGGAGGTACGGAATGAGGAAGGCGGGCGTCGCGGTCACCACCGTGGTTGAGGCCTGCCCGAACACCATCACGGCGAGCATCGCCCACGAGCGCGGGGCGATGGCGGGCGCCGCGCTACCGGGACGCAAGGGCTTCGCGCACGAGGTCGTACAGCTTCGCGGTGCCGTCGAGCGCGCCTGCGCCCTTCGCGCGTGCCGACATGTCGGCGAGCCTGTCGCGATCGGCGAGGAGCGGTAGAAGCGTGCCCGTGACCCACGCGGGCGTGAGCTCGGCGTCGTCGACCATGAGAGCGCCGCCTGCGCCAACGACACCCGCCGCGTTCGCGCGCTGTTCGCCGTTGCCATGGCTGAGCGGCACGAACACCGCGGGAACGCCGAGGCCAGAGAGCTCGCTCACCGTCGTGGAGCCCGCGCGGGAGATCGCGAGGTCGCACGCGGCGAACGCGAGGTCCATGCGATCGCAGTACTCGATGACCTGGTACCCGGGCACGCCTGGATCCTCAAGCTCAGTCAGCCCACCCCAGACGTGCAGCACCTGCACCCCAGCGTCGACGATTGCTCGCGCCGACCCGGAGATACCCCGGTTGATCGCTCGCGCGCCGAGGGAGCCGCCCGTCACGAGCAGCGTCGGCCGCTCAGGGTCAAAGCCGAAGTGCGCGCGGGCCTCGCCGCGCAGCGCTCCGAGGTCAAGCTCCTCGATCTCGGGGCGCAACGGCATGCCTGTCACCCGGGCGTGCCGGATCGGGGTTCCCGCAAACGTCACGCCGACAAACTCGGTGGACTTCGCGCCGAGCTTGTTCGCCATTCCCGGCTTCGCGTTCGCCTCGTGGATCACCGACGGGATACCTTCCTTCGCCGCCGCCCGGTACGCGGGCGCGGAGGCGTAGCCACCGAACCCGACGACGACGTCGACGCCGCGCGCGCGAATGAGCTCGCGAACCTCGCGGATCGCCCCGAAGTACTTCGCGGGGAATGTCAGCGCATACCCGTTCGGGCGGCGCGGGAACGGGAGCCTCGCAATCGTCGAGAGCTCGTAGCCGCGCTCGGGCACGAGGCGAGCCTCGAGCCCCTCCTGCGTGCCGAGGACAACGATCTCAGCGTCCGCTTCCCGAGCCCGAATCCGATCGGCGAGAGCGAGCAGGGGGTTCACATGGCCGGCGGTGCCGCCGCCGGCGAGGAGATACGTCGTCATGCACCTATCGTGCCACGGATACGCCCTCCGCAAGTTCCTCGCGGTAGGCTTTCGCGTCGCGCGCGACCGAGATGACGACCCCCATCGTGACGAGACACGACACGAGCGCGGTACCGCCGGAGCTGATGAGCGGCAGGGGCACGCCGAGCACGGGGAAGATGCGAATCACGACACCGATGTTCACGAACGCCTGCCCGACAATCCACACGAGCGCTCCGCCGACGACGGCGCGCCCGAACCGGTCGCGCGCCTGCGAGATCACCCGCAGCATGAGCACGGCGAGCACGATGAACAGCGCGATCACGAGCATCGCGCCCACGAACCCGAGCTCTTCACCGATGATCGCGAAGATGTAGTCGTTGTCGGCCGCTGGCAGCCAGTTCCACTTCGCCTTCGACCCGCCCAGGCCGACACCGAACAGCCCGCCGTTCGCGAGCGCCCACATACCGTGCTGCGGCTGCCACCCGATGCCGGAGTAGTCAGACTCGCCTCCGGAATGCTCGAACAGTCGCTTCATTCGGTTCTCGCTCGTCACGACGAAGAAGATCGTCGCGATGACGCCGCCCGCGATGATGATGCCGAGCGACTTGAAGCTCACTCCGCCAAAGTACATTGCGCCGATCACGAGCGCCGCCATGATGAGCACGGTGCCGAGATCGCGGCCTCCGAGCACGAGGCCGAGGGCGAGCAGCGCGCCGGGGAAGATGACCGGCACGAGCTCGTGCGACACCTGCCCGAGGTACTTCTCCTTCTTCAGGAGCACCGCCCCGATCCAGACCACGAGCGCGAGCTTCAGCGCTTCAGAGGGCTGCGCCTGGATGTTGCCTATGAGCAGCCAGTTGCGGTTGCCGCCGACGGCGAAACCGAGAGGCGTGAAGACGAGCGCCTGCAGCAGCAGGCCCGCGCCGAAGAACCACCAGGCCCAGCGCTTCCAGAAGTCGAGCTTGCGGGTCGCGGCGAACACCATGAGCGGCAGGCCAAGGGCGGCGAAAACGAGCTGCCGCGTGAAGCCCCCGAGCGAGCCCTGGTCTTGGGTGTACGAGGTCACGGACGACGCCGAGAGCACCATGATGAGCCCGATGCCGGTGAGAAACAGCGTGATGCCCCAGAGCAGCGCAACCGTGCGGTTGTTGCCCGTCTTCGCGCCGGCGCCGAGCGAGATCCGGGTACCGGCGACGGGCGGCACGGATTTTCCGCTGCCTGCTCCCCCGCCCCGCGCAGCCATCAGCTACTCCGAATCCGCCGCAAGCTCCCGCAGCGCGTCCTGGAACGCCCTCCCGCGATCTGCGTAGTCGGCGAACTGGTCCATCGACGCCGAGGCCGGCGAGAGCAGCACGGTGTCGCCCGCTTGCGCGAGCCCAGCGGCAGCGCGAACGGCCTCCCGCATGACGTCGAGCCCGCGCTCGGCAGTGACCTCGGCGACCGGAACGCCCGGGGCCTGCTCGGCGAGGATGCGGAGCACCTCTGCGCGATCAGCGCCGATGACGACCGCGGCGCGCAGCCGCGACGCGTGCTCGGTGACGAGCGGCGTGATGTCGACTCCCTTGAGCAACCCGCCGACGACCCACACGACGCCAGACAGCGCCTTCAGCGACGCGTCAGCCGCGTGCACGTTCGTTGCCTTCGAGTCGTCGACCCAGCGCACCCCGGCGTGCTCGCCGAGCTGCTGGGCGCGGTGCGCGTCGGGGGTGAAGCTCAGCACGGCGCTCGCGATCTCGGCCGGCTCGACGCCGCGCGAGCGCGCGAGCGCTGCCGCGGCGAGGATGTTCAGGCCCATGTGGGGCTGGCCAATGCCGCGATCCTTGAGCTCGTCAACCGTGACGAGCTCGTAGGCCTCGTCGCGGCGGCCGGTGTGGAAGCCGCGGTCGACGAGGATGCCCTCGACGACCCCGAAGCCGCTCGGAGGCGGCGAGTCGAGCCCGAAGCTGATCGCGCGGGCGCCCTCAATGACGTCTGCCTCCTCGACCATGCGCTCGGTTTCGAGGTCGCCGCGGTTGTACACGCAGGCGACCTGAGTGTTTTCGTAGACCTTCGCCTTGGCATTGCGGTAGGCCTCGGCCCCGCCGTGCCAGTCGAGGTGGTCGTCCGCAAGGTTCAGGCAGGCGCTCGCGTAGGGCGACATCGAGTGCACCCGCTCGAGCTGGAAACTCGAGAGTTCGAGCACGAGCACGTCGTAACCGACGGGGTCGCGGAGCGCGTCGAGCAGCGGCGTACCGATGTTGCCGACGGGCGCGGCCCGCAGGCCGCCTGCGACGAGCATGTGCGCGGTGAGCTGCGTCGTCGTCGTCTTCCCGTTCGTGCCGGTGATGCAGATCCAGTCGGCGACGCGGGCGGTCTTGTCGCGCAGGCGCCAACCGAGCTCGATGTCACCCCAGACGGCCACATCGTGCTCGGTCGCCCAGGTCACCACGGGATGGTGCGAGGGGTAGCCGGGCGAGATCACGATGAGCTCGGGGTCGAATGCCCCGAGCTCCGCGAGCTGCGCCTCGTCAGTCTCGGCAAGCGCGCGCTCCGAGCCGATCACGTCGAGCAGGCGCTCGCGGTCTGCGTCAGGCTTGCCGTAGATCACGCGCACGCGGGAGCCGAGCTCGACGAGCGTGTCTGCGACGGAGAACCCTGTCGCGCCGAGGCCGAGCACAGCGACGCGCAGGCCCGACCAGTCGTGGTGCCAGCTGGTCAGCGCGTCAAGGCGATCCTGCACCTGAGTCTGCGGCTCGGAGGTCATTGGTTCAGCACCCATTCTGCGTAGAAGCCACCGATGCCGACGATGGCGAAGATACCGGCGATCATCCAGAACCGCACGACGATCGTCACCTCGGCCCAGCCCTTGAGCTCGAAGTGGTGGTGAATCGGGCTCATGAGGAAGATTCGCTTGCCCTTCGTCACCTTGAAGTACAGGCGCTGGAGGATCACGGAGCCGGTCTCGATGATGAAGAGGCCGCCGATGAGAATGAGCAACACCTCGGTGCGGGTGAGGATCGCGAGGGCCGCGATGGCTCCGCCGATCCCCATCGAGCCCGTGTCACCCATGAAGATCTGTGCGGGGTTCGTGTTCCACCACAGGAAGCCGGCGACGCCGCCGAGGAAAGCTGCGGCGATCACCGCGAGGTCCATCGGGTCGCGCACCTCATAGCAGCCGGCCTCGCCCGCGGTCGCCGCGCAGTTCTGCGCCGACTGCCAGAAGCCGATGAGCACGTAGGCGGAGAACGCGAAGATCGAGGCGCCAGCGGCGAGGCCGTCGAGCCCGTCGGTCACGTTCACGGCGTTCGTCGTCGCTGTCACAATCACCATGACCCACAGGATCACGAGGATCGTCCCAGCGATGACGCCGAGGCTCATGAAGTCAAACGGCAGGTCGCGGAAGATCGAGATGTGCGTCGACACCGGCGTGAGGCCGTGGTCGTTCGCGAACTGCAGGCCGAGCAGCGCGAACGAGACCGCGATGACGACCTGACCGAAGATCTTCGCCCACCCGCCCAGGCCCGCGGAGTTCTGCATGCGCGTCTTCATGAGATCGTCGATGAAGCCGACCGTGCCGGCGCCGACGGCCATAAGGATCACGAGGAGCGCGGAGGGCGTGGGCGTCTCGCCCATGACGAGCTTGCCGACGAAGTAGGCGAGCACCGAGCCAGAGATGAAGATCAGGCCACCCATCGTGGGCGTACCCCGCTTCGTCTCGTGCTCCTTCGGCCCGTCGACGCGAATCGGCTGGCCCCAGCGGAGCTTGTTGAAGCCGCGAACGAACAGCGGCGTCAAGAGCAGTGAATACATCAGCGAGAACCCCGCCGCGATGAGCATGGCAATCATGCGTATGCCTCCCCCAGGCGGTCTCCGAGGGCCTGGAGGCCCGCGGCGTTCGAAGATTTCACGAGCACCGTGTCGTCGGTGCTCAGCATCTCACGTAGGTAGTCGAATGCCTCGTCTTGGGTCTCGAAGAACACGCTCTCGCCGTCCCACGACCCCTCGTTGATGGCGCTGATGTGCAGGTCTCGGGCGTCCTTTCCGACGACCACGAGCTGGCGGATGCGCAGGCGCACAGCCTGCAGCCCGATCCGCATATGCTCTTCGATCGTGTAGCTGCCGAGCTCGGTCATCGGGCCGAGCACCGCGACCGAGCGCCCGCCCGGCTTCGTGATCTGCGCGAGCGTGCGGAGCGCGGCGCTCATCGAGTCGGGGCTCGCGTTGTAGGCATCATTGATGATCGTGATGCCGTCGCGACCGCCGAGCACCTGCATGCGCCCCGGCGCCGCGAGCGTCGCTGCCTCAAGCACGGAAACGATTGCGTCGAGCGACAGCCCGAGCGCCTGCCCGACGGCCGCGGCAGCAAGCGCGTTCATGACGTGGTGCTCACCGAGCACGCGGAACGAGACCGGGCGCGACTCGCCAGCTGCGTGCAGCGTGAAGGTCGTGCCGCTCGCCGAGGGCTCGATGTCGGTCGCGCGGACGTCTGCCTCGGGGTGCTGGCCGAACCACAGCACGCGCGCATCAGTGAGGTCCGCCATCTTCGCGACGCGCGGATCGTCGCGGTTCAGCACCGCGACGCCCGAGGCGTCGAGGCTCTTCACCATTTCGCTCTTCGCGCGGAACGTCGCCTCGATGCCGCCGAACTCGCCCGCGTGGGCGAGCCCGACCGTGAGCACAACGCCGATGTGCGGCTTCGCCATCGCGGTGAGTCGCGCAATCTCGCCCTCAGCGCTCGCGCCCATCTCGGCGACGAGCGTCTCAGTCTCAGGCGTCGTGCGGAGCATCGTCATCGGCCCGCCGACCTCGTTGTTGAACGACTTCTCGCTCGCGACCGTCGGCCCGAGGCTCTCCGCCATCGCCTGGACGAGGTTCTTCGTCGTGGTCTTGCCGTTCGAGCCCGTGATCCCGACAATGGTGAGCGTGTCGCTCGCGCGCAACCTCGTGACGACCTCGGTTGCGAGCGCGCCAAGCGCGTCGGTCGCGTCGGCGACAACGAGCTGAGATACCTCGGGCGCCCCCTGGTCGGTTCCGAGCTCCGCGGCCCCGAGCTCGCGTTCGACGACGAGCAGCTTTGCGCCAGCCCGAGCCGCCTTGCCCGCGAACAGGTGTCCGTCAGTGTCGTCACCGCGCCGCGCGAAGAAGATCTGGCCGGGCTCGACCTCACGGGAATCGGTCTGGGATTCGCCAGATACCAAGGTGTCAGGCGTATCCCCCGCCGCGAGCACGAGCGTGCCGCCCGTTGCGTTCGCGACCTCGGAGAAACTCAGTTCAATCACGCAAGCAATCCTGCCTCGCGGAGCGCACCGCGTACTTCATCACGCGCCGAGTACGGGATAAACGCACCGGCAACTTCCTGGTAATCCTCGTGTCCGGGACCGGCATACAGAATAACGTCGCCCGGTTCCGCGAGGGAAATGGCGAGCCGGATCGCCGCGCGCGGATCCGCTTCCTCGTAGAGGGTCGCGTGGTTCGCGGAGCGGGCGCCGGAAAGGAGCTGCTCTCGGATCTGCTCCGGCGGCTCGCTGCGCGGGTGGTAATCGCACACAATGAGCACGTCTGACCCCGCTGCCGCGATCCTGCCCATGTCCTCGCGCTTCGTCGTGTCGCGGTCGCCATCGGCGCCGAACATGAAGATGATCTTGCCCTCGGCGACCTCGCCAAGCGCGTCGAGCATCGCTTCGAAGGCGCCCGGCGTGTGGCCGTAGTCGACGTAGAACCTCGGGCCGTTTCCGCCCTCCGTGATCTCCTCAAGCCTGCCCGGGATGTGTACGGGGATCAGCCCGTTCGCAAGCCCGGCCTCGACCTGAGCGAGCGGGATCCCTGCCTCGTGCAGCATGATGAGCGCGAGCGCGGCGTTCTCGGCCATGAAGCGCCCGAACACTGGCACACGTCCGCGGAAGTGCGCGCCCTCGGGGCCCTGGAGCACGAACGAGACCCCGTCGAGCGTCTGCGCGGTGATGGCGAGGTGCCAGTCGGCGCTCTGACCGTACTCGGTCGCGAGGGTCACGACGGGAATCTGCGACTCGCGAGCGACGCGCTGGCCCCACGGGCCGTCAACAACGACGACGCCGCGGTGCGCGTGCTCGGGCGCGAACAGCGCGAGCTTCGCCTGGAAGTATGTCTCCATGTCGCCGTACTCCTCGAGGTGATCCTGCGAGAAGTTGTTAAACGCGACGACGTCGAAGTGCACGCCGTCGATGCGGTGCCTGCCGATGGCCTGTGCAGAGACCTCGATGGCGACGCCCTCGACTCCGCGCTCAACCATCCTGGCGAGCAGGCCGTGCAGCTCGGAAGACTCGGGGCTCGTGAGGTTCGAGACGATGACCTCGTCGCCGATGCGCCGCTCTGCCGTCGAGCTCAGGCCCGGTCGCAGGCCCGCGGCCTCAAGAATCTGCGCGATGCAGTACACGACGCTGGTCTTCCCGTTCGTGCCGGTGACGCCGAACGTCTTCGCCGCAAGCGTGTCGGTGCCGTAGACGAGCGCCGACAGCTCGCCGAGGATCGCGCGCGGGTGCCCCTCCGAGACGAGGATCGGCAGCTCGGCGACGCCAGCGGCGCGCGCGAGGTCGCGGCCGGCCGCATCCGTGAGCATCGCCGCAGCGCCGCTCGCCGCGGCCGCCGCCGCGAACGCGGCGCCGTGGTGCTTCGCGCCGGGGATGCCGACGTAGAGGTCGCCTAGCTGCACGTCGCGCGAGTCGATCGTCACGCCCGTGACGGTCACCCCCGCGTCATCGGCTGCGAGTTCGAGCGAGAAGGGCTCAGCGAGTTTCGCGAGCGTCACCTTCTTCGGGTGCTGGGGTCGGATCGTAAGATCACCGGTAGTGCTGGTCACGTGGATCAATCCTACCCAGCCGAGCCCAGCTCGTCGCCAATCGGCAGCTTCTCGTACGTGCCGCTCGACGGCGGGATGTGGAACTTGCGGATCGTCGACTCGGCAGCATCGTGGAAGGCCGTCACCGCGGCGGCCGTGCCGTCGCCCCCGTGCGGGAATCCGACGGTGGCAACAACGACGTACTGCGGGTCGTCCATCGGGAACATGCCGGCGAAGCTGTACACGAAGTCGGTGCGGTAGCCGCCCTGGCCGTCTGCCTGCTCTGCGGTGCCCGTCTTTCCGCCGATGCGGTAGCCGGGGATGCGTGCCATGTCTTTGATGAGCCCGTCGGTGCCGATCGTCTCGAGCATCTTGCGGGTCTCTGCCGCGGCCTCGGGCGAGATCACCGTGACCTTGTCGCCGTGGTCGGGGGCGCTCGCCTTCCCCTCAGCGGGCGCGCACTTCTTCACGATCGAGGGCGGGATGCGCACGCCGTCGTTCGCGATCGTCTGGAACACGCCGGCCGTCTGCACGATAGTCGAGGAGAGGCCCTGCCCGAACATCGTCACGTAGCTCGTCTGCGCGTCCCAGTCCGCGACGTCCGCGAACATCCCCCAGTCTTCGACGGGCATGCCGGCGTTCGTTGGCTGCCCGACCCCGAACTTCGTCAGGTAGTCGTGACGCGTCTCGGGCGAGAGCTGGCTGCCGAGCATCGAGATGCCAACGTTTGAGGAGTAGACGAGCGTACCCGTCAGGGTCCAGTCGGCCGGGCCGTGGTTGAACCAGTCGCTGAAGGTGACGCCCGATTGCGGCTGCCAGTTGTCTGGCGCGGTGACAGTGCTCTGCGGCGTCGCTTTGCCCTGGTCGATGAGAGCGGCGGCGGTGATGACCTTGAACGTTGAGCCTGGCTCGTAGGGTGAGGTGAAGGCCCGGGCGTTGCGCCTGTCACCGTCGACGGCGCCAACGTCGTTCGGGTCAACCGAACCGTCCTCGGCAACCGCGATAAGTTCGCCCGTCTTCACGTCCATCACCACGAGATAGCCGTACTCGGCGCCAACGTTCTGCACCTGCTCGTTGATGATCTGCTGGGTCGCCCACTGCAGGTCGAGGTCGAGCGTGAGCTCCACGGTGCCGCCGTTCTGCGCCTTCTTCGTCTCGACGACGCTGCCCGGCAGCTGGATGCCGTCGGCACCCCGCTCGTACGTCTCTGCGCCGTCCTCGCCCGCAAGGCACTCGTCCTGCGACAGCTCGACGCCTGCCTGGGCGACCTCGTCTTGCCCCGCAAACCCGACGATATTGCCGCCAACCGCGCCGTTCGGGTAGACCCTGCGATGCTGGCTCTCGAACGTGAGCCACGGGATCTGCAGCTTCTTGAGCTCCTGCAGCTGCGTGAGGTCGACGCCGCGCTTCACGTAGGCGAAGTCAGACTTCGGGTTCACCTCGATCGCGTCGTCGACGATCTTCTTGATGTCGGCGCCGCTCTGCCCGGTGACTGAGCCGATCTCGGCGTACGCCTGGTCGGCGGTCACGTCAACGGTGCCTGCACCACGCTCGAGATCAGGCCGCTGGAACACGCCCTTGTTGAGCCGTGCGTTCTTCGGCGACAGCTGCACGTCGTAGCGCTCGTCGGTCGTCGCGAGCACGTTGCCGTTGCGATCGACGATGTCGCCGCGCACGCTCGGGACGGTCACGGGCACGGCGCGCTTCTCGTGCGACTCCTCGTTCATTGCCGCCGCCGAGATCATCTGCAGGTCGATCAGGCGAACCATGAAGGCGAGCGCAGTGAGCAGAATGATGGCGAACACCACCAGGTTCCGCCCTCGCGTGCCTCGCAGGGTTCGCCACAACACTCGTTCGTCTCCTTACGGGCCCGCGCGGTGCGGGCTAGTGCGTCTCGGGTGCAGGAAGTTTGCCCTGCCATGCTACGGCCGAAGCAGCATCGGCAACCTGAGCGACGGGTGCGTTTCGGCTCGTGAGGAGCCCCTTGGCGTCGACGACGGGCAGGTTCTCGAGCTGAGCGTTCGGCACGAGGTTCGGGCTCGCCTCGCGCGTGGCGGAGTCGAGCTCGCCCTGGATCGCGCCGTCGCTCAGGCGCATCGTCGCCGGGGCCACGTTCTGCACCATGCCGAGCGCGGCTGCGTTTTCGACGAGGTTCTGCGGCGACGCGAGCTTGTCAAGGTTCTGCGAGAGCACCCGCTCAACGCGGCCGAGGTCGCGCTCCTCGATCTCGAGCGCGCGGGTCTCGTACGCGCCCTGCGACACGAGGATGCTCAGGGCGAGCTGCGCGGCAAAAATGCCGAGGATCACGCAGACAGCGACGATCGCGCCGACGACGGGGCTCTTCTTAGGCTTCGGCGCGGGCGCCGGTGCGGGCTGCAGCCTGTCGGCGCGCTCCCGCTCGGGCGCGCGCAGGGGCGCGGCCGAGCCGAACAGCTCGATCGGGTCGACTTCGACGGGAACCGTTGCGTTCATGCCACTTCCCTTACTCGTTCAGCCGCGCGCAGCCGTGCCGGAATCGCGCGCGGGTTCACTGCCTTCTCTGCGTCAGTTGCCTGCTCCGCCCCCTTGGTGAGGATGCGCAGCTGGGGCTTGTGTTCTGGGAGCTCGACCGGGAGCCCCTGCGGGGCCGTCGAACGGCTTCGCGCCTGAATCGCGCGCTTGACGATGCGATCCTCAAGCGACTGGTACGACATGACCACGAGGCGACCGCCGAGGTTCAGCCTGTCGATCGCTGCGGGAATGGCGCGCTCGAGCGTCGCGAGCTCGCCGTTCACCTCGACGCGCAGTGCCTGGAACACCCGCTTGGCCGGGTGCCGCTTGCCGAGCACGGCGGCGGGGGTCGCCTCCTGCAACACGTCGACGAGCTGGCCCGATCGTTCGAGCGGTGCGACCTTGCGCGCGGCGACAATCGCCCTTGCGTAGCGGCCAGCGAGCGGCTCCTCGCCGTAGCGTTCGAAGAGCTCGCGAAGCCTGCCCTCGGGCTCCTCAGCGAGGATCTCGGCCGCGGTGCGCCCGCGGGTCTGGTCCATGCGCATGTCGAGCGGCGCATCCTGCGCGTAGGCGAAGCCGCGGTCGGCGTCGTCGAGCTGGAGTGAGGAGACACCGAGGTCGAACAGCGCGCCGTCGATGCTCGGCGCGCCGGCCTCTTCAAGTGCCCTGTCGATCTCGTCGTACACGGCGTGCACGGGTACGAACCGGCCGCCGAAGCGGGCCAGCCGCGCGCCCGCGAGCTCGAGCGCCTCAGTGTCGCGGTCGAGGCCGATCACCGTGAGATTCGGGAATCGCTCGAGCAGCGCCTCCGTGTGGCCCCCCATACCGAGCGTCGCGTCAACGACGAAAGCGCCGTCGCGCTCGGCGCCCGGGGTCAGCAGCTCGACGCAGCGCTCAAGCATGACGGAGGTGTGAAGCTCGGCTGGGTTCCGTGGTGCGGTTTCTTCCATGTCGTGTTCCCGGCTAGAACATGCCGGGAATCACCTCCTCTTCGATGTCGGAGAAGACTGACTCCTGCTCGGTCAGGTAGGTCTCCCAAGCCTGCGCGTCCCAGATCTCCGCGCGCGATCCTGCGCCGATGACGGCGAGCTCGCGGTCGAGCCCGGCGTAGTCGCGGAGCCCCTGGGGCACGGTCACGCGGTGCTGCTTGTCAGGCGTCTCGGGGTGTGCGCCCGACAGAAACACGCGCAGGTAATCGCGCGCCTGCTTCGAGGTGAGCGGGGCCTGGCGCACGCGCTCGTGCATCGCCTCGAACTCGCTCTCGCTGAAGACGTACAGGCAGCGTTCTTGACCCCTGGTCATCACCAGACCGCCCGCGAGCTCGTCGCGAAATTTGGCGGGGAGAATCAGGCGGCCTTTCTCGTCGAGGCGCGGAGTGAACGTGCCGAGAAACATGGACCACTCCCCTCCTCAACCGATACGTTTCTCCCACGGTACTCCACTTCCCTCCACTAATCACGGAAAATGCCGGTAAATCTTCGAGAAAAACCAAAAGTCCCGTTGCAATTACTGGTGGAGCAAAGTGGAGCCTTTTTGGGGATCTGTAGGCACAGACGCCCCCTGCGTGGCCCGCGGTGCGAGCCAGATTGCAACCCAGCCCGGGCTTCACCTCGGCCGCAATCCCCCAAAACTGCCGAATCTATGCGGTTTTCCCGGGCATCAGGCATACCTTCGGCACATCCCAGAGGCATCGGCCGAGGTCAGCGCGGCCCGAGGGAGGAACCTGGAAATAGGCACAAAAAAACGGGCCACAACCGAAGTTGTGACCCGTGTGGAGGAAAGTGGGGCGGTACTACTGGCCGCCCATCCGCTCATCCCAGCGCCGCTCCATGCGGTCCGAGAGCGACTCCTTTGCCTGCTGGGCAGGGCGGCCGGTCGACGCGAACTGGTCGGGCTCGACCTCAGTGCGCTTCGAGAACATGACGAGCACACCGCCGAGCATCGCGACGAAACCAAGCAGCCCCAGCCAGAGCTGCTGGGCAGCGGCGCCGCCAATGAGCAGACCAATACCGGCAAGCGCGAGCAGCGTACCGAGCACGAGCGAACGGTAGTTGAATCGACGCGGCACACCCGTCGAGGCAGGAAGCAGATCGGCCTCGCTCTGATAGAGCCTTCGCTCCATCTCGTCGAGCAGCCGCTGTTCGTGTTCTGACAGCGCCATGATGCCCCCTTCACCTTAAGAAAAGCCTTTCCCAATAGTTTACGTCTACGGCTGCCGGATAGGCTAGTCGGGTGGACGAAACGACGAGACTCGCAGGCCTTATACAGGAGCGACTGAACGACATCATCGAGGGCCACCGCGCGGAGCTCGAGCCGCTCGGACCCGACGCCGGCCCCCTGCTCGACGAAGCGACGAGCTTCCTCACCGGCGGCAAGCGTTTCCGGGCCCTGTTCGCGGTCCACGGCTACCGCGCAGTCCGCCCGCTCGACATCGCCGGGCCCATAACTGACGAATTCGCTGCCGTACTCGACGCCGCGTGTGCGCTGGAACTCTTCCACGCCGCCGCGCTGATCCATGACGACGTCATTGACCGCTCCGACACGCGCCGCGGCCGCCCCGCCGTGCACCGAAGCTTCGCAAAGCTGCACGGCGAGCACGGCCACCGTGGCGCCCCCGAGCACTTCGGCATCTCGAGCGCGATCCTGCTCGGCGACCTGCTGCAGTCGTGGTCGGACGAGCTCATGAACCGGGCATGCGACGGCGCTCCAGAGGCATCGTTCGCCCGCGCCGCTCGCGCACACTTCAACAGGATGCGCAGCGAGGTGGCCGTCGGCCAGTACCTCGACGTGCTCGAGGAGCAGCGCTCAACCTTTGCCGACCACGCCGAACAGCTCGACCGCTCAACGCGCGTACTCGTCTACAAGTCCGCGAAGTACAGCGTCGAGGCGCCACTGCTCATCGGTGGGGCGCTCGCCGGCGCGAGCGCAGAGCAGGAGGCCGCGCTTGCCGGTTTCGGCCTGCCCGTCGGCGTAGCCTTCCAGCTTCGTGACGACCTGCTCGGCGTCTTCGGCGACGAAGAGGTCACTGGAAAGCCGAGCGGTGACGACCTCGTCGAAGGCAAACGGACGGTGCTCGTGACGCTCGCCCGCGAGGCACTTCCAGTCACCCAGCGGCGCATCTTCGACGACCTGCTCGGCACGGACCTCGACGGCGAGCAGGTCTACATGCTGCAACGCACCATCCGCGACAGCGGGGCGGAGCAGCAGGTCGAGCAGATGATCAGCAGGAACATTGAGCGCGCGCACCGCGCACTCGGCGATGCCGGGCTCGATGACGCGGCTGCAGCCCGGCTGAGCGCGCTCGCGGGTCGAGCGGCCAGCCGGGACTCGTAGGCGACTAGAAGGCGAGCGCCTGCGTGGCGCGGCGCACGGCGCTCTTGTTCCCCCTGAGCAGGAGGTCGATGGGGCGCTCGCCGAGCTCGTCACTCACCGAGTACAGCCAGTGCACCGACTCTTCCTCGGTGAGACCCGCGTCGCTCAGCGCGAGCAGCGTGCCGCGCAGCGAGTGCAGCGGCTCAGCTCCCTGCACGAACTCGGCCGGGATCCGCTTGACGCCGTCAATTCGCACGATCGCGAGGTAGCGCTCTTCGACCAGGCGGTGCACCTTGCCCAGCGAAATCCCGAACTGCTCAGCAACTTCGGGGATAGTAAGGGTCGACTCGAATGACACAGTATTGTCTGACACACCCTAACTCTGCCAGCGCGATGGGCCGAGCGCAATCCGCAGCCACGCGGCGCGCGCCAGGGTACGCGCATAGAAACTTCCGTAGACTTTGCTCGTGACTCCTGCGACCATCGACCCGCTCATCGGGCAAACGCTCGACGCGCGCTACGTGATACGCTCACGCATCGCCCGCGGCGGCATGGCGATGGTGTACCTCGCCCACGACCTGCGGCTTGAGCGCAAGGTCGCCGTGAAGGTCATGCACGAGCACCTCGCGGAGGACGCCGATTTCACGCGCCGGTTCGACCGCGAGGCGCGAAGCGCTGCGCGCCTTTCGCACACCAACCTCGTGAACGTCTTCGATCAGGGCCAGGACCTGGGGCGCGTGTATCTCGTCATGGAGTACCTTCCGAGCATCACGCTGCGGGAGCTCCTGAAGAAGCAGCAGCGGCTCACGCTCGACCAGAGCCTCGAGATCGGCGAAGCCGTGCTCGCCGGCCTCGCCGCGGCCCACAACGCCGGGATCGTGCACCGCGACCTCAAACCCGAGAACGTGCTCCTGGTCGACGACGGCCGCATCAAGCTCGGCGACTTTGGGCTCGCGCGCGCCGTGAGCGCGAACACGACCACGGGGCAGGCGCTGCTCGGCACGATCGCGTACCTCTCCCCAGAGCTCGTCACGCGCGGCGTCGCAGGCGAGCGCAGCGACCTCTACGCGTTCGGCATCATGCTCTACGAGATGATCACCGGTTCGCAGCCGTTCACGGGCGAACAGCCCATGCAGATTGCCTACCAGCACGCGCACTCAGACGTGCCCGCTCCCTCGGAGGCCGGCGACGTCTCTACCCCCGCACTCGACAGCTTCGTGGTGTGGCTGACCCAGCGCGATCCTGATCTGCGACCGGCGAACGCCGGCGAAGCGCTCGTGCACATGCGCGAACTGCGCGACGACCCCTACCGGATGCCCGATGCGCTCGCGACCGCGGTGCTGCCCATCGGGGGCGCCCCCGGCGACACCACGGTGCTGCCCGCCGACGGCTTCGACGATGACGCCGCCACAACGCACCTCACCCCCGCGACCTCTGTGCTCAGCGGGCTCGACCAGGCCGCGCTCCGGGGCGCGCCCGCGGGGCCTGCTGCCGTGCCAACTGTGGGGCCGGCGAGCGATGAGCCGGTGAGCAGCGCCGATCGCGCGCACGGCGCCGGCGTCAAGCGTGGCCGCCGCGGCAGGATCGCGGCGCTCGTCATCGTCGCGCTCGCGCTCGCGACAGCGGGGGCCGCGTTCTGGTTCGGGCAGGGCCCCGGCTCGGCCGTCACCGTTCCCGACGTGTCAGGCAAGACCATGGCCGCGGCCCAGCAGGAGCTCGAGGCGCTCGACCTCACCGTCGCCACGGCGGAGTGCTCGAGCCTCGACGTGGAGGTCGGGCTCGCCTCGGTGGTGACCCCCGAACCCGGCAGCCGGCTCGACCGCGGCTCCGAGGTCACGCTGTGCCAGTCAACTGGCCCCGAGCTGCTCGCCGTGCCGACGCTCATCGGCCTCAACGTCGACGACGCAATCGCGCTCATCGGCGAAAGCAGGTTCACCTTCGGCGAGGTCACAGACACCCGGTTCTCTGACGCAGCTGATGGCGAAGTGCTCGCGGCGCTCGACAGCAACGACGAGGCACTCGGCGACGAGTTCCCCGAGCGCGGCACGATCAACCTCATCGTGTCGGCCGGTCGACCGCCCGCAGTGAGCGGCCTCACCGTTGAGCAGGCCACGAAGGCGCTCGCCGACGCTAAGCTCACCGTCGACGCCGGGCACAACACCGAGGTCATCAGCGACGACGTGCCGAAGGGGCAGGTCGTCGGCGTGAACTGGCAGACCGACCCCGTGCGCCCCGGCGACACCGTTGGGTTGCAGATCTCGTCAGGCCCCGAACTCTTCGAGATCCCTGACGTTTCCGGGATGGGGCTCCAGGAGGCGATGGACACGCTCGCAGGCGCCGGGTTCTCCCCCTCAACTCTCGTGCCCGAGCCGCTGCGCGGGCTCGCCAAGGCGACCGGCACCAACCCCGGCGCCGGAGAGCGCGTCGAGGCCGGAACCGAGATCCGGATCACGTCCCAGCTCTCGCTCTAGCGTCGGCCGCGGTACCACCTCGGTTCTGCCATGCCGCGCTGGGGTACGAAAAACCCGCCGGGTGCCGGGCCGTGTTGGCCCAGTTCCCGGCGGGTCCCGTGTGCGTTAGCGCGCGCTGGCGGTGCGCTTGAGCTCTTCAGCGACCTGGAATGCGAGCTCCAGCGACTGCATGTGGTTCAGGCGCGGGTCGCACACCGATTCGTAGCGCGTCGCGAGCGCTTCCTCGTCGATGTTCTCGGAGCCGCCGAGGCATTCCGTCACGTCGTCGCCCGTGAGCTCGACGTGGATGCCGCCGGGGTACGTTCCGACCTCGCGGTGCGCCTCGAAGAAGCCAAGCAGCTCGTCCATCACGTCGTTGAATCGGCGGGTCTTGAAGCCCGTCGCGGTCGTGATGCCGTTGCCGTGCATCGGGTCAGTGACCCACAGCGGCTGCGCGCCGGCGTCGCGAACGCCCGCGAGCAGGCCCGGGAGCACATCGCGGATCTTCTCGGCGCCCATGCGGGTGATGAACGTCAGGCGGCCGGGCTCGCGCTCAGGATCGAGCTTGTCGATGAGCCGCAGCGCATCGTCAGTCGTCGCGGTCGGGCCCAGCTTCACGCCGATCGGGTTGCGCAGCTTCGACAGGAAGTCGACGTGCGCGCCGTCGAGGTCGCGGGTGCGCTCCCCGATCCAGAGCATGTGCCCCGAGGTGCCGTAGAGCTCGCTCGTGCGCGAGTCGATCCGCGCGAGGGGACGCTCGTAGTCGAGCAGCAGCGCCTCGTGGCTGACGTAGAACTCGGTCTGCGTGAGCGCCGTGTGATCGACGCCGCACGCGTCCATGAAGCGGAGCGCGCGGTCGATCTCGGTCGCGAGCGCCTCGTACCGCTGGTTCGCGGGGTTCGACACGAAGCCCTGGTTCCAGGAGTTCACCTGGCGCAGGTCAGCCATGCCGCCCTGCGTGAACGCGCGGATGAGGTTCAGCGTCGAAGCCGACACGTGGTAGCCGCGAACGAGGCGGCTCGGGTCGGCGGTGCGTGACGCTTCCGTGAAGTCGTAACCGTTCACGAGGTCGCCGCGGTACGCGGGCAGCGTGACACCCTCGCGGGTTTCCTCGTTGCTCGAGCGCGGCTTCGCGAACTGGCCGGCCATGCGGCCAACCTTGATCACCGGCATCGACGCGCCGTACGTGAGCACGACTGCCATCTGCAGGAGCGTCTTCACCCGGTCACGGATCTTGTCGGCGGTCGCCGCTTCAAAGGTCTCAGCGCAGTCGCCGCCCTGCAGCAAGAAAGCTTCTCCGCGGGCCGCGCTCGCGAGGCGCTCGCGGAGCTGGTCGACCTCGCCCGCAAACACGAGGGGCGGCTGCGTCGAGAGCTCCTGTTTCGCATACCCAAGGGCGGCTGCGTCGGGCCATGTCGGCTGCTGCTTCGCCTCGAGTGCACGATATGCATCGAGCTGCTCAAAGGTCTGCTGCGCCGTCAGGGTCTCTACGCTTGGTGCGTTCATGGCCATCCCGTGTGTATCTCATTGGTGCCGTCCCTATTAACGGCACCACTCAACACTACCCAACGCTCGCCCTCGCCGTGGCATTCCTCACCACAGCCCCTAGCGAACGTGCCACGCGCACTACTTTCCGGTGCGCTCGCGAACGCTCGAAGCGTAGACGTCGACGTACTCCTGGCCGCTGAGCTCCTGGATCGCGAGCGTGATCTCGTCGGTGACGCTGCGCAGCACGAAGCGATCGGCGCTCATGCCCTCGAACCGGCTGAAATCAAGCGGCTGGCCAATGACCGTGCCGATACGCCGGATCTTCGGGAACTTCGCCCCGATCGGCATCGCCTTCTCCGTGTCAATCATCACGACGGGCACGACAGGCACACCCGACTCCAGCACCATCCGCGCGACGCCGGTACGGCCGCGGTAGAGGCGGGCGTCAGGGCTGCGGGTGCCCTCGGGGTAAATGCCGAGCACGTCCCCGCGATCCAACACATTGAGGGCCGTATTCAACGACGCCTCCGAGGCCTTGCCGCCGGAGCGGTCGATCGGAAGCTGGCCGACGCCGAGCATGAATGTCTTCACGAGCCAGCCCTTCAGGCCCTTACCCGAGAAGTACTCGCTCTTCGCGAGGAAGTACACGCGGCGCTCGATCATGATCGGGAGAAAGAACGAATCAATAACAGATAGGTGATTCCCGACAAGAATTACGGGGCCAGTCGCCGGAATGTTCTCGGCTCCCTCCACCCACGGCCGGTACACCGCTTTCAAAAACGGCCCGACGATCAGGTGTTTAAAGATCCAGTAGAGCAAAGTGAGCTGGTTCCCTTCGTAGACCACCAGAATAGCGGAGCCGCGCATCATCAGACGCATAGAGATAGGGTGAGAGCATACTTGTTCGCGGCCGGACTGCCGCGCACAGCGTCCGACACGAGGTACAAAGGAGTTGCCGTGAAGCTGTCAGAAACACCACTGCTCGTTCCCCCGGTTCCCGAGGATAACATTACAGACCTTCTCGAACAGCGGGTTGCTGCCACCCCCGATCGCCCGCTCTTTGCCACACCGACAGGCGATGGCTGGAGTGACATCACGGCAACCGAGTTCCGCGCCCAGGTCATCACTCTCGCTAAGGGGTTCGTCGCCGCGGGCGTCGAACCCGGCGACCACATCGCGTTCATGTGCAAGACGAGCTACGAGTGGACGCTCGTCGACTTCGCGCTGCACTACGCCGGGGCCATCATGGTTCCCGTTTACGAGACGTCTTCCGCGCTGCAGATCCACTGGATCCTTGAGGATTCTGGCGCCCGCGGCTTCATGATCGAGACCGCCGATCAGTTCAGCCGTTTCGCTGAGGTGCAGGATCAGCTCGGCAAGGTTGACCTGGTCTGGCGCCTCGACGAGGGCGCGGTTGCGGCCCTCGGAATCCAGGGGGCCGACGTCGATGACGCCGAGATCGAGCGCCGCCGCAACCTCGCGAGCGGCGACGACATCGCAACCCTCATCTACACGTCGGGGTCGACCGGCCGCCCCAAGGGCTGCGTGCTCACCCACTCGAACTTCGTCGATCTCTCGCGGAACGCGGGTAGCGCGCTCTCGGAGCTCGTCCAGCAGCCCGGCGCGGCCACGCTGCTCTTCGTCACGCTGGCCCACGTCTTCGCACGCTTCATCTCAGTGCTCTGCGTGCACGGCGGCGTGCGCGTCGGGCACCAGGCTGACACGACCCAGCTGCTCCCCTCGCTCGGCTCGTTCCACCCAACGTTCCTGCTCGCAGTCCCCCGCGTCTTCGAGAAGGTCTACAACTCCGCCGAGCAGTCGACCGAGGCGGAGGGCAAGGGCAAGATCTTCCGCGCCGCGGCAAAGGTCGCGGTCGAGCACTCTGAGGCGCTCGACGCCGGCAAGGTGCCGTTCATGCTCGGCCTCAAGTTCCGTGTATTCGACAAGCTCGTCTACTCGAAGCTCCGCTCGAAGCTCGGCGGCCGCGTCCAGTACGCCGTCTCCGGCTCCGCACCGCTGAGCCAGTACCTCGGCCACTTCTACCGCAGCCTCGGCATCAAGATCCTTGAGGGCTACGGCCTGACCGAGACAACGGCGCCCGTCACGGTGAACCTGCCCGACAAGTTCAAGATTGGCACCGTCGGCCCAGCGCTCCCCGGCCACACCGTGCGCATCGCAGAAGACGGCGAGATCGAGGTCAAGGGCATCGACGTCTTCAAGGAGTACTGGAACAACCCCGAGGCGACGAAGGCGGTCTTCACCGAGGACGGCTTCTTCAAGACCGGCGACCTGGGGTCGCTCGACAGCGACGGCTACCTGTCGATCACCGGCCGCAAGAAGGAGATCATCGTGACCGCGGGCGGCAAGAACGTCGCCCCCGCCGCACTTGAGGATCCGATCCGCGCGAACACGATCATCAGCCAGGTCGTTGCCGTCGGCGAGCAGAAGCCCTTCATCGCGGCGCTGATCACCCTGGACATGGAGATGCTCCCGGCCTGGCTCAAGAACCAGGGTGAGAACCCCGACATGACCGTCGAGGAGGCCGCGCGCCACCCGAAGGTGCTCGCTGAGGTGCAGCGCGCCGTCGACGAGGGCAACAAGTACGTCTCGCGGGCGGAGTCGATTCGCAAGTTCGTCATCCTGCCGACCGACTTCGTCGAGGCGAACGGTCACCTCACCCCGAAGATGAGCATCAAGCGCGACAACATTCTCCGCGACTTCGCGGCTGAGATCGCCGACATCTACGGCGAGAACCCGCAGACAGAGGCCGTGCAGACGCAGCACTAGTCGCCGGTACAGCGAAGGAGCGCCCCGACCGTGTGTCGGGGCGCTCCTTCGCTGTTTGGGGCTGGCACCGCTGTCTGGGGCTGGCGCCGCGATCTGCGGCCGTTGCCCGTGGATCAGAACCAGGCCGAGGTGCGAATCTGCCGCATCGCCTCGCCTCGGTTCTCGCGGTCGAGGCGCGAGATGTACAGCTTGCCGTCGAGGTGGTCGCACTCGTGCTGCAGCGCCTGCGCTTTCAGGCCCTCACCCTCGATCGTGATCTCCTCGCCGTCGAGGTTCATGCCGCGCACCTTGGCGTACGGATAGCGCATCACCGGGAACCAGAGGTCTGGGACCGACAGGCACCCTTCGCCCGTCGGAACGGGTTCGCCCGATACCTCGATGAGCTCGGGGTTCAAGACGTATTCGATGTGACCGTCGATGTTCAGGCTGAAGGCTCGGAGGGTGTATCCGATCTGGGTCGATGCGAGCCCAGCACGGCCGGGCTCGTCGACGGTTTCGCACAGATCAAGCACCATCGCCCGCACACCAGCGTCAATCTCGGTCACGTCCTCGCACACCGTGCGGAGCACCGGATCCCCGAACAGCCGAATCTCGCGTTTTGCCATTATTCGATGCTATCGGTTGCCGCGGTTTCGCGTATCGCGAAGCAAACGCCCAACAGATTTCAACCGGAATCCAGTAAGCTCGAAACGTGCATGTATTGAGTGTCAGCTCCCTCAAAGGTGGCGTAGGAAAGACGACCGTAAGTCTCGGCATTGCGTCGGCAGCATTCTCGCGCGGCCTGAGGACCTTGGTCGTTGACCTTGATCCGCAGTCAGACGTTTCGACAGGCCTCGCGGTCGACCCCGAGGGCTACGCCAACGTCGCTGATGTCCTCGAGTCGCCGAAGGAGAAGGTCGTGCGCTCGGCCATCGCCCCGAGCGGCTGGAATGAGTTTCACGAGGGCGGCAAGATCGACCTGCTGGTCGGCAGCCCCTCGGCGATCAACTTTGATGGGCCGCACCCTTCGGCTCGCGACATCTGGAAGCTCGAGGAGGCGCTCGCGATCGTCGAGGCCGACTACGACCTCGTTCTGATCGACTCGGCGCCGTCGCTGAACGCGCTCACCCGTACGGCCTGGGCCGCGAGTGACCGCGTGCTCATTGTTACGGAGCCCAGCCTGTTCGCCGTCGCGGCAACTGACCGCGCGCTGCGCGCAATCGAGGAGATCCGCCGCGGCGTGAGCCCCCGCCTGCAGCCGCTCGGCATCCTCATCAACCGCGTTCAGCCGCAGTCAATGGAGCACCAGTTCCGCATCCGCGAGCTGCGCGAGATGTTCGGCCCGCTCGTGCTGAACCCGCAGCTGCCCGAGCGCCCCGCGCTCCAGCAGGCGCAGGGTGCGGCGAAGCCCGTTCACCTGTGGCCGGGTGAGCCCGCTCAGGAGATGGCCGCAAACTTTGACCTCGTGCTCGACCGCGTGCTGCGCTCAGCAGGCCAGGCTGCCATCCAGGCGAAGCAGGCCTAACGCCAACGACCTCGCGCTGGGGTGCTGTTCCTGTTTGGGGCACACTCCACGGCGTTAGTCAGGGGCTGCTCGGGTTTTCCCGGGTAGCCCCTGAGGCGTTTCCGAGGGTTTTCTAAGCTAAGTCCCTTGTCAGTCATAGAACGCCGAGAGCACTCCAGGGGTCAGAGCACGGCAATTCCGTACCCCGCGGCTAGGTGGGCAGGGGCAGCGCCCGTTCCACCCATTTCCTCAGCTCCACCGCATGGGAACGACCCTAGCAATGCAGGTTTCGGGGCCACAGGGCATACGAAGAGCCGATCGCATACGCAGTGTGTGGGTTGCGAGGGTGGCGGAGCCACAGGTGTGAGGGTGGCAGGTCCACGGGTGCGAGGGTGCTCTCCCCCAGAGAAATTTAAGAGGTCTTGCGGGCCGCGCGACGGGCAGCCAGTTCGTCGTTCATCGACGAGTCGTCAGCGGCCTTCTCGCGGTGGTCGTCGAGATCAACGAGTGAGGTCTCGACCTCCCGAAGCACCTTGCCGACGGCGATGCCGAAGACGCCCTGGCCGCGGCTCACAAGGTCGATAACCTCATCGTTCGAGGTGCAGAGGTACACGCCCGCGCCGTCGCTCATGAGCGTCGTCTGTGAAAGGTCGTGCACGCCGGCCTCGTGGAGCTGTGCCACCGCGGTACGGATCTGCTGGAGCGAGATGCCCGTGTCGAGCAGGCGCTTCACGAGCTTCAGCACGAGGATGTCTCGGAAGCCGTAGAGGCGCTGTGAGCCCGAGCCGCTCGCACCGCGCACCGTCGGCTCGACGAGCCCGGTGCGGGCCCAGTAGTCGAGCTGGCGGTAGGTGATGCCGGCGGCGCGTGCCGCGACGGCGCCCTTGAAGCCACCGTCAATGTTCGGCTGAGGGAGGCCATCGCTGAACAGCATCTCTGCGGAATCCAGGTACTCTCCCGCACCAGTGCCGCTACCGCCGAATGGCGGCTCGATGTGCTCCATGACGTCCCTCTCTCGCGTTGTGCTCAATTCACCTAACGCTATCGGCGTAGGGCCCCCTAAGCAACGACCGCGAACACCCAATTCCGTTTTCGACCTTCACCCTCAAGTTGAAGGTGAGAAATCAGCGGAATCACGCCAATCTATAGCGCGCCAAACTTCCGCCGCAACACGCCGGAGCGGACGGTCTCAAGATACTCGACAAGCTCAAGGGACCCGTCAACCGCGCTCGGGGAACCCTGCTTCTCGCCACGCGAGGCAACGGCGTGCGCGAGCATCTCCGCTTCGCGCTCCGCGGCGACCCGCAGCGACCGCAGGTGACGCGGCGTGAGGCCCGCCTGAGCGAGTCGAACGAGCGCGTTCAGCTGCGCGATGGCATCGAACGGGAAGACCTCGGTGGCGGGCAGCAGGCCTGCCGCGATCGCCTCACCAAGGAAGCGCTTGTTGGTCGCGGCGGCGTGGCACAGCTCATCACTCGAGAGCACCTCCTTCGACGACAGGATCGTTGACGCGCTGCGCTGCGAGGCTCCGGGTATGACGGGGTCACGGCCCGCGTCGAGCTCCTCGAGCACCTCGGCGATCTTCTTCAGCGGCAGGTAGTGGTCGCGCTGGAGCGTCAGCACGAGGCGGACGCGCTCCACGTGCTCCTGCGAGAACTTGCGGTAACCCGACTTCGTGCGCTCCGGGGTAACGAGCCCCTGGTCTTCAAGGAACCGCAGCTTCGACGGCGTAAGGTCAGCGAAGTCGTCCTGCAGCGCGGCAAGCACCTGGCCGATGCTGAGCAGCCCGACGGGCACCGCCCGCAGTGGCGCGGCCGCCATTAGAAGGAGCCTGGCAGATCAAACCGCGACGCGAAGAAGGTGAAGCGGAACTTGCCAACCTGCACCTCGACGCCGTCCTCAAGAACGACCTCGCCATCGATGCGCTCACCGTTGCTGTACGTCCCATTGAGCGAGCCGCGATCGAGCACGGAGAACACGGTACCGCGGCGCTTGAACTCTGCGTGCTTACGCGAGACGGTCACGTCGTCCAAGAAGATGTCGGCCGCTGGGTGGCGCCCCGCCACGGTCGAATCCTGATCGAGGAGGAACCGTGCGCCCAGGTCGGGGCCGCGGCGTACGACGAGCAGCGCCGCGCCCGATGGGAGCGACTGCACGGCCTCGAGCTCATCGATCGTAAGGTCGGTCACCTGGGCGCGAATCATCGCGTTCAGATCCTCACGGAACTGCTCGGTGGCGCGTACCTCGGTGTCCTTATTCCGCTTCTCGCTCACCACTGTCTCACCCGTTTCCTACTCGCCGGAGCAATGACTCCGATACTTTCCCCCTACGCTATCGCAGTGGGGCATCGCGGCGCATCCCTGGCCGCAAATTACGCGGTGGGCTCACGGCCCCGGCAGAACCAGCGCTACTCGTGCGACTCCAGGAACTCGTACACCTCGTGGGAGTCGACGCCTGGGAATGTGCCCGTCGGAAGCGCTGCCAGGAGGCTCGTCGGCGTCGCCGCCTCGGGCCACGCCGACGCGTGCCACTTCTGCGTCAGCTCGGTCGAGGCTCGCCTGCAGCAGCGCTCGTCTGGGCAGAACGACTTCGATCGGTGCTGGGTCTCGCGTCCCCGGAACCACTTCACGTCTTCAAAGCGCACCCCGACGCTCACGGAGTACTGCCCCTCCTTCGCGTTCTCGAGGCGCGACGTGCACCAGTAGGTCCCGCCCGCGGCCATGTCGGTGTACTGGTACCAGGGGTTGAAGAAGTCAGGCTGAGCGAACACCGTTCTCGCCGTCCAGTTGCGGCAGACCATCGCGCCCTCAAGGTTACCGAGCGCATCCGAGGGGAAACGCACGCCGTCATTCTCGTACGCCTTGATGAGCGTGCCCGACTCGTGCGCCTTCATGAAGTGGACGTTCAAGTCGAGCCACTCGGTTGCCAGGTTCGTGAACCGGTGCGCCGCCATCTCGTAGGAGACGGCGAACGCGTCGCGCAGATCCTCCATCGAGATCTCGCGGCGCTTCTTCGCATCCCTGAGCGACTCAACGGCCGCGGTTTCAGGCAGCAGGACCGCGCCCGCGAGGTAGTTCACCTCGACGCGCTGCTTGAGGAAGTCACCGTAGTTCTTCGGTTCTTCGTGCCCGCACACGAGGCTGCCAAGGGCGCGCAGGATCGGGGCGCGAGCGTCGCGCGACGGCAGGTTCGCGCTCAGGTAGATACGCCCGTTGCGCCGGTCGATGACCGAGCGCGTCGAGTGCGGCAGGTCAGACACGTAGTGCAGGGTGAACCCGAGCTTCTCAGCCACCTTCGCGACGGTCTGCTGCAGCACGGGGCCGCCCGAGTAGCCGACGCTGTCGAGCAGGTCGGCAGCCGCCCGCTCCAGGTCTGGGTAGTAGTTGTTCGCGACGCGCATGCCCGCACGCAGCTCGGTGTTCGCGCGCCGCGCCTCCTCCGGTGTCGCAGCGCGCTCGCTGTGCAGCCGCTCGACCTCCTGGTGGAGGCCGATGATCGCGCGCAGCGTCTCATCGTTCGTCGCTTTCGACACCCGGATGGGCTGCAGCCCGAGCGAGCGGAAGACCGAGCCGCGCTGGGCACGCTCAACCGAGATCTCGAGCGCGGCCCGCTCGCTCGGGGCCTCGTCGAGCAGCAGCTCGTCGACCGTCGACTGGAGCGCGCTCGCGAGCGCCCGGAGCAGCGGCAGCCTGGGTTCGCGTTTGCCGTTCTCGAGCGCCGACAGCTGCGACGGCGCGCGGTCGACTGCTTGCGCAAGCTGCTCAAGCGTCATGCCGAGCTCGGTGCGCCGCTCGCGGATGCGGCGACCAAGCGTCAGGGCGTCACCGGAGTCGGTCTCGGGCTCTGCCGCCGGAAGATCGAGGGCTTCAATAGTCATATTCCCATGGTGACAGACCCAAAATCTTTCAGCAAGCAGAAAAAGTGGATTATTTCACGCGACAGATGGCGCACGACAGTCGATTGTGGGGCAGAGGATAGAAGCACACCAGGCAACACCTCCCGGTTCCGGGTTCACAAGTCTTCAACGGCGAGCGACACCGGCTCCGGAGCACCAGCAGCAACACCCAGCGGCTTCACCACACACGCGGGGACCGGCCTCACCACCGGCTCCCCCGCACACCTCACGCTAAGGACAGCACGATGAACACCCCAACCGCGACCGCAGAGCGGCCCAGCACCTACACCCCGATGACCCACGAACCGCGACTCGACGTGAACGGCCGCCCGTTCGACCGCTCCGATGAGATCCTCACCCCCGAGGCCCTCGCCTTCCTCACCGAGCTGCACGAGCGATTCGCCAGCTCGCGCCACGAGCGCCTCGCAGACCGGCAGCGCCGCCGCTACGAGATCGGCAACGGCCGTGACCCGAAGTTCCGCGAAGACACGCGCAGCATTCGCGTGGACGCGAGCTGGAAGGTCGCAGCGCCGGCACCCGGTCTCGAGGACCGCCGCGTCGAGATCACCGGCCCCACCGACCCGAAGATGACGATCAACGCGATGAACTCCGGCGCCAAGGTCTGGCTCGCCGACCAAGAGGATGCGACGAGCCCGACCTGGCGCAACGTCATCGGCGGCCAGCTCTCGCTGTTCGACGCGATCCGCGGCCAGCTCGAGTACACGAGCCCGGAGGGCAAGGAGTACCGCATCACCGCAGAGCGCACGCCCACGATCGTGATGCGGCCCCGCGGATGGCACCTCGTTGAGAAGCACATCCGGTTCACCGATGCTCAGGGCCAGCAGGGCGCCGCGTCTGGCAGCCTCGTTGACTTCGGCCTGTACGCGTTCCACAACGCGAAGCAGCTCATCGAGAACGGTCACGGCCCCTACTTCTACATCGCGAAGCTCGAGTCGAGCGAGGAAGCGAAGCTCTGGGACGACATTTTCACCTTCACCGAGCAGCGGCTCGGCCTCGAGCACGGCACAATCCGGGCGACGGTGCTCATCGAGACCCTGCCCGCCGCGTTCGAGATGGAGGAGATCCTCTACGTGCTGCGCGACCACATGGCCGGCCTCAACGCGGGCCGCTGGGACTACATCTTCTCGATCATCAAGAACTACCGCGGCCGCGGCGCGCGCTTCGTGATGCCCGACCGCAGCGAGGTCACCATGACGGTGCCCTTCATGCGCGCGTACACCGAGCTGCTCGTGAAGACCTGCCACAAGCGCGGCGCCCACGCAATCGGCGGCATGAGCGCGTTCATCCCGAACCGTCGCGACCCCGAGGTGACCCGCCTAGCCGAGGAGAAGGTGCGCGCTGACAAGAACCGCGAGGCGACCGACGGCTTCGACGGCACCTGGGTGGCGCACCCCGACCTCATCCCCGTCGCACAGGCGGAGTTCGACGCTGTGCTCGGCGATCGCCCGAACCAGGTGGATCGCCAGCGCGACGACGTCGAGGTGACGGCGGCGCAGCTGCTCGACGTGCACATTGGCCGCGACATCACCGAGGCAGGCGTGCGCGACAACGTCTCGATCGGAGTCCGGTACATCGAGTCATGGCTGCGCGGCATCGGCGCTGCGGCGATCGACAACCTCATGGAGGACGCTGCGACGGCCGAGATCAGCCGCTCGCAGATCTGGCAGTGGATCCATCAGGATCAGCGCACCGCCGATGGCACCCCGATCACGCGCGCCTGGGTGTCTGACATCCTCGCCGAGACGGTTCGCGGCTTCGAACGTTTCGAGGGCGACCGCTACGATGACGCGGCTGAGCTCTTCGCGGACGTCGCGCTCGGTGACACGTTCCCGACGTTCCTTACGGTGCCGGCGTACAGCCGCTACCTCGTCGACGCGTAGGCGCCCAGCGCAAGTCCTAGCGCTACTCTGGTGAGCGAAAGGCGGCCCCTCTGCGGAGGGGCCGCCTTTCCTGTCTATCTGGGGGCTGGCGCGCGGGCGGAAAACTCGCGGCGCGCGGCGCGCGCGAGCCGGTAAAGTCATATCAGCTGAGCGTCGGCGGGCGCACGGGCTTGACCTCGCGTTCCGCGTTCTCCGCCTCGAGCTGCCGGTCGCGCTCGGCCTCGGCGAGCGCCTGCTCCCGGTCTTGCGCGGCGGCGTTGGCGGTAGCCCGCTCGACGGCGGGGCCGAGCTCGTCGACAAGGATTGTGCGCTGGTCGAGCTGCCCGGTACGGTACGCGGCGCGGCCCACCATGTGCGCGGCCGTCGGCGCGGTGAGGGCCTGGAACACGAACACGGGAACGAGCGCGAGCAGCACCCCAAAGGAGCGCTGGTCAAGGGCGACAGCGGCGATCACGAGCAGCAGACCGAAGATCTGCGGCTTCGTGGCGGCGTGCAGCCGGCTCAGCGCATCGGTGAACCGCAGGAGCCCGATGCCCGCCGCGGCCGACAGGAGCGCGGCGAGCAGCAGGCACACGAGCGCCAACGCGTCGAGGATCTGGTCAAACATGTTCCGCCTCCCCCGTGGTCTCCGGTAGGTCTTGCTCGCTTCGCCGCTTCACGTAGCGCGCGACAACGATCGTCGCGAACGTCGCGGTCGCGGCAATCGCGACCATGATCGGAATCGAGTCGGTGTGCCCGCGCGCGACCATGTCGGCGCCGAGCGCGAGAATCACGGTCGTGAGGAGCACGTCGGAGGCGACCATGCGGTCGAGGATCGTCGGCCCGCGCACGATCCGCACGAGAGCGGCGAGCGCGGTAAACGTCAGGCCGATCCCGATCGCGATAAACATCGTGACTTCGAACGTCATCTGCGCACCGCCTGAACTTCTTCTTTCGACCCGAGCGTGAGGATGAGCAGCCGCTCGATCGTCGCGACGTCGTGGCGCATCTTGGTGATCGCCTTCTGCGAGGGCGTATTCAGCACGTGTAGGTAGAGCGTCGACCCGAACCTGTCGACCTCGGCCACGAGCGAGCCGGGGATCAGCGAGATCGTGAGCCCGACGATCGTGAGGATGAAGTCGGAGCTCGTGCGCAGCCGCACCGCGATAATCGACGTCTCCGGCACCGGGCCGGGCCGAACGGCGAGCCAGGCGACCTCGAACGAGGCGCGCGCAAGGTTCCACAGGAAGTACCCGAGGTATCGCAGCGCGTACCAGGGGTTGAAGCGCCCTGCGAGTGCGACGGGAGGCAGGTAGAACACGCGCATCATCACGATCGAGACGACGATGCCGCTCACGAGCGAGAGGAGCGACGCCTCGCGCCAGAGCATCATCCAGAGCACAACGAGGCCGACGAGCAACGGTAGCTCGTGGAAACGCACGATGAGTTCCATGCCCCGCACCGTGCGTGGGGTGCGCTTAGCCATTGTCGACCTCCTCTGGCGCTGCGGTGGAGCCGCTGCCACCGTTCGGGTGCTCGCCGTCCAAGACGAGCGAGGCGAGCCCCTCAGGAGCAGCGAGGTCATCGCCCGCGCGCTCGGCGTAGGCGAAGAGTGGGCCGGCGGCAAAGGTCAGCACGAGACTCACGCCGATCATTCCGACGGTCGCCGCGATCATGAGGCGCGGGATCCCCTTGCGCTCCTGTGTTGGGGCGGCGTCGGGCGCATCCTGCAGCCGTTCGATCATCGCTTCCTCGCGCTCCCGCAGCCGCAGGGCCTCGGTGGAGGGCGACTTCACGGGATCCTTCGCCGGGTCTTTCGCAGCGTTCGCGGCGGCGGGCTTCGGGCGCCAGAACGCGAGCACCCACGCTCGCGCGAGCGCGTACAGCGTGAGCAGCGACACGAGCGCGCCGATGCCGATCAGCCAGTACGCGCCCGGTGACTGCAGCTGGGCTCCGGCTGTAAACAGGCCGACCTTTCCGAGGAACCCCGAGAACGGCGGGATGCCGCCCAGGTTGAGCATCGGGATGAAGAAGAGCACGCCGATGACGGGCGCGCTGCGGAGCATCCCGCCGAGCCCCGACAGCGAGGTCGTGCCGCCCTGACGCTCCATGAGCCCGACCGCGAGGAACAGCGTCGTCTGCACAATAATGTGGTGCGCGATGTAGTAGATGGTTGCGGCGAACCCCGCGGACGTCGCGATCGCGATACCAAAGATCATGTAGCCGATGTGGCTGATGAGCGTGAACGACAGCATGCGCTTAACGTCGAGCTGCGAGATCGCACCGAGGATGCCCACGAGCAGGGTGAGCGCTGCGATCACCATCAATAACGGGTCGACGCTCGACTCGGGAAACAGCATCGTCTGGGTGCGGATGATCGCGTAGACGCCGACCTTCGTGAGCAGGCCCGCGAAGACCGCGGTGACGGGCGCCGGCGCCGTAGGGTACGAGTCGGGCAGCCAGAACGCGAGCGGGAAGACCGCCGCCTTAATGCCGAACGCGATGAGCAGCGCGAGGTTCAAAATGAGCTGCAGGTCGCTCGGCAGCTCCGCAATGCGGGTCTGCAGCTGCGCCATGTTCACGGTGCCGGTCGCGCCGTACACGAGGCCGATCGCCGCGAGGAACAGGATCGATGACACGAGCGACACGACAACGTAGGTGACGCCGGCGCGGATGCGGGGGGCAGTGCCGCCGAGCGTGATGAGCACGTAGCTCGAGACGAGAAGGATCTCGAAGCCGACGTACAGGTTGAAGAGGTCGCCCGCGATGAAGGCGTTGAACACCCCCGCGCCGAGCACCATGTACGTCGGGTAGTAGATCGAGACCGGGGTCTCCTCGTCGCCGTCGGCGAGGCCCTGCCCGATGGAAAAGATGAACACCGCGAGCAGCACGATCGCGGAGACCGCGAGCATGAGCGCTGAGACGCGGTCAACGACCAGCGAGATGCCATACGGCGCTGCCCAGCCGCCGACCTGCATCACGAGGGGCCCGCCGCCATCGACGATGAACATGAGCGCGATGCCGAGAATCGAGCTCGCCGTCAGCGCGACGAGCGTGATGCCGCGCTGCAGGGCGCGGTGCCCGGGAACCGCGAGCGCAAGCGCCGCGCCGACGAGCGGGATCAGTACGACGAGGGGTACGAGGAATGTCACTTGCGGGCCTCCCCCGTGCCGTCTTCGGATACGTCTTCTTCGAACTCGGGCGCGTCCTCGAGATCCTCATCGGTGACCTGGCCGGTCGTGAGCGTCTCGGCGCTCGCGATCGCGAGGTCGTCAGCGTCATCCTCAACATGGTCGTCGCTGACGCGCGCGAGTCGCCAGGAGCGGTAGATGAGCGCGAGCAAGAACGCGCTGACACCGAACGTGATCACGATTGCGGTGAGAATGAAGGCCTGCGGCAGCGGGTCGCTCATCTCGCCGTCTCCCCCGGCGATCGGGGCGGAGCCGAAGCTGCCGGACATCAGGAAGATGAGCAGGTTCGTCGCGTTGCCGACGAGCAGGAAGCCGAGCATGATGCGAGTGAGGCTTCGGTCGAGCAGCAGGTAGACGCCTGCGACGTACATCACAACCATTACCGCGACGAGCACGAGGGGCATTGTCACTTCGCTACCTCCTCTTGGAACTCGGCGTGGTCTTCTTCTTCGTGTTCATCGATCTCCGAGCCGAGGCTACGCAGCACGTCGAGCACCAGGCCGAAGACCACGAGGTACACGCCAATATCGAAGAGCGTCGACGTCACGAGCGGCAACGAACCGAACGGGCCGAGGTCGACGTCGACCCAGCTGGATGAGAGCGCAGGCTGACCGAAGAACAGCGGGATGATCGCCATCGTCACCGCGAGCGCAAGGCCGATCCCCAGGATCCTGCCCGCGTCGAGCGCGACCGTCGCCCGCAGCTCGTGACGGCCGCCCGCGAGGTAGCGCGCGACCAGTGCGAGGCCGGCAACGAGGCCCGCGGCGAACCCGCCACCGGGGGCGTTGTGCCCCGAGAGCAGCAGGAACACGGACAGGATGAGCAGGCCGTGGAATACGAGCCGCACGACGACCTCGAGAATGATCGACCGGCGCTCGGGCCTGAGGTACGAGCCCGCAAGCAGCCAGTTCATGCGGCTCGCGGGGTCCTCGGGGTCGGCGACCCGCAGCAGATGGGCGCGCGTCGCGTTGCGCGCCTCGCGCCTGCTGAGGTGCGGGCTCTGATCGTCGCGCGTGTTGAGGAACACGAGCGACGCGACGCCGGTCGCAGCGGCGAGAATCACCGACAGCTCCCCCATCGTGTCCCACGCGCGAATGTCAACGAGCATGACGTTCACGACGTTGTACCCGTGGCCGCCCTCCACGGCAAGCTGCGGCATGGCCAGCGAGATGGGGTCGGCGATGCGCGCGCCGAGCGAGACAACGGCGACGGCGCCGAGAACGAGGCCGACTCCGAGGCCAAGAGCGAGCCTGAAGCCGCGGGTCACGCGCCGCGGGCGCTCTGCCATGTGGGCGGGCAATCGCCTGATCACGAGCACGAACGCGATGAGAGTCACGGTCTCTACCAGGAGCTGCGTGAGGGCGAGGTCGGGCGCCCCGTGCAGTGCGAAGATCGTCGCCATGCCGTAGCCAGTCACCCCGACGAGGAGGCCCCCCTGGAAACGGGTGCGGGCGCGCATCGCGAAGAGCGCGGCGACAATCATGACGATCGCAATCGGAATGTCGACGGGGCTCGAGATCATCGAGATCTCGTCGGGCCACTGCTGCACCGAGAGCACCGTGCCGCCTAGGGCGAGCACGAGCACGGACAGGATCACCGCGAGGTAGAAGGGCAGCGAGCCGCGCTGGGTGAGCGACGTGAATTTGATCGCGATCGTGTCGAGCGCATGAGTCGCGACCCAGTAGGCGTGCGAGCCCGAGAAGCGCTCTGAAGGCGGCGGCAGCGTCACCGCGAGCTTCCGGGCCGGGAAGAAGACGAGCACGCCGAGCACGAGGATGCCGGCTGAGAGCGCGAGCGGCAGGGTGAACCCGTGCCACAGGCTGAGGTGCTCGGGGTCGCCGAGTGGCGATGCGGGAACTGCCTGACGGAAGAGGGGGTCGAGCAGCGGCGAAGCGAGCCCATACACGACCGCAAACGCGGCGAACATCGCGGGGGCGAACACAATGCCTGCGGCCGCCGGGTGCTCGATCGGAGTGTCGGCAACGCCCGGCTTCGATGCGAAGGCACCCCACACGAACCTGATCATGTAGGCGACGGTCAAGATGCTGCCCACCACGGCCACCGCGAGCGCGACGTACGCCGCCGGGTGCTCGTGGCCGACCTCGAGGAGCTCGGCGAAGGCCGACTCCTTCGCCACAAACCCGAAGAACGGCGGGATGCCGGCCATCGAGGCTGCGGCGACGATCGACACGATCGCGAGCACGGGCATACGTCTACCGAGGCCACTCAATCGGCGCAGGTCACGCACACCCGTGGAGTAGTCGACGATGCCCACCGAGAGGAACAGTGGCGCCTTCGCGACCGCGTGGGCGAACAGCAGCACGAGGCCCGCAAACGTCGCGCGTGCGTCACCAACACCGATGACCATCACAAGGAGGCCGAGCTGGCTCACCGTGCCCTGCGCGACGATGAGCTTGATGTCGAACTGGCGCAGCGCACGGAACCCGCCGATGAGCATGGTGATGCCGCCGAGGATCACGAGCGTCCAGCGGTAGCCCGGCACATCAGCGAAAGGCTCGCTCATGCGCGCAATGAGATAGACACCGGCCTTCACCATCGCGGCGGCGTGAAGGTACGCAGACACTGGGGTCGGAGCGGCCATCGCGCCGGGCAGCCAGAAGTGCAGCGGGAAGATCGCGGACTTCGAGATCGCGCCAAGCAGCACGAGGTACACCGCGACAGTCACGAGCGTACCCTCGGGCGGGTCAGCGATGATTTCAGAAAGCAGCGGCGTCCCGCCTGCCTGCACGAGCAGCACGAAGCCGACGAGCATCGCGAGGCCGCCGAGCGTCGTGATCATCAGCGCCTGCAGCGCCGCGGAGTTCGCGGTGCGCAGGCGGAGCACGTGCCCAATGAGCAGGAAGGAGAAGATCGTCGTCGCTTCCCAGAAGATGAAGAGCAGGTAGACGTTGTCGGCGACGACGAGCCCGAGCATGCTGGTCGCGAACCCCATGAACACGCCGGCGAACCGGGGAATACCAACCTCACCATCATCAAAGTAGTGCGCGCAGTAGAGCAGCACAAGTGAACCTGCGCCGAGCACCAGGAGCGAGAACAGCATCGAGAGCGGATCAAGCCTGAGCGTGAGCCCAACGTCGAGCTGCGGAATCCACTCAACGTGTTCCACGAGCGTCTCGCCGCCGAACACCGATGCAGCGAGGCTGACGAATACGACGAGCGCCACAGCCATGAGGCCCGCAAGCACGAGAAACACGCGACGCCCGAACCGTTTAGCGAGCGGGTGAGAAATGAGAGACACGAGCGCGAGGAAGAGAATAGTACCCATCATCGCGCCCATTGGCTGCCTCTTTCGCTTGTGCTCGTTGACCCAGCTTCCAGTTTATCGGATGAACCGGGTCCGCGATGGCGAGCCTAGGAATCCCCTGTGCATTGTGTCCTGAAATGACGAAAGCCCCGGAGCGCAATTGCTCCGGGGCTTTCCCAATAAATGTTCGGCGGTGTCCTACTCTCCCACGAGGTCCCCCTCGCAGTACCATCGGCGCTGTCAGCCTTAGCTTCCGGGTTCGGAATGTGACCGGGCGTTTCCCTGACGCTATAACCACCGAAACTCTATTGACATGAAACCCAACCCCTAACCAGGCACCACAACGGATGCACGGGGTTGTGGCCGTACGTCAAGAACCACAAAGTAGACGCGAACATCGTTACAACAACATACTCATGCCCCAAAACTATTTGGGATGAAGTCAAGTCATCGGCTTATTAGTACCAGTCAGCTCCACACGTTACCGCGCTTCCACATCTGGCCTATCAACCCAGTCATCTACTGGGAGCCTCACAGGAGTAAACTCCTACGGAAATCTCATCTTGAGGCCGGCTTCCCGCTTAGATGCTTTCAGCGGTTATCCATCCCGAACGTAGCCAACCAGCCATGCCCTTGGCAGAACAACTGGCACACCAGAGGTTCGTCCAACCCGGTCCTCTCGTACTAGGGTCAGATCCTCTCAAATTTCCAACGCGCGCAGAGGATAGGGACCGAACTGTCTCACGACGTTCTAAACCCAGCTCGCGTACCGCTTTAATGGGCGAACAGCCCAACCCTTGGGACCGACTCCAGCCCCAGGATGCGACGAGCCGACATCGAGGTGCCAAACCATGCCGTCGATATGGACTCTTGGGCAAGATCAGCCTGTTATCCCCGAGGTACCTTTTATCCGTTGAGCGACAGCGCTTCCACAAGCCACTGCCGGATCACTAGTCCCGACTTTCGTCCCTGCTCGACCTGTCAGTCTCACAGTCAAGCTCCCTTGTGCACTTACACTCGCCACCTGATTGCCAACCAGGTTGAGGGAACCTTTGGGCGCCTCCGTTACTTTTTGGGAGGCAACCGCCCCAGTTAAACTACCCACCAGGCACTGTCCGAAAACCCGATCAGGGTTCGTCGTTAGATATCCAATATGACCAGAGTGGTATTTCAACAATGACTCCACGAACACTAGCGTGCCCGCTTCACAGTCTCCCACCTATCCTACACAAGCCACACCGAACACCAATACCAAGCTGTAGTAAAGGTCACGGGGTCTTTCCGTCCTTCTGCGCGTAACGAGCATCTTTACTCGTACTGCAATTTCGCCGAGTTTACGGTGGAGACAGCTGGGGAATCGTTACGCCATTCGTGCAGGTCGGAACTTACCCGACAAGGAATTTCGCTACCTTAGGATGGTTATAGTTACCACCGCCGTTTACTGGGGCTTAAATTCACAGCTTCGCAGTCCGAAAACCGCTAACCGCTCCTCTTAACCTTCCAGCACCGGGCAGGCGTCAGTCCGTATACGTCCACTTGCGTGTTAGCACGGACCTGTGTTTTTAGTAAACAGTCGTTCCCCACTGGTCTCTGCGGCCACCACACCCTTTCGGCGTAAAGCCTAATAAGTGGATGGCCCCCCTTCTCCCGAAGTTACGGGGGCATTTTGCCGAGTTCCTTCACCATAATTATCTCGAGCTCCTTAGTATTCTCTACCTGACCACCTGTGTCGGTTTGGGGTACGGGCAACTAGCAACCTCACGTCGATGCTTTTCTCGGCAGCATAGGATCAATGACTTCCCCATACGGGTCCCCATCGCATCTCACCCTTCACGCGGGACGGATTTGCCTATCCCGCAGGCTACATGCTTAGCCCGGGACAACCATCGCCCGGGATCACCTACCTTCCTGCGTCACACCTCACGCTCACCACCCCAGTTCGGGTTCGCAGCCGCCACCCCACATCACCCGAAGGATCCATGAAGCTTTGGTTTGCTTAGCACTACTGGTTAGGTCTTGAACGGTTACCAGCCGGTACGGGAATATCAACCCGTTGTCCATCGACTACGCCTGTCGGCCTCGCCTTAGGTCCCGACTTACCCAGGGAAGATTAGCTTGACCCTGGAACCCTTGGTCTTCCGGAGGACGGGTTTCTCACCCGTCTTTCGCTACTCATGCCTGCATTCTCACTCGTGTGGCATCCACGGCTGGTTCACACCGCCGCTTCACTCGCCACACGACGCTCTCCTACCCATCCATACGGCTGGACCACGAAGGCCTACCTATCTATATGAATGCCACAACTTCGGTGGCGTGCTTGAGCCCCGTTACATTGTCGGCGCGGAATCACTTGACCAGTGAGCTATTACGCACTCTTTCAAGGGTGGCTGCTTCTAAGCCAACCTCCTGGTTGTCACAGCAACTCCACATCCTTTTCCACTTAGCACGCGCTTTGGGACCTTAGATGGTGATCTGGGTTGTTTCCCTCTCGACTATGAAGCTTATCCCCCACAGTCTCACTGCTGCGCTCTCACTTACCGGCATTCGGAGTTTAGCTGACGTCAGTAACCTTGTAGGGCCCATCGGCCATCCAGTAGCTCTACCTCCGGCAAGAAACACGCAACGCTGCACCTAAATGCATTTCGGAGAGAACCAGCTATCACGAAGTTTGATTGGCCTTTCACCCCTATCCACAGCTCATCCCCTCAGTTTTCAACCTAAGTGGGTTCGGCCCTCCACGCGCTCTTACACGCGCTTCAGCCTGGCCATGGATAGATCACTTCGCTTCGGGTCTAGGACATGCGACTGAACCGCCCTATTCAGACTCGCTTTCGCTACGGCTACCCCACACGGGTTAACCTCGCCACATATCGCTAACTCGCAGGCTCATTCTTCAAAAGGCACGCTGTCACAGCAACAAGGCTGCTCCAACGGATTGTAAGCAAACGGTTTCAGGTACTATTTCACTCCCCTCCCGGGGTACTTTTCACCTTTCCCTCACGGTACTAGTCCGCTATCGGTCATCTGGGAGTATTTAGGCTTATCAGGTGGTCCTGACAGATTCACACGGGATTTCTCGGGCCCCGTGCTACTTGGGATACGCCACACGCAGCCAGGTCATTTCGGGTACGGGACTCTCACCCACTCCGGTCCGCCGTTCCAAGCGGTTCCCCTATAACCTGAACATTCACGTCGAAGGCTCAGCAGCGCCTCCAGCAACGTCCCACAACCCCGATGATGCAACCCCTGCCAGGTATCACACACCACCGGTTTAGCCTCTTCCGGGTTCGCTCGCCACTACTACCGGAATCACATGTTGTTTTCTCTTCCTGTGGGTACTGAGATGTTTCACTTCCCCACGTTCCCTCTACCCGCCCTATATATTCAGGCGGGAGTCACCAGCTACGCACGCGCGCTGGCGGGGTTTCCCCATTCGGAAATCCTCGAATCACAGCCCGTTTATCGGCTCCCCGAGGCTTATCGCAGATTACTACGTCCTTCTTCGGCTCCAGATGCCAAGGCATCCACCGTTTGCTCTTCGAAACTTGAAATCACATAAGTAAATTATTTAGAAACACACACAAACCCGAAGGCTCATGCGTGACCAATGAGACACACACCACAATCCCGAAAGATCATCAGTGCGTGTATCGAAGATGCTCGCGTCCACTGTGTAGTTCTCAACGTACGGTCAATCCCTGGACAGCTAGACAACACGTTCTAGACACCAGGGCTGAAGAAACCAAGCACACAAGACAACGTCTTGCGGTCTGGGTCTCCAGGACCCAACAGTATGCACTCAAAGAAGCAGTCACTACCCCACCCAAACTTTCCTCTCACCCCCGCAGAAAACGGACATGATGTACTCACACAGGCGAGCTAATCACAGCTTACTTTGTCAAATGTTCCACCCATGAGCGGGTACGCATCACACGATCGGTGATGAACGCCCCAATTCTGCAACCACACAGTGGTTGAGTGCTCCTTAGAAAGGAGGTGATCCAGCCGCACCTTCCGGTACGGCTACCTTGTTACGACTTAGTCCTAATCACCAGTCCCACCTTCGACGGCTCCCTCCACAAGGGTTAGGCCACCGGCTTCGGGTGTTACCGACTTTCATGACTTGACGGGCGGTGTGTACAAGGCCCGGGAACGTATTCACCGCAGCGTTGCTGATCTGCGATTACTAGCGACTCCGACTTCATGGGGTCGAGTTGCAGACCCCAATCCGAACTGAGACCGACTTTTTGGGATTCGCTCCACCTCGCGGTATCGCAGCCCTTTGTATCGGCCATTGTAGCATGCGTGAAGCCCAAGACATAAGGGGCATGATGATTTGACGTCATCCCCACCTTCCTCCGTGTTGACCACGGCAGTATCCCATGAGTTCCCACCATAACGTGCTGGCAACATAGGACGAGGGTTGCGCTCGTTGCCGGACTTAACCGAACATCTCACGACACGAGCTGACGACAACCATGCACCACCTGTATACGAGTGTCCAAAGAGTTGACGATCTCTCGCCCGTTCTCGTATATGTCAAGCCTTGGTAAGGTTCTTCGCGTTGCATCGAATTAATCCGCATGCTCCGCCGCTTGTGCGGGCCCCCGTCAATTCCTTTGAGTTTTAGCCTTGCGGCCGTACTCCCCAGGCGGGGAACTTAATGCGTTAGCTACGACACAGAACCCGTGGAACAGGCCCTACATCTAGTTCCCAACGTTTACGGCATGGACTACCAGGGTATCTAATCCTGTTCGCTCCCCATGCTTTCGCTCCTCAGCGTCAGTAGCGGCCCAGAGATCTGCCTTCGCCATCGGTGTTCCTCCTGATATCTGCGCATTCCACCGCTACACCAGGAATTCCAATCTCCCCTACCGCACTCTAGCCTGCCCGTACCCACTGCAGGCCCGGGGTTGAGCCCCGGGTTTTCACAGCAGACGCGACAAGCCGCCTACGAGCTCTTTACGCCCAATAATTCCGGACAACGCTTGCACCCTACGTATTACCGCGGCTGCTGGCACGTAGTTAGCCGGTGCTTTTTCTGCAGGTACCGTCACTTTCGCTTCTTCCCTACTAAAAGAGGTTTACAACCCGAAGGCCGTCATCCCTCACGCGGCGTTGCTGCATCAGGCTTGCGCCCATTGTGCAATATTCCCCACTGCTGCCTCCCGTAGGAGTCTGGGCCGTGTCTCAGTCCCAGTGTGGCCGGTCACCCTCTCAGGCCGGCTACCCGTCGTCGCCATGGTGAGCCATTACCTCACCATCTAGCTGATAGGCCGCGAGTCCATCCAGAACCGATAAATCTTTCCACCCACACACCATGCGGTGATAGGTCGTATCCAGTATTAGACACCGTTTCCAGTGCTTATCCCAGAGTTCAGGGCAGGTTACTCACGTGTTACTCACCCGTTCGCCACTCTTCCACCCAGCAAGCTGGGCTTCATCGTTCGACTTGCATGTGTTAAGCACGCCGCCAGCGTTCGTCCTGAGCCAGGATCAAACTCTCCGTAAAAAACGAATAGCAGCCAGCCACCGGAATAAGGTAGACCAGACTGCGAGTTCAACCTGGACAGAAACCATCATCTGACGATTTCGTTATCCATAAAAAAGGAATCTCCAACACCAAACCAAAAGGCTCGATGCCGGGGATAATAAATTGGCATTTGACAATTTAAGTGCACACTATTGAGTTCTCAAGATCCAGACACCCACCGTACTCACCCTGAGGCTTTCCGAAGAGCAACCTGTCTAACGTATCACACGAGGTGATCCTGCGCACCGGTATAAACCGAACCGCTCTACGGCCCGGCTGCGTTGCGCTGACAAGGGAATACATTACGCGCGCTCCCCCGAACCCGCAACCCCGGCCCTCATCTCGGGCGTGTCTTCGTGTCTTTCCGCCGTTCATGCGATATTGCTCCGTCGTTCACCTCGCGGCCAGCGACGGCCCACGGATCCTTCTTCCCCGTGATCTCCGCTGATCTGCGCCCTGCCCAGCGCGTTCCCGCGCGTGTTGGCTACTCGCGGTTGCCTACTTCTACACTGAGTGGGTGACTGACACTCCTACTTCCCCCGGTTCCCCCTCCCCCGCTGACTTCAGCTTCGACGTCGAGCATCACCTCGAGTCTGGCGGGGCAACCGGCAGTGACGGTCGGCCCCTCGGCCGGGCCGGCACGATCCACACCCCGCACGGCGACATCCAGACCCCGGCGTTCATTCCCGTGGGCACGAAGGCCACCGTGAAGGCCGTGCTTCCCGAGACGGTGACGCAGTTCGGCGGTCAGGCAGTGCTGGCGAACGCCTACCACCTCTTCCTGCAGCCGGGCAGCGACATCGTCGACGAGGCCGGTGGTTTCGGGAAGTTCATGAACTGGCATGGCCCGACCTTTACTGATTCGGGTGGGTTCCAGGTGATGTCGCTCGGCGTCGGCTTCAAGAAGGTCATCTCCATGAGCGAGAAGTCGCACGCGGAGGCAGAGGTCATCGCGAAGACCAAGGAACGGCTCGCGCACGTCGACGAGGATGGCGTCACGTTCAAGTCGTTCATCAACGGCGACAAGCATCGCTTCACGCCGGAGGTCTCGATGCAGATTCAGCACCAGCTCGGCGCAGACATCATGTTCGCGTTCGACGAGCTCACGACGCTGCTCGACTCTCGCGCGTATCAGGAGGACTCGGTCGAGCGAACCGAGCGCTGGGCGGTTCGCTGCCTCGACGAGCACGCGCGCCAGACCGCTGAGCGCCAGCACCGGCCGTACCAGGCGCTGTTCGGTGTGGTGCAGGGCGCGCAGTATGAAGATCTGCGGCGTCGGGCGGCGAGCGGTCTCGCCGGGCTTCGCGGCGCGACCGCCACCCAGCAAGAGTTCGACGGCTTCGGCATCGGCGGCGCGATCGAGAAGACCGAGCTCGGCGAGATTGTTGGCTGGGTCTGCGACGAGCTGCCCGAGAACAAGCCCCGTCACCTGCTCGGCATCTCGGAGCCCGATGACCTCTTCTTCGGGATCGCGGCCGGCGCCGACACCTTCGACTGCGTTGCGCCATCGCGTCAGGCCCGCGGCGGAACCATGTACTCGAGCAGTGGCCGCATCAATGCCAAGGCCGCCACCCAGCGGCGGCGCTTCGAAGCCCTCGACCCCGAGTGCGACTGCTACACGTGCGAAAACTACACCGCGGCGTACCTGCACCACCTCTTCAAGGCGAAGGAAATGCTCGGGTCGACGCTCGCGACGATCCACAACGAGCGGTTCATCGTGCGGCTCGTCGACCAGATTCGTCAGTCGATCATCGACGGCACCTTCGTCGAGTTCCGCGAGGAGATTCTCACGAAGCAGTACGGCGCAGACTTCGCACGAGACGCCGCCGCCCGCTACGCGGCGTAGCGGGCCCGGCCCCTGGCGCCCAGACCGAACCCTGGCCCCGGCCTCGGCCCCGGCCCCGGCCCCACACCATCTACATGCAATCGGCCCAGGATATGCAGCACCTGCTTTGTAGGCTGCATACCCTGGGCCGATTGCATTGGTACTGCTTGGAGAACTGGAGCGGGCGTAGCCAGCGGAGCGGGTTGAGCGAGCGGAGCCCCAAACCGCTACGCCGCAGCTTCCTCCGCCCGGCGCGTCCATGCGATCACCCGCGTTGTCACGGGCAACAGAATGACCTCGGCGAGCACCTTCACCACGTACCCGAGCACGACGTACATGACGAAGTCGACCCCCGTGATGATTCCGGCAAAAGCGATGGTGCAGAAGAGCAGCGTGTCGATGAGCTGACCCGCGATCGTCGACCCGACAAGCCTGGTCCGCAGGAAGCGGCCCGAGGTTTTTCGGCGCAGGCGATCCAGCACCCACGCGTTCACGAGCTGGCCCGCGACGAACGCGACCAAGCTCGCCGCGACGATGCGCGGCACGAACCCGAGCACGGCCGCGAAGGCCTCCTGGTTCTCCCAGCCGTCGGCGGGCGGCGACACCTGTACCGCGAGAATGGTGAGCGACGCGACGAGCGCGAGCGCGAACGCCGTCAAGATCGCACGGCGCGACGCCCGAAGCCCGTAGACCTCTGCGAGCACGTCGCCGAGGATGTACGCGAGCGGGAAGAGGAACACTCCCCCGTCGAACACGAGCGGCAGCTGCGCGTCGCCGAAGGGAATCGAGCCGAACGCGATCGGCTTGACCGCGACGACGTTCGAGATGAGGAGGATCCCCACGAACGCCGCGGAAATGAGGGCGTAGCGGCCACCGGCCGTCGCAGCCCGTTCACCAGGCACCAAGTGGGCGCGCTGTTGCTCTGACACAACTGTCTCCTTGAGAGTGACGACGCGCTGCCCCACGTCTGTACTGCGAAATCTCGCTCACTGTGCGTGAGCGCAGAACACAGCTTACTCGTCTACCTGGCCGACGCCGAGCGCGCCACGGATCATGTCCATGTTCAGCTTCGCAGCAACGCTCGCGCCATTTCCGGCGGCAATGATGAGCTGCTGCGGCCCGGGCGGCACCGTGTCTCCCGCAGCGTAGACGCCGCGAATCGATGTCTCGCCGCGCTCGTCCACCTTCACGAGGCCCCAGTCATCGCGCTCGATCTCGAGGTCACCGAAGTAATCGACCGACGCGTGCCAGCGCGGGCGCACGAAACCGCCGACGCGCGGGATCACCTCACCGTCGGCGAGGCGCACCCCCGTCATGTCTGCCTTCTCGCCGACGATGTCGTCGATCGCGCGGCGCTCAACGCGGATCCCGATGGAGCCGAGCTCGGCCTCCTGTTCGGGCCGGATCGTGTCTGCCCCGTTCGTGAAGACGATGAGGTCTGAGCTGAACCGTGAGATGAGCAGGGCCCGGGCGAACAGGTCGCTGGTCTCGCCGATGAGGGCGAGGGGCTTGTCGGTCTTCTCGAATCCGTCGCACTCGACGCACGAGTGCAGCGCCGTTCCGTAGTACGCGCGAATCATCGGGAACGGCGGCAGCTCTTCCGTCAGCCCCGCGGCGATGAGTACGCGGCGGGCGACGATCTCAACGTCGCTGCTGCCGCGCAGGCCGGTGCCGCTCACGCGGAACCCGATTCCGTCTGGAAAGCCAGCCTCGCGCGCCTCGTCGGCCGAGAGCGGCGTGATTTCGCGGGTCATCGCCTGCGAGAACCGGGCAGTCGGGTAGGTCTCAAACTCCTCGCGGCCGAGCCGGCGCAGCTCGAGGGGCGGTGCTCCGTCTCGGGTGAGGAAGCCGTGCGAGCGCAGTGTCGCCGAGTGACGCGGGCGGTTCGAATCGAGGATGGCGATGCGCCGGTTCGCCCGGACGAGCTGCAGGCCAGCCGATAGCCCAGCGGGCCCTCCACCGATAATGGCCACTCCGTAGGGAGCTGCGGGGTTATCCGCAACTGTCTCGATCACCATCTGCCCTCGTCTCCTTCTTTCACTCAACCGATTCCTGGCCGGCGGGCGATGTACGCCCACCGGCTCCCGACTACTCGCCCGAGAGCTGAGCTTCGAGGCGACGGAGGCGCGCGAGCGTCTCGTCGCGCCCGAGCAACTCGAACGACTCGAACAGCGGCGGCGAGACGCGGCGCCCCGACGCCGCCACGCGGAGCGCTCCGAACGCGACCCGGGGCTTGAGCCCAAGCCCCTCGATGAGCGCGCCCTGCAGTGCGGTCTGAATCGGCTCGGTCGCCCAGCCGTCCTCAGGCAGCGCTTCGAGTGCCGCGATGCTTGCGCGCAGTGTCTCGGGAGCGTCGTCCTTCAGCGACTTCAGCGCGTCGTCTTCGTAGACGAGCGCGGCGGAGCTGGTGAACAGGAAGCCGAGCATCGGAACGACCTCGGAGAGCACCGTGACGCGGCTCTGCACGAGCGGCACCGCGGCACGAACGGTCGCGAGCTGCTGCTCGGTCGGCTCGACGGGAAGCGCGCCGCCCGCAATGAGGTAGGGCAGGATGCGCCCAAAGAAGTCGTCCTCGCTGAGCAGGCGAATGTGGTCGGCGTTGATCGCGTCGGCCTTCTTCTGATCGAAGCGGGCCGGGTTCGGGTTCACGTCGGTGACGTCAAACGCCGCGATCATCTCGTCGCTCGTGAACACGTCGCGGTCAGCGGAGATCGACCAGCCCAGCAGCGACAGGTAGTTCAGCAGCCCCTCGGGGATGAACCCGCGCTCGCGGTGGTGCAGCAGGTTCGACTCGGGATCGCGCTTCGAGAGCTTTTTGTTGCCCTCGCCCAGCACGTACGGGAGGTGGCCGAACTGCGGGATCGCGGTCTCAATGCCGAGTTCGACGAGTGCGCGGTGCAGCGCGACCTGGCGCGGCGTCGACGACAGCAGGTCTTCGCCGCGCAGCACGTGGGTGATGCCCATGAGCGCGTCGTCGACGGGGTTCGTGAGCGTGTACAGCGGAGCGCCGTTCGGGCGCACGACAACGAAGTCGATCGTCGAGCCAGCGGGGAAACTGATCGGGCCGCGCACGAGGTCGTCGAAGCTCAGGTCCATATCGGGGATACGGAAGCGGAGCGCGGGCTCGCGGCCCTCTGCGCGGAACGCCGCGCGCTCTTCGTCGGTGAGGTCGCGGTCGAAGTTATCGTACCCGAGCTGCTTCGCGCGGCCGTTTGCCTCGTTGCGCGCATCGATTTCCTCGGCCGTCGAGAAGCTCTCGTAGAGGTAGCCAGCGTCCTTCAAACGCTCGGCGATCTCGCGGTAAATGTCGCCGCGCTCAGACTGGCGGTACGGGCCGTGGGGGCCGCCGACGTCGATGCCTTCGTCCCAGGTCAGGCCGAGCCAGCGCAGCGAGTCGAGGATCTGGCCGTAGCTCTCCTCGCTGTCGCGCGCCGCGTCGGTGTCCTCAATACGGAACACGAAGGTGCCGCCCGTGTGCCGGGCGTACGCCCAGTTGAACAGGGCCGTGCGCACCATACCGACGTGGGGTGTACCCGTCGGCGAGGGGCAGAAGCGAACGCGAACGTCGCTGCCGGTTGCGGTTGAAAACTGGGGTTCGACGGTAGTAGACATCGCACCCAGTTTAGCCGTTTATGGCGGGCTCGGCTCAGTGCTGCCTGGCGACTCGCAGCTTCGGGTACATTGACGCGATCGCGCCGAGCGCCAGCACCGCGAGTGCGACCAGCGCAAGGATCGAGAAGTCACTCACGGCGAACACGATTCCGGCGAGCACACCGGCCGCCGCGCCAGAGGCGCTCATGAACGTATCCGCGCGCCCCTGCCACTTCGGGCGCTCACCAAGCGCGGTGAGGTCGGTGAGCAGCGCCGCTCCCGCAACGGTCACGGCGCTCCAACCGACGCCAACGAGCGTCATCGCGATCTGCACCCAGAGGCTGTTCTCACCAGACAGGTAGGCGAAGTAGATCGCGACGAGCAGGATCACCCACCCGCCGACGATCACCGGCAACCTGCCGATCTTCCCGGCAAGGATGCCGAAGACCGGCGACAGGGCGTACATGCCTGCGATGTGCAGGCTGAGCGTGATCCCGACGAGCGCGTCGCTGCCGCCGTGGTGTTTCAGGTGCAGCGGGGTCATCGCCATGAGCCCCACCATGATCGCCTGCGCGGTACCGATGATGACGATCGCCAGTACCTTGGCGCGGCGTGAGGCGAACACCTCGGCCGTCGTCTCGGGCGCGTCAGCGGGGCGCGCCGCGACAGCCGCCGCCTGGATCTCCCGCGCCGTGAGCAGCGGATCGGGCCGCAGGCCGAAGAAGTTCACGCACACCGCCGCGAGCTGGGCGAAGAACGTGAACACGAACACGCCGGCGAGCGACGGCACCCCAATCGCCTCCCCCACGACAGCCCCCGGGCCCATCAGGTTCGGCCCGATCACGGCGCCGACGGTGATCGACCACACCACGAGCGAGAGGTCGCGGGCGCGGTTCTTCGGCAGTGCAAGGTCAGTGGCGGCGAAGCGCGACAGCAACTGCACGGCAGACGCAACGCCGAGGATCCCGATCCCGAGCGCGAGAACCCACCACAGCGCGAGCGCCGCTCCTGAGATCGCGAAGAGCGCGCCGACCATCGCGATCGAGCTGCCGAGCACAACGGCGGTGCGGCGCCCCTTGCGGGCCGCGATTCTCGCGAGTGGGATCCCGGCCGCGGCAGCCCCCGCGTTTGACATGGCGGCAGCGAGACCCGAGATCGCGTCGTTGCCGCTCACCTCGGCGAGGAGCAGAGCGCCGACCGAGGCCGACGCGCCGAACCCGAGACCACCGAGAATCGTCGCCGTCGACAGCACAATGAGCGTGCGCCGCTGGAGTGGGCCGCCAAGTTCGCGCGGGAAGCGGTCGCGGTATCCCGTTGGCTGCGTGTTGCGTGCGGGCTGCGCTGCCGCGTTCGTCGTCACTCGACGTCTCCTTGATGTGGTGGTGCGTTCGGCGGGGTGATGCTGGGGTCGGCGCGGCTGCGGCTCGCGCTACTGCGGGGCCGGTGTGAGCCCCCAGCAGGCGCTGTCGATGCCCGACAGGAGGCGCCTCGCGAGGCGAACCTGCGGGCTCTCATTTGCGGTCGCCATCGCGATGAGGCCGATGGTGCGGTGGCGCTGCGGATCCAGCTCGACGAGCACCGCCTCCTCGGGCAGCGTGCGGGCCGCAGCGAGCGCGAGGCCCGGTACGAGGGCGACCGCGCCTCCGGCTGCCGCCATCGCGAGCATTGCGGGCACGTTGTCGGTTTCCTGGATGATCTCGGGATCGAAACCGGCGTCGCGGGCGGCCGCAAGCAGGTGCCCGCGGCATTTCTCGCAACCGGCGATCCAGTGGTCTGCGGCAAACTCGCCGAGCTTCGCCGGGCCGCCTTCTGCACCGAGCCCCTCGAGCTCCGCAGCCCTGCGCTCGGAGACGACGAGGTGCACCTCCTCTTCCCAGAGCGGGAAGAACGCGGAGCCCGCGGGGAGCTCTGCCGCCCCCTCGTAGTCGAAGATGAGCGCGCAATCGACCTCACCGTCGCGCAGCATCTCGGTCGCCTCGGGCGGCTCTGCCTCGCGGTACTGGAGCGCGACCTCGGGGGCCTCTGCGGCGAGCTTGCGCATGATCGCGGGAACGATCGTCGCGGAAGCAGACGGGAAGCCGACGAGCCTCAGCGTACCGGCCCGCTCACCCCGGAGGTCGTCGATCGCGGCGAGGGCCGCGTCGATCTCGCTCACGACCGTGCGGCCGTGGTCTGCGAGGATGTTGCCGGCGGTCGTCAGCCTGATGCCGCGGCCAAAGCGTTCGATGAGCGGCACGGCAAGGCGCGTCTCCACGCGCTTGATGCGCTGGCTGACGGCGGGCTGGCTCAGGCCGAGCGCCGCCGCGGTCGCGGTCAGTGATCCCGTCACCGAGAGCGTGTGCAAGATCCGAAGCTCGGTCGAGTCGATCGAGCCGAGGGGATCGGTGGTTCGTGTCGCGTTCACAGCACCCACTATAACCCAGGCGCAAGTCTTTCATAAGAATCATTCCCTATTCTTATGTTTGGGTTGGTCATAGCCTGGCAGCATGACCACTTCACCGGCAACGCTGCCCACGTCACCAGACTTCTCGAGCCACTTCGCACCGACCCGCGGATACCTCTCGGCGTGCACCGGCGGGCTCCCCACGCACGAGACGCTGCGAGCCAGCCAAGAGTTCAACGACGCGTGGGGTCGGGGCGCGCTCGACGCCCGCGCCATCGGCGACACCGCTGAGCGAGTGAGGGGGCTCTACGCCACGCTCGCCGGAGTTGCAGCCTCGCGCGTCGCGCTCGGGTCTCAGGTATCGCAGCTCGTGTCGATCGTGGCAACTGGAGTGCCCGCCGGTGGCGAGGTGCTCTGCGCTGCGGGAGACTTCGCATCGCTCTCCCACCCGTTCGAACAGCTCGCCTCACGCGGCGTGACGGTCAGGTACGCGCCTGTCGCGTCTCTGGCTACCGCGGTGACGGAGTCGACGTCGCTCGTCGCGTTCTCGCTCGTGCAGTCTGCGACGGGTGAGGTTGCTGACTACGAGGCGATCGCGTCGGCGGCGGCCGCGGTCGGTGCGCGCACCTGCGTCGACCTCACCCAGTCGCTCGGGTGGCTGCCCGTCGGCGCGGCCCACTTCGACTACACGGTCTGCCACGCCTACAAGTGGTTGTGCTCGCCGCGCGGCACCGCCTTCCTCACTGTGAGGGAGGGCCTCGACGAGACGCTCACGCCGCTCGCCGCTGGCTGGTGCTCAGCTGACGACGTGTGGAGCTCGTGCTACGCGGGCCACACCCCGCTCGCCGCGGGGGCGGGGCGGTTCGACCTCTCCCCACTGTGGCCGCTCGTGCCGGGAACCGCGGCGGCCCTTGAGCTGTTCGTGTCGCTCGACTCTGCCGCGGTTCACGATCACGCGGTGGGGCTCGCGAACGCCGCGCGCGCAGTGCTCGGGATGGAGCCCGGCAACTCCGCGATTGTGACCTGGCCAGACCCTGACGGAGCCGACCTCGCGGCAATGCAGCAGGCAGGGCTCGTCGCCTCGGGGCGGGCTGGGAACGCGCGGGTGTCGTTCCACCTCTGGAACACGCCCGAAGACGTGGAGCTGCTGGCGGGGGCTTTGGGGCGGTAGGTAGGCTGGGCGGGCTGCCGGCCCTGCCCGCCGTCGCCGGCTGCCAGCTGCCGGCTGCCAGCCCAGAAGACTTTCTCTTCGTCTTGACGTAGTTAGACCCACCCGAAGTACGTCAATCCGCAGACAAAGTTGCGGGCCTGGGCACTGGGGCTGGGCTGGTTGTGGGGTTTGGGGCTGGTGGTTCGTCCACATATGGTGATCCCTGAATTGGGAGACCCGATTCTCCACAGGTGTGCGCACTCGCTCGAGCTGTCAGACCCGAAGCCTGCAGGATTGCCGCATGGATCGACGCCAGCACCCTCTGCCCGCCACCCTCGGCAACGTGTTCACGGCCGGCGCTGCCCGCGCTGCCGGTGTTGATAGCCGCCGCCTGCACGGCGATGACGTGGTGCGGATTGCCCCGGGCACCTACGCCCGGGTTGATGGCGGGATTGCCGGATACCCTCCAGGCCAGGACAGCGGCCGTCAGCCCCACCCGCACGAACGATGGCGGCAGTCGATCGCTCTCCGAGCGACCAAGCTCCGTGAGGTGATGAAGCCGCACGCGTTTTTCTCGCACCACACAGCCGCGGTGCTGTGGAGGCTCCCCGTCGCCCCACCGTTAGGCGACGCCCAGCTTCGCGTTGACGTTGCCTCGTGCGAGGGAAAGCGGTCTCACGAACTCTGTGGCGTCAAGTACCGGACGCTGTCGCCCAGGCAGGTCAGAGTGGTCGTGCTCAGAGGCATCCCAGTGGTAGACCCAGCAACGACATGGGCGCAGCTCTCACCTGGCCTCCCGCGCTCCGACGCGGTTGCACTCGGTGACGCCGTACTCCGGCACCCGCGATATCCGGGAACCAGCCGGTACAAGCGCGACGCTTTGGCGACGCTCCCCCAGCTCGAACAAGCAGCCACCACGCCATACCGTCGCGGCGGGCACTCGCTTCGGGAGACACTGCCGGCGCTCACGCACCAGAGCGCCTCGCCGCCCGAAAGCCACATTCGCGTGTTGCTCGAGGCGTGGGGAGCACCGCGACCAATGCTCGACTACGACGTTTACTCCCCCGACGGGCGTTTGCTCGGCTGCAGTGAGTTCGCCTATCCGCACCTGAGGCTCGCGATCGAGTACGAGGGCGAGCACCACTTCAGTCTGGCGAACCAGTTCGTGCGCGACGTCGAGAAGTACCAGGCGTACGCCGAGCACGGGTGGCGCGTGCTCAGGGTCACGAGCTCACTGCTCTACCGCCAACCGCTTGAGCTCAAACGGCAGCTCTTCGCGGCCCTCAGCCAGCGCAGGGAGGTCAGCAGTTAAGCAGTGGTCTGGCGTCGCGAGGGCAGCGAAGCACTGACCAGGCGTTGGCAAGGCAGTGGCAAGGCAGTGGCTGGGCAGCGGCCGGGCAGCGAAGCGCTAGGCCGTGGCGAACGCCTCCGCGTCAGCGCGATCCTGCTCGGTTGCCACGAGCTGGCCGCACGCGCCGTCGATCTCTTTGCCCCGGGTGTCGCGCAGCGTCGTTACGACGCCGGCAGCGTTCAGCCTGTCGACGAACTCCCGCGTGACCTCCTTCGTTGAGGATGTCCAGATCGAGCCGGGCGTCGGGTTGAGCGGGATCGGGTTCACGTGCGCCCAGCCGCGCCCGCGCTGGTTCAGCCTGTCAGCGAGCAGGTCCGCGCGCCAAGCGTGGTCATTCATGTCCTTGATCAGCGCATACTCGATCGAGACACGCCTGCCGGTCTTCTCGTAGTAGGCGTACGCGGCGTCAAGCACCTCGTCGACCTTCCACCGGCTGTTGACCGGGATGAGCTCGTCGCGCAGCTTGTCGTCCGGGGCGTGCAGCGAGAGCGCGAAGGTCACCGGAATGTCCTCGTCCGCGAGCTTACGAATAGCGGGCGCGAGGCCAACAGTTGAGACCGTGATGCCACGTGCGCTCATGCCGAGCCCCTCGGGCGACGGCGCCACCATGCGACGCACAGCGTTCATGACGCGCTTGTAGTTCGCGAGCGGCTCGCCCATACCCATGAACACGATGTTGTTCACGCGCTCGGGCTCGGCACCGTTGCCAGCGCGGCGCTTGTGTCCAAGCCCACCCTCGGCGATGAAGCGGTTCGCCTGGACGATCTGGTCAAGGATCTCGGCGGTCGACATGTTGCGGGTGAGGCCAGCCTGCCCCGTCGCGCAGAACGGACAGTTCATCCCACAGCCGCACTGGCTCGAGACACAGAGCGTGATGCGCCCCGGGTACCGCATGAGCACCGACTCGACGAGCGCGCCGTCGAACAGGCGCCACAAGAACTTCACGGTGTTGCCGTCGTCGGTCACAAGCTTCTTCACCTCGCTCAAGAGCGGCGGGAAGAACGCCTCAGCGAGTTCGTCTCGCCGGTCCTTCGGCAGGTCGGTCATCTCTTCGGGAGACGTCGTCCGGTGCTCGAAGTAGTGCACCGAGAGCTGCTTCGCGCGGAACTTTGGCAGGCCCATTTCGACGACCTTCGCTTCGCGCTCAGCGAGCGTCATGTCGGCGAGGTGCGTGTCCGGCTGCTTCACGCGCGGGGATGCGAACTGCAGCGTCGGGCGACCGTCGGGGTTGGTGATCTGCGTCCACCCCTCGGTCTTCGGCCGCACCTGGGGTCGCCGAGCGAGCCCGCCAGTATTCGGGCGAGTCTTAATGAGCTTCGACTCGCCGGTGGGCGGGGTGTGGTTGAGCTTGTTCGGATCCATCGTGCTCCTATTGTCTCACCTCACAGCTGATGCTGCGCCCGGCCCCTAAAATGGGGGCAGCACCGATAGGAGGAGCCCCGTGGACCGCAAGACCATCAATGCCGAGTTCCGGCGGCAGTTCTTCCCGCTCTTGAACGCGGGCGGATTCGTCCGGTCGGGCGACGTCGCCCGCCGCGTGCTCCCCGGAGGCGTCACGCACGTCGTCGAAATTCAACATCGCCCTCGGGCCGACGTCTTCCAGGTCGGCCTTGGCGTGCACTTGAGCCCGCTCGACGAGGTCGCTGCAACTTCGAGCACCCCTGCCGACCAACTCCGGGAGCACGACTGTGCCTGGCGTAGCTCGATCATTTCAGGCTTCCGCAACGGCTCCGATGCCGAGTTCGCCTACGGCCAGAGCGCAGCCGAGGCTGCTGAATCTGTCGCGTTCTTTGTCTCGGAATGGCCGCGTCAGTCAGAGGAGCTCTTCGGCCCGCTCACCGCGTTCCCGGAGGATTTCCGAACCGGCGCCGAGGCTGCCGCATCGGACGAGAGCATGCACCCCGCGCACCTCCTCACCTGGGCCCGGGTCGCGGTGCTACTTGAGGACGGCCAACTTGCCCGAAGCATTTCCGCGCAGGCACTCCCCCGAGTCCCAGAGCGAGCGACGAGTTTGCGGGATGATCTGGAGGGCCTCAGCCAGGGCTGAAACAGCTGAGTCCCCCACGGATCAGTGAGGGACTCAGCCGGCACGCGCGGCGCGCTATGCGACGGTGTTGCGCAGGATCCCGATGCCCTCGACCTCAACCTCGACGACGTCACCGGCCTCAAGCAGCCCGACGCCCGCCGGGGTGCCTGTCAGGATCACGTCGCCCGGCAGCAGCGTGAACGCCTGCGACGCGTGCGCGACGATGCGCGCAAGCGAGAAGATGAGCTGCGACGTCTTGCCGTCCTGGCGCGTCTCGCCGTTCACTCGCGTCGTCACCCGCACGTCAGAAAGGTCGGGGTCCGTCTCGATGACCGGCCCGAGCGGGCAGAACGTGTCGAAGCCCTTGCCGCGCGTCCACTGGCCGTCGGCGATCTGAATGTCGCGGGCTGAGACGTCGTTCGCGCAGGTGAAGCCGAAGACGTACTCGAGCGCGCGATCCTCAGGGACGTCCTTCGCGATCGCACCGATCACCATCGCGAGTTCGCCCTCGTGCTCAACCCGATCCGAGATCGCGGGGCGCACGATCGTGCCGCCCGGGCCAATAACCGAGGTGTTCGGCTTCAGGAAGAGCAGCGGCTCTTTGGGCGCGTCGCCGCCCGTGACACCCTTCATCTCCTCAATGTGGTCGGCATAGTTCTTGCCGACGCACACAATCTTCGAGCGCGGAATCACGGGGGCGAGCAGCCGCACGTCCTCGAACCGGAAGCGCTTACCCGTCGTGTCGTAGCCCGCGACGATGGGGTCGCCTACGAGTTCGACGATCTCGACGCCGTTGCCATCCTCCGCTGGGTCGAGAATGCCAAACGAGATCTCGCCGTCAGCCTCAAATCGTGCGATCTTCACTGCCACTCCTCCAGTGCGTTAGGCGGCGACGCCGGCGGTCGGGATCTCGGTGAGCCAGCCGTGGCGATCCTCATGGGTGCCGTACTGAATCCCGGTGAGCTCCTCGCGCAGGGACAGCGTGAGCTCTCCCGGAGCCTTGTCGCCGAAGTCGATCGTGAAGTCGGGCGACTTCAGCTGCCCGATCGGCGTGATGACGGCCGCGGTGCCGCAGGCGAACGCCTCGACGATCGACCCGTCGGCGACTCCCTCCCGCCACTCGGTCACGGTCACGGCCCGCTCCTCGACGGCGTATCCGCGATCCTCCGCGAGCTGAATGAGGCTCTTGCGCGTGATTCCCGGCAGAATGTTGCCGTTGAGTGCCGGCGTGAGCAGCGTCTTGTCAGCGCGAACGAGGAAGAGGTTCATGCCGCCGAGTTCATCGATAACGTCGGGGTTGCCCGCGTCGGTGAAGAGCACCTGCTGGCAGCCGTTCTCTGCGGCGACGTTCTGCGGGAGCAGCGAGGCGGCGTAGTTGCCGCCGCACTTCGCGGCGCCGGTGCCGCCATGGCCCGCGCGCGCGAAATCCTGCGACAGCCAGATCGAGACAGGCTTCACGCCGCCGGTGAAGTACGGGCCGGCGGGGCTCGCGATGACCATGAAACGGGCGCGCTGGGCAGCCCGGACGCCGAGGAAGCTCTCATCGGCGATCATGAACGGGCGCAGGTAGAGCGACTGGTCGGCGCCGCGGGGCACCCACTCCGAATCGATCTCGACCAGGCGCTTCGTCGCCTCGACGAACAGCTCGACGGGAAGCTCGGGCAGGGCGAGGCGCACCGCCGACTCGTTCAGGCGGCGCGCGTTCTCCTCCGGGCGGAAGATCACGATCGAGTCGTCGGCGCGACGGTACGCCTTCATTCCCTCGAAGATCTCCTGGCCGTAGTGCAGCACTGAAGACGCGGGGTCCATGGCGATCGGGCCGTACGGCAGTACCTGCGCGTCGTGCCAGCCGTCTGCCGCGGTCCAGATGATTGAGACCATGTGGTCGGTGAAGTGGTCGCCGAACCCGGGGTTCGCGAGGATCGCGTCACGCTCTGCTGCGGGAAGGCGCTCGGCTTCGGTAAGGGTGAAGGTTGAGTCAGTCATGACACGCCTTTCTGGTCAGTGTGAGAAGTGTGGGTGGCTGTCGCCGGGGGTGTGGTTAGGCGCGGGCCGGGATCTGCGCGATGATCGCGTCGCCGACCTCGGTCGTCGAACGAGCCTGGGCTCCCGCCGCGGCGCGGTCGGCGCGGACGGCCGCGCGCAGGCGCTCTGCCTCGGCGTCAAGCCCGAGATGGTCGAGCATGAGACCTGCCGAAAGGATCGCGGCCGTGGGATCGGCCTTCTGCTGCCCGGCGATGTCGGGTGCGGAGCCGTGTACCGGCTCAAACATGCTGGGGAAGGTTCCGTCGGGGTTGATGTTGCCCGATGCCGCGAGACCGATGCCGCCGCCGATGGCGCCGGCAAGGTCGGTGAGGATGTCACCAAAGAGGTTGTCAGTGACCAACACGTCGAACTGTGCTGGGTTTTGCACCATGTGGATCGTTGCCGCGTCGACGTGCATGTAGTCTACTGCGACTTCGGGGTACTCCTCGCGCACCGCTTCGACAACGCCCTGCCAGGTGGCACCAGCGTGCACGAGCACGTTGGTCTTGTGCACCCAGGTCAACTTCTTGCGGGGGCGCGCCATCGCCGTCTCGAACGCGTAGCGAACGACTCGCTCGATGCCGAACGCGGTGTTCACCGACACCTCGGTCGCGACCTCTGCCGGGGTACCCGGCCGTAGGCGGCCGCCGTTACCGACGTAGGGGCCCTCAGTGCCCTCACGCACGACGACGAAGTCGACAGTGCCGGGGTTCGCGAGCGTCGATTCGACGCCCGGGAACAGCACGCACGGGCGCACGTTTGCGTAGTGCTCGAAGTCGAAGCGCAGCTTCAGCAGTAGGCCACGCTCGATGTTTGCGGAGCGGAGGCGCTCGTCTCCGGGCACGCCGCCGACCGCGCCGAAGAGGATCGCGTCGTGGCTCGCGATCGCGGCCTGCTCGATTTCAGGCAGCGTGTCGCCGGTCTCGAGGAAGCGCTCGGCGCCGAGCTTGAACTCGGTGCGCTCAATCGTAATGTCGCCCCCAGCTACGACCGCGTCAATGACGCGGTTTGCCTGCTCGATCACCTCCGGCCCAATACCGTCGCCTGGAATCACTGCAAGCTTGATCGTGCGGGTCACTACGTGCTCCTCGTTGTGCGTTGAAATGGTGGTTCAAGCATACTCCCGAGGGGCGCTACTCAACCGCGCTCCCCTTCCGCCGCGCGCGGCCACCGCCAGTCCCAGATCCGCGTGGCAGACGTTCCGGAGGGCTCCGCAAGCCCCGCACCCGTTTCGCCGGTCAGCACCCCTGTAGCAGCGCAGCATACTGAGCGTGGGGGAAGATCTCGGCGAAGTTGAGAGAAATCTCACCATTGACCTCCCCGAAGAACTCGGCGCCATCTTGCACGATGTCCGTAAACTCCGAGACAGCTTCTCTCTCTGAAGGGTACGAGCAACCCTCTACGAGTCCCTCCACCGCCGTATGCTCGACCTCCGAGTTGGTGACAACGAACCAGGCGGTACCGTCTTCAAAACCCGGCGCCGCGTCCTGGGACTCGTACACGCATGCTTGCCCAAGCAGCCGCCTCAACTGAGGCGGGTTGATCACACTCGGGGACACAGTTTGAAACGGCCCGTCGTCGAGGTCCATCAGGTCAGACTCGGAGAGCCCCATGCCGCTGGCCAGGAGAAGCGTGTTGAACCTCGAATTTACCTCAGAGGCCGGCGCACACCCAGCCGCAGATCCAAAGGGCAGCCCGGAGAGGCTCGTGCAGCCAGACACCCCAGTTAGCACAAGCAGAAATGCGGGAAGCGCTATAACAGTTTTCCGAAACATGACCGATCTCCTTGCCACACAACTCGGCGTACTCGAACTGGCTTTGACGGCGTTACACCGGCAGTCACGGGAGCAGGGCTACCGCTGGGTATTCACTGTTTGTGACGCAACAGTGGCGTCGCGATGCGCGCCATCAGTACCGAGCATCGAGGTCGATGTCAGCTGGGGTCTCCACACACGGGCTAAAACTCGACACCGAGACCGTTTTCAAACCTTCACGATTGGGCTCAGTGCTAACACGCACGTAGTACTGGTAGCCGTCCGGTGAAGTGAAGACGACCAGGGTACTCGTGAGTGGATCATCGAGCTGATCTCCCGACCGCGTGCTCCAGCCAGACTTTGCGGCGTAGTTTGCTCGGATCTCTTCGACTATCGTTTCCAGGTCCGTCTCGGCGGCAGCCAACGCACGCCAGCGGCCTGCAAGTTGCACTCCGCTATCCGAGGTAATCGGCTGAGCATCCAATACGTTGCACGACATCGCCCTGCGTGGTGGCGAAATGCCGTAATCCTTGACGATGATGTCGGACGGCACGAGCTCTCTAAACCGCTCAAGCTCAGCATCTTGGGTTGCGCGGAGTTCTGCGAGGCTGATCTTTGGAAGCACGTATTCCTCCTGGGGAGATAAGTCGGGAGCACACCCCGAAGCTGACAGCATGACACCACACACGAGCGCGACAAGAACCGCTGAACTACGGATAATCATCTTGACTCCTCAAGGATTCCTACAGCTCGTTCCAGCGGCTCGGCGTTGGTGCCAGGTCCTTGAGCGATGCGGTTATGCGCAGGAATCTTACCGGTGCCCTCACCGTCAAAGATGTGTTGCGTAAACACACCCGTCAGCTTATGCGGGGTGCCGTGAACCGCGAGATCGTCAAGCAGGTTGATCGCCTCGTTGTCGTACTGCATGTGATGGTATTTTGTTCCTTCGACCGGACTCCAGCCCGGCATGACATACGAGCCAGACAGCGAGATGACGTTGTCAAATTTCACCCGTTTACGCTCAGCGGCCGTGGTGATCGTCAGCCCGGCGCTGTGCGTGATCCCGTTCTGCGGAATCGCCCCACCGGTCGGGTCCAGCCCAATCACACCGTTTTGGAACGAAGCAACCTTGTCACCAAGCGCCTGCATTGCCGCAGCGCTGGAGTTGCGGCGGCTTCCGGCCCACGTCGCCCACGGGCCATCCTTGTAGACGAACGCGACCGTTTCGCCCGCGCTCTCTTCCACGAGGTGTTCTGCAAAGGCCTGGATACTGCGCCCGTAGAAGTCCTTCATGCTCGCTCCCGTGCCAGGGATATACGTAACTGTGTTTTTGGTAGCCGGGGTGAGTGTCCCTACCATCTCAATGATGCGATAGTTCGCCGGGTCACTCGACACGAGTATTCGGGAACCCTTTGCGACAGCCTCCCAGTAGGTTCGCTCGTTCTTCGTGAGGTCAGGTCTGCTTGCGAAGTAATTCGCGGTCAACGCGTTCGCCTCAATTCGGGTAGAGATCGGGATCCCGTCGAGGTTGCCAATCACTAATGGCACCGACGCAAGTAGCTTCGCACGCTGCGCTTCCGTCAGGCCTGCCCACCACAGCCCCACGGCTTCGGGCGTCGGAGTAGCTTTGAGCTGCCCGCCGGGCTTAAACGGGTCACCAAACAGCTCTTCGAGTAGCGGGTGATACCGGTTGGTCCCGATACGCGCGTCATACTTCGCGAGAGCGGTCTGAATGACCGTGTTCGGGAGGGATCCCAACCCCCCAGCCTTCTCGAACGCCTCCGCGATATGTCCCACCCAGACGACGTCGAGCTGGTTCTCGCGCAACATCGCGGTAAATCCGTTCAGAAACGAGATCGTCCCGAACCTCACCCAGCCGCAGTTTGCCGTAAATCCAGACCATGCGGTCTGCGTGCGCAAGATCAAGTCGTCCATTGCGGTGTTCAGGCCACGACTCTGTGTCGCAAACGCACGGAGCTTCTCTGGATCAGCGGAAGACTTCCCGGGGCTGCTCCCGCCGGCGCGGGAACGCTGTCCCTGTCGAAACACCGCCGTGATTGTCGGAGCCGCTACCCGCGGGGTGGAGGGCTCAGGATCACCTGCTGCCTCCGCCGCGTACTCGCTTCCAGTTGGATCTGCCGCCTGGGCCGCAAGCCTCTGCTCCTCACGAGCACGCCACTCAGCTCTTGCTTGCAGGCGTGACCGCTCCTCCTGCGCTTTCACGCGGGCACCATCTACCTGGTCCGCGACCGCGTGCAGCGCCCCAGCTAAGCGACCACGATCCTGCGATTCAGTCCAACATGCCAGGCCAAACGCTACCGCATACGCGCCCGCAAAATCGGTCGCAGCCGCATGCGCCGCATCACTACGAAGCACGGCCTGCGACCGCAGTTCATCAGCAACACTCCGAACTGTCTGAGAGAGCGCCCCAGCAAGCCCGTCATCGAATTCGATGTCACTCATCGTCCGCCCTTCAGCCCATCAGATCTGCAAACGGCCCACAGATACAAAAGGGAGAAACCGGACATCCGGTTTCCCCCACTGCCTGGCAACACTACACCAACGCCGAGCACAAACGAAGAAAGCCTCACCCGAAGGTGAGGCTTTCTTATCCGGTGACCCCAGCGGGATTCGAACCCGCGTTACCGCCGTGAGAGGGCGGCGTACTAGGCCGCTATACGATGGGGCCGGACGCTGTTGTCTCCTTCCGGCCTAGGCCGTCGTTGACAACTCATATATATTCCCACGTACCCCGCCCCTGCGCAAATCGAGGGCCCAAAACCGGTGCACCCGCGCGTGTTGCGCCGCCGCTACTTCTTGGAATGCGCAATTTTCCTCGCCAAATCGCGCTTCTCGAGCCTGCGGTCGATCACGAACTTTCCGACGATCCAACCGCCGAGCGCGGTGATGACCCACACGATGGCGGGCGCAAGCAGCCAGGCCTGCAGGCCGGAGATGACGATGCCTCCTTTGAACAGCGTCGCGATCCACAGCGCGAGCAGCGTAGCGACGAGGCCGACTCCCCCGGTCAGCGGCGCCGCGTAGCGCTCCGCGAGCTTCATCACGACCGGGCGGAGGATCGCGTGCGCGAGCGTGAAGACGCCGAGCGCGATGAAGAACCCGGCGAGGTGGAGCGTCACGCCGGAGAGCGCGAAGTGGATCACCACGAGCGCGATCGCGGCGAGCACGATCTGCGCGAGGATGTTGAGGAGAAAACGCATGGCGTCCTTTCGGGTGCGGCGGCGCACCGTGCGCCGCCGGAGATTACGCGCGCTGTTCGCGCGGGCGGAAGGGCTTCGCGGGGAGGTTCGGGCCGTCCCACACCTGGATGATGCCCCAGGCAACGGCGGCGATCGGCACGGCGAGCACCGCGCCGAGCACACCGCTGAGCACCGTGCCAATCGTCAGGGCGAGCAGAATCACGAGCGAGTGCAGCTTGAGCGCGCGCCCCATAAGTACGGGCTGCAGGAAGTTGCCCTCGAGCTGGTTCACGAGCACGACGACGCCGACGACGAGCACCGCGCTGATCGGTCCGTTCGCCACGAGGGCGACAAGGGCGGCGAGGATGCCGGCCACGGTCGCACCGACGATCGGGATGAACGCGAGGATGAAGACGAGCGCCGCGAGCGGCAGGGCGAGCGGCACGCCGAGGATCACGAGGCCGATCCCGATACCGATCGCATCGACGGCGGCGACGGCCGCCGTACCGCGCACGTACGATCCGAGCGTCGACACGGTCTTCGCGCCTGCGCGTTCCGCCCGAGCGAGAGCGTCGCCGCGGAACGGGCGGAGGATAAACTGCCAGATTTGCGGGCCGTCTTTGAGGAAGAAGAAGAGCACGACAATCATGAGCACGAGCCCCGTGACGAAGCTCGTGATCGCCCCAACGCCGGCGAGCGCGCCCGAACCGAACTGTGAGCTCGTGACGAAGTCAACGACGGCGTCCTGCCACTCAGAGATCTGCTCTGAGCTGGGTGCGAACGGCAGCGTCTGCACCCAGGCGACAACCTGTTCGAACCCGCTCTGCGCTTGCTCTGCGAGTTCGTCCCACTCATCGCGAACGGCCCAGACGATGAGCCAGCCGACGCCCGCGAGGAGCAGCACGATCGCGAGCAGTACGAGCACCGTCGCGAGCGCGGAGGGCACGCGCCGCTCCCGGAGCCAGCGCATCACCGGCGCGAACGTGCTCGCGAAGATCAGGGCGAGCAGGATCGGGATGAACACCGTGCTCAGGGTTCGCAGCCCGAACACCACGGCCGTCGTCAGCACGAGCACGATGATGACCTGCAGCGAGCGGGTCGCGATCATGCCGAAGGTGTCACCCCAGGCCCCGCCTGCGCGCGACCTGGCCTCGCTCGAGGTCGGATCGGGCTTCGATGGCTCGGTGGCGCCGTCGGACGGCACGCGAATGCCGCTCCGGCGCTCTAGTTCAACAATGCGTCGTGTGAGTACCTGCTCTGTGCGGCGTCCGAACACTGGAAACCCCTCCTAGGTGCGGTCCATGTGTTGTGGAGTCTACGCGCGCAGAGCCCTTGCCGCGACGAATTCGCGCAGCGCGCCCTCATCGTTACTCATTTCCACAACGTGCTGCGGCAGGTCGAGGAGGCCCGCGAGCTCCGACGGCATCCCCAGGCGCTCCCCCGTCGCCTCAAGCACGATCTCGGGGAACTTCTCGGGCTTCGCGGTCTCGAGCACAAGCATCGGCACGCCAGCCTCGACGTGCTCGCGGGCAACCTTCACGCCGTCGGCGGTGTGCGGGTCAATCATGACACCGCTTTCCTCGCGCACCGAGCGAATCGTCGCAACGCGGTCGGCGTGCGTGCTCGTGCCGCTCTGGATCCCGAACTCACCGACGAACCGCGGCAGTTCGGAACTCAAGTCGATCTTGCCCGTCTCCTCGAGCTCGCGCCACGCAGCGTTCAGGCGCTCAGGGTCGCGCCCGAGCAGGTCGAAGATAAAGCGCTCGAGGTTTGACGCCTTCGAGATGTCCATCGACGGGCTCGACGTGAGGTAGGTCTCTGCCGAGGCCCGCGGAGCGTAGACGCCGGTGCGGAAGAAGTCGTCGAGCACATTGTTCTCGTTTGCAGCGAGCACGAGGCGACGAATCGGCGCGCCCATCTCGCGGGCGTAGTGCCCGGCGAGGATGTTGCCGAAGTTGCCAGACGGAACCGTGACCGAGACCTTGAACGTCTCGCGCTCTTCTGCGGTGAGCGCGTCGCTCGCACGGAGCCACGCCCAGAAGTAGTACACCACCTGCGCGGAAATACGGCCGAGGTTGATGGAGTTCACCGCGCCAATGCTGTACTCGCGCTTGAACTCGAGGTCGCCCGCGATCGCCTTCACGAGGTTCTGGCAATCGTCGAAGACGCCGTCGACGGCGATGTTGTGAATGTTCGCGTCGTCGAGGGAGTACATCTGAGCGCGCTGGAAGTCACTCATGCGCCCCTGCGGCGAGAGCATAAAGACCGAGACGCCCTCCTTACCACGAAGCGCGTACTCGGCCGCGGAGCCGGTATCACCCGACGTTGCGCCGACGATGTTCAGCGTGCGCCCGGTCTTGCGGAGCACGTACTCGAGCGACTGCCCGAGGAACTGCATCGCCATGTCCTTGAACGCGAGCGTCGGCCCCTCTGAGAGCCCGAGGAGCGTGATCGAGTCGCTGATGGTCGTGAGCGGCACGATCCCGGGAGAGAAGGCCTCTTCGCGGTACGCGCGCTCACACATCGCGGCGAGTTCAGGGCCGGGGATGTCGGTCGCAAAGAAGCTGAGGATCTCGGTGGCGAGCTCGGCGTAGCTCAGGGAACGCCAACTCTCGATCCGGTCAAGGGTGATCTCGGGCATGGTCTCGGGAACGGCGAGTCCACCGTCGGTCGCAAGCCCTTCGAGCAGCGTCGCGCTGAAGGGTGCGGGGGACATCCCGCCGCGGGTCGAGATGTATTCCACCAAAGCTCCTTGAGTGCACTTCGAGTTTTGAGAGCGCTGCAATCTACGCAGCTAGGCTCCCTAGTCTAACGACCCCCGCGCACCCATCGGCCATATTCGCGGCCCGGAGGCGCCGCTAGGGGTTCGGGCAGAGCGCAACGGCGTCGTCAACGACGGCCTGCACGCCCGCACCCGCCGCGGCGATCTCGGTCATCGCGTACTCGCCGCCGAGCATCGCCTGGCTCATCAGCGCCACCTGCTTCGAATACTCGGTCGCAATCGGCGCCGCCTGGGGGTTGCCCACCTTCACGAACTCGGCTTGCGACTCCGAGACAATCCGCGGCAGCTCGCGCGCAAGCTCTTCTGTGTCTTTCAGGTTGAGCGCCGATGCGCCCTCCTGGTGGATTGCGGAGCCCGCGTACAGCAGCGTGCACGCCTCCTCGAGCGACTGGCCCGGGTCGCCCGCGGCGGCGGGCATCGGAAACTCAACTGGCTCCTCGGCAGCCGGCTCTGGCGTCGTCTCGACCGGAGCAGGCGAGCTCTTCGGCGGCTCCGACGCCTCAGGCTTCTCTGGCGCGGCCGACGAACAACCGACCAGGGCGGCTACCGCAAGCACAGTCAGTGACACCCCAAACGCCCGACGCAGCGCCCCTCTGCGCTGAATTCCGGACACTGTGGACGCTGATGCTCGTAGGCCTGTCATGTAGGAACGGTACCAAGAATCCGAGCTAAGGTCGAACGTCCGCTCTTTCTACCACGACACGGGCAGCGCCTTGCCCTCCTCGTACCCGGCGGCAGACTGCAGGCCGACGCGCGCGTTCACGTGGAAGTCCGCAAGCGACGCCGCGCCAGCGTAGGTGAACGACGACCGCACGCCCGACGTGATCATGTCGACCAGATCCTCGACGCTCGGGCGCTGCGGATCTAGGTAGATCTTCGACGACGAGATACCCTCGGCAAAGAGTTCCTTGCGCGCGCGCTCGAAGGCGTCAAGCTTCGAGAACCGGCCCTGCACTGCCTTCGTCGAAGCCATGCCCCACGACTCCTTGTACTGGCGGCCGCTCGCGTCGGCAAGCAACTCCCCCGGCGACTCGGCGGTGCCGGCGAACCACGATCCGATCATGACCGATCCCGCGCCAGCGGCGAGCGCGAGCGCGACGTCGCGCGGGTAGCGCACGCCGCCGTCTGCCCATACGTGGGCGCCGAGTTCACGAGCCGCCTGCGCGGTTTCGAGCACGGCGGAGAACTGCGGGCGGCCGACGGCCGTCATCATGCGGGTCGTGCACATCGCACCGGGCCCGACCCCGACCTTCAGGATCGTGGCGCCTGCGCCGACGAGGTCGACGACGCCGTCGGCCGTGACGATATTCCCCGCGACGATCGGGAGCCCGAGCCCGAGCGCGGAGATCTCGCGCAGCGCCCGAATCATGCCATCCTGGTGTCCGTGCGCGGTGTCAACGACAAGCACGTCGGCGCCCGCGGCCGCGAGCGCCTTCGCCCGAGCGGCCGGGTCGCCGTTGATGCCGACCGCGACAGCGACGGCGAGGCGCCCGCCCCCGTCAACGGCCGGGCGGTAGATCGATGCCCTGAGCGCTGACCTGCGCGAGAGCGTGCCGCGCACCCGGCCTTGCTCGGCGATAATGACGGCCTCGGCGCCGGTATCGCCGCTCCCCGTGAGGGCAGCATCGACGGCGTCGAACATCGCGCGGGGCTCACTCGCAGCCGAGCCAAGCTCACCGAGCTCAAGCACCGGGACCCGGCCAGTCGCAAGATCGCCAAGCTTGGCGTCGCCGGGCAGCTCGGCGAGCCGCGTCGCGGCGAGGACGCCGAGCACGCGCTCCGCCGGGAATGTCTGCCCGGGCTCGGAGCCGCCGGGCAACGCACCCGCGTAGGCCGAGCCGCCCTCGACGACCACGACAACCTGCCCCTCCGCCGCGGGTACCTGGCGGAGGGCATCGGCTGCGGTCTGCTCGGGCCCGAGCACGATCGGGGTGTCGAAGCCCACGGGCTGCGCCTTTACCCACGCGATCGCGTCAATGAGTCCCGTCTCGCTCATATCCTGCGGCAGCACCCCGAGGCCGCCGCGGCGCGCGAGCACCGCCGCGAGCCTCGGGCCCGTCACCGAGTTCATGTTCGCGGAGACGAGCGGGACCGTGGCGGGCGTGCCGTCGGTGGGCGCCAGGTCGACCGCGAGGCGGCTCCCGACCGCCGACCTCCGAGGCACGAGGAAGACGTCTGAATAGGTGAGATCGAGCGTGGGCTGGGCACCGATGAAGTCCATAGGCACAGCGTACCCCGGGCCCCGGCGGCGTGGCTGGGTCTGCGACATGAAGCGAATATGCTCGCGCGCGGCCAGGATTCGCAATACATTAGGTGCGAAACACCTGCACTGGTTCACGGTTCACGCAAAGGGGAAGCACATGTTTAAAGGTTTCAAGGAGTTCCTGCTCCGCGGCAACGTCATCGACCTGGCGGTAGCTGTTGTCATCGGTGCAGCGTTCAACGCGGTCGTCGAGAAGGTCGTGTCGTCGCTCATCACGCCGCTCATCGGCATGTTCTTCAAGGCTGACTCGCTCGACACCGCGCTCATGGTCGAGCTGCCCAACGGCGGCACCATCGCTTTCGGCGCGCTGCTCGGCGCCCTCATCAACTTCATCATCGTCGCGGCGGTCGTCTACTTCGTCTTCGTCATGCCGATGAACGAGCTCCGCAAGCGCACCACGACCGCGGTCGAGGAGCCCGTCGTGGAGACTGAGCAGGAGCTGCTCAGCGAGATCCGCGACCTGCTCAAGGCCCAGAACGGCGCCTCGGCGGCCGCTCCCCTCGCCGCACCCGCTACCCCGGCTGACCCCGCGGGCCCGGCTCACGCGGAGTAACACGCGCCCGGGCTCAGCGTCCGAACAGCGAGAGGGGCTGGTGGATCATGATCCACCAGCCCCTCTCGCTGTTTCCGGTCGCGCGGAGGCTACAGCCCGTCGTTCATGCGGGCGAGGAAGATCGCCTCGGTCGCGAGTGCCTTCTTGTACGACGCGAGGTGCAGCGACTCGTTCGGCGAGTGCGGGCGCCCGTCGGGGTCCTCGACGCCGGTGACCAGGATCTCGGCCTTCGGGAACTCGTCAACCAGATCAGCGATGAACGGGATCGACCCGCCGATGCCCATGTCGATGGGCTCGCGGTCGAAGCCACCCGTCATCGCCGCGCGCATGTGCGCGACCGCGGGGCCCGAGGTGTCGACGCTGAATGCCTGGCCGAGGCCCGGATCCTCAAACGTCAGCTTCGCGCCGAACGGCGCGTGCTTCGTGAGGTGGCCCGTGAGCGCGTCGTAGAACTCCTGCGGGTCTTGACCCGGCGCGACGCGGGCCGAGATGCGCACGAGCACGCTCGGGATGAGGGTGTTCGAGGCGTTCGCGATGTTCGGCGCGTCGATGCCCGTCACCGTGATCGCCGGCTGCGCCCACATGCGCGATAGGATCTCGCCGCGACCGATGGGCGAGACGCCGTCGAGCAGGCCCGACTCCTCACGCAGACGCGCTTCGTCGTACTCAGGGGTGGTGAGGTCGGCGCTCGTGAGGCCCTCGACGGCGACCGAGCCGTCCTCGTCCCACATCGTGCCCAGCAGCTTCACGGCCGCGAGCATCGCGTCGGGAACGGCGCCACCGAACATGCCCGAGTGGGTCGCGTGCGCCATCGTTTCGATGCGCACGTTGAACGCGACCGCGCCGCGGAGCGCGACAGTGAGGGCTGGGGTGTCGACATCCCAGTTGCCCGAGTCAGCGACGATGATCGCGTCGGCCTCAAGCTCCGAGCGGTTCTCGCGCAAGAAGTTCGCGAACGACTGCGACGCCCACTCCTCTTCGCCCTCGATGAAGACGGCGAGGCCGAGGTCGAAGTCCTCGCCCTTCGCCTCGATGAGCGCGCGGATCGCAGCGACGTGCACCATCACACCCGCCTTGTCGTCGGCTGCGCCGCGCGCGTAGAGGCGGCCGTTGCGCTCCGTCGGCTCGAACGGTGGGGTGTCCCACTCCTCTTCCTTGCCGGGAGGCTGCACGTCGTGGTGCGCGTAAAGCAGCACGGTCGGGGCGCCGTTCTTCGCAGGGCGGCGCGCGATCACCGCGGGCTGACCGAGCTCGGGGTCAGCCTCGTTCTCCTGCCCGGCCACCGGCGCGCGCCTGATGTCGACGAACTCGAAGACGCCGGTCGAGCGCATGAGCTCGGCGACCTTCTCTGCGCTCTCCTGCACGTGCGCGGGGTCGAACGCGGGCCATGACACCGACGGAATGCGCACGAGTTCGCACAGCTCCTCGATCGTGGTTTCGAACGCGGTGTCAACGTGCTGCTTGATGACTGTTTCGAGCTGTTCGCTCATCGGGTCTCCTTCGTAGCCGGTGGCGGCACGCGTCTTCGCGGCTCGCCCTCTTCAATCCTTAAGCCTATCGATGCGCCCGTCTGGTTTGATGGTGTGGTCGGACAGTGTTGGCTGCCGTCCACCATTCAGAATCACTCACACAAAGGACACATCATGTGCGCACGCGTAACCTGCGAGAACTGCTCGAAGCCGACCTGGGCCGGCTGCGGCGAACACATTGAAGATGCGCTGCAGGGTGTGGCGCTCGCCGACCGCTGCAGCTGCGCACGGTAGCAGAGAGGCGCGCGAGCCCCGCAAGCCCCACGACCCTCGAGCCCCTCGAGCCACAAACCCCCGAGCCCACCTTCCTCGCCTCAACACACCCTAAAGTGCGGGAGGAAGGTGTGCTCACGCGAAGAACGTGTGCAGGCCGGGTCTAGCCAGGGGCCCGGTCTAGCCGGGCCCGCCAGCCCCTAGGGTCGAAGCGCCGCGACCGCGAGGTCGGTGCGGTCGGTGATGATGCCGTCGACCCCCAGCTCAACGAGTTCGCGCATCTGGGTAGCCTCATTGACCGTCCAGATATGCACCTCAACCCCTCGCGCGTGAGCGGCGCGCAGCAGGCCGGGGCTCAGCACCCTGACAGGCCCCTGGCGCACTGGAATCTGCAGCGCGTCAAGCCCGGCGAACGCCCGGTCGAGCAGCGAGGATGAGCGCATCGCGACGGCGGCGAGCACCTTCACGGTGGCGGTCTGCCCGGCCCCCGTCGCCGGTCTTCCGCCCGCGGCGTCCGCTGCGGCGAGCGCCTCAAGCCGCAGCCTGTCGGAGAAGCTCCCGACAAGCACGCGCTCGGGCCCGAGCGCGCCAATGAGCGCTCCGGCGGGAGTCGCCACTTCTGCCGACTTCATGTCAATGTTGAACCGTGTGCCCGGAAACTCTGACAGCGCCTCTTCGAGCGTGAGCAGCCCGCCACGGTCGGCCATGAGCGAGGCGAGCTCGGCCTGGGAGACGCTTGAGATGCGGCGCGGGTCGCCGAGCGTGCGCTGGAGCGTGCTGTCGTGAAAGAGCACGACCGTTCCGTCTGCCGTGAGCTGGCAGTCAGACTCGATGAGGTCAGCCCCAGCGCCGAGCGCCGCTGCGATCGCAGCCCGCGAGTTCTCCGCGACGCCCTGCGCGGCCGCGCTCTCAGACACGTACCCGCGATGCCCGAAGATTCTAGGCTTCGGGCCCTCCGCGAAGAATGGGTGCAACATGACTCCAGCTTAGGGCGGGCCGCCCTCCTGGCGAAGCGTTAGCGCAGGATCGCGGAGGTCTTCGCAGCGCCTCCGGCGTCGGCCCCGTTAGCGCCCGTGCCCGCGTCCACGGACGTCGAGACGGCTCCAGCCCCGACGGGCTTCACGGTGAGCGCCGTGCGCGTGGCGCCGTCGATGAGCAGGAAGCCGCCGATCGCAGTGAGCAGAGCGACGAGGCAGGCGGTAACGAGTGCCGCGGCGACGAACGTGGGCGGCTGCTTCAAGACCTCGGGGAAGTTCATGCTTCCATACTTCCGGGGCAGGGCGCCGAGCGCCTCACCCCGGAGTATGAACCGCGTGGTACCCAGGTGCCACGTGCACCCCGAGGTCGCTCAGGGGTGGCGCGGCGTGGACGGCAAGCCCCAGACCTACGCGAGCGCTTCCTCCTCGATGATCACGAGGTCGTCTACCGAAGCAACCGCGGGGGTCGTGACGCGACCGAGCTCGGCGAAGAACCGCTCCGGGTGAATGGCGCGTTCGGGTGGGAGTACGCCCGTCTCAGTGATGTCACCGCGGAGCACGAGGAGCGCGGCGATCGCGGCGGGGTATCCAGTGGAGCCGCCCATTCGGTGCGCGGGCAGCGCCGCCATCCGCACGGCCGTCGCGACCTTGCGCCCGTCTTTCGACCCCTCGGCCATCGCCCAGACGCTGGGCAGCCTGAGCCGCTCCTCGCGGGTCTCGGGTGGGGTGTTGTTCGCCATCCGTTCGACCCCACCAGCGATGGTGAGTTCGCCCGAGTTCACCCGGTCTGCGGTGTCGCGAAGCGCGTCGAAGACCCACTCGGGGCCCGTCATGACGTTGAGCGATTCGCGCACCCCGCCGATGACGGGTGGCAGCGTGATGGGTTCGGGGTGCCCCAGGGTGTGCACGGGTGCCTCCCCGAGCTCGGGGTAGCGCACGACGAGGCGCTCGAGCGGCGGTACGTCGGCGAGTGCGCCGTCGCGCCAGACTCGGATCGTGCCGGTCGCCTGCTCGATCCAGTGGTACATGGCCGCTGAGCCTGGCGGGCGGTGCCCGTCGTAGGCCTCTTCGAATTCGACGGAGGCCCCCGAGAGCGACCACGAGGTGAGGAGCCTGTCGACGGATTCGTACCCGCGCGCGGCGAGCACGGCGAGGAGGTTGGTGATGCCCGGGCTCAGGCCCGCGCCGATGATAGCCGTGACCCCGGCGGCTCGCGCGTGGTGGTCGAGCGCAAGGAATAACTCCGTCGCTTCCCAGTCGTCGCAGATGTCGACGTACGGCACGCCGTTCTCGATCGCGGCGGTGAGGATCGGGAGCCCGAAGCGGTTGAAGGGCCCGAGCGCGTTGAGCACGAGGTCAGACTCGGCCAGTGCTAGGTCAAGCTGCGCCCGGTCGGTGGCGTCGAGGCGCACCATGCTCCCCCGGTCGCCGAGCTCGGCGGCGAGGAGTTCGGCCCGGGTCGTGTCGACGTCGCCGATGGTTACGCTCTGCACTTCCGGAAAGGTGCCGAGGAGCCGCACGGCGTGCCTGCCGATCTGGCCGACACCACCGATGACAAGTACGCGGCCGCCACTCACGAGCGCACCCCCTGCCATGCCTCGGTCGCGAGCGTCACGAGGCGCTGCTTATCGATCTTTCCGGTGGCCCCCTGAGGGAGTGCGTCCATGGTGATGACCTCTCTTGGGTATTTGAATGCTGCGAGGCGTTCGCTGCTGAACGCGATGAGCGCGGCGGCGTCGATGCCGTCTGGGCCCGCGACGACGAAAGCGACGACCTCCTCGCCGTGGTGCGGGTCTGGCCTACCGACGACAGCGGCGTCGATGACGGCGTCGTGGAGGCGCAGCACCTCCTCCACTTCGCGGGGGTAGACGTTGAAGCCGCCGCGAATGATGAGCTCTTTCGCCCGGCCGACGATGTAGACGTAGCCGTCGTCGTCGATCCAGGCGAGGTCGCCCGTGTGCATCCAACCGTCGCACAGCGTCTCACGCGTCGCCTCGGGGGCGTCGAGGTAGCCCTTCATGACGTTGTGGCCGCGCATGACGAGCTCGCCGACGTGCTCGGGGCCGAGTGGCAGCTGCGTCTCGGAGGCGTCAACGACCGCGAGTTCGATACCCCACAGCGGCCGGCCGATCGACCCTTCACGGAACGGGTAGGGCCCACCGTTGACCGTTCCCGATGAGCACGTCTCCGTCATGCCGTAGCCCTCAAGGTAGGTGATTCCGGGGAACAAGCCGTCGAGGGCGCGGATCGTCTCGCTCGGCATCGGCGCACCCCCGCTCACCGCGATCCGTGCGCGCGAGAGGTCGCGGCCGGCGCGGTCGCCGGTGACCATCGCGTGGTACATGGTCGGCACGCCAATGAGCACGGAAACACCGTGGTGCTCGATCGCGTCGAAGACCGCGGCCGTCGAGTAGGCGTCCATGAGGTAAATCGCTTGCGCGCGCAGCGTCGCCGAGTGCAGGATCCCGGAGAGCCCGTACACGTGGAAGAGCGGGAGAACACCGAGCGTCACGTCTTCCGAGGTGATACCGAACTCGTCACCCTCGAGGAGCGCGGTGAGGAAGAGCTGCTGGTGCCCGAGCTCTGCGCCCTTCGGGCGGCCCGTCGTGCCGCTCGTGAAGATGACGAGCGCGGTGTCGTCGCCGTCGACGAGGGCGGCGGGGGTTGTCTCGTCGCAGGTGGCCTCCTCGGCGAGGAGCGCGCCGAGGTTGAGCCGCACGACCGAGGTGGGCAGTTCGACCGCGTCTTCGTCTTCGACGACCGCGAAGCGCACCCCGGCCTCCTCAGAGATGACGTCGACCTCACGTGCGCTCAGGCCGGGGTTCACGGGCACGACGACGGCACCGAGCCTAAGTAGGCCGTAGTAGTAGGGAACGAAGTCGATGCGGTTCGGGAGCCGCAGGATGACGCGGTCACCGAGCCTGATCCCGTGCCGAGCCAGCACCGTTGCGGCGTGGCCGGCACGTGCCTCCATCTCCGCGAAGGTGTGGCGCGTCTCGCTGGTGACAAGGAACGCGTTGGTCGGGTTGCGCCGCGCCGAGTTGCTGAGCATTGACGAGAGGTTGAATTGCATGAGAGCTCTTTCGAAGTGGCTGAGTTAGTTGCTGGCGCCGACAACCGACAGCAGTCGGCGCTTGAGCACGGCGGCGGCGATGAGGCCGGCCGCAATCGTTGCGACGATGAGCAGCGTCGAGATCGCGGTGATCGTCGGGTCGATCTGGTTGCGCAGCGTGGTGAACATCTTGACCGGCACCGTCGTGTTGGCACCCGCGATGAACGACGAGATGACGACCTCGTCGAAGCTCACGATGAACGCGAACAGCCACGCGACCGCGAGGTGCGGCAGCAGGGTCGGAAGCAGCACGCGCAGCAGCACGGTCGGGCGGTTCGCCCCGAGGCTCGCGGCCGCCTGCTCGATGCGCGGGTCGACCGCGCCCACGGCGTTCACCATGATCATGAGCACGAACGGCAGCGCGACCGTCGCATGGGCAATGATCAGGCCCGGCAGGGTTCCGATGATCCCGATCGCTGCCCACAGCAGGTAGATCGCGACCGAGAGCACGATCGTCGGCACGACCATCGGGCCCATGGAGAGCGAGCGCAGCGCGTTCGACAGGCGGCCCGGCCTGCGCGCGACGGTGTGCGCGAGCAGCGTGCCGGCGATGACCGCGAGCAGGCTCGAGCTGAGGGCGACGACGGCCGAGGTGCGCAGCGCCTCGAGCCACGACTCGTCAGTAAAGAGCCGCTCGTACCACTGCAGGGAGAACCCCTGCGGCGGGAACGAGACGCCCGTGCCCGCCGAAAACGACATCGGCACGACGATTGCGACGGGCGCAACGAGCCAGACGAGCACGAGCACCGACCAGAGGGCGAGACCGAAGCGGGCGATCATTTGGTCCTCCGGGTGACGAGTTTGGCGAGCAGCCCGATGAGGCCAGCCCCCACGAGCAGCACGATCGAGATCGCGGCGGCGAGTGCCCAGTCGGGCGACGTGTTGATGAGCCCGGAGAGCACCGTCGGCAGCATCTGCACGCGGCCACCGCCGAGGATGGCGGGGGTGATGTAAAACCCGAAGCCGAGCACGAACACGAGGAACGACGTCGCGACGAGCGTGGGCACGGTCTGCGGGAAGAAGACCCGCCAGAACGCTTGCGTCGGTGAGGCGCCGAGGCTGCGGGCCGCCTGGCCGAGACGCGGGTCAATGCCGCTCATGGTTGCGATGAGGGGCAGGATCAGGAACGGTGCGAGGAGGTTGACCGTGCCGATGAGCACCCCCACGTCGGTGTAGAGAAGCGACAGCGGTTCGGTAATGAGCCCGAGCTTCAAGAGCGCCGAGTTGATGACACCCTCCTTGCCGAGCAGCACCGTCCAGCTGTAGGTGCGCACGAGGATACTCACCCAGAACGGCAGCACGACCGCAACGATTGCGATGATCCTTCCGCGGGAGCCGAGCCTGCTGATCCAGAGCGCGAGCGGGTACCCGGCAAGGATCGAGAAGAGGGCGGTGAGCCCGGCGATTCGCGCCGTGTTGCCGATGACCTCAAGGTAGATGCTGCGGGTAAAGAAGCGCTCGTAGGCGCCCAGCGTGAACCCCGAAGCGTCCGTGAAGCTCTGCGGAATGAGCAGCGCGAGTGGCGCGACGAACCCGACGAGGAGCAGCAGGAACACCGGGGTGATGAAGGCGAGCCGCTCCCCGCGGCCCGCCCGGCCGGTACGAGACCGGCCAGAGGGGGCGCGCGTGGGAATGAGGGTTGTGGTCATCCGAGCTTCTCGAGTTTGAAGGCGGCCCAGCGCTCGCCGACCTCCGCTGCGTTGTCAGCCCACCACTGGTAGTCGTAGGTCGCCTGTGTGTCGGCGAACTCGGGAGCGGCCGGCATTTCGGCGACGATCTCGGGGCTGAGCTTGCTCATGAGGTCGGGGCTCGGGCCCGCGATCGGCAGGAGCTCTGCAGACACGGCCTGGTTCTCGACCTTGCTCATTTCGTGGAGCAGCTGGTTCGCCTGCTTCACGTGCTTCGCGCCCTTCGGAATCACGAAGAACGACATCTCGCGCACGGCGTTGTCGTAGCTCACCTGGAAGCCGTCGGCGACACGCACGTTGTCCCACGTCGCGGCGTAGACCGCCTCGTTTGATTCGAGCATCTGCGGCGTCTGCGACGCGGCCTCCCAGAGCAGCAGGTCGTCGGCGACGGTCTCGAGGAACGCGAGGGCCCGGTCGACGTCAAGCGGGTACAGGTCCTCTGGCTTCACGCCGTCGGCGAGCAGCGCGATGGGCAGGGCGTAGGTGGAGTACGCGGGGATCGCGCGCTTACCCGGCTGCCTGTCGGTATCGAAGAACTCGGCCCAGGTCGTCACGGGCTTCGCGTCAGCACGGGCCCCCATGTAGAGGGCGAACGTCTGGTAGCCGAAGGCGTACTCGAGCTTCGACTCGGGGTTCATCGGGTCGGGGTCGATGTCGTCCCAGTCGAGCTTTTCGATGAGGTCGCGTTCGATCGCCATCTGCACGCTCGCCCCGCCAAGCTCGAGCAGGTCGGCGGTGACGTTGCCCGACTTCACCATCGCCTCGAGCTTGCCGAGGTCGGTCGGCGTCTCTTGCACGAGTTTCACGCCGGTTGCCTTGGTGAAGGGCACCCCGTACGCCTCCTTGATGGATTCGCCGCTCGTGCCGCCCGACTCGACCATCGTGATCGAAGCGGGTACGTCGCCGTCCCCTCCCCCGCCCGAGCCCGGAGAGCTGCAGCCGACGGCGGTGAGGGCGAGTGTCGCGGCGAGGCCGAGGCCCGCGATTCGGGTGAGTTTCATTGGTTTCCTCCTGCTGGGGTGGGGTCGAGAAGCCACACTGCTTCTGGCGGCCACGTAAGTACGACGTGTTCGCCGCGTCCGATGGGTGGGTGGTCTGGTCGTGAGAGCGCGACCCACTCGTGGCCGGACTCAAGCGCGAGGTGGTAGCGGGTCACGCCGCCGAGGTAGATCGCATCACGAATGCTCGCGGCGATCCCATCCCCCGCGGCAGCAAAGGCGCCCGCCGCCGGGTCGACGCGGATCGCCTCGGGTCGGATCGTCGCGATCGCTTCGCTTCCTGCGAAGGCGGGTTCACCGCACTCAAAGCTCAGGGCACCGTCAGTGAATCGTGCGCTCCCGCCTGTGCGGTCGATGGTGCCCCGCACCTCGTTCGAGGTGCCGAGGAAGTTTGCGACGAATGATGACACGGGCCGCGCGTAGAGCTCGTCGGGCGTGCCGATCTGCTCGATCCTGCCGTTGTTCACGATCGCGATCCGGTCTGAGAGCGTGAGCGCTTCCTCCTGGTCGTGGGTGACCATGACCGTCGTGATACCGAGTGAGCGCTGGAGCTCGCGAAGCTCGACCTGCACCTCCTGCCGCAGTTTTCGGTCGAGCGCGCCGAGCGGTTCGTCGAGCAGCAGAACTGTCGGGTTGATCACGATTGCGCGGGCGAGCGCGACGCGCTGCTGCTGGCCGCCCGAGAGCGCCTGGACGCGCCGGCCGCCGTAGCCTTCGAGCCGCACCATCGCGAGCGCCCGCTCGACCTCTGCGTCGATGACCTCGCGCTTCTCGCCGCGCACTTTCAGCCCGAACGCGACGTTGTGGGCGACCGACATCGTCGGGAAGAGCGCGTAGTTCTGAAAGACGAGGCCCATCTTTCGCTGGTGGGTCGGAAGCGCGGTGATGTCACGCCCACCAACCTCGATGCGGCCTGAGCTCGGCTCCATGAGGCCGGAGACAACGCCGAGCAGCGTCGACTTGCCCGAACCGCTCGGGCCAAGCACGGTGAGAAACTCACGCGCGTGAACCTCGAGGTTCACGCTGTGCAGGGCTTGGACCTGGCCGTAGCTCACGCTCACGTTTCGCACGTCAATTGCGCTCATCGGTGCCTTTTCCTTCGTCGTTGAGGGATTTTGCTTGCCTGACTTAACGTTCATTCAGGCGTGTCAGCTATGATTACTTACACCCGGGCGCCGTGTCAAGCGCGTCGCCCCGAGCGGATCGGATTGCAATGACCAGCACCCAAACGAGAGCGAACACCACACGCTCCGCAGCCGAAGCGTCCCACCCCCCGGGAGGCGCCACCCCAGACTTCACGCGCGAACGCATCGTGCGCGCGGCTGGCAAGCTGTTCTCCGAGCAGGGCTACGCCGCCACCTCGGTGAAGCAGATCGCAACCGCGGTGCAGGTCTCGGCCCCCGCGCTGTACTGGCACTTCGAGTCGAAGGGCGACCTGCTGCACGCCGTCATCCACAGCACACTCACGCGCTTCCTCGCCGCGGCCACCGAGGCGATCAGTGGCGCAGGCGACGACCCGCGGGATCAGCTCGCCGCCCTCGTGCGGATGTATGTGAGCACGCAGGTCAACGAGGTCGATGACGTCACGGCCTACTCGTCGCTCTACGCCCCCGGCCACCTGTTCAAGAACCTCTCGCCTGCCGCCCACGATGAGCTCAAGGCGCTCGAGGTCGAGGTCTTCAATACGATCCGCGAACCGATCCGCGCAGGCATCGCGTCGGGGGTGTTCGACGCGCCGAGTGCGACCGTGGCGACCCACGCGATCGTCGGCATTATCGAGAACCTCCCCGGCTGGGCCGGCCAGCTGAGCACGCCCGACGACGAGCGCCTCATCGAGACCCATTGGCGCATCGTGGAGCGCATCGTCGGAGCCCGGCCGGCGGGCGCGTAGCGCCGCCCTGTTGACACGGGTGCAGGGTCACCCCTAGCCTGCCTGAATGAACGTTAAGTCAGGATCGGGCGCAACGACGCACCCCACGCCAACCCCAAGCCCACTCCCCGCAACCCCGCCCGCGCGAGCGCGCCGCGTCGTCGTGCTCGGGGCCGCGGGCGCGATGGGTCGAGCCGCCGTCGCCTCGCTCGCGGCGATGCCCGAGTTCACGGAGATCATCGCCGCCGACCTCGACGGCGCCGCGGCCTCGCGGGTCGCCGAGGTCGCGCCCCACGTTCGGGGCGTCGCACTCAACGTGCTCACCGACGACCTTGACGCGGCGCTCGACGGGGCCTGGGGCGTGCTCAGCGCGCTCGGCCCGTTCACCACCTTTGGCGAGCTCACACTCACCGCAGCGATCGCCGCGGGCTGCCACTACGTCGACATCAACGATGACTGGGAGCCGACCCTCACCGCGCTCGAACACAGCGAGGCCGCGGCCGCGGCAGGCGTCACTGCGCTTATCGGGATGGGCGCGAGCCCCGGCGTCTCAAACCTGCTCGCCGCCCGCGCAGCGCGCGAGCTCGACGAGCCCCGCGAGCTGCTCACGGGCTGGCCGATCGGCACGCTCGACGCCCCGGCTCCCGGCGGGCCGCCGAACGCGGCAACGATGCACTTCATCCACCAGACCACGGGCACGGTGCGCGTACACAGAGACGGCGAGGCGCGGCTCGTCGCGCCGCTGCAGCAGCGCACGGTTCCCTACCCCGGGTACGGGCCTCTCGAGGCCCGGCTCATCGGCCACCCCGAGCCCGTGACGCTCCCGCGCACGTTCCCGGGCCTGAGCGTGAGCGAAAACCTCGGGATCGGCCCCGGGTGGGTGTTCGACGCGATCCGGGCGGTCGCTGCCCGAGTCGACAGCGGCGAGATGACGCAGGAGGACGCGGCGCGCGCGGTTGAGGCGGGTTTCGAGAAGCCCGCGGACGCCGCCCCGTATGTGCGGCGGTCACGCCGGGCCCCGGGCCTCTGGGCGTGGGCAAGCGGGCTCCGGGCGGGCATCGAGACGCACGTCTCGGCCGAGCTCACCCGGTTTCCCGACGGAGGCATGGCGGGCGCGACGGCTATCCCCGCCGCGCTCGGGCTGCAGCTCATCGCGCGCGGAAGCGTGAAGGCCCGGGGCGTCGTGACCCCAGAGGAGGCCGTCGACCCGGGCGAGTTCTTCGCGCTCTTCGAACCCTTCTGCGTCAATCCAGCGCTCTCGGACGATGCGGCGCCGTTCCTGCTCGTGGCGTCGGAGCCTTCGGCAACCGGAACCGCTGGCACTACGCCGTTCCTCGGCCGCGGGGAAGCAGAAGCGCTGCCGCAATAACCCCCGCAACGGCGAGCCCCGCGGCGACCAGGAAGCCGGCTCGGAATGACGAGAATTCGGGTATCCCTGCGGCGCCCGAAAGCATCGAAGCGACGATCTGCGTGGCAAATGCGCCGCCAATCGCGCGGGCAATGGTGATGAGCGCGGTCGAGACGCCGACCTCATGCTCGCTCGCGCCTACAGCCGCGGCCGAGTATACGACGGTCGACGCCGCCGCCGCACCCAGACCAGCAAGCACGAGCGAGCCAACGACGAGACCCGGCGACGCTCCGACCGCTCCGAGCAACGCCCCTGCGGCAAGCAGCAGCATCGCAACGGCCCCGAGGATTTGAGCGGAAGCCCGCGCCGCAAGCCTCCCGGCAAGCACCGATGCGACCACGCCCGCCACGTAGGCCGCGGTGAGAAAATATCCAGTCTCGGTCGCGGTTGCGCCGAGCCCGTAGCCGCTCTCGACGGGTTGGCCGATGAGCTGCGGGATCAGGAAAACAAGCGGAGCGTACCCCGCGCCGATGGCGATGCCGACAGCCACCGCTCCGCCGACCGAGCGTGAGCGCAGTGTGGTCACGTCAACCATCGGCTCCGCGACACGCGATTCGATCCACACCCACAGCGCGATCAGGAGCGACGCAGCGACGAGGTACCCGAGCGTGACGGGCGATGCCCACCCGAGTGCCGACGTGCTCGATAGGGCGACCACGAGCACAAGAAGCGCGGCGGCAAACACGCCGGCCCCGAGCCAATCCACACGAGTCGGGCCTGCACCCCCGCTCACCGAGCGAGGGGCGGGCCGCACTGCCCTTGCGCTTCCGCGCTCAGCCGCATAGTACGCAGCCCCGCCAAGCGCGACGAGCCCGGTCGGCACCGCGTACAGCACGGCGCGCGAGGAAGAGTCAATGATCGGCCCGGCGATGAGCACGCCGAGCCCGGCCCCGGCGATGCTCATTGAGACCAACACGCCCGACGCGGTCTTCACCTGTTCAGCGTTGAACAGCCGTCGAAGCGCCACGAACCCGACGGGAATGATGCCGAGCGCGAACCCTTGGAGCGCCTGGCCGGCGATGAACCACGGAAAGGTCGGGCCGAAGGCCGAGATCAGGCCACCGGAGATCACAATGCCGACGAGCCAAGCGAGGGTCTTGTTTGCGCCATACACGTCGGCGAGCCGCCCCGCAAGCGGCGTAACGATGACCGTAATCACCGTTGGCACGACGCTCGCGAGCGCGCCCGTCGCCGCCTCGACACCAAAGTCGCGCTGCAACTGCGGCAGCACGGGCAGCACAAACCCTTCAAGCGACGCAGCTGCGAGCACGATGAGGGCAAGGCCAGTGAGCGCCAGGGTGCGTCCCGCACCGCTTGAACCTCGCGAGCTGGGGGTGGGGCGTGAATCACTCAAGGTGGTGTGTGCGACTTCGTTGTCGGCTGGAGGGTGCATGTGCGTCCTTGCGTCGTTGAGTGGTGAATGATGGAGAATCTGTGGGCGGATCGGGCCCGGGTTGCTTACGGCAGCCCGATGGGCCGTCGCCACCGCCAGGGCACCGCGGCTTCGAGCTGAGCGCTGACCGCGAACAGCAGGCTGTCCATGCCCCACTTCGCTGTGAGGGTGACACCGATTGGTACCCCGCCGTCGGTCCAGCCGAGCGGCAAGCTAATGGCAGGGAAGCCCGTGGCGTTCGCGAGCACCGTGTTGCCCGTGAACGCCGTCATCGCTGCGAGCTCTGCGGCAGGGTCGTGGTCGTTGCGGAGCGAGCCCACGACCGCCGGCAGCTGCGTAATCGTTGGCTGCACCACAATGTCGGCGGCGCCGAACCGGCCTGCCCAAGCCCCTGCCGCGGCTTGCACCCGCATGAGCGCCGCTCCGAGAGTTGCACTGTCGGTCTTCGCCGCACGCTCGCGAAGGTGGCGAACGATGGGGCGAAGCATGACTTCCTTGCCAGCTGGCACAGGTTTTGCCCCGGCCAGTGCACTGAACAGCGCGGTGAACGCGTCGACGAATTCGAGGTCGGTTGGCTGCGTCATAGCAGTGACGCTGTGACCAAGGCTTGCAAGCTGGCGGCCCGTTTCTTCGCAGGCCGCGGCGACGAGCGGGTCGACGTCACCGCCCGACACGGATTCTGTGGCGACGGCGATGCGCAGCCCGCCCGGCTGGTCGTCGCACGCGGCAAGAAACCCTCCACGCACGGCCGGATGAACGGTGCCGACGGGTGGCGCGCTCGCCAACACGTCAAGCAGCGCGGCAGTATCGCGAACGGTCAGCCCGATCGGGCCCTTCGTTGAGAGCCCGAAGCCGTCTGAGCCGGCAAGGCCGCCCGTCAACAGCCCGCGACTGGGTTTGAGCCCCACCACGCCGCAGGCACTCGCGGGCGACCGCAGCGACCCTGCAGTATCGCTGCCCTGCGCGACGGGAACGATTCGGGCAGCAACCGCAGCGGCCGCCCCGCCGCTTGAGCCTGCTGCCGAGCGCTCGAGCGCGTGTGGCGACCGACTCGGGGCCGCCACCTCGGGCTCGGTGTAGCAGGCAGCGCCGAACTCTGGGACGGTGGTCTTACCAATCCAGACGAGCCCGGCATCGTCGATAGCTCTCACGACGGTGTCATCGAAGTCAGGGATCCAGTCTCGGTAGCTGGCCGAACCCAACGTCGTCAGCACGCCAGCGGTCGGTTCGAGGTCTTTGATCGCAGTGGGCACGCCTGTGAGTGGGCCGCCATCGCCCGCGTCAACAATGCGCTGCGCCGCGCGTGCCGCACCGTGAGCGCGCGAGTGCGCGAGCGTCGTGAACGCGCCGACGACCGGCTCGAGCTGCTCAGCGCGACTGATCGCAAGGTCGGTCATCTCCTCGACACCGAGCTCGCGGCGCCGAAACGCCGCGGCGAGTTCTAACCCCGTGAGTTCTTCAAGCGGATTCATGATTCCTTTTCGTTACGCGTAACGGTATTGTGGGATCATGGTAGCCCATTCCTCCTCCGGCGCAAGACCGGGTCGCCCGCCAGCAGTCTCCATCGCCGAAATTCACGCCACAGCTGCCCGCATCGCCGACGACGCCGGCCTCGAAGCCGTGTCATTCCGCACACTCGGCGAAGCGCTCAACGTGTCAGCAATGTCGATCCACCGCGCAACCGGCGGCATCGACGCACTCAGGCACGCCCTCATCGCCGAGCTCGTCGAAGAGGCGGTTTCGGCGACAGCGTGGCCAGAACACGACTGGATCGCAACCGTTGAGACGTTCGCCTTCGGCCTCCGCGACCTGCTCATGCGGCACCCCCTTGTGCTCGAAGCTCACCGCAAAGCCGCCCTCGATACGCCCGGGGCCAACGACGTCGCTCATCGTGTGGTCGCCGCACTCCGTCAGGGCGGGCTCTCCGCGGAGGAGGCGGCGTACGGCTACGCGGCGGTGCACGACTTTGTGACGGGCCACGTCGCGATCAGGCTCGGCAGGGGCGAGCTTGAACTCCTCATGGTTGACCCTCGGCACCGCGAGGTCTCGGTGTTTGCCGAGCACCACGACAGCGAACGCCGATTCGCCACCGGCCTCGGCTTCATCCTCGCCGGCCTTGCCGGCTCGGGCCGCTCTCAGGCGCCCCACACCAGCACACCGCGCAGCGCCAACGGAGGCACGCATGCAGACAGATAGTACGTGGGCCCCACCCACACGCACCCTCACCCGTGGAACCCGTACCGTGGCGTTCACCGAGTTTGGCGACCCCGCGGGCTCCCCCGTTATCGCCGCGCACGGTTCCCCCGGCTCACGGTTTCAGCTGCTCCCGCTACACGCATCACTGTTCGCCGCAGGGCTCCGCCTCATCGCGCTCGACAGGCCCGGAGTCGGCTCAACTTCCCCTGCGCTCACGTCGGGTGGCTTCGGCGGCGACTGTACCGATGATGCGCTCGCCGTTCTCGACGAACTCGGCATCACGACAGCGGTCGCACTCGGGTTTTCCGGGGGCGCGGGCTACGCGCTCGAACTCGCTCGCAGCGCGCCCGCGCGGATTTCTCGCGTCGTGCTCGCGTGCGGCGCCGTCCCCGGGGCGCCGCGGCAGGCGACACGCGGTCGAATTCGGATCGTGGCAATCCTCTACGCAATCGCGCGGATTGCGCCGGGACTCGCTACGGCAATGCTCGACGGGCGCGGGCCGTTCCGCACCACCCGCGCGGCAAACGTCGACGCCTGGCCCGCCGCGGACAGGGCAGTGATGGCCGATGCCGACGTGCAGGCGGTTCTCTCGCACGACAGAGAAGCGAGCGCGGCGCAGGGCGCGCGCCCCGCAGTCGAAGATCTGCGGCTCACCCGAACACGCTTCCCGCTCGCCGACGTACGGCAGCCCGTGACACTGCTGCACGGCACGGTCGATGGGAACGTGCCGATTGACGTCGCCCGCTGGGCTGCGGCCAAGCTCACCGACGCGACGCTCACCGAGTTTCCCGACCTCGGACACTACTTCGCGGTGTCACGGCCGGACGCGGTCGTCGCCGCATTGCGCTAGCGCGCCGGCGCGCTAGTCAGTGCGGCCGGTGAAGCGATCCATCGACGAGTAGACCTTGAACACGCGGTCGCCGAGCACGTCCCAGACCCTGGTCGGCAGGATGCCGCGCATCGCCATCGCGAGCTTCACCGTCCAGGGCCGCAGCACCATCGGGGTGCCCTTGAGCATCCCGGTCCACGCCGCCTGCACGGCCTGCTGCGGGCGCATGATGGGAGTGAGCAGCGGCCCCCGCGCACCGGCAAACATGCCGGTCGAGATGTAGCTCGGGCAGAACGTCGTGACAGCGACGTGCGCGTTGTCGGTTCGCGTGAGCTCGAGCCTGAGCGACTCGCTCCAGCCGATCATCGCCCACTTCGACGAGGCGTAGACGCTCATGCGGGGGTTCGCGAGCGTGCCCGCGGCCGAGGCGATGTTCAAGATGCGCTTCGGCCGCGTCCGATCCGCGATCATCGCGGGGAGAAACTCGCGCGCGATCCACATCGGCGCGAGCGCGTTGACGCGCATCGTGAGCTCGATGTCGCGCTCGGCGTCGTGTTCCCAGAACAGTGCGCCGCGCACGATGCCAGCGTTGTTGACGACGACGTCGGGGTCGCCGAGCTCGTCACGCACGAGGGCGGCGGCTTCGGCCACGGCCTCGCGATCCGACACGTCCACGACGTAGACGCGCACCTCGGGCGCCGCCGAGCGACCGCGCGCGCTCGCGAGCTCCGTCGCGAGCGCCTCGGCCCGTTCAGCGTCGAGGTCCCACAGCGCGATCTTCGCGGCGCCCTCGCGCGCGGCGCGGCGCGCGTACAGCTCCCCCATGCCGCGGGCGGCGCCCGTGATGAGCACTGTCGCTCCCGGGATAACTCGCGGTCGCGTCGTTGCGTTTGCCATGGTGTCTCGCTCTCTCTCGCCTCGGCGAGTCAGATCAGCTTTCCGGGGTTCATGATGCCCGTCGGGTCGAGCTCGCGCTTCACGGCGCGGAGGATGCGCACGCCCTGTTCCCCGATCTCGGCGGGCAACTGCGCGGCGTGCTCGGTTCCGACGGCGTGGTGGTGGGTGATGGTCGCGCCCGAGGCGACGATCGCCTCGTTCGCGGCCCGCTTCACGCGCTCGTACTGCGCGATCGGGTCGGCCTCGGCCCTCGCGATGAACGTGTAATAGAGCGACGCTCCGGTGCGGTACAGGTGCGACACGTGCCCCTGCACGGCGCTCGGGGCGTCGCCGCCCGGCCCAGACGCGAGCGCCCCGCGGATCGCCGTCGCGACCGCCTCGTGGGTTGCCGCGAGGTTCGTCCACGTCGCGGCGGTCTCAAGCGTGTCGACGAGCACGCCGATCGTGAGCAGCTCATCGCGGAGGCGGGGCGAGCTGAACCGGCCACGATCCCACGCTGCGGCCGGCGCGCTCGTCGCGGAGACGGCGCCGTGCGCGCGGAGGATGCGCCGCGCCCGCTTGAACCTGTCCTTGGGCTCCGAGCCCGACCCTTCCCACACGCCGAGAAGCAGCGCGGGGGTTTCGATGCCGCGCGAGCGCAGCCAGCGCCTGAGCAGCTCGACCGGGCGGCCGCCGCTCTGCGCGAGCGTGAGCTCGGTCTCTTCCTCATCGCTCAGGCGGCAGACGTCGGGGGCGTCGCCGGCCGCGCCGTCTTGCGCGAGCGCACGGATCGCCTCGGCGCCCGCCTCAAACGAGGGGAACGCCCACGCTCCATAGGCTTTCGCGGTGGGCTTCCGCGTAATCGCGACGGTCATCTCGGTGATCACGCCGAGCGTGCCCTCGCTGCCGATCACGACGTGGCGCAGGTCGGGGCCGGCCGCCGAGGCGGGAGCGTGCCCGCCGAGGGCGAGCGGGCCGGTGGGCGTTTCGAGCCGGATCGCGGTGATGAGCTCTGCGATCGCGCCGTAGCCGGTCGAGGCCTGCCCCGCCGAACGCGTCGCGGCGTACCCGCCGAGGGTGGCCTGCTGGTGCGATTGCGGGATGTGCCCGAGCGTGTAGCCCCGCTCGGCGAGCGCGCGCTCGAGCTCGGGCCCGCGCACTCCCGCCTCAAACGTCGCGGTGCGGTCGCGCTCGTTGAGGTCGAGGAGCGCGCTCAGCCCGGTGAGGTCGAGTGCGATGACCGCGTGGTGGTCGCCCGCGAGCGGCGTCACTCCCCCGACGACACTTGACCCGCCGCCGAACGGCACGACGGCGACGCCGTGCGCGACGCACGCGGCGAGCACGGCCGGAATCTCGGCGCGAGTGCCCGGGCGCACGACGGCGTCGGGCAGCGCGAGCGGCGTTCCGGCTCGCTGCCAGAGGAGGTCAGGCGTGTGCTTGCCAGCGGCGTGAGCGACGCGAGTCGCGGGGTCCTGCGCGACGGCACCGGCTGGAACCGCTGCGGCGAGCGCGGCAAGCGCCTCACCCGAGAGCGCTGGCGGGGTGAGGTCGCTCTCTCCCGGCGGTTCGGCGGGCGGGGTGTCGAGCACCCCGGGGCGGCGGGCGGCTGCGGCGTCGACCCCGAGGCGCTCGGCGAGGACGGCGAGGGTGCCGTCGCTCAGCGCCCCGCCGGGGGTTGGGGGCGCCCAGCCCCACCACGGCGATACGGGAACGCTCTCGGTAATATCAGCAGCCATACGTTACAGTGTGACACATGAGCGCACATAGTCACAGGAGTTCTTCGGTCATCGCGCGTGACGAGGCGATCCTCGACGCCGTTTCCGCAGGGCTTCGCCGCTACGGGCCCCGCAAGCTCACCGCTCAGGACGTCGCCGACGCGGCCGGGATCTCGCGCATGACGCTGTACCGCGCGATGGGCAGCATGGACAACGCGATCCTGCTCGCGCTCACCCGCGAGTTTGGGCGCGCCGTAGCGACCCTGCGGGCCGCCCTCCCGCCGCTCGACGTCAGCACCGGGGCGACCCGGCTCGCGACGTTCCTGGGGGCGGCCGCGCGCTCGTTCGTCGATTCCGAGCTCATCGCCTCCGTGCTTGCGCAGCAGCCGGATCTCATCGAGCCGTACCTCAGCGGCAGGCTGGGCCGCAGCCAGGAGCTCGTGCTCGACGCGATCGAGGAGCTGCGGCGGGAGGGCCTCGCCGACTGCTCGATCTCGGAGCCCGCGCCGTCGAGCCTCACCCTGCTGCTGCTCGTGCGCGGTGTCGCCCTCGGCGCCCCGCTCCTCTCGGGCGAGGCCTTCGCGCGCAGCACGAGCGAGCTCACGGGCCTCGCGCTCGCCGCGCTCGGCGCGGGCCTCCCAGAGCCCGTGGACCCGCCAACCTCACCTGCCACGATCGCGTAAACAACCGGTCGGGTGCGCCCGGCCAGAAACGGGGCGACATGTTCGACGCACTCCCAGGAGACCTGAACCGGGCACGTCGCGCCAGCGCGCTCGCGCACATCACCGAGCACGAGGTTGACGTGCTCGTTATCGGCGGCGGGGTCACCGGCGCGGGCGTCGCCCTCGACGCCGCAACGCGGGGGCTCTCGGTCGCGCTCGTTGAGGCGCGCGACCTGGCGAGCGGCACGAGCGGGTTCAGTTCCAAGCTCGTGCACGGGGGCCTGCGCTACCTCGCACAGGGCGACGTTGGGCTCGCGTGGGAGTCCGCCGTCGAGCGCGAGGCGCTCATGCGCAGGATCGCGCCGCACCTCGTTCGCCCTCGCGCGTTCCTCGTGCCGAGGTTCGCGCACGGCCCCGAGCAGTCGGCCCCGCGCGGCCCGCTCGACGGCTGGCTCGGCGACGCGCTCACGGAAACCGGGGTGCGCATCGCCGACGGCCTGCGTTCCCTGAGCGGCATGCCCGCGCGGGTGCTCCCGCGGCCGAAGCGGGTGAGCGCGCGCGAGGCGCGACTCCTTGCGCCAACGCTTCGCGAGCGCGGGCTTCGGGGCGGCCTGGTGTACTGGGACGGCACCGTGGAGGACGACGCCCGCCTCGTCGTTGCGCTCGCGCGCACCGCAGCGCGCCACGGCGCCCGCGTCGTCACTGGGCAGCGGGTGGTGCGCGCAACCGATCGCGAGGCCTGGCTTGCGGATGGCACGCGGCTCCGCGCACGCGCGGTCGTCAACGCGACCGGGGTGTGGGCGGGCGATCTCGCTCCGGGCGTCGACCTCGCCCCGAGCAGGGGGACGCACCTCGTGTTTCGCGCGTCGGTGTTTGGTGACCCGCGCGCCGTCGTCACGGCCCCCGTGCCCGGTCACTTCGGCAGGTACGTGTTCGTGCTGCCACAGGAGAACGGGCTCTGCTACCTCGGGCTCACTGACGAGCCTGCGCCAGGCGCCGACGGCTACGAGCCGGGCGTGCCCGAGGGCGACATCGACTTCCTGCTGCGCACCGCGAGCGAGTCGCTCGCCGTGCCGCTCACCCGCGCCGACGTGCTCGGCGCGTTCTCGGGGCTCAGACCCCTCATCCGGGCCGTCCCGCGCGGGCACGGCGCCGAGCGGCCATCGGCCGCGGTATCGCGCCAGCACCTGGTGCTCGATACCCCCGGCGCCCCGATCACGGTGACGGGCGGCAAGCTCACCGTGTACCGCCGCATGGCCGAAGACGCGGTCGACGCCGCCGTGCGGAGGTTCGGGGAGGATCCGCGGCACCGGCCGGCAGTCACCAAGCGTGTGCCGCTCTTGGGCTCACCGGGAACCGAGCCGGGGGCCCGGGCCGCGGTGTCGGCCCGCGAGCGCCCTTCACCGGGTGCGGCAGGGACCGCGTCGGCTCGGGTCGCCGCCGCACGCTGGCCGGGCGCCGACCCTGACCGCGAGGTCGCCCGCAGGCTCGCCCGTGTCTACGGCTGGGAGGCCGAGCGCGTGGCAGATCTCGCGGCGGCAGACCCGGAGCTCGCAGAGGAGGTCGCGCCCGGCGCAGGGGTCACGCTCGCCGAGCTGGCCTTCGGAATTCTCGCGGAGGGCGCGGACACCGCCGCAGACCTCCTCGAGCGTCGCACCAGGCTCGCTCTCGACCCCGAGCTCGCGCGCGCCACCGAGGCGGCGGCGTCAGCGCTCGTCGACCGACTCGCGTAGGCGATGGAGCTGCAGCGCGAGAAAGATCATCGAGCTGCGCCTCGCCGACTGCCAGTCGTCGCCGAGCAGCGCCCCCACCCGTTCAAGGCGCTGGCGTAGCGTGTTCGGGTGCACGTGGAGCAGCTGCGCGGTGCGCGCCTGGTGGCGGTCGCTCCCGAAGAACACCCACAGCGTCTCGACGAGCTCAGTTCCTCGCGCGGCATCGTAGTCGAGCACGGGCGCGAGCTCTACTGCCACGATCGAGCGCACCTGCGCCGGGCTCGCCGATGTCATGAGCATGCCAACGGTGCCGAGTTCAGCACTCGTCGCCGCCTGCCCAACAAGCTCGAGTGCGATCATCGCGGAGAGCGTTGCAGCGGCCGCGCGATGCGCGTCGCTGAGCGACCCCACGAGCTCGGCCGCGCGCTCGACGCCGACAGTCGCCGCGATCTGCTTCCGCGCGAGCGCCTGCACGAGCTGCTCACCGACGTTGTCAGCGCGCAGCACGACCGCGTGGCCCGCGTACTCCGCGACGACCCCCGTCCCCCCAAGATGCGCGCGCAGCGCGTCGGCGACGAGCGCCGCGCTGTTGTCGGCCGCGACAACATGCACGTGGACTTCGTCGCCGGGGGCGAGCCCGAATCGCGCGGCGCGCTGCAGCGCGACCGGTTCGAAGCTGGCCTCGGGCAGCAGGAGGGAGTGGACGAGCTCACTTTGCGCCTTCACGCTCTCCTCGCGACTGCTCTCGTCCATGAGCCGCATGACGCTGAGCATCACCCCGGAACGGCGCAGCACCCGCTCCGCGTCATCCGTGGCCTCCCCCGAGACGAGGATCCCGCCAAGACTGCGCGCGGCTGCCCCAACCGAGAGCAGCGAGAGCCGCTCGCCCGCCGCGTCGGCCAGTACCTCGACATCCCCGCTCAACCTGGCGCGGGTGAGCGCCTTCTCGACCGCGGCCTCGCCGAGGGGTAGCGGGCCGTCCCCGCGGAGCGGTCGGCCGATGTCGTCGAGCAGCCAGATGCCGCCGCCGCGCTGCTCGCGCAAGATCGTCAGCAGCCGCCCGTACGGGTCGTCGCTCACGGCGCAGTCCACGAGGGCGCGCTCGAACTCCTGTTCGTTCGCGAGCCGGCTCCGTTCGACCTCCAAGCGCCCCTGAAAGCGGTCGCGCTCAGCCAACGCGGCCTTCATGTCGCCAATCAGCCGCGCGTTCGAGAGCGCGACGCAGGCGAGGGCGCTCATCGACTCGACAAGCCACACCTCCTCAGCCGTGTACCGCCGCTGATAGCGCTCGGCAACGAGCAGCGCTCCGAGCAGCACGCCGTCGCGGAGTAGGGGCGCGCCCATGATCGATCGGACGCCCTCGAGCTCGACGGTCTGGTCGATCTCAGCGACGTGGATGATGTCGGGGTCACCGATGTAGTCGAGCGCCTGAGCCGACCCCGTTCCCGCCGCAATCTTTCCAAGCACGCCCGAGCCGAGCTCCATTCGAATGTTGCGGTACGCCTCGGTTGCCACGCCATCGGTCGTGTGCACAAAGGTTTCGCGAGCGTCATAGTCGTTCAGGCTGATGTACGCCATGTCGCTCCCAAGCAGCATGCGTGTGCGTCGAACGATTGCCTGCAGCATCGCGTCGAAGTCAGTGATCGCGACGAGGTCGGTCGTGGTTTCGAGCAGCACCCGCAGCAGGCTCTCACGCCGCCTACCCCGCACGAGGTTCGCATCGATGCGCCGCAGCAGCTCCGCTTCCCCGGGCGTGAGCGCTCGAGCGACGGAAGCGGCGTCGAGCTCGCGCTCGAAGAGTTCGCCCGGTCCGTTCGATTCGAGCGCGGTGAGTACCGCGAGAAGCGGCGACGAATCAGCATCGATCATGTGGCAAGCATACACATCCAAGATTCCATCATGGCAACCAGCCACATAGCGAGAAACTCGCCCCGCTGGCATGCTGAATTGCACCCACGGCAACATACGAAGAGGTAACACGTGAAGATCACAGGCGCGGTTCTCGAGACCTGCGACGCAGAGCGGCCGTTCTCTGGCAGCCTGCCCATCACCGTCGGCGAGCTCGAGCTCGGCACCCCGGGCCCCTCGCAGATCCTCGTGCGGATCGAAGCCGCGGGCGTGTGCCACTCGGACCTCTCCGTCGTCGATGGGAACCGTCGCCGCCCAACCCCGATGCTCCTCGGGCACGAGGCCGCCGGCATCGTTGAGGCGCTCGGCGACGGCGTGGAGGGGTACGGCATCGGCGATCGCGTCGTACTCACGTTCCTCCCCCGCTGCGGCGAGTGCGACGGCTGCGCATCGGGCGGCAAGCTACCGTGCGCGCCCGGCACCGAGTCGAACAACGCCGGAACGCTCTTCGACGGCAGCGTAAAACTCGCCCGCGAGGGTGAGCCCGTGTTCCACCACCTCGGCGTCTCTGGCTTCGCGACCCACGCCGTCGTCGACGTCCGCTCCGTGGTGCGTGTGCCGCACGACGTGCCTCCCGAGATCGCGGCGCTGCTCGGCTGCGCGGTACTCACCGGGGGCGGCGCAGTGCTGAACGAGGGGCAGCTTGCAGCGGGCGACGCGACCGTCGTCGTTGGGCTCGGCGGGGTGGGCATGGCCGCCCTCATCACCGCGGTCGCGCTCGGGCTCGGCCCCGTCTACGGCGTCGACCTCTCGCCAGAGAAGCGCGCGCTCGCGCGGGAGCTTGGGGCCGCTGGAGCCTACTCCCCCGAGGAGGCCGTTGCCGAGGGGGTGCGCGCCGCGTGCGTCATCGAGGCCGCGGGGCACCCGCAGGCGCTTGAGACGGCGATCAGCCTCACCGCGGCGGGCGGCCGCACCATCTCGGTTGGGCTGCCACACCCCGACGCGCGCATCTCGCTAACGCCGCTCGGGCTCGTTGCTGAGGCCCGCACGGTCTCGGGTTGCTACCTCGGATCAGCAATTCCCGAGCGCGACATTCCGATCTTCGCCGACCTGTGGCGCGCGGGCCGACTACCGCTCGAACGGCTCGTCTCCTCGTACATCGAACTCACCGACCTCAACGTGGCAATGGACCTGCTCGCTGAGGGCAAGGCGCTGCGGCAAATTATCCGATTCCCCGAGACGCCCCAGAACGGAGCAGCAGCATGAGTGACGCCCGCACACCCGTCATCGTCTCCGCCGTACGCACCCCGATTGGGCGCCGCGCGGGCGCCCTCGCTGGGCACGAAGCCTCGGAGCTCGGCGGGCTCGTGATCGCTGAGGCCGTGCGCCGCGCCCAGCTGTATCCCGCAGACATCACCGACGTGATCTTTGGAAATACCCTGTCTCACCAGGGCAACGTTGCCCGGGTTGCGGCGCTGCACGCCGGCCTCGGCGAGACTGTGCCCGGCGTGACAGTCGACCGGCAGTGCGGCTCAGGTATCAACACGGTCGCCCTCGCAGCCCAGGGCGTCGTGGCAGAGGGCGGCGTGTTCGTCGCGGGCGGCGCCGAAAGCATGTCGCGCGAACCGTTTCTCCTTGAGCGCAGCCAGCGCCCCTTCCCCGCCTCGCCCCCGAGCTTCCTGCGGCGCGAACTCGCCCCTCGCGAGGCGGGCGACCCGCCGATGGGGATCACGGCCGAGAACATTGCCCGAGCGTACGGCGTGACACGAGACGAGCAAGACCGTTTCGCGCTCGAAAGCCAGAAGCGCATGGCCGCGGCCGTCGCACGCAACGCGTTCGATGAGCACCTCATCGCGGTGCCCCTCGCAGACGGCACGCTCTTCACGCGCGACGAGCACCCGCGCCCGGATACGACAGCTGAGGGCCTCGCGCGGCTGAAGCCAGTGTTCGAAGCGAACGGCACGGTGACCGCGGGCAACGCTTCAGGCATCAACGACGGCGCAGCAGCGACGGTCGTCATGAGCCTCGCTGATGCGACGGCCCGCGGGCTCGCCCCGCTCGCCCGCATCACTGGGTGGGCGGTCGCGGGCGTCGACCCGAACCTCATGGGGCTCGGCCCCGTACCCGCAACGCGCCGACTGCTTGAGCGCACCGGAATGACGATCGACGACTTCGATCTCGTCGAGCTCAACGAGGCGTTCGCCGTGCAGGCGATAGCCTGCTCAAGCGAGCTCGGGATCGACCCCGAGAAGCTCAACGTTGTGGGCGGCGCGATCGCCCACGGCCACCCGATCGCCGCCACCGGCACGATGCTCATCGCAAAGCTCATCACCGAGCTGCGCCATCGCGGCCTGCGGCGCGGTCTCGTCACCGCATGCATCGGTGGCGGCCAGGGCATCGCGCTGTCACTCGAGTGCGACTAGCGCGCCGCAACAGCCCCCATCCCCCGTTTCAACATCAAGGACGATACACATGACTGATCCACGCCCCCTCACTCTCACGGTGTGCGGAAGTGGCGCAATGGGCTCACAGATCGCGCTCGTTGGCGCGCTCGCCGGGCACGACGTCACCCTGTACGACATCGACGCAGACCGGCTCGACGTGGCGATCGGCGAGCTTCGCACGCAAGCGGAACGGCGCGTTACGAAGGGGAGGATCTCGCGGGAGGAGGCAGACGCCGCATTCGCGCGCCTCGCCGTGACGACGTCGCTGGAGCGCGCCGCAGCGGGCGCTGACTTCATGATCGAGGCGATCGTCGAGAAGCTTGAGGCGAAGCAGTCGCTGTTCCGCGAGTTTGAGCTGCTTGCCCCGGCCCACTGCATCCTTGCGACGAACAGTTCGAGTATCGTGAGCTCGAAGCTTAAGGAGGGGCTCGCGCGCCCGGAGCTCGTCTGCAACATGCACTTCTTCAACCCCGCGCTCGTCATGGAACTCGTCGAGGTCGTTGAGGGCGAGCACACCGCGCCGGAGACCGTCGCACGGGCCATGGCCCTCGCGGCGTCAATGGGCAAGCACCCGGTGCACATCACCCGGGAGATCTTCGGGTTCGTCGTCAATCGCGTGCTCACCGCGATCTTCGACGAGGCGATCAGCCTCGCTGAGGCGGGGATCGCGTCCGTCGAAGACATCGACGTTGCGGTGCGGAAGGGTCTCGGGCACCCGATCGGGCCGTTCGCGCTGCTCGACCTCACCGGCATCGATGTGAACTACCACATCAAAACACTACAGGCGGCCGAGTCGGGGCGCCCCGAGGACGGCCCCTCGCAGAGCCTCACGAGCCTCTACGAGGCCGGCAAATTCGGCCGCAAGACCGGCGAGGGGTTCTTCACCTACGACGGGGCCGCTCAGTGAACCGCGAGTTCGTGGCCGCCGACGTCGCCGACGGGGTAGGAACGCTCACACTCAACCGACCCGCTGCACTCAACGCGCTGAACGAGCAGGTGCTGCGCGAGCTCCGCGAGGTGCTCACCGGCTGGGTCAACGACCCCGACGTTGACGTGGTGGTGCTCACCGGCGCAGGCGAGAAGGCCTTCGCCGCTGGCGCCGATATCGCTGAGCTCGCCGCCAAGGGCGCGATCGAGATGGCTGCCGCGACCGGGATGCAAGAGTTCTTCACCTGGTTGCGAAACTACCCCAAGCCGACGATCGCCGCGGTCAACGGTTTTGCGTTCGGCGGCGGCTTCGAGCTCGCGCTCTCGTGCGACATCAGGATCGCGAGCGAGCGCGCGAAACTCGGTCTGCCAGAGCTGTCGCTCGGCATCATCCCCGGCGCTGGCGGCACGCAGCTCGTCACCCGCATCGCCGGATCCGGCACCGCGCTCTTCCACATCCTCACCGGCCTCCCGATGACGGCAGCTGAGGCGCGCGACCGCGGCCTCGTCTCCGAGGTGTGCGAACCCGCGCAGCTCACCGCACGCGCGAGCGAGCTCGCGCAGCTGATCCGCGCCCGCGGCCCCCTCGCGGCGCAACTCGCGAAGCTGTCGGTCGGCGCCGCCCACTCAGACCCCGCGACCGGGCTGGTCGTCGAGAAACTCGCGCAGGCAGTGCTGTTCGGCACCGCCGACGCCCGCGAAGGCATGGCAGCGTTCCTCGACAAACGGCCCCCACAGTTCTCCGACCACATCGCTAGAAAGGATGGCACCGTTGCCTAATCCACCCAAGCCCAAGGGGTTCTTCCCCATCTCCAAGTACAGGCTGTACTCGACGATCGGCATCCTCGTCGTGTGCGTGCTGTCAATCAACCCCTTCACGTTCTACACGCAGGTTTCGGGCACCGCGCTCATCAACTGGCTGCTCATCGGCATCATGCTGCTCGCGCTCGTCGTGATGATCGTCGACCTGCTCATCACCCCGTCCGATGACCTCAAGCGCGACGCTGACAGTGAGGTGAAGTAGCCATGACCAGCACACAGATCGTGCCCCTCGTGGTACTCGCGGCGTACATGCTGCTCTCCGTCGGCATCGGCGTCTACGCCTCGCGCAAGCAGAAATCCGGCACCGCGAAGGAGTACCTCACGGGCGGCGGCGGGGTCGGATTCTGGATCAACGGCTTCGCGATCTTCGCGGCCTTTGCAACCGGTGGCACCATGCTCGGCAACATTGGCCTGAGCTACGCGGGCGGCTGGGGCTACATCACGGCCTACAACGCCGGCGTCGCCGTCGGCTACCTGCTCACGACGTTCTTCCTCGCGAAGACGCTGCGCAACATGAACGTCTCGACGGTGCCCGAGTTCATCAAGGCCCGCTTCAAGAACAAGGGCCTGAACATCATCGTGCCCGTCGTCATCGTCGTGACGCTCGTCGCCTACCTCGTCGCGCAGATGAAGGTCGGCGGCATGATCGGCGAGCGCCTCTTCGGCATCCCCTACACCTGGTCCGTGATCCTCATCGGGCTCGTCTACATCTTCTACACGTTCATCGGCGGCATGAAGGCAGTGACCCTCACTGACTTCATGCAGGGTCTGCTGATGATCGGCGTGATCGTCGCGACGGGAGCGATCGCGCTCTCGACGAACGGCGGTGGCGTGGACTCGTACCAGCTGGCACAGGAGCTCCGGCCGCAGTGGACGGCGGGTGGCGACGACACCCCGTTCCCGTTCGTGGCCTACGTCGGCGGTTTCCTTGTCTGGGCAACCGTGAACGCGGTGCTCCCCCACACCGTCATGCGCCTGTTCGCGGCCAAGACTGAGCGCACCGGCCGCGCGTCGCTGTCGCTTGGCTTGGGGCTGTACGTGCTCACCGCGATCCTCACCTGCGTCGCGATTGTCGCCTCGACGATCATCATCACGGGCGGCGGCGACCTTGAGAACGCCGACGAGGTCTTCCTCATCTTCCTTGAAAACGTGCCGAAGTGGCTCATGGCCGTCGCGTTCGCGGGCATCTTCGCCGCGGTCATGTCATCGGTGAGCGCCATGCTGCTCGGCCTGAGCGCGGCGTTCTCGTACGACTTCCTCGGCGAGGTTCGGCCGAACATGACCGACGGCGCCAAGCGCGCCGCGACCAAGTGGGGCGTGCTCGTCTTCGGCGTCATCACCCTGCTGCTGTCGATGAACCCGCCCGCGCTCCTCACCCTGCTCTACACCGCCGCGATGGGACTGCTCGCCTCAGCGCTGTTCTTCCCGACGCTGCTCGGCGTCTGGTGGAAGCGGATGACGAGCGTTGGTGCGCTTGTCGGCGCGATTGCGGGCGGCGCGTCGTACCTCGTGCTGCTCTGGGGATTCTCGCTCCCTGCGCTCTCCCAGATCCTGATCTCGCTCCCGATCTCGCTCATCGCGTGCATCGTCGGCAGCCTGCTCAGCAAGCCGCCGACGGCGAAGGATCTCCACAGGATCGCGATCGCCCACGAGCGCGAGTACACAGACGCTGACGCGGCCGAGGCGGCCGCGACGTACGGCAGCTAACCTGATCGCGTGGGCCGGCGCCCAGGCACCGGCCTACGCGGCGTCACCAACCGCACCCACCACCCCACGAAACCCTGAACCGGAGAGCAGTGTTCGAGACAGTCATTCACCCCCGCGTCTCTGAGACCGACGCGGTCGGCCACATCAACAACACGGTCGTGCCCGTCTGGTTTGAGGCGGGCCGCCGCGACTTCTTTGCGCTGTTCGGCCCGCCCGAGGATTTCTCGCAGTGGCGCATGATCGTCGCGAGCTTCACCGTCGATTTCGAGCACGAGCTCACCTACCCGGCGCCGGTCACCGTACGCACCTGGGTCGAACGCGTCGGGAATTCGTCGCTGACACTCTACGAAGAGATGCACCAGCACGGCAGGCGTTGCGCCACGGGCCGCACCACCTACGTCAACGTCAACCCGCAGGAGAAGCGCTCGGAGCGCATCTCCGACGACATCAGGGCCGAGCTCGCGAAGCACGCGGCGCCCACCACAGACTCGCAGAAGGAGACCCGATGACACCCCAGGTTCGCTATGCCGTCGATGGCGCCGTCGCCACGATCACGCTCAACCGGCCCGAGGCTCTCAACGCGCTGAACAACAGCATGATCGCCGCGATCCGCGATGGCATCAGGCGCGCCGCCGATGACGTCGCAGTCCGCGTGCTCGTGCTTGAGGGCGAGGGCAAATCGTTCTGCGCGGGCGATGATCTCATTGACATGGGCACCCCCGAACACCCGAAGTCGGACGACCTGCTCGAGGAGTACATGCGCGGGTACCCGGTACTTGTCGAGGAGCTGCGCCGCATCGAGAAGCCGACCGTCTGCAAGGTGCAGCGGCACGCCCTCGGCGCTGGCTTCGAAATGGCGCTCGCGTGCGACTTCGTCATCGCCGACGAACAGACGAAAGTGGGGCTGCCGTTCGCGCTTCGTGGGATCGCGGCTGGCACCGCGCTCCTGCCGACGCTCGTGCCCCGCCAGGTCGCCGCTCGCATCCTCTACACCGCCGAGTTCGTGACCGCGGCCGAGGCACACTCGTGGGGCGTGCTCACGCGAGTCGTGCCGACTGACGAACTCGACGAAGCCGTCAAAGCGCTCACCCAAACGCTCGCGGGCAGCGCGACCAGGGCCATCGGGCTCATGAAGGGCGCGATCACCGCGACCGCGGAGGCTGGGCTCTCTGGCGCGCTCCGTATGCAGGCCGCGGCGACGGTCTCCTCCGCCCTCACGGCAGACTTCCGCGAGGGAGCCGAAGCGTTCGAAGAGAAGCGCGCCCCCGAATTCACCGGCCGCTAGGCCGGTACCAGCTGGCCGCCGCGGCCGCTCACACGCAACGACGCACACAAAGGAAGACAGCTCATGGCATCAGCAACCGCTCCGACGACGGGCCGCCCGCTCCACCGATACCTCCGCGATCACGCGGCAGCGAAGCCCGACCACACCGCGCTGAACTTCTACGGTGAGACGACGAGCTATCGCGAACTCGATGAGCGCTCGGACGCGCTCTCCGTCGCGCTCGCCGAGCGCGGCATCGGCAAGGGCGACACGGTGGCGCTGTACCTGCAGAACTCGCCCCAGTTCGTTATCGCGTTCTTCGCGATCCAGAAGCTCGGGGCCGTTGTCGGGCCGTGCAACCCGATGTTTAAGGAGTGGGAGCTCGAATACCAGCTCAACGACCTCGAGGCGCGCGTCATCGTGACGAGCGACGATCAGGTCGACACGGTGCTCGCCGTGCGGCAGCAGACCCAGCTCAAGCACGTCATCTCGAGCGGGTACGAAGAGTTCCTGCCCACGGGCGGCGCGGCAGGCTTCCCCGGGCGCACGGGCCTTCCGGTGCCGGCCGGCACAGAGCGGATGGTGGATCTCATCGCTCAGCGGGTCACCGCTCCCGACGAGCCCGAGATCAACATGCTCACGGACCCCTCCCTCGTGATCTACACCTCGGGAACGACTGGCCAGCCGAAGGGCGCGCAGCTGTCGTACGGCAATGCCGAGTTCAAGACCGCGTGCATGCTCGGGGTGTACGGCTTCCGCGGAGACGATGTGTTCGGCAGCGCGATGCCGGTCTTCCACATCGCGGGCATGCTCGTCGGAATGACCTCGCCCATCATGGTCGGCGCGACGATCGTCTTGTTCCACCGTTTCGACGCCGGCCAGGTGCTCGAGCGCATGCGCGACGAGCACATCAGCGTGTTCTACTCGACACCGCCGATGGTCAACCAGATGATCGCTCACGAGCTCTTCGTCCCCGAGACGTTCCCGGCGCTCCGCCTGAACCTCGGCACGAGCTTCGGCTCGCAGATTGACCAGGAACTCTCTGACCGCTGGGCAGCTGCCTCTGGCACGCCGCTGTTCGAGTTCGCGTACGGCATGAGCGAGACACACACGGGCGACGCGCTCATGCCGCCCGAGGCGATCAGGCACGGCAGCCACGGGAAGCCGGCGTTCGAGACGCAAATCAAGATCGTCGACGCCAACGACCGCAGCGTGACACTGCCGACGGGCGAGCTCGGTGAAATCGCGGTGAACAGCCCGAGCGTCTTCATCGGGTACCGCGGTCGCGACGCCGAGACGGCGAAGGTGAAGGTCGACGGCTGGTACTACTCGGGAGACATGGGACGCATCGACGCAGATGGCTACCTCCATTTCGAGGGCCGCACGAAAGAGATGATCAAGTCGAACGGCTACTCGGTCTTCCCCGAGGAGGTCGAGCGGATGCTGGTGCGCCACCCCGCGGTCAAGCAGGCCGCGGTCGTCGGCTACGCCGACGAGCAGCGCGGTGAGTCGGCTCGCGCGTTCATCGTGCTCCGTGAGGGCAGCGAGGGCGCGCTCACCGAAGACGAGCTCATTGCGTGGGCCCGCGAGCATATGGCAGCCTACAAGTACCCGCGCTCCGTGCGATTCATCGACGAAATCCCGCAGACGAGCACTGGCAAGATGCTCCGCGCGAAACTCACCGAGCTGGCCTAGCGAAAGGGCGCCGCACGCCATGACCGTTTCCCTCCCCAAGCTCGCAACCCCGTGGGCCCTCACGCGGCTGCCAGGCGATGACGACAGTCGCGACCCCGGCGAGCGCTTCGAGCGGTGGGAGGGGCGCACCGTGCCGACGCCCTGGCCGGCCGCCTACGGTGGCGATCTCTCGGTCGGCACGCTCGCGGCCGCAGTGGGCTCGGCGGCTGAGGGGCAGCTTCCCCACAGCATGCAGATCGTGTTTCTGCTGCCCGGCGACCGCGACGGCAGCCTGACCTACGAGGTTGAGCGGGTGCGCGACGGGTTTCGGTACGCGAATCGCTCGGTGCGGCTCATCCAGGGCGGCAACGAGATTGCGGAGGGAAGCGTGTTGCTGCGCGCGCCCCGGCCAGGCGAGGTTCACGTCGCCCCGAAGCCGCAGTTGGCGGGGCTACCGGATCCTGATTCGCTGCCGTCGGCGGCCGACGCGATTGCGGCCCGCGGCGCGCTGTCTGACGATGGCGGGCTCGAGCAATACTGGGGCGCGGACCGCCAGCTCGACACCCGGCACATCGACCCGCCGCTCTACGGCGAGGCCGTCGCGCCCCGCGAGCGCAACCGCGTCTGGGTCCGTTTCACGGGCGACGACGGCGCGCAGCGTGAGCTCCTCGCAAGCCCTGCTGGGCGCTCAGGCCTCATCGCGTACATCGCCGACGACACCATTCTCGAGTCGGCGGCGGCCTCCCTCGGTCATGGCTGGCTCGCGCCCGGCCTCTTCAGCACGACCATCCAGCAGAGCATCTGGTTCCACGCCGACTTCGACCCGGCCGACTGGCTGCTCTTCTCGCAGCGCCTCGTGAGCCGCGCGGGCGACCACGTCGTGTGCCAGGGCGACATGTTCACCCGCGAGGGCGCGCTCGTCGCCACCGTGGTGCAGGAGGGCATTCTCAGGGTTCGCCGCCCACAAGCGTGATGAGGTTCGGCTTGATGTCGAGTTCTAGAGCTTCGATGATCCCTTGAAACTCCTCCAACGTATGGCGCTCTGAAGCGGTTGCCACGCAGAGAAGCTCGCCGCGCCCCTCGCGAGAACCGCCATTGACGGATGCGAATGAAGCAACAACATCATCGGCTGGGTCAAACAGCTGCAGTTCTGGGGCGACACGCTTAAACTCCCCCGCCAACCACGGAAGGTGTGTGCTGGAGAGCGTGAGTGCGCGGATACCCTCTTGGGTCGCGCGCAGGCGTGCGAGAAAGCCTCGGACCTGTTCGGACGCCACAGCCGGTTTGAGAAACTCCCCCGATTCGACCAGGTCAATGAGTTCATCGGCACGAACCCGCACAACCCTCTGTTCGTCAGCGCCGACGTTGGCAGCCTCGCTCGCCACATACCCAGCGAGCGCTGAGCTGTCGATCATCATGCCGGCCCCCAGAACGGCGACCCGACCGTCAGGCTGCACCGCCCGAAGCGCCTCGGCGATCGGCGGCTTTACCCCGAGCACCGGCACGGGCGACCTCTCTGCCAGTTGATCGAGAATGGTCACGCTCGGAGCGTTCGAGGCGAGAATCACGCTGCGAGCGCCGAGGCCCACGAGCGCATCGACCGCACGGGAGACAGATTCGAGCAGCTCATGCTCGGTGAGACTGCCATAGGGAAAGCTCGCTCGGTCAGCCAGATAGATGATGTCTTGCTTCGGGTATGCCGCCCGGAGCCTGCGCACCATGTCAAATGAGCCGATGCCCCCGTCAAAGACCCCAACAGGACCTGCGTGCGGCAGCCCTGCTAGCGCCCTATCCGTTCCCATAGCGGCCACTCTACGCCGGTCTCCAGACCAGCTGGAAGACATGTTCACTCCCCGTTCATGAAAGGTTTGGCGAGCGAACCCCCAGTCTCGTAATTGCCCGTCACCTTCGGGAGTTTGAATACAGGTGTTCTCGGAATTCTTCGAGGGCCACTCTCTCCGAAAGGTCACCATGCGTCGCAACGTCATCACCTCGCTTGGCATCGTCGGCATCGCCGCGCTCACCCTCACCGGTTGCCAGGCCGCAGACCCCGCGGGCGCCGAGTCCGCCGCTGCGGATGCGCCGATCACGATCGCAACCATTCCCATGTCAGACGACCCGACCGCAGAGAACCCGGTCGACGTGCTCGTCGAACTGCTCGAAGCAGAAACCGGCCGCGAGGTCGAGGTCACCGATGTGCCCGACTACCTCTCAGTCGTCGAGGCGATTCGCGCCGACCACGTCGACATCGGCATCATGAGCGGCTTCCCGTCTGCCCTCGCGGTGAACACAGGCGAGGTCGACGCGCTGCTCGCCTGGCCCGGCGACGACAAGCCGGTCTCGACGTGCGTCGTACTCAATGACTCGCCGGTGAAGACCCCCGCCGACCTCAAGGGCAAGACGATCGCGTTCGCCGACCAGGCGTCGAGCTCCGGCTACTTCATGCCGGTCTCCATGCTCCACGAGGCGGGCCTCGAACAGGGCACCGACTACGAGGCGATCTTCGCCGGCGGCCACGAGGGCAGCTTCGCGGCGCTCGAGCAGGGCCAGGTCGACGCGGCCTGCACCGCGTTCATGCTCACCGAGATGGGCGCCCCCATGTTCCCGTTCGAGGACGGCGAGTGGCGCGCGGTCGGCGAGAGCGCCCCGATGGCAGTCATGGGCTCGGTGCTCGCTCGGCAGTCGCTCGACGCCGAGACGCGCACCCAGCTCGAGGAGGCGCTGCCGAAGGTCTTCTCCGCAGAGAACAAGGAGCGCCTCGCCGGCTACGGCGGCTTCGCGGGACTCGAGCCCGTCATCGCTCCGAAGCCCGACTTCTTCTCGTCGTTCGCCGATATCGCGGCGATCGCGGGCGTCGAGCTCGAGGACCTCAAGTGATCGACCCCGCGCTCATGACCACCGCAGAACTGCGCCAGGCGCTCCCCCTCGTCACTGCCCGTGACCTGCGCGTCGCCTACGACGGCGGCCCCAACGTGCTCGATGGCGTCGACCTCGACCTCTTCCCCGGCGAGATGGTCGCGCTGCTCGGCTCGTCTGGTTCGGGCAAGTCAACGCTCATGCGCTCACTCACCGGGTTCGCCCCGGTCTCGGGCGGGCAGGTACGGGTTGCCGGGCACGACGTGACGAACCTGCGGCGCGGCGAACTGCGCACGCTCCGGTCCGAGGTCGGCCAGGTGTTCCAGCAGTTCAACCTCATCCCGCGGATGAGCGTGCTCACGAACGTGCTCACCGGCGCGCTCCACAGCGCCGGCCCCATCAACGTCGCCTACGGGTTCACCTCAGCGCACCGGAAGCGCGCGCTCGAATTGCTCGACAGGGTCGGCATCGCGCACAAGGCGAAGGATCCTGCCCGCTCACTGAGCGGCGGACAGCAGCAGCGCGTCGCGATCGCGCGAGCGCTCATGCAACAACCGAAGCTCATCCTCGCGGATGAGCCGGTCGCCTCGCTCGACCCGAAGCTCGCCGACTCGGTGCTCGAACTACTGCGGGAGATCGCGGTGCAAGACGGGATCCCGGTGCTCGTGAGCCTCCACGTGCTGCCGCTCGCGCTCACGCACACCGACCGCATCGTCGGGCTGCGTCACGGCGAAATGATCGTGAGCGGCCGCACCGTCGACCTCGACGCAGCCAAGCTCGCGCCGCTGTACTCCGACGACGTCGACCACGCCGACGGCTTCGAGGGCTACACCGCTTCGGAGGAGGTGACGCCGAATGTCCACGCAAGCGCCTGAGCGCCCGAAGGCGCAGCAGCCCGAACTGCCCGCGGCAGATCGTGCACGCCTCGAGAAGGCTGTTTCGCTGCCCCGCGCCCGATTCCTCATGGGCCTCCCGGTCGCGGTGATCGTGCTGATCTGGTCGTTTAACGGCGCCCAGTTCAACTTCGCGAAGCTCGGCGAGGGCGCGGTCAACATGGGCGAGTTCCTCTCACGACTGTTCCCGCCGGACTTCTCAAAGTTCGGCAAGATCGTCGAACTGCTCATCGAAACCTTCCAGATGGCCGTCGTCGGCACTGTGCTCGGCGCGGTGCTCTCGCTGCTCGTCGCGTTCGCCGCCTCGTCGAACATCTCGCCGAAGTGGCTCTACTACGCGGCGCGCTGGGTCATGAACGTGATCCGTTCGGTGCCCGACCTGGTGTTCGCGCTCATGTTCGTCTCGGCGGTCGGGCTCGGCCCCTTCGCCGGCATCCTCGCGATGACGCTCGGCTCCCTCGGCTCCATCGGCAAGGTCTTCGCTGAGGCGATGGAGTCCGTGGACCGCGGCCCCATGGTCGCCATGCAGGCGGTCGGCGCGTCCAAACGCCAGGTGATCCAATACGGCGTGCTGCCGCAGGCCGCCCCGCTGCTCGTCTCGTACACGCTGCTCTTGTTTGAGGGCAACGTGCGCGGCGCGACGATCCTCGGCCTCGTTGGCGCGGGCGGCATCGGCCTCGAACTCACCACCGCCATGCGCATGTACGACTACGGACACCTCAGCGCCATCATCATCTGCATCATCGTGCTCGTCACGGCAATCGACCAGGGCAGCGCCCTCATCAGAAAGAAGATCACATGACCGCCACACTCGAGCTCGAGCTCAGCACGCCCGTCAACCTCCGCGACCTCGGCGGGACCCCGATCGAAGGCGGCACGGTGCGCGCCGGCCTCGCGATTCGTACCGACGACCTCGCGACAGTCACGCCCGAGTTCGCGGCCCAGCTCGTCGAAGACGGCCTCACCGCGATCATCGACCTGCGCTCACCGCACGAGGTGCAGGTCACTGGCCGCGGCCCCCTCGCTGACTACCCCGTCGCGTACCACCACCTGCCGTTCATGGGCTCGATCGAGGCGCCCGTCGGCGACGCCCCCGAGCTCACGCACGAACTCATGGGTGAGATGTACGTTGGCATGATCGACCGCGCCGCCCCGCTCATCGTGACCGCGCTCGGCATCATCGCGAACACCCCGGGAGCCACGGCGTTCCACTGCGCTGCCGGGCGCGACCGCACGGGCGTGCTCGCAGCTTCCCTGCTGCTCGTGCTCGGAGCCGACGACGACACGATCGTCGCGGACTACGCGAAGACCGGGCCGAACATGCCCGCAATCATGGCGCGCACGCGAACCGCGATGAGCGCCGTGTTCGCGAAGCTCGGCCTCGACCCCGAGGCGTTCGACGGCAAGGCGCTGACTGACGACGGGATGGACGTGTCAATGCGGATCCTGCTCGATACGCTGCGGGCGCGCCACGGCGACGCTCTCACCCCGCTTCGTGCGGTGGGCCTGAGCGACGACACCGTCGCGAAGCTCCGGGCGCGGGCACTCGCGTCGTGACGATCGCTCCTGCAGCATCGGCCGGGGCCGCGGTTCGCCGCGGCCCCGGCCGGCCGCGCGACACCGACATGGACCCGCAGATCGTCGCCGCCGTGCTCGAACTCATCGACGCGGAAGAGGAGGTCACGGTGTCGCGCGTCGTCGAGCGCTCGGGCGTGAGCCGGGCCGCGCTCTACCGCAGGTGGCCCTCGCTCACGACCCTCATCGCCGCCGCGCTTGATGTCGGCCGCACGGTGCCGCCCGAGCTGCCCGTCGGGGGCGACCTCCGCGAGACGCTCTTCACGTCGCTCATCGGGTCGCCGACGTCGATCTCACCTTCGGGGTACTCAGAGGCGCGCTTCCGACAGCGGATCCGGCTCGTCATGGCGGATCGGGCCCTGCAGCGCGCGTACTGGGAGTCGCACGTGAGCCGACGCCGCGGCCCGGTCGAGCGGGCGCTGCGCTCAGGCATCGAGCGCGGGATCTTGCGCGAGGACCTCGACGTCGAAGCGGCGTTCGACGCGATCGCGGGGGCCGCCTACTACCAGTCGATTGTGCGCGGCGAGCCGCTCGAGTCGGCCGACACCCGCCGTCGCCTCGCCGCGGCGTTCGACATCACGTGGCGCGGGATGGCGGCTTAGCGGGCGGCGGAGCGCTGGGGCACGGCGTGCTGCCTGCACAGCGGCTCCAGCAGCTCCGCGAGCGGGGCGTCGAGCGCGTGGGCGATCCCGTGGAGCGTGCTCACACGGGCCGCGACCCTGCCCGCCTCGATCTGAATGATCGTCTTGCGGTGCACGCCAGCGGCCTCGGCGAGAGCGTCGATGGAGTACCCGTGGGCTCGCCGCAGACGCGCGACTTCGATGCCGAGCGCGAGCAAATCTGGGGCGGGTACAAGCACGTTTCAACCATGCCGCAGTAGCGTTTATTGCACAGTAACTTAAAAGCGCCTATCATTCGAGACACCAACACTCCAGTTTCAGTACACAGAAGTACACAGATAGGAGCACCAGTGTCTTCACAACCCATAGTTCTCTACGAGGCCCGCGACCGGAAGGCCTACATCACTCTCAACCGGCCTGACTCGCTCAACGCCCTGACGCTCGACATGGCGCGCGAGCTCGCCGATGCCGTCGCGCGGGCGAACGCCGACGACGAGGTTCGGGTGATCATCCTCACCGGCTCGGGCAGGTCGTTCAGCTCAGGGTACGACCTCAAGCTTTACGCCGAGCAGGGCGTCGACAACCAGGGCGACCTGTGGGACCCGATCAAGGACTACGCGTCGATGCGGGCGGCGACCGAGCACTACTTCAGCCTCTGGCGCTCGCTCAAGCCCACAATCGCCAAGGTGCGCGGTCACGCAGTCGCCGGGGGCAGCGACGTCGCGCTCAGCTGCGACCTTGTCGTCATGGCCGAGGACGCGAAGATCGGGTACATGCCCGCCCGAGTGTGGGGCTGCCCAACAACAGCGATGTGGGTGTACCGGCTCGGCGTCGAACGCGCGAAGCGCATGCTACTCACGGGCGACACGATCACCGGGGCGAAGGCCGCCGAGTGGGGGCTCGTACTCGAAGCGGTACCAGAGCCCGAACTCGACGGCGCCGTCGAAGCGCTCGCCGACCGGATGGCGACGGTGCCGACCAACCAGCTCGCGATGCAAAAGCTCATGGTGAATCAGGCCTACGACAACATGGGGCTGCAGACCACACAAAACCTCGCGACGCTGTTCGACGGCATCACACGCCATTCACCCGAGGGCCGCTGGTTCATGGAGTTCGCCCAGACACATGGTTTTCATGCCGCAACGAAGTGGCGCGACGCGGGCGGCCTGATTCCGAATGGCGGCGGGCCCATCCCGACCGAGGCCGAGGTGTCGGCGCTGTAGTTGCCACGCCCACCCGCCTCGCATCCAGCACCAGTTTCGACAGAGGAGTCGCCGTGCACCTGACCGAATCGTACTATCCCGCTGACACCCGCAGCCCCGTACTCGAGCTCACGCTCGGCGACCTGCTCGGCGCAGCCGCCGGGGACTCGGGCGACCACACCGCGCTCATCGCGCTCACCCCGGGTGCCCAAGCGCGCACCTGGACCTACGCAGAACTCCTCGCAGACGCCGAGCGTGGCGCATCGTGGCTACTCGAGCGGTTCGACGCGGGCAGCCACATCGCAGTGTGGGCTGCAAATGACCCCGAGTGGCTCATTCTGCAGTGCGCCACCGCCCTCGCCGGGATGACGCTCGTGACCGCGAACCCCGCTCTCAGGGGGCGCGAGCTCGCGCACGTGCTCGCTGCCTCACACGCCGACGCTGTCGCATTCTCTGACGAGGTGCGAGGCACGCTCATGGCGCCTATCCTCTACGAAGCGCTCGACATCGTGAGGCTCCGCAGCCGGAGGGAGCCGCTTCGGGTCCCGTCGCTGATTCCGTTCGCGGGCTGGCTCGACACGATTCGTGAAACCCCTGTGGCCGAGGAGTTTCCCGTTGTCCGACCGCACGATGCGATTCAGCTGCAATTCACCTCGGGCACAACGGGGCTGCCGAAGCCAGCGCAGCTATCGCACAGCGCGATGATCACGAACGCGGCCCTCGTCAACGAGCGCTCTGGCTTGACGTCCGCGGGGGTTGGCGTCTCGCCGCTCCCCCTGTTCCACACTGCTGGATCTGGCCTCGCGGGTTTCGGCTCGTTTCTCACCCGGAGTGCGCTCGTGCTGCCCCGCACGTTCGACCCAGATCTCATACTCGACGGAATCGAAACCTACGGGGCGACCGACGTGCGGATGGTGCCCGCAATGTTTCGGGCGGTGCTCGATAGGCTCACCACTCGGCGGGCGAATCTCGAGACCGTGCGCATCGTGTCTTCCGGCGGTGACGCGCTGCCGCGTGCGCTCTCAAGCGAGATCGAGCGGGCCTTCGGCGCGCCACTCACCACGGTGTACGGGCAGACCGAATTGAGCCCGATCCTCGCGCAGACTTCCCCCAGCTCATCCGAGGCTGAGCGCTGGGACACCGCGGGGGCACCGCTTCCGCAGGTCGAGGTAAAAATCTGCGACCCAGAAACTGGCTCACTTCTTCCGATCGGCGAGCGCGGGGAGATCTGCGCTCGCGGGTATCAGGTCGTTGACGGCTACTACGGCATGCCTGAGGCAAGCGCGGAGCTCATCGACACGGACGGCTGGCTCCATACGGGCGACATTGGGTTCATGAGCGAAACGGGAGCGCTCACAATTACGGGCCGCGTGAAAGACCTCATTATTCGAGGTGGCGAGAACATCTATCCCAGGGAGGTGGAGGAGGCGATACAGCAGCACCCGGACGTCTCGCTTGCCGCGGTTGTCGGCATTCCCGACGAGCGCTGGGGTGAGACTGTCGCCGCGACCATTCAGTTCACCCCCGACTCGGCACCGGCATCAGCCCACGCGCTCAAGGAATTCTTGCGCCCGCGACTGTCGCCACAGAAGATCCCGTCGAGCTGGTTTGAGGCTGACTCTCTACCGATGAACGCGATGGGAAAGCTCCAAAAACATCTCTTGCGCGACGGGCTCATGGCCCGGGCGTACAAGAAGCTACTCGACTAGGGCCCGCTCGCGTCGTACGTCTCGGGCCCGGCGGAGGGTGGGCTGCCCGTCGAGCCGCCAAGCATTGCGTCGAACGCGTCGCGGAGTTGGCGCCGCTGCACTGTGCTCCATGTGGCCGTGCGCGAGCGCACGCCGCGTCCGATCAGGTCAGTGAGTTCGGCCCTGAGCAGGTTGCGCTGCTCGTCGACCGTAAGTGTCGCGATGTTCTCTTCAACAATGGCGAGGTCGAGGAAGAGAACATCTTCAGCTGACGAGTACCTCACCGTTGAGCGGCGCCCGTAGTCGCGAGGCAGCGACCGGAACGCGATGAACAGCTCACCGGGCACATCCGCGGTGTCACGCTCGAACGCGCCCGCAGCCAGCATGAACTCCTCCGAGAGCAGGTAGACGTCGCCGACGCTGCCCGTGTCCGTTGTCTTGGCGATGCGCATGTCTGCCCCGTTCTGTCGAGCTCGTTCCGGCAGCGAGCTCGTCCCCATCTTAGAGCGGCCGGTGTGGCCGCTGGTGGGCTGGTTGGGATTGGCACTCTGGGAGGGGCAACGCGCGAACCCCGCCGCGCCCGTGGACCGGGTGGGGCGGGGCTCTTGCAGGCCGCGGCCCGTCTGCTCTCGACTTACGCGAGGCCGAGCGAGCGGGCGATGACGAGCAGCTGTACCTCGTTGGTACCCTCGCCGATCTCGAGGATCTTCGAGTCGCGGTAGTGACGCGCGACCGGGAACTCGTTCATGAAGCCATTGCCGCCGAAGATCTGGGTCGCGTCGCGCGCGTTGTCCATCGCGGCGTCCGAGGCCGTGAGCTTCGCGATCGCGGCCTCCGTCTTGAACGGCTTGCCCTCGGCGCAGAGGCGTGCGGCGTGGTGCCACGAGAGCTTCGCGTTGTGCACGCGCAGCTGCATGCGCGCGATCATGAATTGGATGTGCTGACGGGTCTTCAGCGGCTCACCGAACACGTGGCGCTTGCCCGCATAGTCGATCGCCTGTTCGAGGCACCCCTCGGCCGCGCCGGTCGCGAGCGCCGCGACGGCGATGCGGCCTTCGTCGAGCGTGTGCAGGAAGTTTGCGAAGCCGCGGCCGCGCTCGCCGAGCAGGTTCGCCTCGGGCACGCGCACGTCGTTGAAGGTGAGCGCGTGCGTGTCTGACGCGTTCCAGCCGACCTTGTCGTACGCGGGCTCAACGGTGAAGCCCGGGGTGCCGCTCGGCACGATGATCGTCGAGAGCTCTTTGCGGCCGTTGTTCTCGCCGGTCACCGCGGTGACGGTGACGAACTTCGTGATGTCGGTGCCCGAGTTCGTGATGAACTGCTTCGAACCGTTGATGACCCACTCGCCGTTCTCGAGCCGGGCCGTTGTGCGCGTCGCGCCCGCGTCTGAGCCCGCCTCGGGCTCGGTCAGGCCGAAGCCCGCGAGCGCCCGGCCAGCGAGGAGGTCTGGGAGCAGCTCGGCCTTCTGGGCGTCGGTGCCGAAGCGGAAGATGGGCATCGCACCGAGGCTCACCCCGGCCTCGAGGGTGATCGCAATCGACTGGTCAACGCGGGCGATCGCCTCGATCGCGAGGCACAGCGCGAAGTAGTCGCCTCCCTGACCGCCGACTTCTTCGGGGAACGGGAGGCCGAACAGGCCCATGTCGCCCATCTGCGCGACGATGTCGAGCGGGAGGGTGTGCGTGCGATCCGCCTCGTACGAGATGGGCGCGACGACCTCGTCTGCGAACTCTCGCACCATCTCGGCGAGCTGCAGCTCCTCCTCGTTCAGACTGTAGTTCTCCATCAAACCGTTCCTTCGTGTGTCTTGTGTGGGGCTCCGTGGCACGCCGGTGCGGTGCGGTGGCCCCGGGGTGGTGAGCGTCGCCTGTGGGCGACACCCGGGTACTGATGCCGGTTAGGGCAGGTGGCCGAGGCCGCGCGCGAGCACAACCGATTCGACACGATTGTGGGCGCCGAGCTTTCGCATGGCGCTGCGCAGGTAGCTCTTTACGGTCTCGAGTTCGAGGTGCAGGCGCCCCCCAATCTCGCGGTTGCTCAGCCCGAGCGCGACGAGAGCGAGCACGTCGATCTCGCGAGCCGAGAGCGTGGGGCCCTCAGCGACAGTTTCTGGGGTGAGTTTGTCGAGGACTGCCTGGACCCCGACTTGCGTTTCCGTGTCTTCGATGGTGCGCGCGAGTTCACGGAGCTCGGCGAACGCGACCCGCACCTGCTCCCACTCGCGGTCTGCCGGCGCCGAGTGCACCGTGCGCAGGTACTCAGCAGTCTCCGCCGACTCCACCTGCTTCTGCACTGCTTCGTCGACGGCAACGCGGAAGGCGACCGCCTCGGCGGCGGCGCGCACGCTCTTGACCTCGGGCTCCGCGAACGTGCCCGTCTGGCGCCGCGCGCCGTAGACGATGCCGCGTGCCGCGCCCTCGATGACGATGGGGAACGCGACGACCGACCGCAGCGACTCGGCCTCAACGGCCGGATCGTAGTGCCGGGAAATCGTTGCGTCGTGGAGGTAGTCGCGTGCGACGGTGGGCGACTTCTGCGCGAGCGCGAGGCCGCCGAGCCCCTCCCCCTTGCGAATCACGAGGCCTGTCAGCGCTGGCGTCTTGGCGCCGACGGTGTGGGTGATCGTGAATTGACCAGAATCGGGTGCGGCGTAGCCGCCGAACAGCACCTCAAGGTTTGTCGCCTCGCGCGCGCCCGTGAGCGCCCCCGCAACTGCCGAGCGCATCATGATGCGCTCGCTCCGTGCGCGCCCTGAACCCGCCGCCGCGCCGCGCACACTGTGCGCCCGCCGTCTCGCTTGAACATCGGACCTCCTTGTCGCCCGCGCCAGCCTCGGTGATCCGCACGGCTTCGGCGCCGTGCGAGCCAGCCTAGGGCTATCGCGCAGTCATGTCCACCGTACCTCCGGTGACTTGTACGCACGTTCAAACGCCGGCCAACATTGTTGTGGCAAGTTCGCGCATCTCGACCTTGCGCACCTTGCCGGTTACTGTCATGGGGAACGCGTCGACGACGTGCACGTACTTCGGAATTTTGAAGTGCGTGAGCTTGCCTGCCGCGAACTCGCGGAGGCTCTCGGCGGTGAGAATGCCGGCGCCGGGGCGGAGCACGATCCAGGCCATGAGCTCTTCGCCGAGACGCTGGTCTGGCACGCCGATCACCTGTACGTCAGCGATGTCGGGGTGCCTGTAGAAGAACTCCTCGATCTCGCGCGGGTAGATGTTTTCGCCGCCGCGGATGACCATGTCTTTGAGCCGCCCGACGATCTGCAGGCGCCCGTTCTCGTCCATCGTCGCGATGTCGCCAGTGTGCATCCAGCCGCCCGCGTCGATCGCTTCGGCGGTCTCGTCGGCCTGGCCCCAGTAGCCGAGCATGACCGAGTAGCCGCGCGTGCACAGCTCGCCCGGCTCGCCGACGGGGGCGACCTGGCCGTCTTCGTCGATGATCTTCACCTCAAGGTGCGGCATCACTTTGCCGATCGTCTGGGTGCGCGCGACGAGGTCATCGGTGACCGACGTCATCGTCGACACGGGCGACGTCTCGGTCATGCCGTAGCAAATCGCGACCTCGCTCATGTGCATCTCGGCGATCACCTGCTCCATCACCTCGGCGGGGCACGACGACCCCGCCATGATGCCGGTGCGGAGGCTCCTCAGGTTGTACTTCGCGAAGTCTTCAAGCCCGAGCTCGGCGATGAACATCGTCGGCACCCCGTACAGCGAGGTGCAGCGCTCCTGTTCGACGGCGGCAAGCGTCGTCGCGGCGTCGAAGGTTGGCGCGGGCAGCACGATGCAGGCGCCGTGGCTGTGCGCGCCGAGAATGCCCATGACCATGCCGAAGCAGTGGTAGAGCGGCACCGGCAGGCAGACCCTGTCGGTCTCGGTGTAGCCGACGCCCTCGCCGACGAAGAAGCCGTTGTTCAGGATGTTGTGGTGCGTGAGGGTCGCGCCCTTCGGGAAGCCCGTGGTACCCGACGTGTACTGAATGTTGATCGCCTCGTCGAACGTGAGCGGGATCGCCTCCGGTGCCGGCGGGTGCTGCTCGGCGTCTGCGAGCGCCGCGTCCCACTCCTTCGTGCCGATGAACAGCACGTCGGTGAACCCGATCTCGGCGAGCATGCCGGCGTAGTCGCTCGTGCGGTACTCGACGGCGCTCACCATGAGAGTGATGCCCGACTGTTCAACCGCGTACTTCAGCTCGTGCGTGCGGTAGGCCGGGTTAACGTTCACGAGGATCGCGCCGATCATCGCGGTCGCGTACTGCGTGAACACCCACTCGGCGCAGTTCGGCGACCAGATGCCGACCCGGTCGCCCTTCGTGACGCCGCGCTTCTTCAGCGCTGCCGCGAGCCTGGCGCTCTCGCTTCTCAGCTCTGAGAAGGTCCACCGCCTACCCGTGAACGTCTCGACCAGCGCCTCGTTGTCAGGAAACCGGCCGGTGATCTCGTCGAGCATCTCGCCGATGGTCTGCCCCTTCAGCGGTGTCATGCTCGTACCCGACGCGTAAGAAATCTGTGCTCCATTGCCCATGACCTCATGATCCCTGGGGCTTCGCGGGGTCGATACCCCCTTTCGCGGGTGAGATTGCGTGTTTGGGGGCGGGTGACGCAGCGCTCCCTCTCACGCGGCCAATATGCCAAGCCAAAAGAAGAAGGCCAGGACCTCCACATAGGTCCTGGCCTTCTCACCGAGCGGGTGGAAATACCAGTGCTCAGTCGACGCGTAGCCTTCCTGGGCGGAGATTACGCGACGTAGTCGCCAATCAGGGGGCGGTCATGGGTGTACGGCGCGTCAAGGGCGTGCGCGTCAATGCCGAGCCCCTCGGCCGCGGCGCGAATCTCGGCGCCATGTTCTGATGCAATTCGAACAGCCTCAATGTTCTCGATGAGTCGCTCTGGGCGAGTCGCGCCAAAGAGCAGCGACGCAACCTGTGGGTTGGTCAAGCACCATGCAAGCGAGAACTGGGCCGGCGTGATGTCAAGACGCCGTGCTGCCTCGAGGACCTTGGGCACGGTGCCCTTGATCTGCTCGCGGATCTCTCCAACGTCAATGCCGATATGACGCTCCGGATTGAGGACGCCCGCCAGGATGCCACCCTCCATCGTGTCGGACGCGTGGATGCTCATACCAGTCTGCTCAACAACCTGGCGATACTGCTCTTCGACAACGTTTCTCCGGACAATGGAGTACTTCAGCTGGGCAAGAGCCGGGCCCTGCACGCCGTTTGCGGTGGCGTGATCATGAGCCCGCATCAAGTCTTCGGGAACCCAGTTCAATGCACCCCAGCTACGGGCACGGCCATCAGCAACGATCTCCGTGATCTCGTCGACGAGCTTCTCGACGCTCATTCCCGGGCGTGGGTGTTCGATGATCAGCGTGTCTACAAACTCCTCGTCAACCCGACGCAGCATGCGATTCGCCTGGTCACTGAGCGACTCCTCGGGGTAGGAGAAGTACCAGAGCTTCTCAGCGATCTGGTAGTCCTCCCGCTTTGCCCCCGCCTCACGGATCAGCCGGCTGAAGATGAGCTCCGTATGAGGAGAATTCCGGTAGTACGCCACGTCGAAGAAGGTCAGTCCGTTGTCGAGGGCGGTTCGGACCAGTTCAACCCCGGCCTCGAAACTCAGCCTTGAATACGTGTACCAAGATCCGAGTGACAGTCGCGAAACCTCAACGTCAGTGGTTCCAAGTCGTGCGGTGTTCATAGATTCTCCTTCTCTTCTGTTTTCTGTTGAGCTGCGATGAGCTTGGCCACGAACCGGCGCGTCCGTTCCGACCGCGGGGCGCGGAAGATCTGCGTGGGCGGGCCAGCCTCAACGACTTGACCGCGATCCATCACTACGACGCTGTCGGAAATCTCTTGCGCGAGACTCATCTCATGCGTGACGATCACCATCGTCATTCCCTCGGCGGCGAGGCCGCGAATCACGTCAAGAACTTCGTCGACCAACTCCGGATCAAGTGCACTCGTTGGCTCATCGAACAGCATGATCTCCGGGCGCATGGCAAGCGCCCGGGCAATCGCCACTCGCTGCTGTTGACCGCCCGAGAGTTCGGCCGGATAGTGGTTTGCATGACCGGCGAGGCCGACTCGTTTGAGCTCTTCCAAGGCAAGGGCCCGAGCATCAGCCTGCGGCATGCGACGAACCTGGGTTGGCCCCTCCATCACATTTTGCAGAGCGGTCATGTGTGGGAAGAGATTAAAGTGCTGGAACACCATCCCGAACGCACGCCGCTGTCTGACCACGTCTTTCTCACGCACTCTCATGAGTCTTCCGCGGACAGTTTCTATTCCAAGCAGTTCGTCTCCATGGCGAATCTCACCGCCGTCTACCTCTTCCAATTGGTTCAGGCAGCGCAACAGAGTTGACTTACCCGAGCCAGACGGCCCAATGATGCTCAGCACCTCGCCCCGGTCCAGCGTCAAGTCCACGCCCTGGAGCACAGCAGTGTCGTGGTACTTCTTGATCAGTCCACGGACCGTCACAACGGGGGTACTCATGCGGGAACCTCCAGGGTCTTCAGTTTGCTGCGGCGCACAAATCCCTTTGAGTAATGCTTCTCGAGCGCGCTTTGTCCAACCATGGCAACGCTGGTGAGGAGCAGGTACCACAGACAGGCAACGAGCAGCATTGGGATCGTCTGGTAGGTGCGGCCGTAGACAAGCTGCACCGAGGTCAGAAGTTCAGTGAACCCGATGACCGAGACCAGCGAAGTGCTCTTGAACAGCGTGATGAGTTCATTGCTCAGCGGAGGAATGATCACCCGAATTGCCTGTGGCATGATGATGCGTCGCATCGCCTGCGCGCGAGTCATCCCGATCGCACCAGCGGCCTCGTACTGTCCTTTCGAAACCGAGAGAATTCCCGCACGGTAGATCTCACCGACGTACGCTGCTTGGATCAGGGTCAGGCCAATCAGCGCAGCCGAGAACTTGTTAATCACATCGTTCGTCTTGACAGAGAAAAACGTTACGTCGGTGAAGGGGATCCCAAAGGTAAACTCCGGCACCAACGCCCCCATGAAGAAGATGAAGAGCAACACTACGAGTGCAGGGATCGCTCGCATCAACCAGATGAAGGCGGTTCCTGCGGCACGAAACGCGGGATTCTCAGACATACGCAGGAAGGCGACCAAGCCACCCGCGATGAGACCCGTGATCGCAGAGAGCACGGTCAGCCAGATGGTATTCATCACACCGCGCAAGATCTCGGGTTTGAAGAGATACTCGGCAACCACGTTCCATTGCCAGCCAGGCGTCACGATCATGAATCTGGCTACGCCAACGAGCGCCACGGCCCCAACGCCTCCCCAGATCCACCAGGAGAGACGCCGCCTGCCGATATCCGGTGTAGTGAGATCGATCTCAATCGGCCCGGTAGGGGCCGGTTGTTGAGCTGCAGACATTAGAACTCTGAACCGTTAACGACGATCTCATCGAGTTCAAGCGATTCGCTCCCCCACCGTTCAAGGATCTCGTGGTAGGTCCCGTCGTCATGCATGCTCTGCAGCGAAGCACGCACGGCTTCAACCATCTCGGGCCGATCAACCGAGATTGCGACCCCGTAGGGGGCGTACCACATGAGATCTCCCACGAGTTCGAATACTCCGGGAGTCTCGGCGAGGATCACGTTGATCGGTGAGATATCAGACCAGGCGACCTCAGCTTGCTGCGATTGCACCGCAAGCACTGCCGCCTGCACCGTGTCATAGGGCTGAACGTCGATCGGATCATTCCCTGCGTCGATGCAGGTCTTGTTCTCTTCTTCTGCGCGCGTCTGCTGGATTGAGCTAATAGTGACCGCGAGCGAGTGACCACAGAGCGCATCGACGCCGCTGATATCGGTTGGCGCCGCGGCGTTGCCAATGAGCGCGGTGCCGCCCTTGAGGATGTCAACAAACGACGCCGTGCCCCGCCGCTCAATGAAGTCGCCCGACGCAAGGGCAGCGTCGTAACGGCCCGATTCGACTCCCGGCATCACGCCGCCGCCCGAGACCTGTTCAATCTTGAGTTCGAGCCCGAGACGGTGCGCGTACTCGGCCGTAAGGTCGGCCACAATGCCGATGATTTCGCTGTTTCCTTCAGGGACATACTGCAGTGGCGCCACCTGCCCGGAACCTGCAGCAATCCAGACACCGTCCTCGTCCGCCGGGACGAGATCCTTGAGCGCGCCAAACTCGCCCGTGGGCTTTCGCAGCTCGGTCGGAAGCGCAAACGCGCTCGCCTCCCCTTCGGCGCTCGCCGCCGGCTTCTCGCTGTCTGCCGCGGTGCAACCGGCAAGCATGAGCGCGGCTACCGCCGCGAGGGACGAGATCTTCAGTGATCGTTTAATAGTCATGGGTTCCTCCTTTGCAGCCCAAGTCAGGCACCTCAAAGTATTCAACCCTTTGACTAATTAGTCAAGACTTTGTTTTGTTATATTTGACCGAGAAGCTCACCCGCCACAACCCAACGGGCGCCGCTTCCTATACGATCAGGGAAACCCTAGAAAGGTGACGCGATGTGGATTGACGACGCGGGATCAGAGCGCGAAGATGCGGTTCTCCCGGATTGGTGGTTCACCCACTTCGCTTATGGACAGCTCCCTGAACACTTCCCGGGGGTCGACGCCGAAGCATCACGCCTAGTGATGAGAATGCGTCGAGCCACGGGAACGATTGGCGAATTCGCACGCGCAGAGCACGGCTCGCGCACGGGAGAACTCTCCACCGCAGGGCAACGCATCATGCTCACGCTCACCCTCTGCGGGCCACTCACCCAATCGGACATCGCAGGGCTTACCGGCATGAGTAGAGCCGCAGTCTCGTCTGCCGTGCGCACGCTGCTCGCCGACGGGATGATTAGCAGGGAAACATCCCCGCACGATGGACGAGCAGTCGTGCACACAGCGACCGAAGAGGGCCTGGAAACGTATCAGCGCGTTTTCCTCGAGCGCAACCAACGCGAGTCAAAGCTGCTGCAAGCTCTCACGCCGGACGATCAAATCCACCTCATGGAAATACTCGAAAAGCTCATGCGCGTCGCTGCCGAAGAAACCGGCCAGGGCATTACCCGCGCCCCAACTGAGCCCGCGCGGTAGTCCACAAGTACGCTGAACACACTATCGCCACTTTCCCGCGGTCTGAGTTCGCCAGCTCCTAGATTGTGCCCCGTGAGCACTCTTGGTGGAGCTGGAGTCGTGGTCCTACGGCTCGAGGCAAGCTCCCCACAGAGGACCGCTGGGACTTCTCGTCAAGCCTGACGCCTAGCTTTAGGGGCGAGCAAGGCCGCCTGTTCGCCGAAGTTCGACACAATGGCCGCGGGAACCGTCTGCCGGCGTCAGCGCGGGATCGCACGGTGGGACCTGTCTGAGGTATTCGGATCGTGGCAGGCGGCATGTGGCTGCAACTCAGGCGCACGTCCGATGACGGGATCTGGGGCGAATGCAGCACTGTCTGCATGGGCTCTCAGATCGCGCGGGATTGACTGACTGACTAGTGCTTATGGACTCCACCATCGTTCGCGCGCATCAGCACGCCCTGAACGTGACACGTCGACGAAGGAGTTGCGTCAAGCTACAGAATCCACGAACCAGTTCGTCTGGTTATCCGGTTGACCATTCCCGGGATTGTCTGCCAACAGAGACACCCAGAAGGCCGACGGTTGCGGCCCGCCGTTTGGCGCTCATATCGGTGGAGTTCGAAGGGAACTTCGCCGGTGTTCACCCCTCGTGGAGCAGTTTCGCTGCGGGCGACCTACCAGACTGACGCGATCCTGGCAGCTAGAGCGGGCTCATAGCGCGAGCCGTCTCCACATGCACGAGCCTAGAATCGCAACTGTACATACCGAACAGCATGACCAGCGGGCAAGCGGGAAGCGACGCGACTCAAGGGCGCGAGACCGACCAAGTTTGACGGTGGGAAAAGTAGGGCAGGAACGTGGTGGTACGCGGCTATTGTAGCCTGAGACAGCGCCCCAGGCTCGGCTCCCGGTGTCTCAGGCTTGGGATCGTGCACCGGGCCGACGGAGTCCTTATTGTCATGATCGCTTGGCTCAATCTCTTACGAGGAACGCTGCCGACCTCAATAGGCTGACATTTGTGGGGCACACCCCAAGAACACCTTGTGACGTCCTGGCCACCATACAGCGCAAATCCGCAGGCTACACGTCGCGTTTCCTTGGAACGGTTCCCCTTCTCGCCGCCAATGTGAATCCGTCCGGCAAGGGCTTGTAAGCCTTAGAAGACGACGACTCTTGTGTCTGAAATGCACGAAGCGACCGCCAGTCGATCTCTACCGCAACGACATAATCATGCATGCCACCGCGAAGTCTCAGCACATCCCGCTTCCATTCGCTACCGGCCGGCACCCTGACCCTTGTGTCACCATGCAGCCGGTTATTCACTTGCGCGATGTACGCATGAATATCGAGCGCCGCGGACTCAACCAGAGGCTCGAACGTGTGCAAGTCCTGGTTCCACTCAGGAACAATCAACATGTCAATGTCGCCGCGCAAAGAGGCCCGGTATTCAATGTTCGTCAACTCACTGCAAATGACCATTGAAAAATAAAACCCGTCGTGGCTGACGAGGGGTGGAAACCGCCACTGGTTCTCTGGCTCGAGTCGATATCCATTCTGAGCCGCAAGATTTCTTCGTTCGCTGTGCGCAGGAATCTGCTTGTCTTGAGAAAACGTAGCCAGTGTTCGGAACCCAAATTCAGTGTTCACCAATGCGCACCACATCTGGTTTCTCACTGTCCGCTTTTCATCATCAACCAGATAGTCAACTCCGGCGATCAGGCTAGTTCCGACGCCCATGAGCTTGCGGGCAGCCGGGAAGAACCATTGAGACGGAATCGCCAGCTCTCCCAGAATGAGATAGTCTGCTTTGTCTTCGAGTTCGAGTGTCGCATTCACGATTCGCGCCAACGAACGATATCGATCCCCGGTGAGCATCGGGGCCCCGTGAAGGGCGGCGATCACGCTGTCCTCGCTAGTCTCGTACATCGAGAGGGCAAGAACTCTTTTCCTTTCCGCACTTGAAGCTCCTTCAGGGACCGGCTTGGAGGAACCAAACGGAGCAGTGTTTCGCAACGAAACTGTCTTCCTGCCTCTCTCGTCAATAACGCGCATCCCCTCACCGAGATCGGGGTCGAATGTGAACCCTCGGGTGGCAAACACCCAATCGGCGACTTTCCCCAGTTCTTCCTCGTTCTCGTCATTGCCGAACTCGGTTTTGGACAGGAATCTTGATATGGCAAGCATCTCACCCACGTCGAGCGGTCGGGTGGGAAAAGCGAGAGCTGGGTTCCGCGCGAGGAACTCTGACGCAGTGATTTCCGGCTCATCGCCAGCGAGGTGCAGCACACTGGCAAGCTCAGCCAGTGGCCGGCGGAGCTTACGCGGAACTGTTTTCCTTTCGAGTACGGCAGTTCCGGCCTGCGTACGTCGAGGAGCAGCATCCGCCCGTTCGCTGGGGAGGCTCATACTCCGCGGGAACCACCGCAGCCGAGCTGGCCTCATGGCCAAGTCGCGCGCCTGAAGCCGTTCGTATTCAACTAGCCGCAAGGAGCCCAACGTCTCTGCGCTTGGCCTGGTGGCTGGCAACGACGCCAGAATCTCGGCGAGCTCTTGCAGGACTTCCTCTACCGGCGGGCCTGATAAGTACACTGCCCGCCACACTTGCTCTCGAATATGCCTGGCCCACATTCCCTTGAGCTTCTTCTCGAATAAGGGAACCCTCTGGGGCGCCATACCTTTGGCCTCTAACGCGTAACCGCCCTCCGTGATTTCTAGGAAGACACCAACCATCCGGCGTACCAACGCTGAGAGGCTGCCCCGATCTCCGCAAACAACGGCGAGTGACAGCACCCTTTGCACATACTGGTCCATCTCCAACAGTCTCGACGGCGTGAAGATGTGTTCCCGAACCATTTTGAAAAACTTCGAGCGCTGCGCCTGCCACTCCTGTGGCGGAAGGTCACGAGAAAACGCTTCAAAGTCACGAAGGACAAGTGCAAACGCCGAGCGGCTAGTAGCCACGCTTGTCACCTCACCGAGACTCCCCGCAGGATCCCCATTGAGCTGGCTCGCCCTCGCAAAGACTTGAGAGATATCGTCTGATCCTTCGGGCAAGACTGGCATCATTCGCCATTCACTCGAGCGCTCTTCGATGACATGACGCATCCCACGAAGCATGCTCTCAGCAGTATCCGGATCCAACAGGAAAAGTCTGTTCTTTTCACTGTCAAATCTGAACTCAGAGCCCGTCAAATAGTCGGAAGCGAAGGCCCCTCCCCGGTCGTCGCACCCCAGGGTTGCGGGACGTTGACTGCGCGCGGTCCGTTGCGCTAGCCATCGCCATGCTTCTTCAACTGAATTGAAATGTCCCTTCCCATCTAGCACCAAGATGATGTCGTCCACGTAGCGGCCGTAGTACCGAGGCTTAACTTCTTCTTCGATGAGTCGGTCCAACTCAGTTAGCGCCAGGTTTGCCACCACCCCGCTTGCAGAAAGCCCGACCGGCAGTCCGCGGACTTCTTCGCCAATTCGCCTTGTCTGGTGCGCAGCCCAGGCGCTCAGAGCTGAGAGCAGGAGCCGGTTCAGCTTGTCTTCCCTTGGTTCGAGTTTGACGCCAAGCACGTCGCGTTGAAACTTCTCGCTCCCAAGGAACTGCGGGTCTATCCGATGAAAGAACGCAGTAACATCTGCGGTAAAAGCTGTCATAGCTTGACCAGACGCGAGGCCTTCTTCGATGGCGTCGAAACCATCACTTTTCCAAGAACTGTAGGGCATAAGGTAAGGCACCGTGCTGCCAATCGAATACCAGTTGTAGGCACCGGATTCGGTCCGACGTAACCTGTTGCCCCGCACACTGCGCTCCAACTTTTCGTCGAAGAGTGCTCCCACATGCCCCACCCAGAGGGCACTAAGAACATGCATATCAATGCTGCACGCATTCATAAGCCGGAAGGTCGCAGCACCCACGGCGGACTTGTCTGCGGCTCGTGCCCGCCACTCTTCGTATGGTGACGAACGAACCACGCCTGATTGCATAGTGTGACTATCGCCGCCCCATTGGAATCCGGCGGGAACCACAAAGTATCCCCCGACAAACTTTCGTTCAGTGACCCACAACTCGTCATCGCCGTTGAGCTTGTCGCGCAGGTCACGCAAGCGCGAGAGGAGATCCTCCTCGTACTCAAGCAACTCAAATGGCCTGGAATTGCTTGAATAGAAGAGGTCTGCCTTTGCCTTTCGAAACGCCAATGAAAGATCGTCGAGGGTAAATTCCATGAGATTCCGTTCGTGAGCTCGGTCAGCGTCGACATGGGTTGAGATGCGCACTCTCCACCCTTGTCAGGATACCGAGAGGCTAGGTGCAGCCGCGCGGATCTTGTTCGCTACGTTGAAATCAAATCCCCCTGCTTGACGAAGAGCCGCCACTTTCTGGGAGTGAGAAGATCGATATTCTCGCTGCCCAGCTACTGATCAAATCCGTCACAACCGCCGCATTTGGGGAGGCCGTGCCGCAATGAGTCGGATCACAACTAGTGGAGTCGTTGACAGGCGAGGCGCGGAGGTGGCGACCAAGCCACACGTGAGCCACCCCGTCACTGCTTCGGCAGCAACTCGATCATTCCGGGGCGTGCTTTCATTGCGTGAATCACGAGCTCATTTCCACTGTCAAACACTAGGACGACCGTCTCTAGCAAGCGGCCCCTCGTGTCAAAGCCCAACCGGAGCTGACGTGCCGGGCTATTCTCGTCCAGGTCTTCCACCCAGAGCGCCCAGCTCGCGGCCCGCTCAGCATCCTCGGGCAGCACCCCGTGCTTCGTCGCGGAGCTGTGAACGTTCACGGCACCGAAAGATGCAGCGCTTCGCGGATCACTTCAGACCGGGACTTCCCTTCGCGCTCGGCGCGCTCATCGAGCGCTGCAATCTCGGCAAGGGTCAGCCGCAATGCGACCACCTGAGAGGGCTCGGCACCGCGACCGGGCCGGCCCCTGCCACGTTTCTTGAGCGCCGCAATGTCGTACCCCGCCTCGGCTTCGGCGGCCCACGCAGCGATCTGTGCTTCGCTGACTGGCACGCCGTTGATCGTCTCGTTCTCAGCCATGTTATTAACGTATAACGAAAAACCTCACCCGGCAAGGCGCGCAATCCATCCGCCGCCCAACCCCTTGCAATCTGTATCACTACCGTAATACAGTTGCAGCAGGTGGGCACGAGCCCGCCCAGGGAAGGGTCACCGCATGCACCGCAACGACATCGACGCCCAAGCCGCGCTCCGCGCGACCGGCCTCTCGAAGCGCTTCGGCGACTTCCCGGCCGTGTCGGACGCGTCGTTCGAGGTGCGCCGCGGGCGCGCATTCGGGCTACTCGGGCCGAACGGCTCGGGCAAGACGACGATCGTGCGCCTCCTCAACGGCATACTCGCCCCGACGGCGGGCAGCGTCGAGCTGTTCGGTGAACCGCTCACGCTCGAGTCGGGCGACCGCCTCCGCAGCCGGGTCGGCGTGCAGACCGACACGAACCTCTACGAGACGCTCACGGTGCACGAGAACCTTAAGATCTGGGGCGAGCTCTACGGGGTGCCGAAGGCGAAGTTGCCCGGCCGCATCGCCGAGCTCCTCGAGGTGCTGGGGCTCGCCGACCGGGCTGGCTCGCTCGCCGGAACCCTGAGCAAGGGCATGCGGCAGAAGGTCGCGGTCGGCCGTGCGATCATCCACGAACCCGAGCTCTTGTTTCTCGACGAGCCGACGGCTGGCCTCGACCCCGAGGCGTCGCTTGAGCTGATCGATTACCTGGGGCAGATGATCGCGTCGGGCAAGACGACCCTCGTCATCTGCACCCACCAGCTGCACGGGCTCGAGGAACTCTGCGAAGACGCGGGCTTCCTCATGCACGGCGAGATGGTCGCGCGGGGCCAGATCACCGATCTCATCAGCGAGCGCTGGCCCGGGCGCCGCGTCACCGTGAGCCTCGGCGATTCCGGGCCGACCGGGAGCGCCGCGGCCGCGCTCGTCGCCCGCGCAGTTCCGGGCGGCGAGGCCGCCGTCTCCACAGAGGGATCCCTCGCCCTCACCCTCGCCGACGACGCCGCCGTCGAGGCCGCCGTCGCGGCGCTCGCGACAGGGGGCGCGGCGATCCGCGCCGTCGTCCCAGATACGCCGACGCTCGGCGACCTCTATTTCGATGTCATCAAGTCACAGCGGGAGGCTGCACGATGAACGGCCGCAGGATCCTGACCATCGCCCGCAAGGACCTGAGCGAGGTGCTCCGCAACAAGCAGGCCATCGCGCCGCTCCTCGTCGTCCCGATCCTCTTCGCCGCGGTGTTTCCAGCCGCGATCGCACTGCTCGGGAGGAGCCCGGTGCTCACGGCGTCGGTGAACGGCCTCGATGCGTTCCTCGACAACCTTCCCGCCGGGGTGCTCCCGCCCGACCTCAACACCGGCGGGATCGTCGTCTACGCCGCGCTCACGTATTTCATGGCACCGATGTTTCTCATGATCCCGATCATGGTCGCGTCGGTGATCGGCAGCTCAAGCTTCGTTGGCGAGAAGGAGCGGCGCACGCTCGAGGGCCTGCTCTACACGCCGGTGACGAACCGCGAGCTCGTGCTCGGCAAGGTGCTCGCCTCGCTCGTGCCGGCCGTCGTCGTGACGTGGGGATCATTCGTGATCTACACGATCATCGCGAACGTGCTCGGCAACCCAGTCGTCGGCCGCGCGTTCTTTCCGAACGTCACGTGGCTCATCGTCGTCTTCCTGCTTGTGCCGGCCATCGCGTTTCTCGCGATCACGCTAATCGTCGCGGTGTCGGGGCGCTCGACGACGGTGCAGGGCGCGCAAGGGATCTCGGTCCTCGTGCTGCTGCCCGTGCTCGCGCTCGTCATCGGGCAGGCGACGGGCCTCATGCTGTTTGACGCGCCGGTTGCGCTCATCGCCGTCGTGGTCATCGCCGCGATCGATGTCGCAGTGTTCCTCGCGGTCGCGAAGACCTTCCAGCGCGAGCGCCTCGTCACCAAGCTGACGTAGCGCGGGGGCGCGCGGTCACAAGGCCAGGCCCCTGGCCCTCAGCACACCAGAACGGTACGATGCTCCGATAAAGGACCCCACGGGGAGGAGCGCGAGCTCGACCGGAGCGTATAGGCGCAACTCGCCTGGGATCCGTCTGGCTGGGAGGACTACGTCTACTGGCAGCACCGGGCGAATCACCTCAGAGCACCGACTCGTGTATCTAGTAACCCGCGAGCAACTCATTATCCTGCAGGCCAGATACCACTACTAGGCTCAGCCAGCGCAACCCTACGCGAGTGACAGAAACAGCTTCTCGAGCTCCTCGGGCTTCGCCGAGTCCTCGTTATCGGGGTCAGCCAGGCACTCCTGCAGCGCGGTCGAGATGACGAGAAAGCCGGCGCGGTCGAGCGCCTTGGTCACCGCCGAGAGCTGCTGCACCACGTCGCGGCAGTGCGCCTCCCCCTCAACGGCTTCAATGACCGCGGCGAGCTGACCGTGCGCGCGGCGCAACCGGTTCACGATCTTGCGCTTCGCCTCGGGCGTCGCGGCCCCCGCGGCCCCAGCGGCAGCAGCCCCAGCGGCGGCAGCCCCAGCGGCGGCGGCCACCTTCTCGGGCGTCGCGCCCAGCTCGGCGCCTTCTACTACCTCTGACATTGCGGGCCCCTCTCAGGATCAAACTTGACCCCCAGGATACCCCATGGGGTATAGTTATGTCCGATACCGAAATACCCCCGGGGGTATAAGTCAACGGGCCCAGCCCACGAAGGAGAACCCACATGTGTCGACCGACGAAGTGCCGCACCTGCAACAAGACCACCTGGGCAGGCTGCGGTCAGCACGTCGACATGGTGAAGATGAGCGTGCCCGCATCAGATTGGTGCAACGGCAAGCACACGCAGGCACAGATCGAAGCGGCGAAGGCCGCTCGTGGGCCCGGTTTCTTCGCGCGGCTGTTCGCCCGGTAGCAGCGACTCCCCCGACAGACAGAAAGGTCAGCCTCATGGCCACAACAAACCTCACGGTCGACTCGTTCGTTCCCACAGTCGACGCCGACGGCATCGTGTTCGTCGACTTCTGGGCCGCCTGGTGCGGGCCGTGCCGCTCGTTCGCGCCGGTCTTCGAGCAGGCCTCCGAGAAGCACCCCGACATCACCTTCGGCAAGGTCGACACCGAGGCTGAACAGGCGCTCGCTGCCGAGTTTCAGATCACGTCGATCCCGACGCTGATGGTCTTCCGCGACGGCATCCTCGTCTTCTCGCAGGCTGGCGCGCTCCCCGCGCAGCAGCTCGAGCACCTCGTTCAGGGCGCGCGCGATCTCGACATGGACGACGTGCGGAAGCAGCTCGCCGCGGCCACCGCCGCCTCTGGCTCCGAGCAGGCCCCCGCCTAACGGCCCGAAAATCCCCACCAAACACGACCCACTCCGAAGGAATCATCATGTGCGCACGAGTCACCTGCAGCAACTGCAACAAGCCAACCTGGGCTGGATGTGGCGAACACATCGAGCAGGCCCTCGAGGGCGTGGCGGTCGCCGACCGCTGCAGCTGCAACTAGCTCTCACCCCGCCAAGCATCACCACACCCCAAGGAGTTCACCGTGCTACTCGAGCGCATCTATGACGAAGACCTCGCCCAGGCAAGCTATTTCATCGGCTGCCAGGCGAAGGGCGAGGCGATCGTGGTCGATCCGCGCCGCGACCTTGAGGTCTACATTGAGCTTGCCGAGAAGAACGGCATGACAATCACCGGCGTCACGGAGACGCACATCCACGCCGACTACCTGTCGGGCACGCGCGAGCTCGCGGCGCGGACGGGCGCGACCTTGTACGTCTCCGACGAGGGCGGCCCTGACTGGACGTACGGCGCGGGCTTCGACGGCGCCGTACGCATGCGGCACGGCCACAAGGTCACGCTCGGCAACATCACCGTCGAGGCGGTGCACACCCCGGGCCACACCCCCGAGCACCTGTCGTTCCTCGTGACCGACGGCGCGCAGTCGACCGAGCCCGGCTTCATCCTCACCGGCGACTTCGTGTTCGTCGGTGACCTCGGAAGGCCCGACTTGCTCGACGAGGCCGCAGGCGGGGTCGACACGAGGTTCGAGGGCGCGAAAGACCTGTTCGTGAGTCTCCGCGACCGTTTCCTAACCCTCCCCGACTACGTGCAGGTGCTCCCCGCGCACGGCGCCGGGTCAGCGTGCGGCAAGGCGCTCGGTTCCGTCCCGTCATCAACGGTCGGCTACGAGCGGAATTTCTCGTGGTGGAGCCGCTACCTGAAGAACGATGACCAGCAGGGGTTTGTCGCCGAACTTCTCAGCGGCCAGCCAGACGCTCACGCCTACTTCGGCCGCATGAAGACCCAGAACCGCGTCGGCCCTGAGATCGTCGGAGATGCCCCCGAGCTCACCGAGTACTCGGCGAGCGAGCTGACAGCCGCGCTCGCCGGCGACAGCGTCATCTTCGTCGACACGCGAGACAACGAGCTGGTACACACGGGCACGATCGCACGCTCCCTCAACGTTCCCGGCATCGCGAAGGCCGCGAGCTACGGCGCCTGGGTGTACAACCCCGAGGTGGAGAACCGCCCACTCGTGCTCCTCGCGGCAGACCGCGCGGAGGCAACCGCGATTCGGGATCACCTGGTGCGCGTCGGCATCGACTCCGTGCGTGGGTTCATCACCTCACTTGACGGGCTCGATCTGGTGCGTCCCTCGGTCGTCGCGCCGGCGAACCTCGACACCGTAGACCGCGCGCTGCTCCTCGACGTGCGCAACAAGACAGAGTACGCCGACGGGCACATCCCGGGGGCGGCTCAGCTCTCCGGCGGCCGAGTGCTCTGGAACCTCGCCGACCTGCCCGAGAAGGGCGCGGGCACGATCGTGACGTACTGCCAGAGTGGGGTGCGAAACAGCGTGGCCGCGAGCGCGCTGCGGCGCGAGGGCTACGACGTCACCGAACTCGAGGGCAGCTACCTCGCTTGGATTTCGGAGCCTGGCAACGAGCCCACCCGCACGGCAGACGCGCCCGCCGCCGCCTAATCGGCGCCCACGTGCCAGACTGGGCGGACGCCCCGAGAGGATCCCAATGAACGACGAACGCACCGGCACCACCGAGCCGATCATCATCGACACCCGCACGCCGGCCGAGTTCGCCGAGGGGCACCTTCGGGGCGCCCGCCTCATCGACTTCAACGGCGGCGAGGTCGAGGCGGCGATCCCGCACCTCGACCCGACCGCCACCTACCTGCTGTACTGCCGGTCAGGCAACCGCTCGGGCCAGGCCGCCGCGCTGATGGCGGCCGCGGGCTTCGAGAGCGCGACCAACCTCGGCACGCTCGCCGAGGCTTCCGAGGCAACTGGTCTCGACATCATCACGGACGGTCTTGAGTCAGCGCCAAACACGACGCCCGCGTGAATACATCACCAAACCCTTGACTTTCCTATGAATCAGACTGAGCATGGGCTATGAGCGCTTCGCGACGTGCGGCACATAGCCTGAGAGTTCAGCCGCGACACCAAGCGGGCGCGTGAACGTCTACCTGACGAGGAGCTCGCACATGTCGCAGGTCAACTCAACAGCTCGCCGCCCAGTACAGGGGCTCGCAGCGCTGGGCGGAGCGCTCGTGCTCTTTGCTTCGAGCGCAGCTCCCGCGGCGCAAGCAGCACCGACACCGGTTGAAATCGTGGTGAGTGCGGACGCCTTCGCGCCAACGAGCCCGGGCCAGATCACGCCAGACGAGTTTCTGTACGACTCCGCCCGCGGCGACGATGCCCTCGGGCCAAACGCCGGCTATCACATCTCGTACCGCGGAAACCTCATCATGACCAAGGTGTGGCAGCGATACAAGACAGCCAAATTCCTGTGGTCGCTGAGCAGCGGGAACACCCCGGAACGGTGGAAGGAAAAGACGTTCTCGGGCACCTGGCACATTTCGTTTCGCGTTGACCCGACTGTGGTCGACTACAACCCCGACCTGATGAACTGCTCGACGCTCCAACAGAGCATCATCGAGCAGAACCCCGACACAACGTTTGGTGAGATCATGCGGTGCGATCCGAATGACCCAAACGCGGTGAGCTATGACCCGACCACTGGCCAGTATTCGGCGAAATTCACGCTCGTCAAAGAAGACGGCTCCAAGGTCTTCAGCACCGACCTTGACGACGAAGCGAACCAGCCCGACAGCCTGCATTTCACGACGCCTACCGGAGCGCTGTACGTCAAGCAGTCGTCATTCGAGGCCGGAAAGACGTTTGAGATGACCGAGCCGCGGGTTGCCGGCGACTTTGCGATGGACGCGTTCTTCATCGGAATGCCCGTGACGTTCGATGCCACTGGCAACAGCCTCCCGCTCACGATGGTGACGACCTACGATGCGACCTACGAATTCGCAAGCACCACGGCAGGGCGAGCGCTCCCGCCAGCCGTCCTCGACCTGCGCCCACAGCGCACAACCATGCTGCGCACAGACGCCACGGTCACTCCCCCAGAGTTCTCGCCGACGACGGTGAGGGACGGCCAGGGCGAGTGGTCGTTTACCGGGTGGGCCCCCGAGTCTCACACCGTGGGTACTGAGAATGTCGCCTTCACCGGGAACTGGGCATACGCGGTCGACCCCGACGCCGTCTTTGCAGTGACGTACAGGTACGTCACGGACGAGACTGTGCTGTTCCCTGCCGCCGTCACCGACACGCTGCCCGCCTCGTCTACCGAAGTTCAGGGAACGGTCATCACGCCGCCCAGGCCAACGACCTCATCCATCGCCGTCGAAGGCGGCACGTGGCGGTTCGACGGTTGGGCGCCGAGCACCGCGACCGTTGACGGCGCCGATCTCGAGTTCGTGGGCACTTGGGCGTTCGAGAAGGCGAGCACCCCCACGCCAAAACCCGGAACGGAACCACCAGCAAAGAAACCAGCCCCGATCGCAACCACCGGCTCAGGCAGTCTCGGCGCTCCCGCTGCCAGCGCGGCGGTTCTCATCACCCTCGGGCTCGTTACCGTCGCTATCGCATGGGCGCGAAGGTTCGCAAGGAACTAGCTAGCCCCGCGACATCCGCCACAGCTTCGCGAAGGCTCCGTCGGGCCGCTCGAGTAGTGCGTCGGGGGAACCCTGCTCGACGATGCGCCCATCCTCGAGCACCACGACGGTGTCTGCTCCCCGCACCTGGTCGAGGTGGTGGGCGATGATCACCGCCGTGCGCCCAGCGCTCACCCGCTGCATGCCGTCGGCGAGCGCCGGGTCGGCGCCCGCCTGCGAGCCCGCCTCATCGAGCACGACGACGGGCGGGTCTGCAAGCAGAACCCGCGCGAGCGCGAGCTGCTGGGCCTCACGGTGGCTCACCGCGGCCGACAGCTCACCGTTGAGCCCACCCGGCACCGCATCAAGGTCAAACCCGACCTCGGTGAGCGCCGCAATCAGCACGTCGTCGCTCGCAGCAGGCGCCGCGATCCTCGCGTTGTCGGCGACCGACCCGGTGAACAGGTGGGTCTCTTGGGCGACGAGCAGCGCAGCCGGCTTCCCGCCCGCGCGAGCGACGTGCGCGGGCACGCCCCCGATGCGAACCTCACCGGCGCCAGGGGTGTCGAAGCCGGCGATGAGCCTGGCGAGCGTGCTCTTGCCCGAGCCCGAGGTACCGATGAGCGCAACCGTCGCGCCCGCAGGGATGACGAGGTCGACGCCGCGCAGCGCATCGCGTGGCGCCTGTGGGCCGTAGCGGTAGGTGAGGCCAAGCACGTCGATCGAGCCGTCCGAGATTTCGGCGGCCGCGACCTCGGCCGCGCTCGGCCGGTCGACCTCTGACGCAGCCATCACGACGCCCGTGAGACGTTGCAGGCCGGCGAGCGCGCGCTGCAGGTCGTCCATGCTGCCGAGGAGGTCGCCGATCGGGTTAAACAGGCGGTGGAAGTAGAGGGCGCCCGCGGTCACCGCACCGACCGACAGCCCCGCAAACGTTGCGCGGACGAACCCGACGGCGAGCACGGCCGCGAGGCCGACGAACTCGGCGGCGTTGAGCCCGCCAACAAAGATGTTGCGCGCCTTCGCGGTCTCACGGTGCGTGCGCACGGCGGTGTCGCTGGCGCGCGCAATCGCGTCGAGGTGCTCGTCGGCGGTGCCGTAGGCCCGCACGGTCTCCGCGCCCGCGACGGCCTCAACGAACGCGCGCCCGCGCTCCGCTTCCTCGCGCCGGAGCCGCCCGTAGAGCGGCCGCGATCGCCTGAGAAACACGCGGGTGCTCACGATCTGAATCGGCACCGCGACAAGCGCGGCGAGCGCGAGCCACGGGTCGAGCGCCGCCATGCCGACGAGGGTAAGCACGATCGTGAACAGGGCGCGAGCGCAGAGCGGGATCACGCCAGAGATCGCCTCGGTCACCGCTTCGACGTCGTTCGTGACGCGCGAGATGACGTCGGCGTCTCCCGCGGCTTCGACGCGGCTCAGCGGCAGCTCGAGCGCGGCCTCAAACACGTCTTCACGGAGCGCCGCGAGGGCACGCTGCAGGCAACGCACGAGGAGCACCCCTCCGACGGCCTCGAGCGCCGCCGCGGCGACACCGGCACCCGCGATCGCGGCGCCGAGCCACAGCACCTTCGAGAACGGCTCCCCCGCGATAACGGCGTCGACGATCGCGCCGAGCAGCGGCGGGATCAGCAGCATCGTCGCGGTGCCGAGAAGCAGCAGCGCAACCGTGGCGATGAGGAGCGAGCGCTGGCGCCACAGCAGCTTCAGCCCGAGCTTCGCGGCTTCACGGGCCGTCGAGGTCGGTAGGAGGGCCGCGGGCTCACGCCCCAGGTTTCGCGCACCCATCACTTGCCCCCGAACGCGCAGCAGGCTGGGCCACCGCCGGCAGCGCAGCAGGTCCTCGCCGGCTCGGGGCAGCGCCCGTCGACGACGCGCGAGCAGGCGGCGAGAAGCGTCGGGCTCGCGGTCACCACGACGACCGGGCGACCGAGCCTCGCGAGCGACTCGGCGACGCGCTGCTCGGTGATCGGGTCGAGCGCGCTCGTCGGCTCGTCGAGCACGACGACGTCGCCCGGCGTGTGGAGCGCGCGGGCGAGCAGCACGCGCTGGCGCTGGCCCCCGGAAAGCCGTCGGCCCCCGGCCCCGATCTCAGCGTCGGGGTCGCCGAGGTGGTCGACGACGTCGGCAAGCGCCGCGGCGTTGATCGGCCGATCCCTCAGGCAACCATCACGGGTCACGTTCGTGCGCAGCGACCCGCTAAAGAGCGCCGCGTCGTGCGGGGGCGCGACGATGCGCCGCGCGACGCACTCGGGCCCGAGCTCACACGCGCACAGCCCGCCGAGCCTGAGCTCGCCCGGGGCCGGGTCACGGCGGAAGCCAAGCGTCGCCGCCGCCGTTCGCGCCTCGGCCGCGGTGCGCACGCGCACGCCAACGAGCCCATCGCCAGAACCCACGCGGAGCGTCTCGCCGCTCGGCGCATCCCACTCAAGCAGCGCGCCTCCCGAGGCCGCACCGAGCAGCAGCTCGGCGCGTTCGAGCTCTCCCGCGCTGAGCGCATACTCGTCCTCGAGCAGTTCCCGCAGCCGCTTCGCTGACGCGCGCTTGTGCGCCCAGTTCGCGCCGAACGTACCGACGTGGGCGAGCGATCCCTGCAGAAACTGCGCGAGGCCCACGACCGTGACGAGCTGCCCGGGCGTGATCTCGCCGCGTACAGCGAGCAGGCCGGCCGCGAGCGCGAGCCCGGCGAGGTAGAGCACCGAGACCATCGTGCTCACCGCTTGGTAGGTGACGAGCAGGCGCGACGAAGCGATGCCTGCGTCGCGCGAGGCGACGCTCGCTTCCCGGTAGCGCCTCACCACTTCGCCCTGGGCGCCAAGCCCGTGGAGCACGCGGAGCCCGGCGAGCGCGTCAGTCGCGACCTCGCTCGCGCTCGCTACCGCTCGCTGCTCGGTCGCGCCCGCGCGTTCGAGCGGCCGCGCGAGCCACTGCATCACCAGGAGCACGGCTATCGCGCCGAGCGCGACGCCAATCCCGAGCGGGATCGAGATCATGAGCAGAGCGACCGTCGCGGCGATAACCGCCATGAGCGTCGCGGCCTGTTGCGCAATACTCCAGGCGATGCCGGCAACACGGCCGGTGTCACTCGTCGCGATCGAGAGCAGCTCGCCAGGGTGTCGCCGGCTTCGCACACCGCGCGGGTGCAGCACCCGCTTCGCAGCAAGAAGCCTGAGGTCGTGCTCGCCGTAGCCGAACACGCTCACCATCGCGAGCGCCGACCGCTGATAGCTCAGCGAAAGAACGAGAAAGACTGCGCCGAGCACGCCGAGCCAAATAAACAGCCCCGCGAGGTCGCCCGGCGCAATCGCGCGGTCGATGACAACGCCGATGAGGATCGGCACGGCGGCCTCACCCGCCTGGTGCAGCATGAGGCCGAGCGTGGCGAGCGCGAGCTTGCGGTCTCGCTTATCGCCAGCGAGCGCGATTCGCAGGAGGTTTGGCACCTGCGGCACGGTGCCAGGCTCGATCGTCGCGCCCTTCGCCACCATCAGTCGACGTCGGCCGACATGTTGCCCGTGCGATCCTGCGTCCAGTAGCCGATCGCGTTGTGCCGGTTCCGCGCGAGGCCGAGCCGGGCGCGGAGGTCAGAGCGGATCGCTCGGCTTGTCGCCGCCTCGCACGCGACCCAGGCGTACCAGGGGGTCTCGGGCGCGGTGAACCCCGCGACCTCGTCGGCGAGCGCGCTCGGAGCGTAGCCGTTCCCCGAGCCGATGATCCAGCGGATCTCGACGTCGCCGGCGGTGTCGTACTCCTGAATGTCTTCCTCGGTCGGCACTTCGACGATCGCGAGGGCGCGGGCCCCCTCGGGCAGCTGTTCGAGGATGCGGCCGAGCCCGGGCTGGCCCGTCGCGTCGGCGACGAGCAGCTGGAACTCGGCGTCTTCGAGGGCCTGGTAGTACGACGAGGGCTCCTCGCGCTCGCCCGCTCCGAAGATTCCGATGATGTGCCCGGGCTCGGCGCGCTCCGCCCACGCCGAGGCGAGCCCGCCCGCGTGCACGACGAAGTCGATGTCGAGTCGCTTGCCGCCCTCGTGCACCTGCCGCACGGTGTAGTGCCGCCACGGTGGCTCTTCGCCCTCCCAGCCGCGGCCGTACTCGGGCAGGTTGAACACCTCAATGTTCGCGACGGTCTCGCCGGGGGCGGGCAGCGCAATGTCGACGCGCTCGTCGCCGCGGCCGTGGGTGGGCCACAGCCAGTCGCCGACTGCTTCGAAGGTGATGCGAAGCATGTTCGGGGTGAGGCGCTCGGTCGCAACGACGCGCGCCGGCGCGCAGGGAATCGCCACGGCTAGGCCCCCTGACGGAGTTCAAGAGCCCCGAGTGTCGGGGAGGAAACGGTGAGTTGTGCCAGCACGAGCGGTCCTTTGACAATGATGCGATCTTGGTAAGGGTTGCCTTACTTCACCCACCATAGCGAAGACAAATATCGCTATCCGGTCAATCTATATCGCTTTTTGTCACGCCCCCCGAGAAGTAGGCCGCCGGGGTCGCGCCGACGATCTCCCGGAAGTGCCCGATGAACGTGTTCGGGTTCGAATATCCAAGCTCTGCCGCGGTCGCGGCGACGGTCTGCCCTGAGGCGAGCGGTACGAGCGAGGCGCGCACACGCGCGCGGATCCGCCACTGCGTGAGCGAGAGCCCGGTCTCGGCGACGAAGGCGCGCGTGAGCTCCCGCGCAGGCAGACCCACCCGCTCCGCCCAGTCGACCGTCGTGTCGAAGGCGCCGGGGTCGGCGAGGATGCGCTCGGCGACGAACAGCAGGCTCGGCGTGAGCGGCATGCGCAGGTCGACCTGCGCGCCCGGGCTCGGCGTGAGCAGCTCGATCACAAGCCGCTGCAGTCTGAGCCGCGTCGCGGTCGGCATCTCAGACTCGGCGTTGAGCAGCAGGAGCTCGCGCACGGCCGGGATCAGCTCGACGATCATCGCTTCTCGCGGCAATTGCGCGGCGAGCCCGGCCTCAAGGAACGTCGCATAGAAGAGCGAGTCGGCCGAGGTCTCGATCGTGTGAGGCACCCCGCTCGGCACCCACACGGCCCGCCGGGACGGAACCGTCCACACCGCGTCACCGGCGCGCACCCGCGCGACGCCGGCCGTCGACCAGATGAGCTCGTCATGCTCGTGAGTCTCCGACTCCCAGGACCGAATGCTGCGACTCTCGTGGCGCACACTCGTGAGCAGGAAGCCGCGGATGCGCTGCGGCGCCGTCGAGAGGTGGGAGAGCGCTGGGTTCACGCCTCCAGCGTAGCGACCGCGCGGCGCCTGAGCTCTTGCTGGGTCACACCGTAGCTGTCGAGCAGTGCGCGGTACATCGTCGACGCAGATCCAAACCCTGATCGCGCGGCTACGTCGCCGCTCGGGAGCGCGTCGTGTTCGGGGTTTTGGAGGATCGACCGCGCGATCCTGGCGCGCTCGCGGCGCAGCTCGGCGCCGACACTGGTCTCGTGCCGGGTGAATGCGAGCTGGAGCTGCCGCACAGAGCACCCCACCGCGGCGGCGAGCGCGTTCGTACCGAACTCGGCGTCGCGGCACTCGCGCGCGATGACCCCCATCGCGTCTCCCCACACGTCGACCGCCCCCTTTGGCGGCTGCGACGTGAGCAGCGGGAAGCGGTGCCTGAGGAGCGCGCCCGCCATCTCGATGACCATACGCGACACGGTTGCCGCCTCACCGGGGCTTGCCTTCGACTGCGCGCCCGCGAGCTCAGCGACGTACGCGCGCATGGCGCGCTCGGGCAGCGTAAGGTCGGCGTAGACGGTGGCGCCCTCTGGCAGCCGCGGCAGGAACGGCAGGAGCGCCTCGCGCTGGATCCGCGCGACGAAGAACTTCCAGTCGGTGAGGAAGCGTACGCGCATGGGCAGACCACTCGGCGCGAGGAGCAGCGGGTCGCTCGACTCGAGCCAGACGCCATCTTCGAGGTACGTGAATGTGCCACGGTCAACGAATACGAAGTCGATCGTCGGCATGCCGGGCAGCAGGGGGCGCCGCTCGATTTCCGTGGGGCCACCCGAAGCCTCGATCACGAAGAGCGGGCCGAAGGCGTGCACCACGGCGTCCATTGGCATCGCGTCGCGGCTACGGGTGCCCTCGCGGTGCAGATCTGAGCTCGAAAACTCGGCGACGTCTCTGTCTGAGATCTGGCGCGGGGTGAAGTCCTGGGGCATGCTCTAACGTTAGCGAAATCGGACTGATTTTCTTTCATCACATGATACTTAGGCTACCCTAATTTCATGCCAGATTCCCTCACGCTTCACACCCTTGAAGCCGAGATTCACGGGGTGCGCGACCCTGAAGAGCTCATTCCCGACCCCTTTCTACTCACGACGATCGTGCGCGACCAGCCTTCGACGGCCCGCTGGCTCGAGCACAGCCACGCCGTCGCCGAGCTGATCTGGGTCATTTCCGGGGTCGTGAACGTCAGCGTCGGCGGCGCAATCCACGTGATCAGGCCGGGCTGGGGTCTCATCGTCCCGCCCGACACACGCCACGGCTCGCAGGTCATGCGGTCCGCGAGAATCGGCACGACGTACCTGCGTGACAGCCAGGCTGGGGCCCCAACATCGGTGCGGCTCAGCCGTGCCCTCATGGAGATGCTGCAGCACCTAAACGAGACCCCGATGGAGACTGACGAGCGGCTGCGCGCGCAGCGCGTGTGCCTCGACATGATCGGGGCCTCGCGCTCACACAGCTCGGGGCTCCCGGTGCCGAGTGACCCTCGCATCAGCCGCATCGCGCGAGCCATCCTCGCCGACCCCGCCGACGACCGCTCGCTTGAGCAGTGGTCAGTGATCACCGGAACGAGTGTCAGCACGATCGCGCGCACGTTCTCAGAGACGGCCGACATGAGTTTCGTCAGGTGGCGCCGCCAGGTGCGCGTCAACGCGGCGATGTCGCTCCTCGCCGCCGGGCTCCCCGTCACGGCAGCGGGCCGCCGGGTCGGATATCACTCGCCGAGCGCGTTCGTCACGGCGTTCCGCCAGGAGGTCGGTCAGACCCCGGGGGCCTACCTGAAGGATCGCGCGTCTGCGTGCGTGGATTCAGGCACGTTTCGCCCGATCCGCGATATCGCCTCTTCCTAGGCTCGGAAGTGTCCACTCGGTGGATGCAATACGACTAGGAGAACCATGCCCCGCCCTTCCCTGAACTTCCGCCCAGCAGCGGCGCTGCTCGCAGCTCTGACTCTCGCGCTGACGGCGTGCGCTCCCGGCACCGCCGACGAGGCTCCCTCGGAGACGACGCCCGTCGTCGTGAGCGAGGCAGAGCCGGGCGCGTTCCCCGTCTCGATCGACCACGCGTTCGGCACCTTCGAGCTCGACGAGGCCCCGGAGCGTGTCGTGACGATCGGGTGGGCGACCGAAGACATTTCCGCAGCGCTCGGCGTGATCCCGGTCGCCGTGCCGTCGAGCTGGGCGGGCGACGAAGACGGCTTCGTCCCCTGGTTCAGGGATGCGGTTGAGTCGGCCGGTGCACCGCTGCCCGAGACCCTCACCGACCTGAGCGGCGGCGAGATCGACTTCGAGCAGATCCTCTCGCTCCGACCCGACGCGATCATCGCGCCGTTCTCGGGCATCACCGACACCCAGTACGAGCGCTTGCAGGGGATCGCGCCGACGCTCGCCTACCCCGAGAAGCCCTGGTACCTCGACTGGCAAGACCACACCGAGCTCGTGGGCAAGGCCCTCGGCCGCCCGGCCCGCGCGGCCGAACTCGTCGCCGACACCCAGGCGGCGATCGCGGAACGCGGGGCCGAGCACCCGGAGTTCAACGGAGCGACCTTCGTCTACTCGACCGGCGTTGGGGAGGGCACGACCGACGTCGGCTTCTACGCGCCGACGACGTCGCTCATCGGCATCATCCAAGACCTGGGCCTCACGCTCTCACCGGAGGTAGTCGCCGAGGCCAAGCGCTTCCCCGACGAGATCTACTTCGGCGTCAGCCTCGAAGAGATCGACACCGTCACCGCCGACGTCTACCTCGGTCTCGTGAACAACCAGGACGAGGTCGACGCTTCGCTTGCGCACACGCTCTTCCGCAACTGGCAGCCGATCACGAACGACCACGCGGTCTGGCTTACCGACCGCGAGGTCTCACAGGCCGTCGCGGCCCCGTCGGTGCTGTCGGTTCCGTGGGTGCTCGACCGGTTCGTGCCCGAGCTCGCCGACGCGCTCAAGAAGTAGTCGCGTGCCTGAAACTCCCGCCCGCGTGCACCGCGCAGAGGTCCTTGCGAACACGATCCTCAGCCCGAGCCTGCGCCGCATCACGCTCGGCGGCGCCGATCTGAGCGATTACCCGACGACGGCCTCCCCCGACGAGTACGTGAGGCTGTTCTTCCCCGACGCCGATGGCGCGGAGCCGCGGCTGCCGCGCGTCGTCGGGCGCGGGTGGGAGTTTCGCGAGGGTGTCGCGCCCTCCCCCATGCGCACGTACACCGTTCGCGCGCACCGGCCTGGCGAGATCGACATCGACTTCGTCAGGCACCGGGGCGGCCTTGCCGCCAAGTGGGCAGACGGCGCGGTGCCGGGCTCGCCCCTCGGCGTGAGCCGGCCCTTCGCCCAGTTCGCCGCGGGCGCGGGCACCGGCGCAGGCATAGGGCCGGGCGTCGACGCGGGCATCGCGCGGCTCACGCTCGTCGCCGACGCGACGGCGCTGCCCGCGGCGGAACGCATCATCGAGGAGGCGCCTCCGGGGCTCGCCATCCGCCTGTTCTGCGAGATTGCGGACCCGCGCGACGCGAGGCTCCCCGATCGGTCACCGGCCCGCGTGTCAGCAACGTGGGTTCACCGCAGCGGCAATGGGCACTTCGCGAGTCGGGTGGCCGACGCGTTCTTCCGGGCCGACCTCGCGACCGATGGCAGCGAGGCGGTCTGGGTTGCGGGCGAAGCGGCGATGACACGGCGGATCCGCGGCCACCTCCGGCGCACCCTGCGTTTTCCAGCGGCACACACCCACATCGTCGGGTACTGGACTGACAACGAGGAGGCGTGGCGGGAGCGTTTCGACGCCCTGAGCCCCGCGGATCGCGGCCTGCTCGACAGCCTCTATGCCGACTACGGCGATGCTCGCGATGAAGGCCGCGAGGCGGTGCTCGACAGCATCTATGCCCTGTACGAGCGTGTCGGGTTGTGAGCGGTCGGTGTTTCTCGCGCTACGCCCGGTCGAGCTCAGGCGCGAGGTAATTGATCACGACGAGCTCCAGCTCGCGCTCGAGCCCGAGGGCGCGCTCCCGCTCCCCCGCCGCAAGGTCAAGCAGGCTCGCGACGGTGTGCACGACGGTCAGTGCGATCGCCTGGGCGCGTTCTTCCGCGAGCGCCGGGTTCACGCGCAGCAGGAACGGCGCGATCGCCGTGGCCGTCGCCGCATTGACATCGTGGTCGAGGTGCCAGAGTTCGGGCGATGACTGGAGCGCGCGCCGAATCGCCGTCGCACCAGAGCGGTCACGGCGAAGCTGCGCCATCGCGCGCACGGCGCGCCGCACGGGCTCCCGCCAATCTGATGCGACGCCGAGCTCGGCGAGGGCCTCGAGGGCGACGCCCGAACGCTCTTCCTCGATCGATTGCGCGAGTTCACGCACGATCGCGAACTTGTTCGGGTAGTAGCGATACAGGGTGGCGATGTTCACGCCCGCCCGAGTCGCGATCGTGGCGGTTGTGAGGCTGTCGAACCCGGCTTCCTCAAGCAGCTCGCTTGCCGCGGCAAGGATCGATGCGACGGCCGCGCGACCCCGCGCCTGTTTCGGCATTTGCCGCTCCGTTGAGGTCACTCCCCCACTCCTTCCCCGCGCCGAGCTCCGCGAGCTCATTCCATCTTGCCGCATCGGGCGCGTGTAGACCCGAAACGGGGCGGATCAAGCCCTGGCTTGACCGCGACGAACTTCACACTCATACTAAAGTAAATATTTACTTACGTTTAGGAGTTTCCATGTCGCAACGCCGCGAGATCCCGCTCTCCGAACTCCACCGCCACACGGGCGAGGAGTTCTTCACCTCCGATTGGCTCGCAATCGACGCCGAACACCTCTCGGCCTTCGCGACCGCGAGCTACCTCGACGCCGAGCACGCCGACCTCACAGCCTCGAAGAACAACCCGCTCGGCGCCACCCTCGTTGACGGGTTCCTCCTCACGAGCCTGCTCACGATGTTCCACTTCAACAACAGCCCGGTCCGCGGCGAGGGCATCTACGGGTTCAACTACGGCCTCGACCGTGTTCGCTACACGCTGCCTGTGTTCATCGGGCAGAACATCCGCTGCGTCGCCACGATCGCGGAGGTCACCCCGCGCCCCGATGGCACGGTGCTCGTGACGACCGACAACACCATCGAGGTCGAGGGCGAAGAGAAGCCCGCCATGGTGGCACGCTGGCTCTCGCTCTTCGCTACCCGCGAAGACGGCACCAACGTCGAGCGCTGACCCATGCACGCCACCGCTGCAGTGCCGCAGCCAACGAGCTACCTCGACTATCTCGTCCACTACGCGCTCGCGACCCCAGACGCCGACGCTGTGTGGTTTGAGGGCGTCACACTGAGCTACCGCGAGCTCGCCGCCCGCGTCGACGAGCTCGCGGCGGCGCTGACGTCGCTCGGCGCCGGGCCCGGCGTACGCGTCGCAACGCTCTGCACCCCGCGCCCCGAGTACCTCATTTCGCTCCTCGCGACGATGCGCACGGGTGCGGTGTGGATCGGGCTCAACCCGAAGTACACCCTCTCCGAGCTGCGGCACGTCGCAACCGACTCCCGCCCCGCGCTCTTCCTCTCGCTCGACTCCGTCGACGGGCGGGAGTACGGCGACGACATCACGGCGCTCGCGACCGAGGTTGGCGCCCGAGGCGCATACAGAATCGGGCCGCGCACCGGAGCGTCGGCGCTGCTCGACCTCCCGGATCCTGATCTCGTTCCCCGCCCCGACAGCTACCCCGAGCTTCGCGCCACCGACCCGGCGACGATCGTCTACACGTCTGGCTCGAGCGGCGCGCCGAAGGGCGCGGTGCTCTCGCACGGCGGCCTCGTGTACGCGGCTCGCGTCGAGGCCGACGTGCTCGGCATCCGGGCGCCGCGCGTGCCCTGCAACCTGCCGATCAACCACGTCGCGTGCCTCGCCGACCTCACCGGCACGACCCTCGCTGCCGGCGGAATGCTCGCGCTGCTCGAGCAGTTCGACCCCGCGAGCCTGCTCGCGCTCGTCCCCGAGCTGGGGCTCACGAACCTCATGACGGTGCCGACGATTCTGCAGCTCATCGCCGCGCAACCGGAGTTCGCTGGCACCGACCTGTCGACCCTGAAACGGGTCGCCTGGGGCGGCGCGCCCCTCCCCATCGACGTGATCAGGGCCTACCGCGCGCGTGGGATCCCGCTCATGACCGTCTACGGCATGACCGAGACGATCGCGTCGATCACCTTCACCCGCGACGGTGACAGCGACGAGGTGCTCGCCGAGACCGTCGGGCGGTTCGACCCGGGCATGGAGGTGCGCCTTGCCGACGAGCGCGGCCCCGTCGAGCAGGGCGAACAGGGCGAGGTGCAGGTGCGGCACTCGGGGCTGTTTCTCGAGTACTTCGGCAACCCCGCCGGCACCGCAGCCGCCTACACCGCTGACGGCTGGTTCAAGACGGGCGACGTCGGCGTGCTAAACGCCGACGGCACGCTCAGGCTCGTCGGTCGCATGTCAGACATGATCAAATCCGGCGGCTACAACGTCTACCCGCGCGAGATCGAACTGCGCCTCGAAGCCCGCGACGACGTGTCACTCGCCGCGGTCATCGGCAGGCCCGACGACACGTTCGGCGAGGTTGGCGTTGCGTACGTCGTTCCCGCCGCGGGTCGTCAGCCCGACGCCGCAGCGCTTCGCGCCTACGCCAGGGAGCACCTCGCGAACTACAAGGTACCGAAAGAGATCGTGATTGTTGACGCGCTGCCCCTGCTGCCCGTTGGCAAGGTCGACAAGCAGCAGCTGCGCCGCCTCGCTCGAGCCTGACGCCCCGCACCGCCCACACCCACTAGCGGCTCAACGGAGAGCCGGGAATGAGGAGACATACAATGACGAATATCACCTCCACCGACACCCACATCACTGCGGGCATGCGCCGGGCGCGCATCGCCCTGTTCATCGTGTTCTTCGCGCAGGGGCTCGGCTTCGGCTCGCTGTTTGCGCGCCTCCCCACCATCAAGGCGACGTTCGAGTTCAGCGACTCGACGCTCGCCCTCATGACGCTCGCGCTGCCGCTCATGGCGGGGGTCGCGACCCTCGTAACCGGCTCAATCGTGCAGCGCGTACACAGCGACACGCTGCTGCGCTGGGCGATCGTCGCGAACCTCACGGCGCTCGCGCTCATCGGCTTCGCTGACTCGTTCGCGCTGCTCGTACCCGCGTGGATCGTGATGGGCATCGCGTTCGGCATGGTCGACGCCACGATGAACATGAAGGCGGTGTCGCTGCAGCAGCGCTACAAGCGCAGCATCGTCGTCGGCTTCTACGCGATCTACAGCGCGGCCGGCATCGTCGCCTCGCTCGCCGCCGCGTTCACCGCGCAGGCGGGGCTGCCCCTCTGGGTGTTCTTCGGCGCAGAGTTCATCGTGCTCGTGCCGCTGCTGCTCTGGAGCGGGCGCTCACTCGTGCACGCGCGCGTGGGCGCGGCCGGGGCGGCCGGGGCGGCTGGTTCGGCGGGCGCCGCGGGGGCTGCGGGCGCTACGGGTGTGGCTCGCTCGGCCGCTGGCGCGCCCGCGCGGGTGCGGGTGCCGTGGCTGCCCGTGCTGAGCATCGGGCTCGTGCTGACCTCCGCGTACTTCATCGAGTCGTCGGCTTCGAGCTGGGGCTCGGTCTACGTGCACGACACGCTCGCCGCCCCCGAAAGCGTCGCCGCCCTCGCATACGGCGGGTACAGCGCGGCGATGCTCATCGGCCGACTGAGCGCCGACTGGCTGATCCGCGCGTTCGGCGCGAAGCGCGTGATCCAGGTCTGCGCCCTCATCGCGCTCGCCGGCATGCTCGCGGTCGTGTTTGCGACGGCCCCGTGGATGGCACTCGTCGGGTTCGCGCTCGCGGGCGGCGGCCTCTGCGTCATCGCGCCGCTCGCCTTCGCGGCGGCGGGCACGATCGACGACACGGGCGTCGCAGTGGCCCGCGCGAACACGTTCACGTACGTCGGATTCCTGCTCGGCGCGGCGCTCATCGGCCCGATCGCAGACCTGAGTTCCATGCGCATCGCGTACATGATTTCGGTCGCGCTCGCGGTCGTGATCCTCTTCCTCGCGCGCGGCCTCGCGTCCCGGATCGAGGGGGCGGAGCAGTCTCCACAGACTGCGTAGGGCCCGCGCGCCGGCAGGGCGGGGCCCGCGGGCAACGCGGGCCCCGTCGCTGCTATGCCGCGGGCAGCCCCGCGAGGAACTCCTTGGTCGCGGCGACGACCTCTTCACCCTTCGTGTGGTGCAGGTAGTGGTCGGCGTCGATCTCGAGCGTCACCGCGTAGTCGACCGTTGCGGCCTGGGCCTCGTGCATGTCAGTCCAGGTCGCGAAGTCGGGGTTGTGTGACTGGTACATGAGCAGCAGCGGGAGATCCTTCGGGAACGTTGTTCCCTTCGCGGCGGCGAAGTTCTCCGCGAGGTGGTTGACCTCGTCGAGGTAGGTCGGCGCCATCGAGTTTCGCATGGTGAGGACGTCCATGCGCTCGATGTCCTCTGCGGTGTAGGCGGGGTTGCCCTCGAGCGGGTTTCCACCGAGCTCGGTCAGTACGCGAAGCAGACCGAGCCCGCGGATCGCGGGGGCACCCTTCAGAATTCCGGGCACCCTGTCCATGCCGGGCTGCTCGGGCACGGAGGTGTCGATGCCGACGAACGCCGTGACCTCGTCGGGGTACGTGTTCGCGTAGGCGAGCCCGTAAATGCCGGTGATCGAGTGCCCCATCAGAATGTACTCGTCGACCCCGAAGCTTGACACGGCCTCGTGAATCTCGGCAACGATGTTCTCGGTGGTGCGCGGTGTGTCGGCCTGGTCGCTCTGCCCGTACCCGAACGGTTCGACCGCGAGAATCCGGTACTCGTCTTTCAGGCCGTTGATCACGGGCGCGAAGTCTGCGACCGGCGAGGCGGTTCCGGCCCCGGGCGTGAGCACGATCGTCTGCTCCCCCGCCCCGAACTCGGCCACGTTCATCTTCTTGCCATCGACGTCCACGAGCGTGCCGTAGGGTCCGAGCGCTGCGACCTCCTGCGGGGTCTTCACCGCGTTGATGATGGAGGTGGTGGCGAGCGTCGCGCCGACGAGGCCGACGACGACGCCCATGCTGATGAGCGTAATCTTGAGTGGTTTCTTCACGGAGACCTTTTCGGAAATGTCGATTATTTAGGGGCCTAAGCATTTCACAGTGCCTGCGGCAATTCCTGGGAGAAAACTCCAATTCTCAGCGCATTCTCATAGCGAACGCACCATTGCGATGAGGATCGCCACCGGTTCAGCTACCCTGCAAGAACACCGGCCAGCGCTCGGGCCCTGGCCCGCCCCTCGGCACTCCGACACTGAGTTGAGGTCTCAAATGAACGATCCTGCCCCGGATACGACGAGCCCCTCGGGGGCGTGGGATCCGGCCGCGTGCGCTCCCTACCTCGCGCCGCCCACCGCGGCGGACCACAAGTACTCGCGCGGGGTCCTCGGGCTCCGCACCGGCTCGCCCGCGTATCCTGGCGCGGCGGTCTTGGGCGCTGAGGCAGCGTGGCGAACGGGCGCGGGTCTCGTGCAGTTCGTGCCGCCCGTCGGGGGCACGGCGCCCCTCTTTGGCATGCCCTCCCCGGCAGCGACCGTGCTCGCCGCCAGACCCGAGACCGTCGTTTCCCGCTCGCCAGACCGCGTCGATGCGTGGCTCGTGGGCAGCGGTACGGACCCGGAGGCGCGCCCCAAGGCCGAGACCGACGAGCTCGCGGAGCTGCTCACCCAGCGGCGCCCCGTCATCATCGACGCTGGGGCGCTTGACCTGTGCCTGCTCAGGCGAGACGAGCGGTTTCGGGTGGCGCCGGTCGCGATCACACCCCACGCCGGAGAGTTCGCGCGACTCTGGCGGGCGCTCGGCGGCTCGCGGCCCACGGACGACGCGGGTTCCTTGGGCAGTGCGGAGGCAACCGCCCAGCTCGCGAAGCGCCTCGACGTCACCGTGCTGCTCAAGGGCTCGGTCACGACGATCGCGTCTCCTTCGGGTGACATCGTCACTGTGGGGCCGGCCACGCCCTGGCTCGCGACGGCGGGAACGGGCGACGTGCTCGCCGGGATCGTTGGGACGTTGGCGGCCCGGCACGCTGGGCTGGTCAGGCGGGGTGGGCTGGTGGGGCCGGCTGGCACGGATTGGCCGGATTGGCCGGCTGGGCAGATCGGGCTGGCCGACCGGGCGCCGGTGCTCGCCGAGCTCTGCGCGACGGCAGTGCTCCTGCACGATATCGCCGCCCGCATCGCGAGTGGCGACTCTGGCGGTTCTGCTGGCGCCGCCAGCTCCATTCTCGGCCGCCCGATTACCGCCCTCGACGTTGCGCGCAGCATCCCAGCGGCGGTCGAGCGCTTACTCGGGCCGTAGCACTCCGCGCAGCGCAGCGAGCACGGCGTCCCGCCGAAGCCGCTGAGCCTCATCCACGAACGGCCCCTGCAGTACCGAACCGACGTGGGCGGCAATCACCACGCGCGCGGCTTCGTCAGCGTCGGGCGCGAGCGTCATCCCGAGCGTACTCGCAACGTGCTCCAAGAGGGGGGTGATGCCGCGCTGGAAGTCCTCGCCGTGTGCCCGCAGCACGGTCGCGATCTCGGGGTCCGTCGCGGCCCGCATCCCGAAGAGCGCCCGGAGGGCGTACCACTGAGTGTCAGCGGGGATGATCCCCAGCAGCTCTTCCACAAAACCCTCGAGGAGCACATCGCGGTCCCCCCGCAGCTCCAACCGGTCGGCGAGCCCGCTCGTTCCGCTGAGTAACTCCTCCGTCTTGCGTTCATACAGCGCGAAGAACACGTCGGTCACGGTGCGGAAGTTCGAGTAGAACGCTCCGCGGGTGAAGCCGGCGCGGGTGCAGATCTCATCGATCGAGGCGGTCGGGGCGCCGCGCTCGGCGAAGATGGCCTCGGCGGCGTCGATCAACGCCGCGCGGGTGTGCACGCGGGCGCGGCGCTTGGGCTCAGCGTTCCCCTTCGCGCCGGGCTTTGCGCTCGCCTGGGTGCCCCCTTGCGCCTGGCCCGATTGATTCATCACTGCTGCTTCCACCGGGTTCCCTTCTCCGACTTTTCGATGCATAATGAATTCAATACAAATTGCATCGAGATTGCAAGGCGTACGGATCAACGGAAATGAGGAATCACATGCAATTCACCGTTCCAGCCAATGCCCAGGAGCGACCGATCGTCGTTGTGGGTGGCGGCACTCTTGGCAGGCGTATCGCGGCCGTGTTCGCGTCAGGCGGCTCAGATGTCCGCATCGCCGAGCTACAAGAGCCGCAGCGTCAGGCCGCGCTCGACTACGTCAATGAGGCGCTTCCCGAGCTCACCGCACGGCTCGAAAAGCAGGGCATCAGCACGACCCCCGGCACCGTGACCGCAGTTCCCTCGGTCGAAGAGTCGCTGCCCGGCGCGTGGCTCGTCGTCGAGGCGGTGCCCGAGCGGCTCGACATCAAGCGCCCGCTGTTTGGCACGCTTGACCGCCTCGCTGACGCTGACGCCGTGCTCGCCACGAACTCCTCGTCGTACAAGTCACGCGAGGTCATCGACGAGGTCGAGCACCCCGAGCGGGTCTTCAACATGCACTTCGCGATGCCCCCGCAGAGCATGGCAGTCGAGCTCATGAGCGATGGCCAGACGAGCGAGGGCCTGCTGCCCGCGGTCGCAGAAGAGCTGAAGCGCTTCGGCCTCGCACCCTTCATCGCGCTCGCCGAGAGCACGGGCTTCATCTTCAACCGCATCTGGGCGGCGATCAAGCGCGAGTCGCTCGCGGTCGTCGCTGACGGCGTGAGCACCCCGGAAGATGTCGACGCGATCATGCAGGCGAACATGGGCATCCACGCCGGCCCGTTCGCGCTCATGGATCAGGTTGGCCTCGACGTGGTGCTCGACATCGAAGAGCACTACGCTGCCGAGAATCCGAACCTGCCCGAAGGCCCTCGCACCCTGCTCCGCAGCTACGTCGACGCGGGCAAGCTCGGCCGCAAGACCGGTGAGGGGTTCTACACCTACGCGCAGTAGGCGGCCGCACCTTTCCCTACGACTTTCGCACCCTCGAAAACCACCCAATTATTCGTGTGGGCCTCATTTTTCATCGGAATTTGAGGCCCACACGAATATTTGAGGGGTCTTGGCTGCGGCGTGCGCAGGCCCGGTGTATTGAGTGGGCCCAGAACGCAGCGCTCAGCGCTCGGGGTGGAACGTGAGCACGAGCTGCGCATCCTCGTGAGCGAACACTTCGTGCTTCTCTTCCGGGTCAGCTCGCACGAGCGCTCCAGCGGTGAGCTCGTGACTGTCACCGCCAATGTCGAAGCGCACCCGCCCGGCAATCACGTGGATGAGCACAGGAGCACCCGCCACATGCTCCGCGAGCGTCACTCCCGCAGGGATCGCGAGGGTGCGCACGCGCAGCGTATCGCCATCGAACACGCGCCCGACTTTCACCCGGCCTGCAGTCATCGGAGCGAGCGCCTCAAAGTCGGCGAGCCCCGCCGAAAGGATGTCGTAGCCATCGGCCTGAACGGTCATATTTCTCCTAGATAGTGGTGGGCAAGATATGGCAGCTGCCGACGAACCGCGCAGGCACGCCTACAGCACTCGCAGGGTCTTCCCCGCGAGCTCGATGAGTCCATCGTCCTGCATCCGCCTGAGTTCGCGAAGCAGCGCCTTCGAGTTGACACCGAGGTAGTCGGCCCAATCCTGGCGACTGTATGGCAGCACGATCTCGCCATCATCGCCGGGCGCGATGCCGTCGAGCGACATGAGTATTCGGCTGCGCAGTCGAGGTTCGGCGAGCAAGTTGAGGCGCACGCTCAGGTGAACGAGCTTCTTCGACATCTCCTGCATGAGATTCGCGTGCACGATGGCAGCACCCGGGTGCGTGGACGCAGCGAGTCGCTCTTTGTGGATGAGCAGGATCCGCGCATCGGTGAGCGCCGAAATCTCCACCGGCGACGCCCCCTCGCTCACCACGACAGCCTCCGCGAACGAGTCCCCGGGCCCGAACCGCTCAACGATCTGAGTATTCGCCCCGCGCGGCACGGTCGCCTGCACACTGCCAGCGAGCACGACGGGAAAGAAGCTCACCTGCTCGCCGATGCGAATGATGCTGTCGCCGCGACGGTACCCCTGCGACGCGGCCCGAACGGCCGCGAGCAGATCCGTATGCAGCGAGGGGTCGACGCCCGCAAACACCCGCGAGCGCCGCGTGACTGTCTCATACCGCGTCGCCATCGGCGCCTCCTCCACTGGTCGGTAAGGTCACGGTGCGCGCGCCGAGCATCTCAGCGTCGTCGGCGCCGTGGGTCGCGACGATGAGCGTGCGGCCGCGAAGGCGCGCACGCACGAAGTCGATGACTTCGCGCTTGGTAGCCGTGTCGAGCCCGGTAAACGGCTCGTCGAGTAAGACGAGCGAGCTCGGGAACAGCATCGCGCACGCGAGCGCGACCCGGCGACGCATGCCGCCTGACAGCTCGACGACCGACTGGCTCAGCGCGCGGAGCGGCAAGATCTCGGCCAGCTCAGCCTCAATCATCCGCCGCGATACGCGCCGGTCGGGGTGCAGCAGCGCCACATTCTCGACGGGTGTGAGCGCGTCGCTCAGCCTGTCTTCTTGGAACATCACTGAGATAGCTCCGCGCCGCACCCCGATCACCCGCCCAGAGTCGGGCCGTTCGAGCCCCATCAGGATCCGCAGCAGCGTCGTCTTCCCACCACCCGAAGGCGCCCGAAGGCAGTACGAGCATCCCCCAGCGAACTCTAGCGAGAGCTCGTCAAAGACCTCGTGCATGCCGAACCGTTTCGAGAGACGCTCAACTCCCACGCGTGACGCCCTCATGAAGCGCTCCCGAGCAGCCCGCCAAACGGCCGCGAGAGGAAGCGCAGGAGGGTCGTCACGACCCGCTCAAACACGACGCTGAGCAGCATCACCACGACCGTCCAGGCGAACAGCGTTGGCGTGTCGAGGAACGTCTTCGCCGCGAACATCTCTTTCCCGATCGACGGCGCGGTGGCAGCGAACAACTCGGCCATGACTCCCGCGCGCCAGCTCATCCCGACGCCGACTTTGCACGCGCTAGCGAGAAACGGCATGAACGCTGGCCGCGAGATGTACCAGAACTGTTTCGCACGGGAGAGCCCGTAGACCTGCGCACGCTCGAGCTCGTGCCTGCCAACGGCGCCGAGGCCGGCGAGCATGCTCGTGTACACGAGGGGTACGACGATGAGAAACGCCAGCCACGAGGTGAGCGCCTGGCCGCCAAGCCAGATGAGCAGCATGATGATGAACGAGACCACCGGCACGGTCTTCACGACCGACACCACGGGAGCAATGAGCTCGCGGAACCAGGTGGCCCGGTGCGCTGCGAGCGCGAGCAGGATCCCGATGACCAACGCCGCGGTGAACCCGAGGGCGATTCGGCCGAGCGACGCCCCCGAAATGAGCCAGAACTCGGGGCGGAAGAACTGCTCGACGAGCGCCTCCGCCGTGCGGATGGGGCCCGCGAGCATGAGCCTATTGTCAATAACCCGGTCGGCGATCTCCCACACCGCCAGCCAGAACACCACGACGAACACTCGACCGGCGGCCCGCTTCCACCCTGCACCGCGAACTGCACTGCCACGAACGGCCTGGGCCGGAGCTCCCGCCCGCGCGAGGTTCTGCGCCCCTCTCTGAGCCTCCGCGATCCCGACAGCCCGTGGGAGATCCTGCGCGAGGGCGCCAGGTGCGGCTCCCCTCGCGGCCTCGATCGTCGCGACGAGGGTTCGCGGGTCAGCTCCGGAGTCCACGAGTTCCCTGATCATCGGCAGCATCGCCTCGGGCGACACGCCGACGGGCGCGTGCTGGCGCATCAGTGAGAGCAACTCCGCGTCGTTCCAGACGGTCTGCTGCGTGGGCTGGTGTTCCGTGCCTGTCACGCTCATACTCTCCGCTCCGCTGGTGCAAGGCCCCCGGTGAGCTCGCGAACATCGACGTCGAGCGCGCCGAGTGGCGGCAGATAGTAGAAGTCGTCACCGGGCAGGGCTCCCCCGATCGAGCGGGGGTTCTGCGAGTGGATTGCCGCAAGAAAACCCGACAGCGAATCGCGCATCACCTCGCCAGTGAGATTCACGAGGCTGCAGAACGGCATCGCGGCTGCGGCGACGTCGTTGTTCAGGAAGGTGCCAAGTTCCTCCTGCACCGCGGCGGCCTCCTGGATGTTGTCGAGCGTGAAGTCGACCGAGGCCCCCGCGAGCTGGAGGTATTCGATGACGGCCGCCTCGTGCTGCTCGAGGAACGCGCGGTTCACAATCGTATGCGTCGTGACCGCTTGTGACTTCGAAGTGTTCGTCGGCATCCGATCCCACTCGTCGGTGAAGTCGACCGGAGCGGTGAGCCCGGGCACCATCGTTCGCGCGAGCTCAACGAACGGCTGCGGCAGCACCGCAATCGCGTTCGGTTCATTCTGCAGCAGGTTCAACACCTCGAACGGGGTCGCCCGGTACGCCATATCGACGCTCTCCGAAAGCCCGGTGCCATCGAGCACCGTCGCAATGGTGTACTCGGGAGTGCCGTTCTGGCCGATCGAGTACACCGTTCGACCGGCGAGGTCGGCAATCGTTGTCACGCTCGGGTCGGTCGTGACGCCGTAGAGGACCCCGAGGTTCCCAACACTTACGACCTCGACCTCCGTGTTGATGTCGGCGTTGTTGTAGAGCACTGCACCGATGTTCGACGGCAGCGTGACGATATCGAAGTCGCCCTGGTTGAAGCGCGCGGCGAGCGCGGCGAAGTCGACCCCGACGATTTCGACATCGAAGCTGTTGTGCGTCTCGCCCGCACGAGCCGCGAGCAGCATGCGGCTCAGCCCCATCGATGGCGGGCCGAGGATGAGACCCACGCGAACGGTTGTCGCCTCGGTCGACCCCATCACCGCTCGCTCGCGTGCGCGCTGTGGCTTGCTCGAGCCCAGCGCGCCGCCGAAACCGCCCTCGGCGGCGGCCACCTGAGCGCCCGGCTCCCCCGCCGCGCAGGCGGCAAGTACCGAGGCCGCACCCAGCGCACCCATTGCGGCGATGAACCGGCGGCGCGTCACGGGCCCGCGGGCTGCGGATCCCGTTCGCTGCCCGATCCCGGCCACGGCACCGGCGTCTGAGCGTGTCATTCGCCCGACGCCGCGGGCTTCACCGCGACGATCCCGACCGCGGTGAGTGCATCACGGTGAGCGCCGAATGTGCGCCGCATGTCGAAGACGCGCTTACGCTCATCGGGCATCCGCAGCACATTCCGCGCGAAGCGAAGCGCGCCGCGGAGCCCTTCGTCTGCGATGATGCGCCGCGGCTGCAGCAGGCGCATGGGCGCGAATCTCGTGTCTTCGACGACCTCGAACCCCGCCGATTCGAGGAGCGCGCGCCACTCCGCGTTCGTGAGCGGTCTGGCGTTCACCTTGATCGACTTCGCGAGCGCCTTTTGAATCTCGCGCTTCGTCTCCTCGGGCAGCCCGTCTGGGGTGAGCCCGAGCTCGTGAATCACGTACCTGCCGCCCGGGCGCAGCACGCGAAAGGCCTCGGCCATCATGGTCTGCTTCGAGCGGTCTGCGTGCATGGTGAGCATCGCCTCACCAAACACCACGTCGGCGCTATCGGCTTCGAAGCCAGTCGCTGCGGCGTCTGCGTGCACCACCGCGCCATCGAGCCCGAGCCGCTTGTTGACCTGCGCGACCGCGTCGGGGTCCATGTCGACGCCCCGATAGCTGCGCGGCGCAAGCTGCACGATCTCCTGCGCGGTGTGCCCCAGCCCGGGCGCGAGCTCCACGACGTCGCTCCCCTCAATGCGGGCGGCCTCAAGCATGCGACGAGTCAGTTCGCGACCTCCTGGCCTGAGCACACGCTTGCCGAGCTTCGCGAGCAGCCAATGGCCAGACATCGTTGCGACCGGGCGATCCTGCTCTGGCAGTGTCTGCTGGGGGTTCGTCATGGTGTGGGTTCCTTCGAGGTTGTGATGTGTGATGAATACTCGGGTCCTGGGGCGGCTAGTCTGCGCCCGGCGCCACGCGCGTTCGCTTCCTGGCGAGCAGCGTCGCTCCCGCCGCGAGGGCGAGCACCACGCCGACCCCAGCGATCAGCGCAATCGCTTGCGGCTGCGCGCCCGAGGCGGCGGTCTCACCGATCGCGCCGCCGTTGCGGCGGCCCAACTCAGCTGCGTCGTCGCCCACGCGGCCCGCGTCTCGCGAGCCCTGGTTCGCCGCGCGCGCGGCTTCAAGGGCCTTGAGCGCGGCCTGCTCGTCAGCGGTCTGCGCACCTGGCAGCTTCACTTGGGCATAGCTCGGCACGACACCGCCGCCAGAGGTCGGAACGCCCGAGAGCGTCACCTCGAACGAGGCCGGCCAGGTGTGCTCGCGGGTGCCACCAAAGATCGGGCCGCCGATACTGAAGGCGAGATCCCCAATGGTGACCGCGGCGCTCATTGACCGCGAGATCGAGGTAACAGTGGGGTCGATGTGCCCAAGGTCAACCGTGACGCTGGTCACGCTGCCGCCCCCTGAGGTGCCGACTACGCCGCCGCCAGAGATGCTGCGTACCGTCATGATGCGATCCTGAATCACGATCGGAACGGTGACCTGGCCGGTTCCGTCAGCCGCGACAGTGAGCGTCGCGTTGCCGGTGACCGGGTCCTTGGGCGGAAAACCGCTGTTCGTCAGGTGGGGCGCCAGTGGCAGTCCCGTCACTTCCCGACTGAACCAGATGTTCGAGCTCACCACGTAGCTTCCCGGTGCGAGCTGGGTCGGCGCGGGGCCGGGGCCGGGTTTCGGCCTCGGCGAGGGTGCCGTCGGCTTCGTCCCGGGCTTTGTGCCTGGCTTTGTGCCGGGGTTCGTGCCTGGGTTCGTCCCTGGCCCTGTGCCCGGGTTCGTCACCGTCGTATCGTCCGAAACCTTGTGCGCGCTCGCGTAGTCCACGGCGAGGCTGAGGTCCCACTGCTTGTCGCGCTCGAGGGGCGCGGCGTAGACGCGACTCTTCGGGAACGTGAGCGTGCCGTCTGACGCTCCGAGCTGAATCACGAGCCGCGTGATCCGTCCGTTCGTGTGGTGCCCATAGGTCTTGCTATCGCGGTGGGCCGAGAGCACGGTGACGCCCTTCGGCGCAGCGCCAAGTTCCATCAGCGTGAACGCGGGGTTCGGCACGTCGAGCAGCAGCGTGCGGGTACCATCCTGCCCCACCACAAGCTTCGCGTTGTCTCGCACCGGTGACGTCGGAATACCGAAATTCGGGTCGCTCGGTGCCACGAGTGGGTTCTTCGGGTTCGTCATGTACGCGGTGAGGCCAAGGATGTCGTTCTTCTCCGCCGGCACGAAGAGGTTCGCGGTCACCCTGTAGGTGCCTGGGCGGAGTCCCTCCTCTGGCGTTTGCTCCGAGACTGTGAGCACACCCCCGACATACTCGAAACGGTAGTTCGTTGCTGCGCCGCCAGCGGGGACAAGCTCGTAGCGCGCACCGGCAGTCAGGCGGGCCGGGCCCTGCACCGTCGGCTGCGCATAGCCAGCGGCGTTCGCGGCGCTGTCGTCTCCGACGAAGCCGGAGACCTTCACGGCCAGGCGGGGCGCCCCTCCCGCGGCGACTTGCTCGCCGTCGTAAGTCGCCGTGAGCGTCGCCCTCGCGATCTCCCATGGCAGGCTCACGGGAGCCGTCGACCCGTCTTCCCAGACGTAGCCGTCAACAAGCGTCGCGCGGGCAAGGTACGTTCCTGCGTCTGTGGCGCTCGGGCGCGCGCTGAGCACATAGCCCGCGCCGGGGGCAACGCCGACCTGTTCTGCGCCCGTATAGGTGAGCGCCGTCGCGGCGGTGGGCTTCGCCACCGGAGTCACTGCTTCACTGACAACAGCGATGTAGGCGATCTCTGTGCCCTCAGTCTGGGCGGTATCAATGTCGCCGTTCTTCCCTGTCGCTGCGTTCCACAGCGGCACCTGCACAAGCGCGGCGGGTGAATCGGCTGCGGTGTCTTTCGCGACGATATCGAACGTGGCGGTCGCTCCGGACTGCTCTGCGGTGAGCGCCTCGGCCCTCGTAAGGCCCTCGCCAACGGTGCCCGAGACGATGAAGAGTTTGCTTCCCGGCCCCGCGACGGGAGCCGTGCCCGACAGGCTCGTCCGCCCGCCACCGAGAGGGTTGGTCCAGGCCCAGTGTTTCGCCACGGTCGCACCGGGTACATTCTCAAAACTCACGTCGAGCCCGAACGTATACAGCCGCACCTCGGGCTTCGCGAACTCGTCACCTAAGAGTTCGCCCGCCCGGGCAAGTTGTTCCGTGTCGCTCTCTTCGCCAAGGAACGACGAGTACGCGCCGAGAGAGTCGAGCGAGGGGAAGTCCATTCCCGGGAACTCCCAGTCGGCCTCGCCCGTCGTTCGGTACGTCATGGTGGTTCCCGAGTCGCTCGCGAACTGCTTGGTGTACTGCCAGCGCGCCGCAGACTCGGTGTCGACGAGCGCGAACAGCCCGAGCCCCTCGGGCTGGAAGGTCACGGCCCCGTTTGCGTGCCGCGTGACCGGCACGAGGGTCGCCTTTCCGCCCACGATCTTCATCACCGTTGGCTCTGCGCCAGAAGCGGGGAGTGTCACTGTCGTCTGCTGGGTAGCGCCCAGGCGAATGTCGCCGTTGCTACCTGCGAGTCCGAGTTCCCAGGCCACGAACGATGGCATCGTGACGAACTCCGATGCGAGCGCACGCTCAACTCGCTGTGCGTCACCTGCGACACGCTCGGCGCTGAGCGTTGCGTCCGAGAGGGCCGGGATCAGTGGGTCACCCTCCTCAGTCTCAACCGTCACCTCGGCGCCCGTCGCGCCATGCCGGTACGTCTGAGTGAAGTCGCCTGCTACTTGCCGCACGGCGCTCGCAAAGTCGACCCGCAGGTGCACGGGCCAGTGCTTCTCGGTTTGCAGCGGCACTGGGTACTGCATTGCGCCGCCAAACGTGTACTCGCCGCTGCCGTTTCCGAGCTCGACCGTCACGCTGACAATGCGATCTGGGTAGCGAGCGTCGGGGGTGAGGTTGCCCCACGCGATACTGCCGCCGCGCTCGATGTTCGTGACCCGGAGGTCGGCACCGTCACCGATCTCCTGCAGCGTGAAAATCTCTTGGTTGAAAGGCACGTCGACTTCGACAGTGCCGTCTTTCGCCACGCGCAGGGTCGTATTGAGCTTTTGCGGGGTAACGGGCGGGAACCCAGCGTCAGACATGTAGACGTTCACGCCGATCGGGGCATCCGACCCTGCGACGTAGGGGTTCGCCGTCACGGTGTAAGTGCCTGGGGCGAGAGTTGCAGCCGAGGCCGGCGCCACACGACTCTCGAGTGGGGTGTTGCCGCTCAGCAGCGAGGTCACTTCGTTCGCCTCGGCCGGCCCCACTGGCTCTGCTTGCTCGGCCGGTGCTGCTGGTTCGGCCGGTGCTGCTGGTGCTGCTGGATCGGCCGGTGATGCTGGTTCCGCTGGCTCTGCCGGTACTGCCGGTGCTGCTGGATCAGCCGATTCGGAAGCAGCGCCTGGAATAGGGTTCTGCGATGGGGCTCGGTCGTCGGGAGCCACAGACGACTGCGGTCGGCTGTCTGGGGTTGAGTCGGCGAGGGCAGCTGCTGGGCTACCCGCGAGCAAGAAGGCTGACACTGTCAGGCCAGCAAGCCACGCGTTCAGTCTGGGATGGTTCGGCATGAGCAATCACTCTGTTCGGCTGAGATCGGAAGGGAGAAGCTGATGATGGGGTGCTCGGCCCGGGGAGGGCGAGCACCCCGAGCGACTATGCCGCCGACCCGAAGTCGACGACGAGGTTCAGATCCCAGGCCTTGTAACCGCGGTAAAGGAAGAAGTTCGCGTACTCCTGGCTCGGCGCGAAGGTGGCGACCGTCGATCCGCCCGCGAAGTCAGTCACGTCAAACGTCACCGAAGAGATGCGCGACGTCGGCCCGCCAGCGGCCGTGCTCCAGGGGGTTGTCACCGACGACTGCACTGCCACGGCGCCGTCGGTGGACGCTGCGGGCAGCCCCAGCACTCCGAAGGTCGAGTTCACGACAGGCACCGTCAGCAGCTCGGTTCCGTCAGCGAGTACCTGCAGAGTTGCGTTCGAGTTGACGGGCGAGCTCGGGTACCCGAGGGGCGGGGCGGCCGGGTTCGTAACGTATGCGTTGAGCCCGATCGGGGTATCCTTCGCTCCGACATAGAGGTTCGCGGAAACGGTGTAGGTTCCGACCGGAAGGCCTGAGTCTGCGTGGGCTTGACCTGCGGCCCCGTACAGAACGGAGGTGGCGGCGATAAGCGCTGCGAGCGCGACTCCGATAAAGCGAGCGCGGTTGGCGCGAAGCGTGCGTGACATGGTGGTGACTCCTTAGGCGCAGGGCTGTGAAAAGCGGCCCGGCGAGCCCGGGCCGAGGCCACTCTCCCATTCATCTGACGAATGCATGGTTGCCACGGCAACCTTTTCAAAGGTTAGCCTAACCTTACTTTCATCTGATGTATCGTGATGCGCGAGTTTCACAGCCAACGCCAGGGGTTCATGGCTCTCTCAAACGCCATAGCCCCCGCTTCTAGCGCCGTGCGCCGATCACTGTGCGCCGTGCGCCGATCACCGTGCGCCCTCGAACCAGCGGCCGCCCCGCCGTCGAACCAACAGCCGCCCCGCCGTCGAACCAGCGGCCGCCCCGCCGTCAGAGCGTCGCCGGCGACTCCCCTCCCACTCAATTATTCGCTGGGGCCTCATTTTCCACCGGAATTTGACGCCCACACGAATATTTGAGGTGTCTTGGCTGTGGCGAGCGCTGTGGCACACCGGAGCTACCCCTCGCGCTGCCCCCGAACCGGGGTGATCTCGATGCCGCGCCGCTTGAGCAGGGCCGTGAGAACGCCGTCGCCCTCGACCAGTTCGCCTCTGTGACTGCCGTCATAGACCACGCCGCAGCCGCACGACGGACTGCGCGCCTGCAGCACGGCCCGCGTCACACCGCGTTCGGCGGCGATGGCCGCAACGGCTTCGGCCCCAGCAATAAACGGGGCCGAGACGTCCGCCCCGTGAATATCGACGACAGCGGCAGTGCCGTCGAGCACATCGGCGCCGTCACCCCCGACTATCTCGGCTGCCGGGCGCGGGGTCGGGAGGCCTCCCAGTTGCTCGGCGCACGCGGGGATAGCTCGCCCCTCGCGCACCGCTTTAACGATGGCGGGGTCGGGCCGCGCGTTCCCGTCGTACCGGCAGGGCATTCCGGCAAGACACGATGAGACGAGCAGGAGTTCGCGATCCATGCCCCCATATTAGTGAGCGCACGGGGCGGGCCAGTCGCCCATCCCAGTTTCAGCAACACCAGCAACGCGAGCAACACGAGCCGCGCGAACGCCGCAACAGGGCCGTTATTAACCCGCCTCGCTCGAACGCAACTGCCACGCCCCAGCGGCGTCTTGCTGCCGCCAGAACTCAGCGAAGCGCCCACCTGCGGCGAGCAACTCGTCGATCGTCCCGTCTTCAACAACGACACCACTCTCGAGGAACACGACGCGGTCGGCGGCGCGGATACTGCTCAGCCGGTGCGCGACGATGACCCGTGTGCGCGGCGCCGGGTCGCCTGCGAGCGCGCTCGCCACCGCGGCTTCGTTCTCGGTGTCGAGGGCGCTCGTCGCTTCGTCGACGAGCAGCACGGGTGCGGGTTTGAGGAGCGCCCGAGCGATCGACACGCGCTGCTTTTCACCCCCGGAGAGGGAGCCGCCGGCTTCGCCAGCGCGGCTGTCCCATCCGTCGGGCAACCGCGCGATCAGCTCGTCAACCTGTGCAAGTTGGGCGGCGAGTTCAAGCTGAGCGTCGTCGGCTGCCGGCCGGCCAACAAGCACGTTGTCGCGGATACTGCCGTCAAACAGGTACGGGTGTTGGAACACGACGCTCACAAGCTCTCGGCGGGCCGCACCGGTCAGCGTCGCCGCGTCAACGCCATCAACGAACACCGCCCCGGCAGTTGGGTGTTGCAACCCCGCGAGGAGCGACAGCACGGTACTCTTGCCGGAGCCCGAGGGGCCGACGATCGCGGTTGTCGTGCCGGGTTCAAACGTGAGCGAGAGCCCGTCGAGTACCCGAGGGGACGCCGCCCCGTAGCTGAACTGGACGTCGCGCAGCTCCAAACGCGGCCCCAGCGCCAGGTCACGCACCCCGTCACTCGCCCGGTCAGGCGCCCCGACATCCGCGGCCGAGCCCCCGCCCCCGCCAACCTGCGTCACGCGTCCCGCCGGTACCGCTGGGGCGTCAAGTACCTCTCGAATATCCCGGAGCACCCCGAGCGCAGACTCCACTCCGGGCGAAAGTTCGGCAAGCACGGTAAACGGTTCGAGGTAGCGCACGACAACAACGATGAGCGCCACGGCCGCCGGCGCGGCAAGCGCACCCGAGGTCGTGAGTACCACGATCGTCCCGGCGAGCAGCACGAGCGCGACCTGGCTGGCGAGCCCGAAGATCAGCTGCCCTGGGACCTGCAGCAGGAGCAGCCGCATGCTCGCGCCGTGCTGCGCGGCGAGCGCCGCACCGACGTGGCTTCCCTCAACGCCGACACGTCGTGAGGCGCGCAGCGCTTGCTGCGTGCGCGCGAACTCAACGATGCGCTCGGTGAGCGCGCTATTGCTCGCGGCCGCGGCTCGGTCGGCGCTGCGGCTCACCCTCCCAGCCAGCCAGAAGGCTCCGAGGAGCACGGGAACGCCCGCGAGAGCCGCGGCCCCGAGCGGCCACGCGATGGGCAGGAGCGCCAACCCGATGGCGATGGGCAGCAACACGGCGCCAACGATTGGCGCGACGAGGTGGATGATGAGGCCGACGAGGTCGGGCCCCGTCGCCGCGACGGCCTGGCGAGCCGTGGCGGTGTGCCCCGACGTGAACCAGGTGAGCCGAATCTCGGCAAGGCGGTCGGCCACCGCGCGCTGGCCCGATTCGAGGAGCCCAAAGCCGATGTCGAACCCGAGACGAACCGTCACCGAGTCGACGGCCCAGCCCGCCGCGGTCGCGAGCGTGAGCCACGCGACCCACGGCCACGCGCCGGCCGGGTCGTCACTGAACAGGGCGCTGACGAGCGGCACGAGAAGCACCACTCCCGCGGCCCGCAGCAGCACGCCGAGCGTTGTGAGCGCGAGGTGCCCGGCGAGGCGTGGCCCGCTGCCCGCCGGGAGCAGGGCCAGTAGTGTTCGGATCATCGCGTCGCCTCCGTAGTCTCGAGCGCCTGGCCGGTGCCACGGGCACCGGCCTGCCAGAGCTGCCAGTATCTGCCCGCCCGTTCGAGCAGTTCGTCGTGTGTGCCTGCCTCGCTCACGCGTCCGCCGTCGAGCACGACGATGCGATCCGCGCCCGCGATCGTGTGGAGGCGGTGGGCGATGACAAGCACCGTGCGCCCCGCTGTCAGCTCGTTCAGCGCCTGTTGCACGAGGTACTCGGACTCGGGGTCGGCGTATGCGGTTGCCTCGTCGAGCACGAGCACGGGGGTGTCGGCAAGGATGGCGCGGGCGATCGTGAGCCGCTGCCGCTCCCCGCCGGAGAGCGCAGCATCGGCGCCGAGCACGGTGCTGTAGCCCTCGGGCATCTGCATGATGCGGTCGTGGATGTGCGCCGCCCGCGCCGCGGCCTCGATTGCCGCGTCGCTCGCCTCCGGAACGGCGAGGGCGATGTTCTCGCGCACCGTGCCGTGGACGAGCTGCGCATCTTGGAACACGAACCCGACGCTCGCGTACAGCTCGTCTGCGCTGAGATCGCGGATGTCGCGCCCACCGACGTGGATCGCACCGTGCCCGACATCATGGAACCTCGCGAGCAGAGCCGCCAGCGTTGACTTTCCCGACCCCGACGGCCCGACGAGAGCGGTCACCGTTCCGGGGGCGAGCTCAAGGCGAATGTCTTCGAGCACCGGCCCCCCTCACGGTAGGCGAAGCCGACGTCGTCGAACTCGACGTGGCCTGCGGGCACGGCTGCGGCCAACGAGCCGCCACCGATCTCGAGTTCGGCCTCGTCGAGGGCGATCTGGATTCGGCGTGCTGCGAGCAGGCCGCCCTGCAACCCGGACAGGCCGTACCCGATTCCGAGCAGGCGGGCGCCGAATGTCGTGCCGAGCAACAGGAACGGGAGCAAGGCAAGCGGGTCCATCGACCCGGTCGTAATGAACAGCGTTCCCGCGGCGCTGATGAGCAGCAGAAATGTTGCCGGCCTCGTTGCGAGGTCGATGAACGCTTTCTGGCCCGAGAGGGGCCGCTGCCACGAGTCGAGGAACCCAACGTACTCGGCGAGCTTGCCCCGGAACGACGAGGCCGCCGCTCCCCCAAACACGCGCACGACGGGCTGTCCCTCAAGGTACGCACCCGCTTCCACGTTCATCCGCTCGGCCCAGCGGGATGCCTCCTGGGTGCGCGGGCCCGATTGGATGAGCATGATCGACATGCCAACGACGTATGCCAGCACTGGAATGAGCAGAAGCAGCGCGATGCGCCAGTCGACGACGAAAAGGTACGCGAGCACCGCGACGGGAGCGACGACCGCGTTCACCGCGTCGGGCACGGCGTGGGTCACGAGGTAGTGCAGCGCGAGCGTGTCGTCTTGCACAAGCTGCTTGACCTGCCCCGATCCACGAGCAGCGAACCAGCCGAGCGGGAGCCGCGAGAGCTTCTGCAGCAGGCGCTGCCTGAGCTCACGCGCGAACATCGCGTCGACCCAGTGGAGCCAAACGAGCATCGCGGTCGCGAGCACAACCCCCGCGCCCATGAGCCCGAGCGCCCAGAGTCCCACCCGCCAGTAGCTGTCGGGCGTCGCCCCTGTGACGAGCAACCGAGCAAGCTCGACGAGCAGCACGAAGGGCGCGAGCTGCACGAGCGTGATGAGCGCCTGGGCGATGCCGGCGAGCACCATTGTCGGCTTCAGGGGCGCGAGCAGCCGGCTGCCCGCCTGCGAACGCCAGGCACCGCGAGATGAGGATCCTGATCCGGTGCCCGCCGCGCCCTCGGCAGCGGATGCCACCTTCGCGCCGGGGGCAACCGCCGCATCGGAGACTGCGTCAGCGGCGGGAGCCGATGCCGCCGCGACGGCAGCGGCCGCCGCCAACTCTTGCTCGGCCACCGCGGCCGAAACGGCCTTTGAACGGTTCTTCCCGAACGCGCGGCCAAAGTACCAGTACGCCTGCGCGTGGACCTCTGATTTTGGGAACCCGAAATCGTCGCGGAGTCGAACGCGCAGTTGCTTCAGCGACCCCGACTCTGGCGCGGCCCACGCGTACCAGTCAGACCAGTCGCGGTCGGCGATCGCGGCGGCAAGCGACCCCTCCCCCACGCGCGGCACCCAGTGCACCGCGAGCCGCGGGTGGGATGAGAGCGGAATGAGCCTGTCGTCTACGTGGTGTTCTTCGAGGTACAGCTCGACCGGCACGGTCGCCGGCACCTGAGCGATGATCGAGTTGATCGCGGGGAGGGACGCCGAGTCGCCTACGAGTAGGTACCCGGCTGGCAGGTCGTCCGCGAGCTCAAACCGCGTCGACCCGAGGGAGTTCGCCTCGACTGTCCAGCCCGGTTCGGCTGCCTTCGCCCAGGCTGAGGCGGGCCCGGCCGGCTCGTGCAGCACGACGTCGACGGCGAAGGTGCCTGACTGAGCGTCTGCCTGGGTGACTGTGTAGGCACGCTGGAACTCGGCATCACCGCCGTTCGGGTCTGGGAACCAGAAGCGCAGGTAGGAGGTCGAGCCGGGGCTCATCTCGGCGAGGAGCGTTGGCGCCGACATCCAGATGCGCCTGAAGGTTGGCGTGATCGCTTCGGTCGCCGTCACCGTCACCTCGTGGTCGCGCGCCCCATACGCGCGAGTCATGGCCCCCGTGAATCCACGCTTTGCCATCGCAGTTCCTTTCCCGCAGCGTGGCGCGCGCCTCACCTCGACCCTGCGAAGCAGGTGGATGAACGGTCGTCGTGTCAGCCGAGTCGCGTACGAGCGAGCGCCTCGCGATCACACACCACGAATTACTAAGGTAAGCCTAACTATCATCTGCTGAACTGACAACTAGAAAGTTGATGCCGCGGTGCACCGCCGAGCGCTGCCTCCGTGGCGCTCCGAGCCGGTAGAGTCGAGCCGGGGGCACGCAACGACGCACGCCTCCCTGTCGCCACCGTTGCCGACCCAGGAGTCACCACCATGTCATCACCCGCGTCCCTGCCAGAGCGCCTCACGAGGGGCGCAATCCGCACGCTTGGCAGGCTGCCCGACTGGGCGCAACGGGTGATCGCGGGCAAGCCAGTAGAGGTCGACGGGCAGCGGCTCGCAACCGAGGTGCAGATGGCACTTCGCATCTTGAACAGGCTCCCCGGGAACGACTTCACGCAGCTCCCACTGCCCGAGGCCCGAGCCCAGATCGACGCCGAGGCGCGCATCTTTGGCGGCATTCACAACGTCGCCGAGGTCACGGATTTCTCGATCCCGACGCGCGCAGGAAGCGTCGCCGCTCGGCGCTACGCTCACACGGGAGGCGCGCACACGGGCGACGCGCACACGCAGGCGCGGGGCGAAGGCGGCACCGTGCTCTACTTTCACGGCGGCGGCTGGGTCGTTGGCAGCCTCGAATCGGCCGATTCCGTCTGCCGGTTCATCGCGGCCCAGAGCGGCCTGGAGGTCATCGCCGTCGACTACCGCCTGGCGCCCGAGCACCCGTTCCCCGCGGGGCTGGAGGACGCCATTGACGCGTACCACTGGGCGCGGGCCGAGCGGCCCGGTGCGCGCATCGCGGTCGCCGGGGACAGCGCTGGCGGTAACCTGAGCGCAGCGGTCTGCATCGCGACGCGCGACGCCGAGGCGGGCCCGCCTGACTTCCAGTTGCTGTTCTTCCCCGTCACCGACCTGTCGACGAAGCACCGGTCGTACGAGCTGTTCGGCGAGGGCTACTTCCTCACCGAGGCGCACATGGACTGGTATCGGGCGCACTACCTTCCGACCGAAGGCTCGGCGACCGACCCGCTCGTGTCGCCGCTGCTCGCGAGCGATGACACCCTCACCGGTCTCCCGCCCGCGCACGTCGCCGTGTCGGGGTTCGATGTGCTCCGCGACGAGGGGCTCGCTTACGCGGAGCGCCTGCGAGGGGCCGGGGTCCCGGTGACCGTGCAGCTCGTCGAGGGCCACATTCATGCGTTCGTCAACGCGACGGGGGTGGGCCGACTCAGCTCGCGGGCACTCGCCGAGTCGGTTGACCACCTCACTCGCGGCCTCGCGCCTTAGCCCCTGACACGCCCAGGTTGATCACCCGGTGCGGCTGCCAGATTTCGGGGCGCCGGTGGGTGACGACGAGCAGCGTCTTTTCGCGGCGCACGATCTCGTCGGCTATGAGCTGCTCGGTCGGTTCGTCGAGCGCTGACGTCGCCTCGTCAAGGACGAGCACGGGCGCCTCGCTCAGCAGGGCTCGCGCGATTGCAACGCGCTGACGCTCGCCGCCCGAGAGGCGCTGGCCATGACTGCCGACGTCTTGCCCGAGGCCCCGAGGGTCGCGCCCCAGCACGTCCCCAAGGCGGGCGGCGAAGGCCGCCTCACGCAGCTCCTCGTCAGACGCCGAGGGCCGGCCGATGCGCAGGTTCTCCGCAAGCGTTCCGGTGAAGACGATGGGTTCCTGCGGCACGTAGGCGATGCGCTCCGCAAGCTCACCCGGCGAGAGGGTGCGCACGGGCACACCGTCAAGTAGCACCTCCCCCTGCTCCGCGTCGTCGAACCTGAGCACGAGGCCGAGAAGCGTACTCTTCCCCGATCCGCTCGGACCCGCGATGAGCGCCCGCTCTCCACTGGGCACACTGAGGGTGATATCGGTGAGGGCGGGGGCCTGGCTCACCCGCCGCACCTCGACGCCGCCGGACACGGGCGTGGTGCTCGCTGGCTCGCCCGAGTACGCGGGCAGCACGGGGGCGCCGACAACGTGCCGGTACGCCTCGGTGTGGGCCCGCACCTCAGTGAGCGCAATGCCGACGAGCGCGAGGTCATCGATCGGAGCGCTGGCGCGGCCAACAAGCACGACCAGGGCGAGTGCGAGGGCCGGGGCCTCGAACGCCCCGGTCACACCGAGCGCGACGAGCACCCCGGCGAGGGGCAGCACGCTCGCGAGCTGCGAGATCAACGTCGCCGGGGCCGCCGCGCGATTCGTTTTCGACATTGCATCCTCACCCGAACGCCAGGCCTGCTCGGCTCGCTCGAGGGCCCTCGCGGGCCCGGCCGCCGTTCGGAGCAGCTCGAGGCGTTCCACGAGTTCAAGCGTCGCAGCGGTCGCTTGCCCTTCGGCCGCGTGACGGCTCGCGTCTGCAGCGGCGAGGAATCGCTGAGCGATGACCTGTGCGACCAGCGCGGCTGAGAGCAGTAGCAGCACGAGGCCTGCCATGGCGTATCCACCAACGATCGCGACCGCGGCGACCAGAGCGACGGGAAGGAGAAGCGAGAGCACGAGTGTCTGCAGCAGGTGCGCAGGCACCCCCATGAACGTGGGAACGCTGCGCCCCGCGGCCGTCGTCACGACCGCGCGGTTGGCCGCCGTGAACCACGAAAGCTTGGCGCGGGCAAGAACACGCCCCATCTCGGCGTAGAGGTCACCCGCGAGCCTGGCGCCCGAGAGGTACCCCGCTCGCGACACCACAACCGTCGCGACCATCGCGACGGCGGCGAGGGCGATCACTCGGAACACGGGAAGGCCGTCTCGGATCGCGAGGGCGAGCGCGAGGTAGGCGGCGGCCTCGGCAAGGGCGGCGCCCGCCCAACCGAGGGCCACGCCGCGCACCCGACGCCGCGCGACCGGTGGCATTCCCGCCGCGAAACCGGCCCTCCCGTTGCCCGGTGCCTCGCCCGAAAGGGCCTCGTTCCTGCTCATGCTGCCGCACCTTCCGTGTGGTGTTCGTCTGCGCCGGCGCCCGGCGAAATGTCGACGAGGTTGTCGCTCCTCCGCGCCAGGCCGGGGTCGTGCGTGACGACGATGACCGTTCGCCCGCAGTCGTGCGCGAGCCGCAGCAGCTCGACCCAGATCTTGTCGGCGACGCGCGAATCGAGCGCGCTCGTCGGTTCGTCGAGCAGGATCACGCGCGCCTCGGTGAGAAACGCTCGCGCCAGCGCCAAACGCTGCCGCTCACCGCCGGAAAGCAGCGTCGCGTCGCGGTCGAGGTCGACCTCGAGGTGGGCCCGCTCAAGGGCCGCCCGGCACGCTTCGTCTCGCGCGTCTGGGGCCGAGAGCAGCAGGTTGTCGCGCACCGAGGCGGCGAGCACGGCAACGCCCTGCGGGACCAGGAGAACTGCGCCCTGTCGCCCGGCCTCACTCAGTTCCGCCACGGGAGTGCCTGCGATCGCCGCCTCGCCTGCCGCCACCGGCTGCAGCCCGGCGAACACCCGCAGCACGGTCGTTTTCCCCGCACCGCTTGGCCCCGTGATGGCGGTCAGCGCGTGTGCGGGGGCGCGCAGTGAGAGGTTGGAGAGGAGGGTGTGGCCCGAAGCTCGAACCGTCACCCCCTGCAGCGTGGCACCGGCCGGCCCGGTGGTGGCGTCCACGGCACCGGAGGGCAGCGCGGGCTCGGCGAGCAGCGCGCCCAGGCGCGCCCCAGCGGCTCGCCCCGCCGTGACGAAGTCGAGGCCGTGGCCGAGACGCAGCGCCGGCGTGACGAGGGTGAGGCTCAGCGACAGCATCGCCGCGAGCGTCGCGGTATCGCGCGCGGCGCCGACCGCGTAGGCGATCGCGAGGCTCGCCGGTGCTTGCAAGAGCGCAACGGCGATCGCCGCGGGAGTCGCGACGCGCCGCAGCCAGGCCACCATGCCAGCGGTGAACCTGGCGGTCGAATCGGCGTATGTCGAGAGCGCGCCCGAGGCGTCCCCAAAGCTTCGGAAGACGTGGATGCCACGCGCGTAGTCGTCAACGGCCGAGGTGATCTCCCCCATCACGCGGCCGCGCTCGGCGCCGTGTTTTGCCGACAGGCGGGGCAACACTGCGAGGTACACGACTGCCGCTAGTGCGCCCGGCGCGAGCGCGAGCAGCGCCGCCGGGCCCGCGAGGTGGATGAGCAACGCTACGGCAGCGACCGGCACGGTGACGAGAGTCGCGACTTCTCCGGGAAGGTGGGCGACCATGTGGTGCAGCGCGGCGACGTCGTCGGCCACGAGCCTGCGCAGCGCATCGGGTGGGTACTCGCTCAGCCTGTCAGCTGGGAGCCTGAGCATCCGACCGGCGACTTCTCGCCGCAATCGCGCCTCGAAGCGAGCCTCGGCGGAGTGCGCGAGCCATGAAGCGGCCGCAGTGAGTACCGCCGCAGCGACCCACGCCACGCACACCCGAACGACCCCCGGCGCCGCCGGTTCGGCGACGAGCTGGACGATGCCCCAGGTCGCGGCGAGCGCCGCGAGGCCCGCCAGCGTCGCTGCGAAGACCGCGAGCCCGAGCGCGGGGATGGAGGGGCGGAGCGCGGGAAAGAGCGCGGGATGAACGAGAGGGTGCTTGGTTGCCACGCCTGGAAGTATACGCGTATAGTTAGGCGACCCTAACCTTCATAGGATGAATATGACGACTTTGACTCTCGAACGCATCGTTGACGAAGCGATGGCGATTCTCGCAACCGACGGCGAGGCTGGGCTCGCCATGCGCCAGCTCGCCACCCGGCTCGACGTCACCCCCATGGCGCTCTACCGCTATGTGCGCGATCGCGACGCGCTCCTCGTCGAGCTCGTCGAGCGCGTCTCAGCGGATATCGCTCTCCCCGAGCGCACCGGGAACGCGCGCGAGCACGCGGTGAACCTGGCGCTCGCCCTCCACGACTTCCTGGGGAAACATCCCTGGATGATCCGCCTGATCACGACGGGAAGGCTCGCGAGCCCAGCCGGGTTGCAGTTCTCGGAGGGCTTCCTTACCTGCGCCACCGAGTCCGGCCTCGACCGCACCGGCGCATTCGTGTTCTACCGCTCTATGTTCGCCACGGTGCTCGGTCAGGCGACGATCACGCACGCGAAGTCACAGCACGCGACGACCGGGCTTCCTGAGCGGGCAACCGTCGCGGCACCTCCGCTGGTCTCGGAGCTCTCTGGCGACTGGGCCGCGCTCGATGCCGCTGCGACGCCGGACGCGGTCTTTCGCGCGGTCGCCGCGATCCTCCCACTCACCTAAACGTTTCCTCTCACCACCACACACCTACACCAGTTAGGAAGGCACACCCATGCCCTCACCCATCCGTCGCGCCACATTCGCGGGGCTCGCAGCGCTCGCGGCAGGCGCACTCCTCCTCACCGGCTGCTCATCAAGCGCGGCCCCGGCGGGAGATTCGCAGTCCGCCGAAAGCGGGGCCGCATCGGGCGCGTTCCCCGTCACCATCCACAACGCCTACGGCGACGCGACGATTGACGCGCAGCCCGAGCGAGTCGCAGCTCTCGGCTACGCCGACGTTGCGCTCGCCTCCGCCCTCGGAGCACACGTCGTCGCCGCACCCGAGTCCTTTACCAGCGTCGCGGGGGCAGGCGACGAGAAGAACCTGCCCTACATCGACCCGCTGCCCGAGGACACAACGTGGCTCAACCCGATGAGCATCAACGTCGAGCAGGTCGCGGCCGCCAAGCCAGACGTCATTCTCGCGACCGCCGGGTTCACGCTCGACGAGGCGCTGTACGCGCAACTGAGCGACATCGCTCCGGTCGTCGCGTATGAGACCGCGCTCTACGGCTCGACAAGCGAAGAATCCGCGCTCCGGATCGGGGACGCGCTCGGCAAGACCGAGGACGCCGAGCGTCTCATCACCGAAGCAGACGCCGCCGTGGCTGCAATCAAGCAGGACCTCCCGGGTCTCGAGGGCGGCACGTTCCTCTACGGCCAAGCCAGGGACGGCGTCGTCGTCATGCTCGTCGACGAGGCGAACGTCACCGCGAAGTTCATGCAGCAGCTTGGCCTCGTCGCACTACCGGCAGTCGCCGATCTTGGCGGGCAGGGGTCCGTTCCCGGCGCCATCGACGTGAGCTTCGAGCAGGCGCCGCTGTTCAACGACGCCGGCGTCATGTTCATGACGTTCCAGTCCGACGCGCTACAGGAGAAGTTCGAGCGCGACCCGATCGTATCGAAGCAGCCGATCATGTCAGAGCGCTACGTCCCGGTGGGTCTTGAGGCCGCGACTGCGCTCCAGGATCCGAACATCGCATCGGTGCCGTGGCTGCTTGAGCAGCTCCGCCCGGGGCTCGAACTCATCCCGGCGAAGTGACCGTCGCGCTCCGAGAGGCGCGCCGCACGAGCGCCTCGCGCCTCCTCGGAGCGCAGGCCCTCGCGGCCATCGTTCTCCTCGCGCTCTGCCTGGCAAGCCTGCTCATTGGGTCTCGCACGGTCTCGCCCGCAGCGTTGGTTGAGGCGCTCGCAGGCCGCGGCGGGGACGACCTGAACACCCTTCTCTGGGAGGTACGGCTCCCCCGCACGATCGCGGCGCTCCTCGTCGGGGCGGCCCTCGCCTGGGCGGGCACGCTCATGCATGGCATGACTCGCAACCCCCTCGCAGACCCCGGCCTGCTCGGAGTCAGTTCTGGCGCCGCGTTCGCCGTGACCATCGCGATGACCTGGTTCGGGGTGCGCTCGGCCACAGGAATCGCGGGGAGCGCCGTGGCGGGCGCGGCAATCGTCACCGCCGCGGTCCTCGCACTTGGCCTGCGCGGCGCGGCAAGCGGCACGAAGCTCGTGCTTGCCGGTGTCGCCTTCAGCATGACCGTCTCCGGTGTGCAGTCTGCGGTCACCCTCCTCAACCCGCGCGCGCTCGACGCGATGCGCGCGTGGTCAGCGGGCTCACTCGCGAGCCCCAACACGAGCGTGCTCTGGGAGACGCTGCCGCTCATTGCGTTCGGCGGCATCCTCGCGTTCGCCCTCGCCCGCCCGATCGACGCGCTCGCCCTGGGCGACGACACCGCCAGGGGCCTCGGATCCCACCCGTTCTTTGCCCGAGCGGGCACCGGCGTCGCTGCGGCCTGCCTCGTGGGCGCGGCCACGGCCATCGCTGGGCCAATCGGCTTCATCGGCCTCATGGTGCCCCACTTCATTCGCCCGTTCACCGGCCCGAGCACCGGGCGCATGATCCTTTTCGGCACTCCGGTCGGGGCCGCGCTGCTCCTCACCGCTGACATTCTCGCCCGCACGGTGCTCTGGCCGGGCGAACTGCCCGTCGGCGTCATTGCGGCCGCGCTCGGCGCCCCCGTCATCCTGATCGTGCTGAGGAGGCGCGCATGACCCGCCCAACAACCACTCAGCCCTCCACGCCCGTCGCCGAGGGCACCCTCCCCGCACGCCCGGGGTCGCACTGGCGCTGGGCGGCGGGCGTCGCCCTGCTCGCCGCGGTGTTCCTCGCCGCACTTGCCGCGGGAGATCTCGCGCTCAGCCCGTCCGAGGTGTGGGCCGCGCTCACCGGCACGGCAAACGACTTCACTCAGACCGTGGTGCTCGCGTGGCGCCTCCCCCGCGCGCTCGCGGCCGTTGCGTTTGGTGCGGCGCTCGGCGCGGCCGGCTCGATCTTCCAGACCCTCACCCGCAACCCGCTCGGCAGCCCCGACATCATCGGCTTCAACACGGGCGCGTACACCGGCGTGCTGCTTGCGCTCATCATCATTCCGGCCCCTGGGTTCGCCGCCACCGCGACCGCGGCGCTCCTCGGCGGTCTCGCCGCCGCCGCACTCGTGCTGCTGTTCAGTTCGCGTTCTGGGGTCGGCGGAAACACCTTCGTGCTCGCGGGCATTGCGATGAGCGCGGCGCTCGGCGCGCTGAACACCTGGCTCGTCTACAAGACCGACACCGCGACGGCGACGGCCAGCTCGGTGTGGGCTGCTGGAACACTCGACAACACACGGTGGGAGCTGCTGCAGCCCGTGCTCGGCGCGCTGGCGGTCATCGCAGTGGCAACCGCACTCCTCGTGCCCAAGCTGCGCATCATCGAGCTGGGAGATGACCTTGCGCACGCACTCGGGCTGCGAGTGAGCACAACGAGGCTGCTGCTCGTCGCCTCAGCCGTCGGGCTCACCGCCGTGACCACCGCCGCCGCGGGGCCGATCATGTTCGTCGCGCTCGCGGCGCCACACCTCGCCCGCGCCACGCTGCCACGCACGCACCCGACACTCGCTGCGGCTCTCGCCGGAGCGCTGCTGCTGAGCATCGCCGACTGGCTCGCAGCACACGCGTTTGCCCCGACGCAACTACCCGTCGGGGCCGTCACCGTGAGTCTTGGCGGGGTGTACCTCACGCTCACAATCCTCTTCCGCAAGCACTGACGTGCCGCGCCCGCGGCCGGGCTACTGCGCCCGGGCCACCAGCCGAATCTTGTTGCCCCACGGGTCACGGACCACGGTGCCGCCCTCGACGGCCTCGCGGTCGTAACTCGCGGCATCGATGCGGCCGGCCACCTGCTCGACGTCTGCCGCTGTCGGCAGGGCGATCGTCAGCGCGCCAAGGCCGACCTCGGTGCTGCGCGGGCCAGCGCCTGCGCTCTGCCAGGTGTTCGTCGCAAGGTGGTGGTGGTAGCCACCGGCCGAGTAGAACAGGGCACCCTCGGCCTCCGACACGACGTCAAACCCGAGGGTGTCTGCATAGAACGCGCGCGCGTCTTCGAGGTTTCCCACCTTCAAGTGGATGTGCCCGATGACGGCGGTGCCCGCGGCCTCGCCGTCGAGGTGCTCTTCAATGAACGCGTTCGGGTCGAGCGGCTCGCTGCCCATCTCGACCTGGCCGTTGTTCCACTGCCAGTCCTCGCGGGGGCGGTCGACGTAGAGCTCGACGCCGTTCCCCTCGGGGTCACCGAAATAGAATGCCTGACTCACGAGGTGGTCTGCCGAGCCCTGATAGCTGCCGGGCGCGAGCTGCGCCGTCTGCAGCACCGTCTTCGCGAGCGATGCCTCATCGGCGAAGAGGATCGCCGTGTGGTAGAGCCCGGCGTCCGTTGGCTGCGGAAGGGGCTCGGCCGACCGCTCGAGCCGCATGAGCGGCACCTCCCCCATTCCGAGCGTGACCGCGTCCGGCTGCTGCTCGATGACCGCGAGCCCAACCGCGTTTTGGTAGTAGGCCTGCACGTTCTCGAGGTTTTGGACCTTCAGTTCGGTAACCCCGAGCTCTGTTTCCGCGGGCATTCCGTCTGCCCGCTCAACGGGCACCCCTGCCGCGTCGACGGCGCCCGAAGCACCTGGCGCGACACCGCGACCGCCCAGCACGGCCCACGTCACGCCGCCGGCCACCGCGACGAGCACCACCGCGGCAATCACGATGAGGAGGAGGTTCGGCGAGCGGCGAGCGGGCTGGCTCGTTCGTGTCATGGTGTGAATCCTTCGAGTGCTACGTGGTGTGTGAGAAATGTTGGTGCGGCGCGCTGTCGTCACAGACGCTCGGCGAGCAGGTCTTCCATGAGTTGGATCTCGCTCTGTTGGGCCTTGGTGATGCTGCCCGCGAGGTCGGTGACGACCGGGTAGTCGCTCCGCTCAAGCACGGCATCGGCCATGTCGACGCCTCCCTCGTGGTGCGCGATCATGAGCTGCAAGAACATCCGCTCGGCGGCAACGCCACGAAGGGTTTTCAGTTCGTCGAGTTGCTCTCGTGTCGCCATCCCGGGCATCGCCGCGGGCACCTCGCTCGTCGTCGCGGGTGCCGCGTGCGAGTGCCCCTCGCCCGACGGGAGGGGGCGGTGCATCCAGGTCATCGCCGGTTCGGGCGACGATTGCGGGAGACCCCACGTCGCGAGCCAGCCAAACATTTGCCCGGCCTGTTGCGATTGCGAGGTAGCGATGTCGTACGCAAGGAGGCGAATGTCCGGCGAGTCAGTGAGGTCGCGGACGATCATCGACATCTCGACAGCCTGGTCGTGGTGAATCTGCATGTCTCGGGCGAACCCGGCTTCGGCGCTGCGCGTGGCGGGCGTTGGCTCGGCACCACCGCTCACGCGCCCGATGATCAACGATGCCGCGACGAGCACAAGGGCGAGCATCGTCACAACGAATGCCGTGAGCCCCGCACTGCGGCCGCTATGCGACAAGACCGGGGCCCTGCAGCGCCCCGGAGCACGAGGCGCCGGGCTCTGGCGCATCCGCGGACTTCCAGTACCTGTCGATGAACTGCGTGAGGCGCTCATCGGACACGGTTTCCATCTCGATCTGGGCACCCCACGCCGACGCCATGAAGGGCGCGGGCTGGCCCGGGTAGGGAGAGAGAATCGTGTACTGATCGGGGATGGCGCCCCGCAGCGCTGCGATGTCGTCATCCGTCGCCGTCTTCGGGTCGTAGGTCACCCATACGGCCCCGTGCTCGAGCGCGTGCACCGCGTTCTCGTTCGATTGTGGCTGGTCGTACACCCCACAGTTCAGCCAGATCTGCGAGTGGTCACCGCCAGCGGGAACGGCCATGCCGTAGTTCGCCTCATAGTCGACGGGGACCGGGTCGATGTGCGTCGCAGGCAGGTTCGGGAACTCCTTGAGGCCCGCGATCTCGATGTCCTGAGGCCGCTGAGGTGGCTCTGTTGTGGTCGCGACGAAGGTGATGACGAGCGCGAGCGCCGCCGCACCGCCGACCGCGCCGCTTACCACCGCGATACGCCGGTTGCGCGCTCGCGCGGCCTCCTGCCGCTTGTGGGCTTTCACCCGCTCGGCGCGCGCCTCGGCACGCTGCTCTTTGGTGGTCTTGCGGCCTGTTGGCTCCGACATTCGATCCCCGCTCCAATTTGGTTGTTGCGACAATCATTTATCAGCGGCCTGGGAGAATCCTCCGCGACCGTGAGCTACTTACGGTGCTCGGCGAGGCGCCCACCAATCACCTCGGCGATCTCGCCGAGCGAATCCAGCTGCTCAGGAGTCAACGCATCAATCACGAGGCTGCGGACGAGGTCAATGTGAGCCGGGATCGCGCGGATGAACTCCCTCCGGCCAATTGCGGTGAGTCGGACGTTGGTGGCACGGCGGTCCGCCTCACTCGGCACACGCTCAATGAGCTCCCGTTTCTCCATGCGGGTGCACACGTGGGAGAGGCGCGGCAGCGTCGCAGCGGTCGTCTCCGCAAGCTCAGACATTCGGAGCACCGAATCGGGCGCGACGTACAGCGCCGATAGCACCGTGAACTCGAAATGGGTCATCCGCGAATCCCGCTCGAGCTGGGCGTCGAGCAGGTGCGGCAGCAGCTGCGCCACGCCAATCAGCCCGAGCCACGCTCGAGACTCCCTAGCGTCCATGCGGGGGGCAAAATCTGTCATACCGCCATTTCATCACTTTTGCGCCCGCAAGGCACCGGCCCCGCCGGAGCAACGGCCCAGCAGTTCACAGGCAGCAGTTCACAGGCAGCGACTCACAGGCAGCGACTCACAGGCAGCGACTCACAGGCAGCGGCTCACAGGCAACGGCTCTCCAGCCAAATCGTGAGCATCCCGTCGATGGTGAAGCGGTCATCAACCGAAATGGAGTACATGGCACTGTCACCACTCTTCCGCACGACGGACTCGTCGCGTCTGCCTTCTTCGACGACTTCGGCGTACCCGGCTGCGGCCCAGCTCGCCAGCACCCGCTGCTTCGTACGCCCATGATCATCGCTGGGTATCGTGAAGCCGAGCGTGAGCTGTTCCCCGAGCGACTCAGCCTGGGCGGGGGCACAGCTGCGCCTCTCGATCGGCGGGTGCGCTGCGTCCAACTCTTGGGGTGGAGCGCTCATGCGCACGCTCGTCGTTGCGGGACCATCGAGCCCAGCGAGTGCCGCCTCGATAAGCACACCCATCTCTTGTTCGGCATCGTCGACGGAAAACGCTTCACCGGCGGCGTCCTCCACGCCGTTCGTGTACGACTGCACGCCCGACCCCTTCAAATCCCCCGACTCTGGAACGAGATGCACCGGCCCGATGCGCTCGTGCGTCTGCTCGACGAGTGCGGAAAGCGTGCTCTCCGACGTAAAGTTCAGAGCAATCACAGTTGTCAGCAGCATCGCACCGCTTATAGTTCCGAAGGTCAACCAGATCTTGCTCCGAAGCACGGCAGCAACCGCGGCCATAGCTGCAAGCACCGCAATGACCAACGCCGCCTCGAGCGCTCTCCGCCGCGTCAGCTCGGCGGCATACGCGAGCGCCGAGGTCCACCGCTCAAGGTCGGTCGCGTCATTCGGGTCCCACTGCACCGAGGCGCCCGCAAAGACACCAACAAACACCAGCGACGCGCAGTACCCCAACACGACGACACCGAGAACCACCGCAAGGACAGTCTGCGCCGTGCGCCAGCGCGAACTTCGGCCGCGAGACGGCGTCGTAGAGGGATCAGCCATAACGTTACCCTCCCCCGCGCGCGCCGAGAAAGCAAGGCGGCACAGGCCACACCCGGCTGCGCCCGAGCAAGGTCACGGCACGATCAGAGGCTCGGCGGTCTGCTGCCACCCGCCACGTTGATAGGCCCGTGGAGAGAGCCCGTGTCTGCGCGTGAAGACCCGGCTGAAGCCGGATGCGTGGGCGTACCCGAGCGCCTGCGCCACCTGGGCGACGCTCAGCCCCTCTTCAAGGCGGCGCCGGGCCATTGTCATGCGAATCTGGCTCTGCCACCGGCTGAATCCCATCCCCGTGATCGAGATGATCGCCGAAGCCAGCTGAGCGGGTTCGATCTCGAAGCGGTCTGCCCACTCGCTCAGTCCTCTTCGATCGGCGGGGGCTCTATGCAGTTCGGCCGCGAGCGCCCGAACGTGCGCGGCCTTGGACGAGGTACGCGCCCCCGCGGAGACGCCCGTGACCGCGCTCTGCTGAGCAAACGCCCTCGTGATCGCATGCGGGTCGTGGACTGCGGGGCGAAGGCGCGAGTAGTTGGCCACCATTGTGTGCATGAGACATAGGCCAGCATCGTCAGAGAACCGCTGCACCAGAACATCCGGAGCGTCGGCCCGGTAGTTCACCCCCTGCGACCCAAGGGGCAGCAGGATCGACCCCGCAGGCAGACTGACGCTGTTCGAGAGGCCAGCCGGTAACCAGGCGGCGTCGCCTTCGCGCAGGTTGAACAGTTCGCCCGCGATTTCCACGCGTGCTGACCCTCGATACACCCACACGAGCACGTGGAAATCACTCACTCTGTCCCATGTCTTACTCGAGGGCACGACGGGCGGAACACGTCGCCTGTCGGCATCGGCATGGGTCTCCCCAACCGCATCGGGCAGGGCCAAGTCAATCCCTGTCTCGCTCAGGTCGACACGTTGCCCTCGGCGCTGCGCAAAAGAGCTCGGGGTGACCCCTGTCCGCCGGAGAAAGGCTTTGGTAAACCCTGCGGGAGTGGCGTACCCAACCTGCTGTGCAGTCCACCCGATGTCGTGGCCAATATCGATATACGTCGCAGCTGCCGCGATACGAACTTGGGTTCGCCACTCCGATATTGAGAAACCAGTCTCGCTCGAAAACTGCGCCTGCAGCGTTCGCGCCGAGACGCTCACCCCCGAAGCAAGTGCAGCGACCGAAGCAGAGTCGGCCGGATCCTGCATGAGGCGCAACGCGACACGTGAGGCCTCCGGTGAGCTCGGGCGCGGCGGGAGCGGCACCGATGGCGCCGGCACCGGCGTCCCTCCGGGAGTTGACCCCGGGGAACCGACGACAATGCCCGCGAGCCCCTGAGCGGCGGCCGCGCCACGCAGGTACCCGATACTCCTTGCGAATTGATAGACAAGCCAGTCGTTCCAGTCAGCAGTGAAGTGCGTTCGCGTGGGCACAGCGAGCGCAACATGGGCCCGCCGGGCTGCCGGAAAGATTGGAATAAGCACGCTGTTCGGGGAGCTTCGAATGTCGTACTCCAGGCCCGCCGGCACCCAGATCGCGTCGCCTTGGCTCAGCGCGTAAACGTCAGCCCCGATGGCGACGTGCCCCTCCCCCGCATAGGCCCAGATGAGCGAAGGCTCGCGCGAGTTGCAAACCTTGTCAGCGACCGCCGCGGCGAATTCATTCGATTCGAGCAGCACACAGTGCGTTTCTTGCGACACCGCACCTCCTCAGTATGTGATCTTTGCGCATCAGGATAAATCATCTGATGATTCCAACAATAGCCTTGCTCATTGGCCGGTGAGGTGCACCGGCCCCGGATCAGACCGGAACTCTCCGAGGGAGAACACGCTTTGCCCGTATCCGCCCGAGCGGTACAGCTCATGCCCGTTGGCGTTCGACCGCTCCGGGTCAGCAGGCTCACCGAGGTCACGCCGATGATGCGGCGCATCACGTTCACAGGCGCAGCACTTGACACCCAGACAGACCAGGCCGGGAACCTCACGCCGGCGTTCTCGAGCCCGGGCTTCGACGACGACATCAGGCTACTCTTTCCCTACCCGGGAGAACTGACCCCTGTGTTGCCTGAGATTGAGCACGGGCGAGTCACGTTTGCGCCCGGCCGCCGCCCGATCGCCCGCGCCTATACGGTCCGACGGTTTGACCCCACGACCCGCGAGCTCGACATCGATATCGTGTTGCACGGCACGGGCGTTGCCTCGACGTGGGCGTCGACAGTGTCGGTCGGAGACGTCATGTACGTCGTGGGGCCCGGCAAAACCGTCGAACCTCCGAGCGACGCCGATACTCTCCTCGTCCTCGGCGACGACACCGCGATCCCGGCCGTCGCACGGTTGCTCGAAGAGCTTCCCGATCGGGCAACCGGCGAAGTGCTGCTCAGCGTGCCCGGCGAGGAGTACCGATACGAACTTCAGGCCCCCGCTGGGGTACGTGTTCGCTGGATCTATGCGGACGCACTCGCAGCCCCTTCTAGCAGCCCCCTGCTCACAGCGCTCCAAGGGTTGACGCTGCCGCGCGAGAACCTCGCGGTCTGGGTTGCTGGCGAGCAGGCGGAGGTGCGCGAGATCCGACGCTTCCTTGTAGAGACGTGGGAGTTACCGCGCGCCGCGATCAGTTTCACCGGCTACTGGAAACGCGGGCAGTCAGGCGTCCCGGTGCCTGACGCACCAGACGCGACCTAAGACCCCTCGGGTCTCGTGCAGTCGCCACCCACACAGTCTCGAAATCGCACAACTCACCCACTCACGAAAGGCAATCATGCCCCTGCGAAGAAACGCTCATTCAACCGCCCTCGTCGGGTCGGCGCTCGCCGCGCTGCTCCTGCTCGCCGGGTGCTCGGCGCCGGCTACTTCCAGCTCGAACGACAGCGCCGCAGCCGAGGCTTCGGAGCTCGTACCCGCCGCCGAGGGAACCACCTCATACCCGCTCACCCTCGATACGCCCTACGGCGAGACGGTACTCAAGGAGCGGCCAACACGGATCGCGGCGATCGTGCCAAACGGCATCGATACCGAGCTCCTGCTGTCACTCGGGGTAACTCCCGTGCTCAACTCAAACATGATTACCGAGGGCGGATACCTCGACGCTCACGGCGCGGCTGACCTCAATACCTACGAATACGTGCGGGGCGAGGACGTGCCGATGGAGGCCGTTGCCGCGGCTAAGCCAGATCTCATCGTCACGGTGGGCTGGGTGCCGGGCTTCGGAGGGGTGGAAGACATCTACGATCGGCTCGCGAAAATCGCGCCCGTCCTCACCAGCCCAGCTTCCGATCAGCGCATCGTCCCCTGGCAAGAGTCGATCCGGCTCCTCGGCGAGGCCATCGACCTGAGTGACAGAGCAGAGGCAGTGATCGATGAGCACGAAGCCCTCTTCTCAGGGATCCGAGAGGCACACCCAGAGTTCAGTGGCAAGACGGCGACGTGGGCAATCTACTACGGCCCGGCGACCGGGCTCCAGTACTTCTCGCAGAACGGAGCAGCGCCTGAGCTCTTCCTCACCGATCTTGGGTTCGCGCCAAACCCGGGCGCAGCCGCGTTCGCGAAGGATACGACGGTGAGCGACGAGCTGATCTCACAGATCGATGCAGACGTGCTGGTGCTCGGGCAGAGCGAGGCTACGACCCTCGAGGAAATGGATGAGCGCGTGACCGGCACCGACCTGTTCACCAGTCTCGGGGCGGTGAAGTCTGGCAGGTTCATCCAGCTTCCCCCGAAGACCGACGACGGCGGTGATCTCCTCTGGGCTATCACCAGCGGCGGGCCGATCGGAAACGCGTGGGCGGCCGAACAGCTCGTGCCGCTGCTCGCCGAGAAGTTCTAGCAACTCGTCCAAGCCGGGCGCGGCGCCGCCGAGGCTCCGCGCCCAGTTTGACCCTACTTCCAGGAACCTAGATGATCTCCCCCGTTCACACCGAGAACGAACCGCGCCCACTACGTGTCGTGGGCGCCACGACGCAGCGGCGACTGCTCGGAATCACAGCCCTCATAGCGGCTCTCTGCCTCATGCTGGTACTGAGCATCACCTACGGCGCGAACCCCGTTCCGATCTCGGAGGTTTGGCGAACCGTGTTCGACGCAGACGGGAGCGAAGCCTCCTCAATCGTCTGGACGCTGCGCGCCCCGCGCACGCTCGTTGGGATCGTCGCTGGCATGGCATTCGGTGTCGCCGGCGCGCTCATCCAAGCTATCACCCGGAACCCGCTCGCTGACCCAGGAATTCTCGGCGTGAATGCCGGGGCTGGCTTCGCGATCACCGTCGGCGTCGCCGTGTTTGGGGTGACGGGGATTGCCGGGTATGTCTGGTTTTCATTCGCCGGAGCGGTCCTCGCCACCGTTCTTGTGTACCTCATCGGCGCCTCTGGCCGCGGCAGCGCATCTCCAGTTACTCTCGTCATCGCCGGTGTCGCGCTCGCGGCAGTGCTCACGGCCTTCGCGACGTTCCTCCAGCTCATCAACGAGGAGACCTTCCGCTCATTCCGAAATTGGAGCCTCGGCTCGCTCGCTCGGGTCTCCGTCTCAGACACACTCACTGTGTTGCCGCTGATTCTTCTGGGCTTGGTGCTCGCTGTTGTCATCTCAGGGTCGCTCAACGCTGTCGCGCTCGGAGACGATCAGGCCGCGTCGCTCGGGGCAAACGTCGCACGGACTCGCACGATCGGGCTCGTCAGCGTCACACTCCTCGCAGGGGCCGCGACCGCGCTCACCGGAGGCATCGCGTTCGTCGGGCTCGCGGTGCCGCACCTCGTTCGCTGGTTCACGGGACCGGATCAGCGGTGGATCATCGCTCTCACAGCCCTCGCTTCTCCGGTGCTCGTGCTCGGCGCCGACGTTCTCGGACGAGTCGTTGCGCGCCCCGGCGAGATCGAAGCCGGCGTGATGACCGCGGTTCTCGGCGCCCCCGTTCTCATCGCGCTCGTGCGGCGCAGAAAGGCATCCACACTATGAGCGCGAGTGTCTCCCCAGGCAGAACGCCCATCGACTTCGGCTACAGCTCGCGTCAGACTCGCCTCGGCACGCGACTCTCGCTTCGCTGGAGTGTTCGCAGTGTCGCGGTCAACGCCGCGCTCGTTGCCATCGCTCTCGTTGCTGCGGTGCTCGCGCTCGGCTTCGGTGACTACCCTTTCAGCCCTGCGGAAGTGGTGGCCGCCCTCGCCGGGCAGGGCGACGAGTTCCAGCGCATGATTGTCATCGAGTGGCGTCTTCCCGTCGCCCTCGCTGCGCTCCTCTTCGGCTTACTCCTCGGCATCGGCGGCGCCGTCTTTCAGTCGCTCACGCGCAACCCGCTCGGGTCGCCGGACGTTATTGGGTTTGACACCGGGGCCTACACCGCGGTCGCAATCGCCGTACTCACGCTGGGCACAAAGAACTACTGGGGCGTCGCGTCTGCCGCGTTGATCGGTGGGCTCGCCACGGCTGCGCTCGTGTACCTACTGGCCTATCGGCGAGGCGTACAGGGCTTCAGGCTCATCATTGTGGGTATCGCGGTCTCCGCAATGCTGGGGGCGGTCAATATTTACCTCGTCACCCGAGCAGACATCACCGATTCGATGAGCGTGGGGTTTTGGGCAGCCGGTTCCCTGAGCAGAGTCGGGTGGGAGGGGCTGATCCCCGCTACGATCGGGGGCCTCATCATCGTCGGTCTCATCGCGGTACTCGCCCCCTCGCTGAGGCAGCTTGAGCTCGGCGACGATGCGGCGCTCTCTCAGGGCGTGAACGCCAACCGCGCACGCCCGGCACTCCTCATCACCGGCGTCGCTGCGACAGCGCTGGTGACCGCGGCAGCCGGCCCGATCGGGTTCGTCGCTCTCGCTGCCCCGCAACTGGCCAGACGCCTTGCCGGCACACCGGGAGTCACCGTTGGCGGAGCCGCCTGTATGGGAGCAGCCCTACTCACCTGCGCCCACGCGCTTTCGCTACTCATCGCTGAACTCTACCGGCCTATCCCCGTCGGGTTGATCACGGTCTGCCTTGGCGGCCTCTACCTGATCTGGCTGCTCATCCGAGAAACGAGAAAGTCACTATGACACACACGGCCATTCCCAGCCGCGCAAGCGGCACCCCGGAGCCCCGCCCCGAGCACCGGTTGCGCGCTGAGCACCTGGCGCTCGCCTACGACAAGCGCACAATCGCCGCTGACCTCACCGTCGCGATTCCTGATGGCTCGTTTACGGTGATCATCGGCCCAAACGCGTGCGGAAAGTCAACGCTCCTACGTGGGCTATCGCGCCTGCTCAACCCCGCAGCTGGGCAGGTGATACTCGATGGACGAGACATTCACGGTTACCCCGCGAAGGAAGTCGCCCGGCGCCTTGGGCTCCTCCCTCAGACCTCGATTGCGCCCGACGGTATCCGGGTCGCCGACCTGGTAGCCCGCGGGAGATTCCCCTACCAAAAGCTCATTCGGCAGTGGAGCCCGTCCGACGAAGCCGCGGTCTCAGAGGCGATGAACGCGACCGGCGTGCACGAGCTCTCCGGTCGGCTGCTTGATGAGCTCTCCGGCGGGCAGCGTCAACGGGTGTGGGTTGCCATGGCACTCGCCCAAGAGACTGACGTGCTGCTTCTTGACGAGCCCACTACCTACCTCGACCTCACGCATCAGATCGAGCTCCTTGAACTGTTCACTGACCTTCACCGCTCGGGCCGGACGCTTGTCGCGGTACTCCACGATCTCAACCAAGCCGCACGCTACGCGACCCATCTCATCGCGATGCGAGACGGGGCGATTGTCGCGGAAGGGGCGCCAGCGGCCGTCATCACCGAAGAGCTCGTTGAGCACGTGTTCGACCTGCCGTGCAGGGTGGTCCCAGACCCGGTCGCTGGCACACCGCAGGTTATCCCGCTTGGGCGTGCCCGCGTGAGAGATACACCCGCCGAGCTCGAGGCGGTGAGGTCATGACTGCAGCTAGCGCCGCTGAAGGAATCAGGCGCGAACCATCGGTCTTTGTTGCCCTGACGCGTGGCGCGTGGCAGCTCGCCATCGCGGTGGTCGCCGCTGCCGCGAGCGGACTCGCTATGGTGGGGGCGCTGTGGTGCGTCGTCCGCAGCGTGGGCTCCCCCTCCGCGCCGCTCACTGCGATGGTATGCGGGCTGTGGGTGCTGAGTGCCCTCGGTGCGTCGCTCTCGTCATGGCTGGCACACGAGGGTGAGGCGAGGTTCTCTGCGAGCCTTCGCCGCCAGACCGCGACCCACATCGCCGCCCTGCCGAGCCGCACCCTCTCACGGTACAGCGGAAATGACCTGCGGCGGTTGATCGGAGACGATGTGTCGGCGCTGCATCACATGGTCGCTCATCTCCCTTCCGAGATCGCAACGCTTGCCGTTGTTCCCATCGCGACGATCGCAGCGCTCCTGAGCGTCGCCGGGCCAGTGGCGCTCCTCGCACTCATCCCGGGGCTCCTCGCCGCAGCGCACTTTCTGTTCGTGGTTCCGAGGCTCTCGCGCCGGCACGGCGACCGGAACGCCCGCGTCATGGGCGAGATTGTCACCGCGGTCGACGACTACTCACACGGCATGCAGACCTGTCGAGTGTTCGGCGTGACAAGCGGCGCGGCGGCGAGCTACGCCACTGCCACACGGAACTTCACCGATGGATTCGTGAGTTACGTCCGCAAGGTTGCGACGCTTTCCGCCCTAGCGACCGCGTTCATGCAGGCTGTCGCGACCTACGCAATTGCGTACGCGATCGGCTATGCAGCGGATCCAGAGGCGCTCGCGGCAATGCTCCTGTTCGGGCTTGCGATAGTGACACCCGCGATGCGTCTGGGACACGGCATTGACTACATCCGCACGGGCCGAGAAGCGGCTCACCGGGTGACCGGCCTATTCCACGAGGCCACGGTCCCAGAGAAGCCTGCGGCAGCGCTCGGCTCGAGCGCAGTCGCCGAGCTCGTCGACGTCACGCTACGCGCTGGAGATCGGACAATTGTCGAGGGCTTCTCCCACTCGTTTACTCGCGGAAGAGTGACCGCAATCACCGGGCCAAGCGGCTGCGGAAAGTCAACCCTGCTCCGAGCGATTGCCGGCCTCGACTCACCGGATCGGGGTGAGATCCGCTTCGGAACGAACCCTCTTGGAGCGACCGAGCGTGCGCTGCCGCTACTCATCCCCCAGGGGAGTGACGTTTTGCCCGGCACGATCGCGGAAAATGTGAGCCTTGGGCGTCATGACGCGCAGCAGGGTCAGGGCACGCGAGCGCTCAAACGGGCCCAGTTGACCGCAAGCCCTGACGCGCCCGCTGGCCCGCTGTCAGGCGGAGAACGGCAGCGGGTAAACATTGCGCGGGCGTTCCTCAGCGCTTCACCCCTGATCCTGCTCGACGAGCCAACGAGCGCGCTTGACGCTGCCACGGGCACGGCCGTCATCGACGAGCTCCTGCGCCTCGCACACGACGAGCATCGGGCCATCGTGCTCGTCACCCACGACGCCCGCATCGCACAACTTGCCGACGAGCGGCTCGTCCTCGGCGCCGGTCTCAGCACAGCCATAGGAGAGAACGCATGACTCCCGCACTTCAACGATCCATCCCCGGCCTCCCCGCCGTGGCACAACGAAAAGTGGTCGCGATCTCGGCCGGCTGGGTGCTGGTGGCCCTTGCCGAGGCAGCTGCATACACGACGCTGGGAGCATCGATTGTGAGGCAGCAGGGCCCAACATGGGTCCTGGTCACTGCGGCTGTCGCGATCGCTGTCACCGTGTTGGTCTCGCGAAGCGGGTACATCACCGGCGCGAGCCTGGCAGCAGACCTCTACCGCACGGTCGGCGAGGTACTCTCTCAGGCGAAGCTCTCGTGGTTCACCGACCCGAACCGAGCCCTCGCCGGTGATGTTGCCGGCCGAACCATCCCATCGCTCATGAGCGTTCCTGCCCACCAGCTCCAGTCGCTGCTTGTCTCGCCCCTGCTCCCCCTACTCCTGGTAATTGGCGTTTGGATCGTGGGTGATGGGTGGCTCGCCGCGGTCGTCGCCGTGTTGATTGGCGCTTCATTCGTGGCGCAGGTTGCCGCCCAGCGCGCGCTGGCCCGGGCTGACGCCGCGCGGGGACGAAGCGAACACGAGGCGAATGAGGCAGCTTACGAGTTCCTCGACCACCTCGAGCTTCTTCGATCCGCCCTCGGCAATCGGCACGCAGCTGACCGCCTCGCAGACCGCTGGGAGGCGCAAGAGCGGGCGCTACGGAGCACCAATCGTGCCACGGCGACCGCAACTTTTCTCTCGGCCGCGGTGAGCGTACTCCCCGTACTGGGTGTGATCCTGTGGGTGTCCGTCACGGGCGCGTACGACGCCACCGTGTTCCTCGCGACCGTGATCCTCGCGCTGCGCGCTTCTGCCCCGATCGAAGCTCTCGCGCTCGCCGGGCTCTCAGTGAATGACCTGCGTCACGCGCTCACCCGGCTTGACGCGATCGTCTCTGCCCCGGCCCTGCCAGAGCCCACGCGGGCCGGCCCCGTGACAGGTCACGTCATCGAGCTCGAAGGGCTTTCACACCCGCCAGCCCTCAGCGACGTCTCCGCCGTGGTGCCGGAGGGCGCGAGGGTCTTGGTTGAGGGCCCCACAGGAAGCGGCAAGAGCACCCTGCTCAGTTTGCTGTTGCGGTTCGACGACCCCGACGCGGGCCGGGTGCTGCTGGGCGGTACAGATCTGCGAGAACTGCAACAGGCACAGCTCATGGAGCACATCGCGTACGTCCCGCAGCACCCTGACGTGTTCTCAGGAACCCTCGCGGAAAACATTCGTCTCGGCAATCCTGCTGCCAGCGACGACGCGGTCATCGAGGCTGCGCGCAGGGCGGCGCTCGGCGAGGTGATCGCCCGGTCGCCGTTAGGCGTGCACCAGGAGGCCGGGCATCGGGGAGCCAATCTTTCGGGCGGTGAACGGCAACGCGTCGCGATCGCTCGGGCGCTGCTCAAGAATGCACCGATTCTGGTGCTCGACGAAGCCACGTCGGCGTTGGATGCTCAAGCTGAACGCACTGTCGCAGAGTCGATCGCTGCGACTCGCGGCACCGTCATCCTCGTGACTCACCGATCGCCTGAGATATGGATACCGACGCTGCGCGTCAAGCTCTCCGGCGAGCGCGAAAGACCCCTCGCGTAGCCAGAGCCCGCGCAAATCGGTTTGCGGCCCGAGACGGCTATCCGTCGCGGGCCGCAAGCGCTGCGGGCAGGATCAACCCCGACCGCGCGGCGAGTTTCGCACGCTCGTCGAGCGCACCGTCGACGTAGACGGCGCGGAGGAATCTGAGGAAGCAGGCGGCGACAATCGCGACCCCGGCCGCGGCTGGGATCGCTCGCAACAGCTCCATGCGCTCACCCTTCCCGAAAGATGCGAAAAGCCCCGGACTTTCCGAGGAAAGTCTGGGGCTTCTCTGTGGCTGGGATACCAGGACTCGAACCTAGAATGACGGTACCAGAAACCGTAGTGTTGCCAATTACACCATATCCCACTGTGGCTTTGGCCACTCTTTCGAGCGCCGCACCAAGAGATTACTTTACCCGGTTTCCCCACGGAACTCAAAACCGGCCCGGCGACGCGCGGCCGCCGGGCGCGCCGCGAGCTATCCGGTGATGCGCTCGCGAACAAGCGGGCCGGGTGCGTGCGCTCCTGGGCTGGCATCGGCGTCGATCTCCCAGGCGCCCTCCAGCGCCTCGAGAGCGCGCGGGAACCGGGCGTCGTCTTCCGCGGAGAGCGTGAACAGCGGCTGGCCCGCGACGACCGCGTCGCCGGGCTTCGCGTGCAGGTCGATGCCTGCCGAGTGGATGACGGGATCCTCAGCCCGCGCGCGCCCCGCGCCGAGACGCCAAGCCGCGATACCGAACGGAAGCCCCTCAAGCTTCGACATCACGCCCGAGACGGGGGCGGTGACGACGTGGGCCTCGCGCGCGACCGGGAGCGCCGCGTCGGGGTCGCCGCCCTGCGCTGCGATCATCGCGCGCCAGGAGTCCATCGCCCGGCCGCTGTCGAGCGCGCCCGCGACGTCGGCCTCAGGCAGACCCGCGAGCGCAAGCATCTCCTGCGCGAGCGCGATAGTGAGCTCGCGCACGTCGGCGGGGCCACCACCGGCGAGCACATCGACAGACTCGCGAACCTCGTTCGCGTTGCCGATTGTGAGGCCGAGCGGCACGTTCATGTCGGTGAGCAGCGCCGACGTCTTCACGCCGGAATCGGTGCCGAGCGCAACCATCGTCTCGGCGAGCTCGCGCGCCATCGCGTAGTCCTGCATGAACGCGCCCGAGCCAAACTTCACGTCGAGCACGAGCGCGCCCGTGCCCTCGGCGATCTTCTTCGACATGATGCTCGACGCGATGAGCGGAATCGAGTCGACCGTGCCGGTCACGTCGCGCAGGGCGTAGAGCTTCTTGTCTGCCGGGGCGAGGCCCGACCCGGCGGCGCAGATCACCGCGCCAACGTCACCGTCGAGCTGCGCGAACATCTCTTCGTTCGACAGCGCCGCCCGCCAGCCAGGGATCGCCTCGAGCTTGTCGAGGGTGCCGCCAGTGTGCCCGAGGCCGCGGCCCGACAGCTGCGGCACGGCAACGCCGAACGACGCGACGAGCGGCGCGAGCGGCAGCGTGATCTTGTCGCCGACGCCGCCGGTCGAGTGCTTGTCGACGGTCTGTTTGGAGAGGCCGGCGAAGCTCATGCGCTCGCCCGAGTCGATCATCGCGTCGGTGAGCACCCGGATCTCGTCGCGGGCCATCCCGCGCTGGTAGATCGCCATCGCGAACGACGCCATCTGCGCGTCCGACACGTAGCCCCTGGTGTAGGCGTCGACCATCCACCGGAGCGCCGGCTCTGGCACCGCTCCCCCGTCGCGCTTCGCGCGAATCACGTCTACGGCATCAAATGGCTCAACACTCACGGTGGTTCCTTCCGGTGGGATGTGGGGTCAGGTCGCCTCGGCGACGCGCTCAAGGTCGCGCGGGCCGAACGCGTCGGGCAGCACCTCGTCGATCGTGCGGATGCCCGACACGGTCTCGAGCAGCATGCCCTCGGCGGAGTGCTCGTACAGGAGCTGCCGGCAGCGCCCGCACGGCATGATCGTTTCCTTCGCGCGGTTCACACAGACGAACGCGACGAGCTTGCCGCCCCCGCCCATGTGGAGGTCGCCAACGAGGGCGCACTCGGCGCAGAGCGTCAGGCCGTACGAGGCGTTCTCGACATTGCAGCCGGACACGATTCGCCCCGAGTCGGTGAGCGCGGCCGCCCCCACCGGGTAGTTCGAGTACGGCACGTAGGCGTGGTCGAGCGCCGCGACGGCCGCGGCCCTGAGCCCGTCCCAGTCAACTCCGTGATCGTTTGCTGTCACGTCTGCTATCCCTTCACGTAGGGCTTGCCGCTCGCGGCGGGCGCCCGCGACTTGCCCGAGAAGCCAACGACCGCGAGGATCGTCACGACGTAAGGCAGCATCGACATGAACTCGGACGGGATAGGCGAACCGAGGTTGTTCAGCAGCGTCTCAAGGTTCTTCGTGAAGCCGAAGAGCAGCGCCGCGAGGGTCGCCCGCCACGGGTCCCAGCCACCGAAGATGACCGCGGCGAGGGCGATGAAGCCGAGACCGCCGGCCATCTCCTTGTCGAACGCGCCGACGGAGCCGAGCGTGAAGTAAGCGCCGCCGATGCCTGCGATCGCGCCCGCGAGCAGCAGGTTCCAGAACCTCGTCGGGTTCACCTTGATGCCCACCGTGTCGGCCGCCTGCGGGTGCTCGCCGACGGCTCGGAGGCGGAGGCCCCAGCGGCTGCGGTAGAGCGCCCACGTGACGAGCGGCACGATGATGTAGGCGAGGTAGACGATGAGGGTCTGGTTGAAGAGCACCGGCCCGAGGATCGGGATCTCGCTGAGCCCCGGAATCGCCCACCGCGGGAAGCGCGGCGGCGAGTTCAGGGTCGCCGCGTTCGGCTGCAGCAGCGCGCCGTGGAGGAAGCTCGTGAGGCCCGTGATGAGCACGTTGAGGACGACACCGACGATCACCTGGGTGACGACGTAGGTGATCGAGAACACGGCGAGGATCGCGGCGACGAGCGCGCCAGCGACGAGCGCGCCGAGGAGGCCGGCGACGTAGGATCCGGTGATCGACGCGATGAGCGCACTCGTGAACGCGGCGAACAGGAACTGCGCCTCGATCGCGACGTTGACGACGCCCGCGCGCTCGCCGATGACGCCACCGAGGGCGCCGAAGATGAGCGGCACAGACAGCGACAGCGCACCGAACAGCAGGCCCGTCACGGGGACGATGCCGCCCGCTGCCGACCAGGTGAGGAACAGGAAGATGCCCACGACCGCAAAGATCACGGTGAACCACAGCGGGATGCGCTTGTACTGGGCCGCGAACACGAACGTCAGCGCCGCCATCGCGGTCAGGATCAGCGCGCACGCGATGACGGTGCCGGCCGTCGGCAGCGCGACGTCTGGCAGCTGCAGCGACTGGGTGCGGTCGGAGAGGCGGAACGTGCTCTCTCCTGCGCGGCCCGCGGGGAACGCGAGCAGCAGGCCGAGGATCGCGACGATCGCGAACGCGATCGGCGCCTTCAGGCTGCGGGTGCGGACGACGCCAGCGCCGTCGACGACGACCTGGGTACCGGTGAGTTCGTGGACCGCGCTCATGCCGACGCCCCCTTCTGCTGGAGTGCGTGCACTCGGTCAAAACGCTTGAGGCCAAAGACCGTGCGCACGAGCGGTGGCGCCGCGATGAAGAGCACGATGAGCGCCTGCACGACGAGCACGATGTCTACGGGAATCTTCTCAGCGATCTGCATCGTGAAGCTGCCTGCCTTCAGCGCACCGAACAACAGGCCAGCCCAGACAACCCCCCACGCGCGCGAGCGGCCGAGCAGCGCGACCGTGATCGCGTCGAAGCCGATGCCGGCGTCGATGTGGCTGCCAAAGCCCGTCGTGATGGTGCCAGCGATCTGGTTCGCGCCAGCGAGACCGGCGAGGCCACCCGCGATCGCCATCGCGTAAAAGATGATCCGCTCGACCTTGATGCCCGAGGCGCGTGCGGCGTGCGGGTTCTCACCGACGGCGCGCATGCGGAAGCCGAGCGACGAGCGCTCCATGAGCCACCAGACGAAGCCAGCAGCGAGCAGAGCGACAATGAAGCCCCAGTGCGTTGTCAGCGGGGCCCCGAAGAGCAGCGGGAACTTCGCGCTCTCAGGGGTGACCGGGGAGATCGGCTGGTTGCCGCCCGGGCGCATGAGCAGCCCCGGGGTCGACAGCAGCCACGCAATGAAGTAGAACGCGACGAAGTTCAGCATGATGGTGAGGATCACCTCGTGCGCGCCAGTGCGGGCCTTGAGGAAGCCAACGAGGCCGCCCCAGATGACGCCGCCTGCGATGCCCGCGATGATGACGAGCGGCAGGTGCAGGGCGAACGGCAGGTCGAGGCCGAACATTACGAAGCCGGAGGCTGCCGCGCCCATCAGCATCTGGCCGCGGCCACCGATGTTGAACAGGCCGACGCGGAACGCGAGACCGACGCCGAGGCCGGCCATGATGAGTGGCGTGGCGAAGTTCAGCGTGTCGGACAGCGGCTTGATCGCGCGGAGGAAGCTCGGCGCCTCATAGTTGAAGATCGAGCCGCGGAAGAGCGCGGCGTAGCCGCCTGAGATCGCGTCCCAGAGCGCCACGAACGTGTCGGCCGGGCGCTGGAAGAAGTAGCCGGAGGCCTCGATGACCTTCGGGTCGGTGAACGCGATGAGCAGGCCGCCGATGAGCATCGACAGGACGATCGCGAGCACTGTCGTCGTCACTGAGCTCGACAGCAGCTCCGTGATGAGTTTGTTCTGCGGCGGGCGCTCCGCCGTCTCGGGCTTCGAACCCGAGGGCTGCCCGTTCGTGACTCTGGTCGGTGCGCTCACGCCGCGACTCCTTCGGGGGTTTCGCCGGCCATCATGAGGCCGAGGGTTTCGCGCGAAGCGTTGCCTGGAACGATGCCGATGATCGCTCCCTTGTACATCACGGCGATGCGGTCAGCGAGTGCGGAGACCTCGTCGAGCTCGGTCGAGACGAGCACGACTGGGACGCCTGTGTCACGTGCCTCAACGATGCGCGTGTGGATGAACTCGATCGAGCCAACGTCGACGCCGCGGGTGGGCTGCGACGCGACGAGCAGGTTCAGGTCGCGGCTCAGCTCGCGAGCGATCACGACCTTCTGCTGGTTGCCGCCCGACAAACTACCTGCGTGGGCGTTCGGGCCCTGCGTGCGAATGTCATACTCGGCGATCTTCGCCTCGGCGAAGTCGTTCAGTGCCCCCCGACGCACGGTCCCGGCCCGCACGAACTCGGGGTCGCTCGTGCGGTTGAGCATGAGGTTCTCTGCGACCGAGAACGTGCCGACGAGGCCGTCTTCGATCCGGTCTTCGGGAACGAAGCCGACGCCCTCGTCGATGATCTGCTTCACGGGCTTGCCGACGAGCGACTTTCCATTGAGCGTGATGTCGCCCGAGGTGAGCTGTTGGAGGCCGACGAGTGATTCGGTGAGCTCGGTCTGGCCGTTGCCCTGCACGCCCGCAATAGCGAGGATCTCGCCGGGGCGAACCTCGAGGTTCACTCGGTCCACGACAATGTGTCCCGAGCTGTCGGCGATCGTGACGTCGGTGAGCTTCAGCCCACCGTCGCCCAGATTGGGCGCCTCTTTCTGTACGGTGAGTTCGACGGCGCGGCCCACCATGAGCGAGGCGAGCTCGTTCGTCGATGACTCGGGCGACGCCTCAGCTACGACCTTGCCGAGGCGAATGACCGTGATCCGGTCGGCGACCTCGCGCACCTCGCGCAGCTTGTGCGTGATGAACACGATCGCCGTGCCCTCGTCGCGCAGCTGCCGCATGATCTGCATAAGTTCGTCGGTCTCCTGCGGCGTGAGCACGGCAGTCGGCTCGTCGAACACGAGCACCTTCGCGTCGCGCGAGAGCGCCTTGATGATTTCGACGCGCTGCTGCACTCCGACGGGCAGGTCTTCGACGACCGCGTCGGGGTCAACCTCGAACCCGAAGCGGTCAGCGACCTCGCGCACGTGGGCGCGCGCGCTCGCGAGATCGAGCGCCCCGGCGAACTTCGTGCTCTCATGCCCAAGCATGACGTTCTCGGCGACGGTGAATACCGGCACGAGCATGAAGTGCTGGTGCACCATGCCAATGCCCGCGGCCATCGCGTCGCCTGGGCCCTTGAAGCGCTGCACTTCGCCGTCGACGACGATCTCGCCCTCGTCGGGCTGGTAGAGCCCGTAAAGCACGTTCATCAGTGTGGACTTGCCGGCGCCGTTCTCACCCAGCAGGGCGTGAATTTCTCCGGGTCGCACCTCGATTGAGATGCGGTCGTTCGCGGTGAATGATCCGAATCGCTTCGTGATCCCGCGCAGTTCGAGCGTCATGCCGTAAATCTATCCAAGTTCGTTTCTCTGGGGTAGTGCCTGGGCGACTCCCCTGGTGAATCCAAGATGGCGGGCCGGTGAGCGATCAGAGATCACCCACCGGCCCGCCATCAGAGTGCCTTACGGCGAGGAGGGCGACTCGACCTTGATCGAGCCGTCAACGATGCCGGCCTTGATCTCGTCGAGCTGCTTCTGCAGGTCTGCGGGGACCTTGTCTGCGAAGTCGTTGAACCCCGAGAGGCTCACGCCGTCGTTCTCGAGTACGCCAACGAAGGGCTCAGCACTGAACTTACCCTGGGCGGCTTCCATCACCGAGTCGTACACAGCGATGTCCATGCTCTTCATGATCGAGGTGAAGAGGATGTCCTTGACCTTCGGGTCAGTCTGGTAGACGTCTGCATCGACGCCGACGAGCTTCGCGGTGCCGCCCGAGTCACGGATCGCCTCAGCAGCCGACTGGTAGATCGGGCCGCCGACGGGGAGCAGCACGTCTGCGCCCTGGTCGAGGATGCCCTGAGCCATCTGCTTTGCGGTGTCGTTCGCCGCGAACTCCCCGGTGAACTGGCCGTCCTGCTTCGCGACGTCCCAACCGATGACCTTGACGTCCTTGCTGTTCTCCTTGTTGAAGTACTCAACGCCGTCCTGGAAGCCATCCATGAAGATGGTGACCGGCGGAATCTTCGCGCCACCGAAGGTGCCGACGGTGCCGGTCTCCGAGACAGCGGCTGCCGCGTAGCCGCCGAGGAACGCTGCCTGCGCCGTGTCGAACACGAGCGGCTTGATGTTCGGCGCGTCGGTCTTACCGTCGAAGTCGTTGTCAGCCCAGTCGTCGATGATCGCGAACTGCACGTCGGGGTTCGCCTTCGCCGCGTTCACGGTCGGCTCCGAGAGCATGAAGCCCACCGAGACGATGAACGTGCAGCCTGCGTCGACAAGGCCGCTGAGGTTCGCGGCATAATCGCTCGCGCTCTTCGACTCGGTCTCGCCGAACTCGACGTCGAGCTCGTCGGCAGCCTTCTTCAGGCCCTCGTAGCCGAGCTGGTTGAATGACTTGTCGTCGAAGCCGCCCTCGTCCGACACCATGCAGGGCTTGAAGCCGGCAACGGCCTCTGCGCCGCCGCTTTCGCCGCCAGCCTCGGGTGCCTGGCCACACGCCGAGAGGCCGAGCACGAGGCCCGCCGCGGCGGTGAGGCCGAGCATCTTCTTAGTAGTTGAGATGGTCAATGGTTAACCCCCATGGATGAGCGCCCGCGCCTGCCGCGGGCGAATGAGATTCATTAGTGTATTCCTACAGCACGACAGCCTTCGACGCACCGCGAGAGTGGAAATGGTTGCGTTTTCGATATCAACCCCGCGGAAGCTACGTTAAGCGTTTGTACCTTCCGCTAAAACTACCCGATGATTGGGCGCTATCCGTCCTCGGAGACCGGGTCGGTTCCGCGGCCATCGAGGGCGTCGATGTAGCGCAGCACGATTCCCTCGCGCAGCGCCCACGGCGAGATCGTGAGCGTCGAGACATCGAACACCTTCATCGCGGTGCGCAGCACGACCGCGCCCGCCATGATCTGGTATCCGCGCTCTGGCGTAATCCCTGGCAGGTACTCGCGAACGGAGCCAGGCATATCGCGCAGCGTCGGCTCCCACTCACGCAGTCCCGCATAGTGCAGCTCAGCGAGGTCACCCGTCGCCGGGTCAGGCGGGCCGCCGATGAGGCGCGCGAGCGAGCGGATCGTCTTCGACGTCCCCACCACCCGCTTCGGCTTCGGCCGCCCCTTGAACATTTCCTTGCGAACCCGCGTGAATTCCTCGCGGGCGTGCGCGCGGAGGCGCGAGATCCCTTCCGCGGTGGGCGGATCCTCCGGGAGATAGAGAATCGTCGAGCGCCCCGCGCCGAGCGGGAGAGAGACCTGTACGTCGGGGTACTCGTCGGCGCCCTGGGCGATCTCGAACGACCCGCCGCCGATGTCGAAGAGCAGGATCTCGCCGGCAGACCAGCCGAGCCAGCGACGCACGGCAAGCATCGTGATCCGCGCCTCGTCCTCGCCCGAGAGCACGTCGAGCTTGAGCCCGGTCTCGCGCTCGATGCGCGCGAGCACTTCCTCGCCGTTCGCGGCCTCGCGGATTGCGGAGGTCGCCGTCGCGAGCAGGTCGTCGACGCCGATCTCCTGAACGGTCTTGACCGCTTCTGCGATCGCGGCGATGATCCGGGCGACGCCCTCGTCGGTGATCGCGCCGTCGTCGTCGAGGTAGCGCATGAGCCGCAGCGTCGACCGCTGCGAGTGGTACGGGTTGGGGCTCGCACCGGGATGCGCGTCAACCACGAGGAGATGAACGGTATTTGAACCTACGTCGATGACTCCGAGTCGCATGAGCACGATTCTATTGCGTGAACGCTTCGTGCCCGAGCGCCCTCAGCGCCAGCCACGCGGCGGCGCGGTCGTCAGGCCGGGCCATCGAGAGCCCCGTGAGCTCCTCGACACGGTGAATCCGCGAGACAAGGGTCTGCCTGTGGATGCCAAGCTTCGCTGCGCTGGCGCGGTGCGCCCCGTGCTCGGAGAGGAACACGCGCAGGGTGTCGAGTAGCTCCCCATGGTCGCCGTCATCGCCTCGCAGCCCATCGAGCACTCCCCCGAGCTGGGTTCGATGGTCCTCGGAGATCACGTCAAGCACGAAATCCACCGTTGGCAGCTCGGCGTAGCGCTGCGCGCTCGCCCCCGCTTCGAACGCGGCGTCGAAGGCCTGCTTTGCTTGCACGGCGCTTCGCCCGAGCGCATCGATCGGGGCGGCCGCGCCGAGCCCCAGGTGCAGCGACGTCGCCCCGAGCGGTTCGAATCCCGCCGCGAGAGCCATGAGTTCGCCGACAAGGTGTTCGGGAACGAACCCTCGGACGAGGCCGGGGTCACCAACGAAGATGTGCTCAACCCCGAGCTCGTCTAGCCAGCGCTCGACGAGCCGCTCAAGGTCGACCGTGCGGGTGCGCGTGCCGAGCGCGAACGCGGTGAGCTCGACCTCGCGCACACCCCACCGCCGAAGCAGCTCAGTCGCCTGCGCACCACCTCCGTGCAGGATTTCGACGAGTGCCTCGCGCCCGAGGTGCTCGGTAACCGATGGGTCGCGCGTGCGGAGCACCAGGTCGAAGAGCGCCGCCGCCTGCGACGCGAGGTCGCGGATACGGCTCGTCGCGCTCGACCGTGACGCAACAACGAGGTAGCCGGTAAAGTCGAGGTCTGAGCCAACCTGGTGGGTCTGCAGCCCCGGGTGCCGCACGCGCACGGGCTTCCCGAGTGCGACCGCTTTCGCGTCGTCGAGGTGCAGTCGCCCGGCGCCCGCGCTCGCAATCAGCTGGCCGTGGGCATCGAGCAGCACGGCCCAGCCGTCAATCCGATGCGCGAGCTCTGCCATAGCCGCGGTCGCTCCCCCGCGGCGCGCGACCTGCGTGAGCACCCGGGTTCCCGACGCGACGAGGCGATCGGAGGCCGCTCTGTCGTCCGCAAGCAGGGCCGCGAGTCGGTAGTGCAGCGCATCGCCAGACGCAGACGCCCCAAGCACCGCGCTCATACCGTGGGCCGCGAGTATCTTTCGGAGGCGCGGGGTGTCTGATTCACTCACGAACACCGCCCGCGAGGTGACCGCGGCCGCCTCACTCCCCTGCGCGAACCTGGCCTCGAGCTCGGCGACCGTTCCAGTCACAAGGGTCGCGAACTCGGCGCTCGCGACAACGACGTACTCGCCGACCCGCGCAAGCCCTTCGCACGGGGTGTGGTCACTCACCCCGTTGTCGAGGTAGACGCCGGCAACCACCCGGGCGACGGTTCGCAGGTCGAAACTCATGCCATAAATGTACCAAATGCCGTAGGTGCACTCTCAGGTTCGACGATTGGCACAGTGACATGTCGGATGGCAGGTACTTACGATCTCTTCGACGAACTTTTGCGCCGCCTAAGCGCACCCCAATGGAGGAGGAACATCATGAAGGCAGTCGTGTTTCGTGAACCGAACACCCGCGTCGCCGTCGCCGACGTCACGCTCGCACCGCCGAAGGCAGGCGAGGTCCGTGTGAAGATCGCAGCGGCTGGCGTCTGCCACTCTGACCTGCACGTGAAGCGCGGCGAGTGGGAAGCCCCCGCGCCGATGGTCATGGGTCACGAGGGCTCCGGCGTCGTCGTCGAGCTCGGCGAGGGCGTCACGTCGCTCGCCGTCGGCGACCACGTCGTGCTCAGCTGGGTTCCGCCATGTGGCGAGTGCCGATACTGCCTGCAGGGCCACGAGGCTCGCTGCCAGAAGGTCGCCCAGGTCATCAACGCGAAGGGTTCACTCTTCGACGGCACCTCGCGCCTGAGCATCGAGGGCGAGGAAGGCGAAGCGGAGTCGCTGCACCACTACCTCGGGGTCTCGTCGTTCGCTGAGGAGGTCGTCGTTCCCGCCTCGGGCGCGATCAAGGTTCGTGACGACGCTCCCCTCGACGTCATCGCCGTTGTCGGCTGCGCGGTCGCGACAGGCGTCGGCGCCGTGATGAACACCGCCGCCGTTGAGCCAGGCTCGACCGTCGCCGTCATCGGTTGCGGTGGCGTCGGCCTGAACGTGGTCCAGGGGGCGAAGCTCGCTGGCGCTGAGCGCATCATCGCGATCGACGTCGTGCCAGAGAAGACCGACATGGCAATGCAGTTCGGCGCGACCGACCGCATCGACGCGTCCGAGGGCAACGCCGTCGAGCAGCTGTTCGAGCTCATCCCCGACGGCGTCGACTACGCCTTCGACGCGATCGGCCGCACCGTCACCACCGAGCAGGCGATCCAGATGCTCGGCCTCGGCGGGGCTGCGGTCATCGTTGGGCTCCCGCCGACCGGTGCCAAGGCGTCGTTCGAACCGCTCGTGCTCGCGGAGGCCGACCAGCGCATCCTCGGGTCGAACTACGGCTCGGTGCGCCCCTCGATCGATATCCCCGCACTGGTGGACCGCTACATGGACGGTCAGCTGAAGCTCGATCCGCTCATCTCGGGCCGCCGTTCACTCGACGAAGCCGCTGACGCGCTCGACGATCTCGCTTCCGGCGGCGTACTCCGCACGCTGCTCATCCCGTAACACCTGAAGAACTTCTCAAAGGAGAGTTGAATGTCCCAGTCCACCACTCAGAAGGCTGACGCCGGCCTGCGCGAAGGGGTCATGTCTGGCCCCGAGCTCGCGGCCCAAGCGATCGCGAGCATCGCGCCCAGCGCGGTCATCGCGTTCACCGCAGCGTCGATCTTCCTCGGAGCTGGCAGCGGCACCATGTTCGCGTTCGTCCTCGCGACGATCGTGATCCTGTGCGTCGGCTACATCATCAGCATGTTCGCGAAGCGCCACGCTTCCGCGGGCTCGCTCTACACCTACGTCGCGCAGGGCCTTGGCCCGGCGGGCGCGTTCGCCGCGGGCGTCGCGCTCCTCATCGGCTCGTGGGGCATCGCCGCGGGCTCGCTCGGCGGCGCCATCTCGTACATGTCCGACCTGCTCGTGATCTTCGGCATCGAGTCCGCTGGTTCGACGCCGTGGCTCATCGCCCTCGCCGTCATCATCGGCGGCGGCGCGACCTTCTTCACGATCCGCGGCATCCGCATCTCGGCGCGCATCTCGCTCGTGCTCGAGCTGCTGTCGGTCGCGATCATCCTCGTGCTGCTCGTCACCGCGCTCATCGTGCTCGGCGACGCCGCGTGGGATCCGTCGCAGTTCTCATTCGAAGGCGTACCCTTCCAGGGCGTCGCCGCTGGCATGGTCCTCGGCATCCTCGGCTTCGTCGGATTCTCGTCGGCCGACGCCCTCGGGCGCGAGGCAAAGGATCCGAAGAAGGCGATCCCTCGCGCGATCATGTGGAGCGCCGTCGCCGTTGGCGTGCTCTACGTGTTCTCCGCCTACACGCAGATCGCCGTGCTCGGCGACGAGCTTGGCGAGGTCGCGAGCCCGCTGCAGGCGGTCGCAGAGAAGGTCAACATGCCGGGATGGTTCACGCCGATCCTCGTGTTCGGTGTCGCAGCGTCGTTCTTCGCCGTCGTCGTCGCGCCGCTCAACGTCGTTGGCCGCATCATCTACGTGATGGGCAAGGAGGGCATGGTGCCCGAGCGCTTCGGCCGCACCCACGAGACCCACCTCACCCCGCACCGCGTGCTGCTCATTGCCGGGCCTGCGGCGATTGTGCTCGACATCATCCTCCTGCTCGCCGGGACGCACCCGATGGACATCACCGTCTGGGTCGACACATACGGCACGTACGGGTACATGGTCGCCTACTCGCTCGTCGCAATCGCTGGTGTCGTCTACACGACCCGCGAGGGCATCAAGAACCGCCTGATCTGGGTGACGGCGACGGTAGCTGTCGTCGCGATGGCATACGTGTTCGTGGCGAACGTCTACCCCGTGCCGGCGTTCCCGCTCAACGTGATCCCGTACCTCTTCGTCATCACGATGCTCGCGGCGTTCTCGCGCTACTGGTGGATCAAGGCGAAGCGCCCCGCCGTACTCGACCGGGTCGGTAAGACCCACGTCGAGGAGATGGCGGGTATCGGCTAACCTGCCTAGCGCTCCGTGGCCCCGGCCCCACTTCGGTGGGGCCGGGGCCATATGCTTGCCACCATGACGAGCTTTGCAATCGCCATCGACCCAGCCTCAGGGACCCCGCCGTTCCGGCAGCTGCACAACGCCGTCGTCTCGGCGGTAGCTTCGGGGGAACTCGCGCCGGGATCCCGCCTGCCCACCGTGCGCGGGCTCGCAGCCGACTTGGGCCTCGCAGCCAACACGGTCGCGAGCGCGTACCGCGCGCTTGAGGAGGCTGGCGTCGTCGAAGGGCGCGGCCGCGCTGGAACCTTTGTGACGCTGGGCGACGACCCCATCCAAGCGCGGGCGAGAGAACTCGCTCACAGCACGGCCCGGGCCCTCGTGGAACTTGGCGTCGGCCGCGAGCGCGCAACCGCGCTGATCGGCGAGGCGTTCGATGCGCTGACTCCGGCAGGCAACGAATAGCGGCTCTCGCGGGGCTGCCGCGCCCACGGGCTGCAGCACTCACAGGGCTGCCGCGGCGCACCGGACCAATATTGCGCGATTTCCGCCTGTCTTCCCATCCGGCTAGCTCTGACCACTAACCTGGAAAGATTAGCGAAAGGGAGTCGATGCAAGGCACCAACCACTCGACTGACGGTTACCCCATGCGCCCCCAAACCGCGAGCGAGAAAACGCTTGCGGTGCTCGAAGCCGCACTCATGAACTCGAGGTTTACCGACATCGTCGAGGCCGCGCAGCTCCCCAAGTCGACGGTCCACCGGATCCTTGCGATGCTCATCTCCTCGGGCTTCATTACCGGAGACGCCGACCGCGGGTTCCGTGCAGGGCGCCGCTTCACGCTGCTCGCCGGGCACACTCTGTCAACGCTCGACATCGTCGCGCTGGCGGAGCCGATCGTCTCCGAGCTCGCCGCTTCAACCCAGTGCACCGTGCACATCGGAGAGGCCGGCGCCGACGAGGTCGCGTTCGTCTTTGCTACTGAGTCTCAGCGTCCGTACCGGGTGCGCTCGCGAGCTGGCAGGTCGGCGTGGCTTCACAGCACCGGTCTCGGGAAGGCAGTTCTCGCCCACCGGAGCCCCGCGGAAGTCAAAGACTACGCGGAGCAGACCGGGCTCCCAGCGCTCACCAAGGCGACGCTGACCGAGGTCGACTCCCTTGTTGCGGAGCTCGAGCAGGTGCAGTCACGCGGCTATGCCCTCGACCTCGAGGAGCACGAGGTCGGCACGGTTTGCGTCTCGGCGCCGATCTTCAACCACCGAGGCGAACCCGCGTACAGCCTCTCGATCTCTTCGCTCGTCGTCACCCATCCCGATGACTCGATTGAGCGGTTCGCCCCGAGCGCGGTCGCGGCCGCCGCGGAGATCTCCGAGCTGCTTGGCGCGCGCATCTAGCTGACCTGGCCCGCCCGGTGCGCCGCCCCGGTGCTACCTACGCCCCGTGCGGTCCGTGCTCAGCGCGCTGCGCCCCGCAGCCCAACGCCCCGCCGCCCGACACCCGCCGCCCCAACGCCCGACGCCCAACGCCCAACGCCCGACGCCCGACGCCCAACGCCCCAACGCCCGACACCCCTCAAATTCTCCATTCGGCCCCAAATATCCCGAACATTTGGGGTTGAAAGGAAAATTTGACGGTGAGGGGATGCTCGGCGGGTAGCTACCGAGAGAGCGCTGACCGCCGAAAGCTGTTCCGCGCAGCGCTGGTTACTAAGGGCCGACCTGCTTCGGGCGGGCCACGAGCATGTGCACTCGCGCCCCGTGCTCCATCAACCCGAGCGCCGCTTCGGTCTCGACAAGCCCCGCGTGAAACTCCGTATCCACGGCCTCAACCACGCGAAACCCATACCTCTCGTAGAAGGGGGCATTCCAAGGAACGTCTGCGAACGTGCGCAGCGTCACTGCCTCAAATCCTTCAGACCAGGCGGCCGACAGCACTGAACCGACCAGCCTGCCGCCGATGCCGCGCCTGCCGTGGTCAGGCGAGACTGACAATTGTTCCAGGTGGAGGTACTCCCCCGCGACGATCACCTTGGCGAAGCCGACGAGCGTCGCGCCGTCGACCGCGTCGAACACACGCTCGACATGGCCGTGCGGCGCGTGCTCGGGCGCATCCTCATCCCAAGGAAGTACGCCGAAGTGGGAACGAAACAGCTCGTCGGCTGCACGCTCGATGTCCGCGTGCGCCGCCGTCGCAGGCCCGCGACGCTCACGGATCTCAACCGTCACTTGTGCCGCCCAGCTGCGAGGCTAGTAGCCGCCGTCGGCTGCGGTCTCCGTGGAACCCCAGCCCGCAACGATCGCGCCGGTTGCCGAAACGCCAAAGCGGGTCGCCCCGGCCGCCCAAAGCTGGCGCGCGGTCTCGGCGTCACGGATACCGCCAGAGGCTTTCACTCCGAGGCGCCCACCGACGGTGTCTGCCATGACCTTGACGGCGTGCACGCTTGCTCCGCCAGCGGCATTGAAGCCGGTGGAGGTCTTCACGAAGTCCGCGCCCGCGGCCTCAGATGCGCGGCAGCAGCCGACGATCTGCTCGTCAGTGAGCGAGGCGCTCTCGATGATGACCTTGAGAACCTTGCCACTACTCGCTTCGCGCACAGCCCGGACTTCAGCCTCGACACCGGCCCAGTCACCGGCGTGGACGAGGCCGGGGTTCACGACCATGTCGACCTCGTCGGCCCCATCGCGCACGGCCTGTGCCGCCTCGAAGGCTTTGACCTCGGCCTTGTGCACGCCTGACGGGAACCCGACGACGGTCACGATCTCGAGCCCGCGCTTGTCGACAGGCAGCAGCGAAGGGCTTACGCAGACCCGCTTGACGCCGAGCGCGACCGCGTCAACGAGGAACGCTTCGAGCTCTGCAGCGGTTGTCGGCGGGGCGAGCAGCGTGTGGTCTGCGTTCGCGAGGAAGTGTTCAGGGGTCAGTGCCTGGGGAGTCATAGTCTGAGTCTAGATAGTGGGTGCCTCTGGCGCGAGTTGACCCGGCGTACTCGCAGTCACAGGGTAGCCAGCGGGCATCAGGCGGTCGGGCCGACGCGGTTCACTCGCACGACGGGTTCGCCCTCGAGTTCAGACGCGGCCAGGTCGATCTCACCCTCGATCCCCCAGTCTTTGTCCCCGTCGGGGTCGAGCAGCACTTGGCGGAACTCCCAGGTGCCCGCCTGCTCCGCCTGCTTGTCGAGGGTCAGCAGACCAGCGGCCCGAGCGTCGCCGTCGACCCGGATCTCGTCGTACTCGGTGAAGTATCCGTCGAGGGCGTCACGCCATTTCTGCACCCCAAACCCGTGCGGCGCGTCGAGCGTTTCGAGCTCGTCGTAGTGCTCAAATGCGGCAGCCTGCACCCTGCGGAAGAGCGCGTTGCGCACCATGACCATGAAGGCCCGCTGATTGGCAAGGAGCGAGCGCGCCGGTGGCGGCCCGACGAGCGCAGCATCCTCCGAGCCGTGGCGCGCGGCAAGCTCAGCAGCCACATCGGGGTTCGCGAGCTCGGTCCATTCGTCAACGAGGCTTGAGTCGACTTGGCGCACGAGCTCACCGAGCCAGTCGATGATCTCGTCGAGTTCCTCTGTCTTGGCAGCCTCGGGCATCGTTCGCTCGAGCGCCCGGTAGGCGTCACTCAAGTAGCGCAGCACGCCGCCCTCTGCCCGCCCGAGTCCGTAGTAGTTGACCAGGTCACGGAACCCGAAGGCGCGCTCGATCATGTCGCGCACGACCGACTTGGGCCGAAGCTCGTAGTCGCGCGCCCACGGCACCTCCTTGACGTACTCCTCGAAGGCTTCACCGAGCAGTTCGGCGAGGGGCTGCGGGTGGGTGATCTCTTCGAGCAGTTCCATCCGCTCCTCGTATTCGATCCCGTCAGCCTTCATCGCGCCGATGGCCTCGCCGCGGGCGCGGTGCTCCTGGGCCCGCACGATCGCGCGGGGATCCTCAAGCGTTGCCTCAATGACGGAGATCGCGTCGAGCGCGTAGCTTGGCGAATCGGGGTCGAGGAGCTCAAGCGCCGCGAGCGCGAATGGCGAGAGCGGCTGGTTGAGGGCAAAGTTCGCCTGCAGCTCAACGGTGAGGCGCAACAACCGCTGCCCTCGGCCATCGATGTACGACTCGACGATGCCGCCGCGCACGAGCGTGCGGAAGATCTCGATCGCCGTCCGGGCGTGCGCGAACTGAGCGGCCCTCGGTTCGTGGCTGTCGAAGACGAGCGTGCGGAGCGTGTCGAGGGCGTCGCCCTCGTACTGTTCGCCGCGACCGATGACCCCGAGCACCATCGAGTGAGTGATTCTCATGCGACTTACGAGCGGCTCCGGCGACGCCGCGACGAGCTTGTCGAGAGTCTGCTCAGTCCACGCGACGAACCCCTGCGGCGGCGACTTCTTCTTCGCGGGCTTGGCCTTCTTACCACCGCTCGCCTTTGCCGCGGCCTTCGCTGCCGCGCGCGCGTTCTCCACCTCGAACTCGGGCGCGAGCGCGATCACGTCGCCCTCGGTGTCAAAGCCCGCCCGGCCGGCCCGACCGGCAATCTGGTGGAACTCGCGCGCTGACAGGCGACGCATCTTCTCGCCGTCGTACTTCGTGAGCGCGGTGATGACGACGGTGCGGATCGGCACGTTGATCCCGACCCCGAGCGTGTCCGTGCCGCAGATGACCTTGAGCAGGCCGCGCTGCGCCAACTGCTCGACGAGCCTCCGGTACTTGGGCAGCATGCCCGCGTGATGCACCCCGATGCCCGAACGCACGAGTCGCGAGAGCGTCTGGCCGAACCCCGCTGAGAAACGGAATGCTCCAATGGCCGCCGCAATCTCGTCGCGCCCGGCGCGGTCGACGAGCTTGATGCTCGCGAGTGCTTGGGCCTGTTCGACAGCGTGCGACTGGTTGAAGTGCACGAGGTACGCGGGAGTCTCCCGGTCTTCCACGAGCTGTTCGATGACCTCGTGTGTGGGCGCCACGGCGTACGTAAACTCGAGCGGCACTGGCCGCTCGACGCCGGTCACGAGTTCAGTGTCGCGCCCGGTGCGGCGGCTCAGGTCGTCGGCGAGCTCCGTGACGTCGCCCAGCGTCGCCGACATGAGCAGGAACTGCGCGTCTTCCATGAGCAGGAGGGGCACCTGCCACGCCCAGCCGCGGTCGGGGTCAGCGTAGAAGTGGAACTCGTCCATCACCACCTGGGTGATCCCGTTTGCCTCGCGGTCGCGCAGTGCGAGGTTTGCGAGAATCTCGGCGGTGCAGCAGATAATCGGCGCGTCGGGGTTGATGGACGTGTCGCCCGTAATCATGCCGACCCGGTCAGCACCGAACACAGCAACGAGTTCGAAGAACTTCTCGCTCACGAGCGCTTTGATGGGCGCCGTGTACACGGTGCGTCGGCCCTCGGCGAGCGCGGCGAAGTGCGCGCCGAGCGCTACAAGCGACTTGCCGGTTCCCGTTGGAGTAGCGAGGACGACGTTCGACCCGAGTGTCATCCCGAGGATCGCTTCCTCCTGGGCCGGGTACAAGCGCAGCCCGCGCTCTTCCCACGCCCACTCCTCGAACACCGCGAACGTCTCATCCGCTGTCGCGGCACCGCCTGTGCGGTTCATCTCGTCGAGCTGGCGAGCGAGGCTCATCGCGCGTCCTTTCGGTTCCGGGTCGGTGTGGAGTCGGTCATGGGTCAGTCGTGAGGTGTTGGCGAATCGGATGGGAGCACGCCGTCGCCGCGCAGCCGGCTCACGCCTTGGCCGTCAGCGACCACTTCCAGGCCACCTGCGAGCCGCTCCTTCAGCTCCGACACGTGACTAATGAGCGCGACCGTCCGGCCGCCCTCGCGCAGCCCGTCAAGCGTTGCGAGCGCTTGGTCGAGCGCGTCGGGGTCAAGCGAACCGAACCCTTCGTCAACGAATAGCGTATCGAGTTCGAGGCCACCAGACTCAGCAGTGACGACGTCGGCCAGCCCGAGCGCAAGCGCTAGGGAGGCGAGGAAGCTCTCGCCTCCTGAAAGCGAGTCAGTTGTGCGCGCATGTCCCGTGTACTCGTCGATCACTGCGAGCCCAAGACCAGACTGCCTGCCGCGCGCGCGAGGGCCGTCGTCGTGCGCGAGCCTGTAGCGGCCGCCCACCATTGTTGCGAGGCGCCGGTTCGCCGCAGCAACGATGGCTTCGAGACGGGCCGCGAGTACAAAGACTTCGAGACGCATCCGCTTCGTGTTCGGGTCTTTCCCCTGCACCGTGTCGGCGAGGCGCCGCAGCCGCAAGAGTTCCTCCCCCGCCACCGCGAACCCCGCAATCTCGCGGTCAACGGACTGAAGCGTCGCTTCGTGCTCGGCGGCGATGCGCTCCGCAGCTGCGAAGCTCGCCAGCGATGCCTCCGCTCGCGCTTCCGCTGCTGCGGCGATCGCTGCAAGCCCGTCGAGGTCGAGCGGGCGCGTATCAAGGTCTTGGAGGTCGGCAGCCGCCAGCTCACCCGCGTTCCGCTGCGTCTCGTCGTCGTATTCCCGGACACTGCGGCGAAGCGCTTCGATCTTGGCCGCCTCGCGAACGGCAGCCTTGACCGCGACGATGCCGACCTCGATGTCAGAATGATCAAAGCCCGGGGTGATGAAGCCCTGGGCAAGGAGCGCGTCAGCAACCCGCTCGCGCGCACTCGCGGTTGCGGTCTGGGCGGCGTCACGTTCAGCACCGCTTCGAGCGCACTCCGCGAGCGCGCGCGCCAGAACCTCAAGGTGTTCAGTTCTCGCATCGATGCTGGCGTAGCTGCCCCGCGCAGAGCCAAGCTCTTCCGCGAGTTCAACTGCCTGGGCTTCGCGAGCCTGGATCGAGCTTGTGAGCGATGCGACTCTCGCCCCGAGGTCTGCGACTCTCGCGGCCCGTTTTGCTGTTTCCTCCTCGGCCAGAAGCAGCTGCGCGTCGATCTCGGAGACACGTTTGCCCGCGGCACGCGCGGCCTCGAGTGCTTCCGCTGCCACGCTGACAGCTGAAGCGGCCTCGTCAGGTGTGGCCCCCTCGCTGGTTGAGCGTTCGGCCGAGAGCTCCGCCTCGATCTGGCGCTCCGCCTCGCGGGCTGCGTCAAGGCGAGTTTGGGAGGCGGCGCGCTGCGCTTCGGCCTCTTCAACGGCTTCGGGTGTCACAGGGTCGGCGTGCGACGCGGGCGCGGGGTGCGTCGTCGACCCGCAAACTGCGCACGGCTCGCCCTCCATGAGCGCGTCGGCGAGCTCGCCCGCCATCCCCGCAATGCGACGCGTTAGAAGGTCACTGACCGCGGCAGCTGCGGTAGCGGCCTCGATCGCGCAGTTGGCGGAGCGCGTATGGGCCGCTTCGAGTCGCGTCTCGAGGCCGGTCACCGCATCCGCGGCCGTGCGTTTGGTCGTGGCGCGCCCGAGGTCGGCCACGCAGCGGTCAAGGCCTGCGGCGGTTTCCGCCGCCGGGGCTCGCTCCGTTCGCAGCTCGGCGATCCGAGCTGGTAGCGCCGCCAGCGAGACCTGTTCTTCCCTGTGGTCAGTAGTGACGGCGCCGAGTTCCTCGCGCGCTCCTGTCAGCTCGGCAAGCAGCCCGGCGTGACGTGCCTCGTCGTCGCGGGCGTCAGCGAGGGATCCGAGGAGCCTCGCGACCTGATCCTGATCATTCGCGAGCGCCTCTCTCGTCTCGGCCCAGGGCTCGTCGCCGGAGAGCCGACTTGAGCGCTGCGGAGGCAGAACCGATCGCACCGAAGCCTCGGCGTCGTTTGAACTCGCCGACGATTCTTGGGCGAACTCCTCGTGCGTTTCCTTGAGGCGCCCCCAGGTCTCCGCCCACTGCGCAGCGGCCGCAGCCTCAGCAGCGCGAGCCCCGTCAAGCTTTCGAAGCTCAGCGGCGACGATCGCCGCCCGCTCCGCGGCCTCGACCTCCGCCCTCGCAGAGCGTACGTCTTCGGCCCGCGTGGCGAGCGCAGCCCGCTTCTCCTCCGCCTGAGCGAGGCGTTCTTGCCGCGCGCGCAAGGCGCGGGCACCGTCGAGGTCTGACGCCGCGGTACGCTGCGCTGCCCGATCTTCGGCAGACCGAGAGCCCAGACCCGCGGCACGCTGTGCGAGCGCTTCGACCGCACGCCCGACGCGCTCACGCCGCTGCAGCACTGTCAAGACTTCCGGGTTTTCCAGGCCTTCCGCCAGCCCCAGGGACGACTCCACTGAATCAGAGTCGGCAGCGTCGCGCGCAATAGCGGCTTCGAGGCCTCCGATGAGGGCATCAATTCGTGCTTCGCTCTCTTTCGCGGCTCCGTCGAGGGCTTTGCGACGCTCAACGAGCTCCCCCTCGATATCCGCGTACCGCCCAGTTTGGAACAGCGTGCGCAGCGTCGCCTGCCGCTCGTCGTCTGCGGCACGGAGGAACCGCTGGAAACCGCCCTGGGACAGCATGACTACTTGCAGGAACTGGTCGTGGTTGAGCCTGAGCACTGGGCTGAGTTCTGCGGCAACGTCGACCGGTCGCGAAGCAAGGCCAAGCCAGTCTGACGAGGCGTCGTCCCAGCGCCAGAGCCGGGCCTCGGTCTTCTGCGTCGTTGTGCCGCCGCCGCGCTTGGCTGGACGAGTGTACTCAGGGCTGCGTTCGATCAGGTAGCGCTCCCCCGCGACCTCAAACTCGAGGCGCACGAGCGTTGGCTTCGCCGGCGCCGAATGGTCGGAGCGCACCCTCGATACCATGCCGTCGTATCGCGGCACCGCCCCATAAAGGGCGAAGCTCACGGCGTCAAGCAAGCTCGACTTCCCCGCGCCCGTGCGCCCAGAGATCAGGAGGATGCCGCCGCTCGCGGCGGCCACAAAGTCGAGCACCTGGCGGTCGCGAAACGGACCAAAGCCCTCGATATCAAGCTTCCGGATCCTCATTCCGCCGCCCCCGACCCCGCGGTGCCCACGTCGCCGGCAACGGCCGCGATTACCTCGCGCATCAGCTCGCGTTCGCTCTCGTCGAGGCGTTCGCCCCCGCGCACGTGCCCAAGGAACTCGTCGATAACTTCCATCTCAGACTTGCGGGCGACTCGCTCGGCGTAACTTGCGGAACCGCTCGATGCCGGAGCCGAGGGCAGAAACTCGATGTGCGCGCAGTACGCGAAGCGCTCCCGCAGCCGCCGCATCGCATCGATCGGGCGAACGGCGTCGGTCAGCGTTGCCTCGACCCAGCTCGCCTCGTGTTCGGCAAACGCCGTATCGGTGAGGAGCTCCGCGAGCGTGCCCCGCAACCGCGCAAGGGGTCGCGGAATCGGGAAGTCTGCCCAAGCCACGTCCACGAGGCCGCTCGCGTCGAGGTCGACGACCCACCCGCCGCGCGGTTTACCGGCCTCGGTGAACGAGAAGTGCACGGGCGCGCCGCTGTAGCGAATGCTGGGTGCCAGCTCAGCGCGGCCGTGAATGTGCCCGAGCGCAACGTAATCAAAGCCGGCAAACACGGAGGTGGGGACGACGTCGACGCCACCCGCCGTGAGGTCCCACACCAGCCCTTCGTTCGCGGCCGCGACCTCGGTTCCGTCAGCGGCCGCGTCGCCAAGGCCCCCCGCGACAAAGCTGTGTGACATCACAACCGACCTATTGCCCCGCTCACCGCGCAACTCACGAATCTCGTCAGTCACTCGCGCGATGAGTTCACGGTGGGTGCGAAGCTTCTCGCCCGGGTACAGCGCGGTGTGCAGCATCGGCTCGAGATACGGGATCGCGTAGAGGTCAACGCTGCCGTGGGCGTCAGTCAGCACGATCGGTCGGCGAAATGCGTCGTCGCTCGTCACGACGTGGACCCCTCCAAGCGCCGCCCACTCCGACTGAAACCCGAGTCGCGCCGCATTGTCATGGTTGCCGCTCGTGATGACGACTTGGGCCCCTGCTTCCCGAATGCCACGAATGGCGTCTGAGAGCACCCCGTAGAGCTCCGCTGCCGGAGCCGCGTGGTCAAAGACATCACCCGCCACGAGTACAACGTCGACACCCAAGTCACGGACGATCGCTGGAATCGCGCCGAGCACTTCGCGCAACTGCGGCAGCGTCGAGTTGCCGTGAAAACTGCGGCCCAGGTGCCAGTCCGAAGTGTGCAGGAGTCGCATGGCCAATCCTCTCTGTGGGCGCGTAGTTGCGGGATGAGTCAAGCCTGGCACAGGGCTCGGACATTCGTGCGCGAGTTTCCACAGGCAGTGCGAATGTCGCACGCTATCGCTAGCCTTGGGCCATGCCGAATCCGATCCTGTTCCAGCCGTTCTCGCTCCGCGGTCTCGAAGTACGAAATCGCCTCTGGGTGTCACCGATGTGCCAGTACTCGGTTGCGGAACGCGACGGCGTTCCGCGCGATTGGCACCTCCAGCACATTGGCGGGCTCGCGCGGGGCGGGGCGGGCCTCGTCGTCGTCGAGGCAACCGCTGTGGTGCCCGAAGGCCGCATCTCTCCCGAAGACCTCGGGCTGTGGAACGAGCAGCAGGAATCCGCTTTCGCTCGACTCGCGGGCATCGCGCACTCGCACGGCGCAGCGATCGCCGTGCAACTCGCCCACGCAGGCCGCAAGGCGGGCACCTACAAGTGGTGGCCGGGTGAGCCCCACGGCTCCGTTCCCGTCGACGCCGGCGGCTGGGAGACCGTCGGGCCGTCGGCCCTCCCGTTCGACGAGCACCACGCGGAACCGCGAGCGCTCACGGCCGGCGAGATCGCAGCGCTCGTCCAGTCGTTCGCTGACGCAGCGGATCGCGCGGTTCGCGCGGGCTTTGACGCGATCGAGGTACACGCAGCCCACGGCTACCTGCTGCAGGAGTTCCTGTCGCCGCTCTCGAACCAACGCACAGACGAGTACGGCGGTTCCCTTGAGAACCGTGCGAGGTTCGTGCGCGAGGTGGTGCGTGCGGTTCGGGATCGCCACGCGGAGCTACCGATCCTCGTTCGCATCTCCGGCACGGACTGGGTCGCGGGCGGCTTCGATGTTGAAGATGCCGCGGTGCTGAGCGGCTGGCTCGCCGAGGATGGCGCAGACCTCATCGACGTGTCGTCCGGGGGCAACTCGCCGAGCATCAGCATCTCGGCTGGCCCTTCGTATCAGGTGCCGCTCGCCGCAAAGGTGAGGCGCGAGGGCCATCTTCCCGTCGGAGCCGTCGGGGTAATCACGTCGGCCGCGCAGGCCGAGGGTATCCTGGTCACGGGGCAGGCCGACGTGGTCTTCCTCGGACGCCCGCTCCTCGCGAACCCGCACCTGCCGCTGCAGTGGGCGACAGAGCTCCGGGCGCCTTCTGCGGCCACGCTCCTGCCACCGCAATACCACCGAGCGAGGTTTTAGCGGATGAGCGTCTCCCTTCCTAATGCCACACTGCTCGCTGTTCGCCAGATTGCGCTCGGACTACAGCCGGAGACGGTGGATGTCTCTGCCGCAGGCAAGACCGCAACGGAGCGGGTACGCGCCGTCGTGACCCACCTGTTCGCGGCCCAGGGACAGGACTGGCGCTCCTCAAAGTGGGCCGTCGGGGTCCGCGCGCGAGGCACCACCGCCCAGGACCTCGTCAAGGCGATGAACGACCGCACCATCGTGCGGTCGTGGCCGATGCGCGGCACAGTCCACCTCGTTCCGGCGGAAGACATCGGTTGGATGCAGCGCCTCACGAACCCGAAGGTACTTGCCGGGGCGCCGAAGCGTCGCGCCTTCCTCGGCATGAGTGACGAGGCGCTCGAACGGGTGACCGAGGTCTCGCTGCAGGCGCTCAGCGGCGGCACCAGTCTGACCCGCGCCGAGCTCTCGGCAGTCTGGACGGAGGCTGGCATCGAGTGGCAGCCTGCCTGGCGATATCACCTCGTCTGGTGGCTGTGCCAGAACGGGCTCACCACGTTCGGCCCGGTCGGGGCCGGCGAGGCCAGCGGGCCCGACGCCAGCGGACCCGACGCCAGCGGGCCCGACGCCAGCACCGACGCCAGCGGGCCCGACGCCAACGCCGACGCCGAGCCGCGTTTGGTACTCGCCTCCGATTGGATCCCGACCCCGCGCTCCCTCGATGGCGATGAGGCTCTCGCCGAGTTCGCGGCCCGCTACGTCCGCGGGCGCGGGGCAGTCGGGAAGAAGGATCTCGCTTCGTGGGCTCTCCTACCCGCCGCGAGCGCGGCCCGGGGGCTCGCCCTCGCCGTGGAGTCGGGCGCCGTCGTCGAGGCCAGGCGCGACGGCGTAGCAGGGGTAGCCGGCGCTCTCTGGGTCTCGCCTCAGGCTCTCGAAGCTGTCGAGAGCTCAAGGTCGGGCGCCGATCAGGATCGTTGGCAGCTACTCCCCGCGTTTGACGAGCACATCCTTGGGTTTTCTGACAGGTCGCCCCAGTTCGACGCAGCTCATCTCCCGCAGCTCATTCCGGGGCGCAACGGAATGTTCCAGGCGACCGTGGTGCACAATGGCCGCGCGGTGGGCACGTGGCGCAGAGACTCGAAGTCTCGCAGGCTCGAGTGCGCGCCGTTCCCCGGAGAACGCATTGACCTGGCGGCTCTCGCCCCTCGTGTTGCAGAGTGGGCGGAGTTCTACGGCGAGCCCACCCCCGACGTGGCGCTCGGTTAGGCCGCCTCCGACAACCGTTTCACCCGGTTTGCACCGTTTCACCCGGAAAACCCGAGACTTTTCCGGGTGAAACCGCGCAAAGCGGGTACATCGGCCAGCGGCGGCGGAGCGTACAGCGGCGACCGGCTGCCAGCGACCCAGCGGCACCCCAGCCCACCCCACCCCGCGGCTTTGCTCTCGGCATGAACTTGCTCTCGGATTGGCCCCACGTGAGAAACTAGGGCGATGGAGCTCGCACTTGTCGCAGTAGCAGCCGTCGTCGTTCTCGTCGGGGTTTCCCTCGTGAGCGGCCGCATCGGAATCGCGGCCCCGCTCGTTCTCGTCGTGGTCGGGATCGGCATCGGGTACCTCCCCGGCGTCCCGCTCATCGAAATCGACCCCGAGATCATCCTGCTCGGTGTCTTGCCACCGCTCTTGTACTCAGCCGCAATGAACGTGCCGTTCGTTGACTTTAGGCGCAACCTGCGCCCCGTAGCGGGCCTCTCCGTGCTGCTCGTGCTCATCTCTGCCCTCCTCGTCGGCTGGCTGTTGCACCTCGCGGTCCCCGCGCTCCCGTTCCCCGCGGCCGTGGCACTCGGCGCAGTGATCAGCCCGCCCGATGCCGTCGCTGCAACCTCCATCGGCAAACGGCTCGGCTTGCCCGATCGCATCGTCTCCATCCTCGAGGGCGAGAGCCTCGTCAACGATGCAACATCACTCGTGCTCCTGCGCACGGCGCTCGCGGCGGTCTCCGGAAGCTTCGTGTTCTGGGAGGCGGCAGGAACGTTCGTGTTCTCCGTCATCGCCGCCATCGCCGTAGGACTCATCATGGGCGTCATCACCGTGTGGATCCGCGCCAGGCTGAACAACCCCGTGCACGACACGCTCGTGTCGTTCGTCGTGCCGTTCGTCGCGTTCATCCCGGCCGAGGTCATCGGCGCCTCGGGCGTCCTCTCGGTCGTCGTCACGGGCCTCTACACCGGCTACCACGCGGTCAGGCGCTTCAGCGCCATCGCCCGCACGAACGAGCGGCTGAACTGGCGAACGGTGCAGTTCATTCTCGAAAACGGCGTCTTCCTCATCATGGGGCTGCAGCTGCATGTGCTCGTGAACGAGGTCACAGACTCCCAGTTCCACCTCGGCCATGTCGCCCTCATCGCCGGGGCGCTCGTGCTGCTGTTGATCGTCACGCGCGCCCTCTTCGTCGTGCCGCTCGTGTGGCTGATGCGCGGCGAACCCCGTCGCCGCCAAGCGAAGGGTGACGAGCTCGCGCGGCTAGAAGCACGACTCGCAAAGAACGGGCGCGCAAACGACGAGCGGGCGCAGCGGCGACTCAAGCTCGCGAAGGATCGTGCGAAGGCTGACCTCGACCACGAGCTCGAGCAGCAGCTCGGGTGGCGCGACGGGGTGGTGCTTACGTGGAGTGCCATGCGCGGCGTCGTGACACTCGCGGCCGCACAGTCGATCTCGACGGACGTGCCGTATCGCCCGCAGATCATCCTCATCGCGTTCCTCGTCGCGGTCGCAACCCTTCTCCTGCACGGGCTCACCCTCCCTGCCGTCATTCGGTGGCTGTGGCCTCGCGGCGTGAAGTCTGGCACCGATGACACCGAGGTGCTCGCGCTCAGTCACGACCTCGTTGATGCAGGGCTCGACGCGATCGACGACGAGCTCACGGTCGAGAGTGAGGATCCGAACCGGCAGCTGACCCCAGACACCGTCGTGCAGCGCGCGAAGATCTCAACGAAGGCCGCCCTCGGGCCGCTCGCGCTGCGGTTCCATGAGACCGGAGCGATCCAGACCCAGGCAGCAGAAACCCCCGCCGAGGCCTACCTCCGGCTCACACGGATCGCGCTCGAGGCACAGCGGGCGACCCTCATCGAGGAGCGGGCGATTGGCCGCTACAGTTCGCAGGCTCTTAGCGCCGCCGGGCTCGCGCTCGACGCACAGGAGGCCAGGCTCTCCCCCTTCACGGAGGAATAGCCGAGCCGCGCTGCGACACACCGCTCAGCACGGAGCACCATCCTGCCCACGGCCTTCCTGTGCGAACCCCATTCCTCAAGGTTTGCTCAAGCCGAGGGTGACTGTGGCTCGGCCATTGCTAGCGTGTGTGACGCGCATGCCTGCGCGACTGGCCTGACGAGCCAGCATCGCCGGCAGCACAGTGATATGTCGGTGTGGCCGTGTGACGATGCGACTGGCGCCCGGCGAACCCGACGCAGCTCAGAGAAACGGAACACTCTCCATGGCCCGACAGGCCCCCGCAGAAGCTCACGACAACCTCGAACGCGGACTCTCGAACCGTCACCTGCAGCTCATCGCCATCGGCGGCGCGATCGGCACGGGCCTGTTCCTCGGCTCGGGTAAGGTCATCAGCCTGACCGGCCCCTCAGTGCTCTTCATCTACGCGGGTATCGGCTGCATGATGTTCCTGCTCATGCGCGCGCTCGGCGAGCTCCTGCTCTCAAATCTCAACTACAAGACGTTTGGTGACATCGCGAAAGACCTCATCGGCCCCTGGGCCGGCTTCTTCGTCTCGTGGACCTACTGGGTGACCTGGATCGTCATCTGCGTCGCCGACATCATCGCGATCACCACGTACGTCGCCTACATCAACAAGGGGATCCCGAGCTGGGTTCCGGCGCTCATCACCGCAGCGGTGCTCGTTCTCCTGAACCTGCAGCCGGTGAAGTTCTTCGGCGAGTTCGAGTTCTGGTTCTCGCTCATCAAGATCATCGCGATCCTCGCCCTCATCGCGACAGGCGTGTATCTGCTCGTGAGTGGATTCAAGAACCCTGACACCGGCACCTCCGCTTCGCTCTCCCACCTCTGGGAGCACGGCGGACTGTTCCCGTTCGGCGCGAGTGGCTTCCTGCTCGGCTTCCAACTCGGCATCTTCTCATTCATCGGCGTCGAACTCGTCGGCACCGCAGCGGCCGAGACGAAGGATCCCGCGCATAACCTGCCCCGCGCGATCAACTCGATCGTGGTTCGCGTGCTCATCTTCTACATCGGCGCGCTGACCGTGATCATGGCGATCACCCCGTGGAACAAGCTCGACCCCGAACAGAGCCCGTTCGTGACGACGTTCGCCTATGCCGGGTTTGCCGCGGCCGCGTTCGCAATCAACCTCGTTGTGCTCACCTCGGCAGCGTCGAGCGCGAACTCGGGGTTCTACTCGGGCACCCGCATGATGCACGCGCTCGCCCGCGATGGCCACGCTCCGCGCGGTTTCGCCCTCACCGACGCCCGCGGCGTCCCCCGCCGCTCGGTGTTCTTCTCGACGGTGTTCGTGCTGTCGGTCGTGCCGATCCTGCTGCTCGGAAACAGTGTCATCGAGGCGTTCACGTTCGTCACGTCGGTCGCCTCGACGTTCATCATCTTCGTCTGGAGTATGATCGCGGTCAGCTTCATTTGCTACCTCCGCAAGCACCCCGAGCGTCACGCTTCCTCGAAGTTCCGCACCCCGCTCGCGCGGGTGACCCCGTGGCTGGTACTCGCGTTCTTTGCGTTCATTCTCGTCACGCTGTCACTCGCCGAAGACACGCGGCTGCCGCTCCTGTGCACTCCCATTTGGTTTGCTGCGCTCGCGGCCGCCTGGCAGGTGACGAAGCGCAGGCTCCTGCGTACGGGCCAACCGCTCACCGCGACGGTCGACATCCCGGAGCACGCCTCGGAGTAGCGGCGGCCTCGCCCCTATCCCGCGCCGCGGTTACAGGATCTCGATGCCTGCCGACGCAAGCTCACGGATCGCGGCGACCGACGTCTCGGGGGCGACCCCCGCAATGAGGTCGCCACGCACGCGCACGCGCATGCCGTTTGCTTGCGCGTCGAGTGCGGACGCGCGCACGCAGTAGTCGGTCGCGATGCCGACGACGTCGAGTTCATCGACGCCCGCCTCGGCGAAGACCTCGACGAGGGATCGGCCGTCGCCGGCGACGCCCTCAAACGCGGAGTACGCCGGCTCGCCCATGCCCTTGCGCACGTGCACGTCGATGCAGTCGATGTCGAGCGCCGGGTGGTATTGCGCGCCGGGCGTGCCCCCAACGCAGTGCACGGGCCAGGTGCCCGCAAAATCAGGATCGGATCCCGCCGCCGCGAAGTGCCCGCCGTTGTCGTTGTCGGCGTCGTGCCAATCGCGAGAGGCGACGACGAGGGCGTACTGTTCTGCCTCACGCTCGTTTCGGAGCAGCCCGGTCACGCCCTGCGCGACGGCCGCGCCGCCGTCAACTCCGAGGGCCCCGCCCTCCGTGAAGTCGTTCTGCACGTCGACGATCAGTAGCGCACGGGTCACGGCGATCCACCCCTCTGTTGGCCACCGCAGGGCGCGGCGGGCGAAGCTTCTCCCCCAACCATACGCCGCGCCGCGGCGAGGCCGCCAGGGCGAGCGCGGCGCCTAACCCGCTGGCCCGCGCTACGCCTGGCGGACGGGGTTCTGGTGGTGGCTGAAGACGATGCTGGTACGCGTCGACGACACCGCGGGGTGGGCCGACAGGTTCTCCATCACGAAGTCGCGCACGTGGTCGGAGTCGCGTGCGGCGAGGTGAATGATGAAGTCCTCGACGCCGCCGAGGAAGAACAGCTGCATGACCTCGGGAAGCGCCCGCAGCTCCTCACTCATTTCCGCGATGCGCTGCCGAGCGCCGGAGCGCACGGTCACGCTCACGAGCACCTGCAGGTCGAGCCCCATCGCGCGCGGGTCGACCGCTGCCGTGAACCCAGTGATGACCCGGCGGGAGACGAGGTTGCGCACGCGCGCGATGCACGTCGAGGCAGCGACACCGACACGCTCGGCGAGCTCCGCGTTGGTCATGCGACCATTCGTCTGGAGCTCCTCCATAATCTTCCGATCGACGGCGTCAAGATCGGTCTCGAGGCGAAGATTCTTCGATTCCATGCGTGTATTCCCTCTTCCACTTCATGCGCGGCAGGCCCAACAACTGATTCCGAAGAGAATTCACCAAATCTCTGCGGATATCGAATATACTTCAATCCTATCGCGTCACATCCGCTGTTTCGACCCTTTTGTAGACGAACTTCAACGGATACCGCGATGCAAACTACACACCCGTTACGCATTTATTTGGAGAAGATCATGCGCGTCGGTATTCCCACCGAAATCAAGAACAACGAGAACCGCGTCGCCATCACGCAGGCGGGCGTGTTCGAGCTCAAGCGCCGCGGCCACGAGGTCCTCGTGCAGGCAGGCGCCGGCCTCGGCTCGGCCATCACCGATGATGAGTACGTCGCAGCCGGTGCGACCATCGTCCCCTCGGCTGACCAGGTGTGGGCCGAGAGCGACATGATCCTCAAGGTCAAGGAGCCCATCGCTTCTGAGTACGACAAGATGCGCAAGGATCAGGTGCTCTTCACCTACCTGCACCTCGCAGCTGACAAGACGCTCAGCGAGGCAGTCGTGAACTCCGGCACCACCGCCATCGCGTACGAGACCGTGCAGCTCGCGAACCGCGGCCTCCCGCTCCTTGCACCGATGTCTGAGGTCGCTGGCCGTCTCTCGGTTCAGGTTGGCGCGTACTCGCTCATGAAGGCAAACGGCGGCCGCGGCATCCTCCTCGGTGGCGTCACCGCTACCCGCCGCGGCAAGGTCGTCGTCATCGGCGGCGGCGCAGCCGGCGAGCAGGCAGCTCGTATCGCTTACGGCATGGGCGCTGAGGTCACCGTGATCGACATCGCGATCCCCCGCCTCAAGCAGCTCGAGGACGAGTTCAACGGTCGCATCCAGACCCGCACCTCGAACGCCCATAACATCACCGAGGCGCTGAAGGACGCTGACCTCGTGATCGGCTCCGTGCTCATCCCGGGCGAGAAGGCTCCGAAGCTCGTCACCGACGAGATGGTTGCCCAGATGAAGGCCGGCTCGGTGCTCGTCGACATCGCGATCGACCAGGGCGGCTGCTTCGAGAACTCGCGCCCGACCACGCACGACGACCCCACCTTCCCGGTGCACAACTCGATCTACTACTGCGTGGCAAACATGCCGGGCGCGGTCCCCGAGACCTCGACCGCTGCACTCACCAACGCAACCCTCCCCTACGTCGTCGCTCTCGCCGACAAGGGCTGGGTCAAGGCACTCGCTGCTGACGAGGCGCTCGCTAAGGGCCTCAACGCACACGACGGCGTCATCACCTTCAAGGGTGTCGTAGACGCGTTCCCCGAGCTGCCGTTCAAGTCGGTCGACGAGGTTCTCGCAGCAAACGCGTAATCTCACGGGAGTACTCTGGATCCTATGGATCTTAAGTTCACCTTCGGAGGGGCGTCACCCGATCAGCACGATCACGGTGGCGCCCCTTCGGGCATTCCGCTGCCCTTCGCTGGCGCCGCGTCGACCCCCGTCTCTACGTCCAACGAGCTCGACGTCTGCGTCCGCCTCGTGTCCTCTCCAGAGGGATCAACGGCCATCGCCGAGGTCATCACCGGCGACGGCGTCACCTACACTCGCAGCGAGGTTGAGCTCGCCCGGGCTCGCACTGTCGGCGGGCCGCTTCCCGTCGACTCCAGCGAACTCATCGATGCTGAAGACATTGAGGCGCTGACGCGGGCCGTGCGCTCTGCGATCTCCCGCGCCGTCGCCGGGCTCGAGGGCCCACTCGCGTCTGCGATTACCTCGATCGAGCTCGACGTTCCTGGCGCTGCCGCCGTTGTCGCTGCGCTTGGCGCGGCCCCTGGCCCGCTCAACGAGCCGAAGACCGCCGGCACCGTCACTGAGGCGCTCCAGGCCCGCTTCGGCATCTCGGCTGGAACTCGCATCCGCACGAAGTAGTGGGGTTGGGCTTGGGCCGCTCCAGGCTCACCGCCTCCCGTAGAGCCACACCACATGCAATCGACGCCGCATATGTAGAAACCTCCGCTTTTCTACATATGTGGCGTCTTTTGCATATCTAGTTGGTGACGGGTCACTCCTCGGCGACGGACGGATACTTCTCAAGCGCGTCCCACGCAGGGAACGGCCGGTAGACGCCGGGGAGAAGGGTCACGTAGTTGTCTTCGTCCGGGTCGAATGTGTCCCCGTGTGCTCGCCCCGCGTTCTCGGCGTCTAAGCGTGCATGGATCGCATCATTTGTTTTCCGGACGGACCCCCAGTAGACGGGTGAGTGCATTGCGAGGTTGAATTCGCCTTTGTTCCAGTCGCGGGCCTCATACCAATACCCGTCAGGCGCAGTGACGGTCAGACGCGTGTTCCCCGGCGCCATGGGATCCTCGGTGACGTCCCAACCGCGCTTGGCCCACATCTGCCGAACATCTTCGAGCGTCACATGCGTGGAATCGTCGTACACATAGTTCCGAAAGCTGGTGTAGTAGTAGCTGTTATCGCGGGTATCGCCCACCAGCTTCCCCCCTAAATCAAACCCTGAGCCTGGGATTACCCCGGCAGACGTCTTAGTGCGCCATTCGCCGCCGTAGATGTCTTGCTGCATCGCAGTCACCCGTTGCTGTAGCTCGTCGTAGCGTTCACCAGCGAGCGCATACTGTTCCTCGAGCGGCTTACTCAGGGATTCCTCTTCGGTCATTCCCGCGCCATCTCGCGCACCTTCATTTGCCGCACACCCAGTCATCATCACTCCTACCGTCAATACCGCCGCCACAAACCGCATCAACTCATTCATTCGACTGGGACACCTTTGCTTGGCGGGCGATGCCGCTACTCGGCGACGGACGGATACTTCTCAAGCGCGTCCCATGCAGGGAATGGCCGGTAGACGCCAGGGAGGAGGGTCACGTTGCCGTCTTCGTCGGGGTCAAACGTGTCACCGTGCGCCCGCCCCGCGTTCTCGGCATCTAGGCGTTCACGAATCGCATCATTTGTTTTCCGGACGGACCCCCAGTAGACGGGTGAGTGCACCGCGAGTTTGAATTCGCCTTTGTTCCAGTCGCGGGCCTCATACCAATACCCGTCAGGCGCAGTGACGGTCAGGCGTGTATTTGCCGGCGCCATGGGATCCTCGGTGACGTCCCAACCGCGCTTGGCCCACATCTGCCGGACGACTTCGAGCGTCACATGCGTGGAATCGTCGTACACATAGTTCCGAAAGCTGGTGTAGTAGTAGCTGTTATCGCGGGTATCGCCCACCAGCTTCCCCCCTAAATCAAACCCTGACCCTGGGATTACCCCGGCAGACGTCTTAGTGCGCCATTCGCCGCCGTAGATGTCTTGCTGCATCGCAGTCACCCGCTCATACAATGCGTCGTAGCGTTCGCCAGCGAGCGCATACTGTTCCTCGAGGGGCTTACTCAAGGATTCCTCTTCGGTCATTCCCGCGCCGTCTCGCGCACCTTCACTTGCCGCACACCCAGTCATCATCACTCCTACCGTCAGCACCGCCGCCACAAACCGCATCAACTCATTCATTCGACTGGGGCCTTTGCTTGGGTGGGCGATGCCGTTACTCGGCGACGGACGGGTATTTCTCAAGCGCGTCCCACGCGGGGAAGGGCCGGTATACGCCAGGGAGGAGCTGAACGTAGTCGTCTTCGTCCGGGTCGAATGTGTCCCCGTGTGCCCTCCCCGAGTCTTCAGCCATCAAACGGTCATAAATATCATCAGTAAGCGGGTCATAGTCCCCCCAGTAGACGGGTGAGTGCATTGCGAGGTTGAATTCGCCTTTGTTCCAGTCGCGGACTTCATACCAATACCCGTCAGGGTCGGTAACGGTCAGACGCGTGTTTCCCTGTGCCATGGGCACCTCGGTAACGTCCCAACCGCGCTTGGCCCACATCTGCCGAACATCTTCGAGCGTCACATGCGTGGAGTCGTCGTACACATAGTTCCGATAGCTACTGTAAAAATAGCTGTTATCGCGGGTATCACCCACCAGCTTCCCACCTAAAGCAAACCCTGACCCGGGGATCACTCCGTACGAGGTTTTAGTGCGCCATTCGCCGCCGTAGATGTCTTGTTGCATGGCAGTCACCCGCTCATACAGCGCATCATAGCGTTCGCCAGCAAGCGCATACTGTTCCTCAAGCGACTTACTCAGAGATTCCTCTTCGGTCATCCCCGCGCCGTCTCGCGCACCCTCATTCGCCGCACACCCAGTCATCATCACTCCTACCGTCAACACCGCCGCTACACACCGCATCACCCGAATCATTTGATGGGCTCCTCACCTCTCATGATGTCCCATAGGGCACCCACGGTGCTCGATTCTGGGTTCATGTATCCGATTTCGTCTTCCGCCCTCACACCGTCAAACGTGTCTGCCGCCCATTGCAGCGGCCCGCCTGCAACCGGGATCGATTTCCAGTCGATGGGATGCAGGAGGTTGTGCATCGTAACTTGCTTCCCCCTTTCAGTTTTTTCCGAGGAGAACACGTAGGCGCCTGGCAGCTCTCGCGGGTCTTCACGTTTCTCGTAGGCGCCGCCGCCGTCTTCTGCCGCGGAGCGAAAGTGCAAGTGCTGCCCGGCGCCTGCGGCGATGCCGTCCCCGTCCGCGTGGGTAGCATAGATCTTCGTGCCCTTCGCGTCGCTGAGGGCCTGCAGGTCTGCGGTGGTCGTCCCGTACTTCAGGCCAGCTGAGCCCAGCGTGACGAATGCGTCAACTTTCGCGGACGTCGTTTTCAAGGCTTCGGCAAGGACGTTCGTGCCGTAGGAGTGACCGATGGTGACGAACCGGTCAATCGATTTACCACGCTGCGCCGCGATCCCATCCAAGAAACTCGACATGCGAAGAGCCCCGCTATCGGCACGATCCTGCCACATTTCCTCAGCGACGTTCGGGGCACGGTACCCGATCCACGTCACCATGGCAAAGTTCGGATCATCTGCTCTGATCTTCTTGAAGGCGTCTAAGGTGTCCCCTAGCTCCCGGACGTTTGAGCCCATTCCCGAGGCAAAGAGCCCGACCTGTTTTGCTTGGTCGAGGTCACCCATCGAGATACCCGCAGTCACGGCACCGTCATGCACACCAAACGACAGCAGCAGCACGGGGTCGCCGTCTGCAAGCTTCTTCGCGTCTTTCAAGCCGGCTCGAATGCCTTCGAGGTCAAGTTTGAAGTCATCCAGCGACATGTCCCACCAGTTCAGGCCCAGTTTCGCGTACGCCGCAGCAAGGTTCTCTGGATGGTCTGGGTCGAGCGCCCAGGTCAGCGCGTACTGGCCGGCCTGGTCCATCACCGCGAACGGGATGCCGTTCAGGCTTGCGAGCTCGAACGCGTATCGCTCAACGAACTTCTCGAGGTTGAACCCCTTCGTCGCCGCAAGCAGCGCCCACACCTTCGCGACATCCTCAGGAGACAAATTTGCATCAAACAACGCTCGCTCAAGGACCTTTGGATGACCAGCGCTGATCGCGAGCATGATATCGAAATCATCCAGCGTCCCGCTCCCAGCGAGTTCGAACGCTTCAGCAATCGACGCGATCCATCGTTCATCCGTCACGTTCTCATCGATGAAACGCGAGAACCCGTCCAACAGCGTCACGACTGCCGTAGGCGCCCACGAACACGCACTCGCGTACGAAGACACTGCCTTGTGCAACGCAGTCTGGCCCTCGCGCATCAACCCGGTGATCGTCTGCGACCGTTGCACAAACCCGCGAAGCGTCACCGGGTCCGCCGATGTCGTTCCACCAGCCCCCGCAGCACTCGAGTACCGGCCGCGCCCCTTCGGCGCGAACGCTGCCGTGATCGTCGGAGGCCGCACCGGTGTCGTCTCAGGCTCAACCCCAACAAACGTCTCGGCCTGGCTGGCCCCATACAACCCAAGTGTCTGCCTCCGCAGCGCCTCTGCCGCTTCAACCCGGGCCTCCCACGCTTCATGCGCCGCGATCCGCTCCCGCTCCTTCGCCGCGGCAGCAATCGCCTTGTCAACGAGGTCTGCGAGGTCGTCAAGCTTCCCAGAGAGCTTGCCCCGGTCGTCCGACTCAATCGCGCACGCATCGGTGAACCTCGTTGCGTACCCACCACGAAAATCCACGCATGCAGCATCAACCGCGGCAGAGCGTTCCCACCCGGCTCGCTGCAACATCGCAGCAACCCCACGAAACGCATCCGCGAGCGTCGTCGCGGTCGGTTCATCAAATGCGATGTCGGCCATCATCACCTTTCACGGACACGAGCGAGAGGCCACAGACCGCGGCCACAAACGACAAAGGGGAAAGCCATTTCTGGCTTTCCCCCAATGCTCGCAACTATACCGGATTCGGCACACCTGTTAGCAAACTACAGAACCTCCGCGTTGATTATAAGAGGCCCGGAGCCTTCATTCGAACGCTACCCCTGGAAGCGGATGATGCGGTCTAGCGCCTCCGCGACCGCGGCTTCGCCGGCCGCATACGAGAGGCGAACCGCGCGGTGACCGGCGACGGGGTCGAAGTCGCCACCCGGCACAACCGCGACGTCGGCACCCTCGAGCAGGGCCCGGGCGTATGACGACGAGTCGCCGAAGCGCTCGAGCTGTGGACCGAGCTCTGAGTAGTAGTAGAAGGCTCCGTCGGACGGCGCCGCCGTACCCCAGTTCAGTGAGGACTCGGCCTCGAGAATGAGCGCTCGCGCCCGAGCGAAGCCCTCAACGACTCGATCGCGCTCCTCGTAGGTCTCGTCAGAGAATGAACGCATCGCGAGTTCCTGGGCGGGCGCGGGCGGTGACAGGGCAAAGTTGGATGCAAGCGCCTCGAACGGCGCGACCATGTCTTCGGGAAGTAGCGCCCAGCCGAGCCGCCACCCGGTCATACCCCAATACTTCGAGAACGAGTTAATGACGATCGCCTCGCCGTCGAGCTCGATCGCACTAACGCCGCGGCGATCGCGCTGCGGCACGGCGGGGTCTGCAAAGGTGATGCCGTGGTAGATCTCGTCGCTAATGAACCGCACACCGCGCGCCGAGCACCACGCGGTGATCGCGGCGAGCTCGGAGCGTCCCAGCATCGTTCCCGTCGGGTTCGCGGGCGAGGCGACGATCAGACCTGCGAGGTCGCCATGCTCACGCACGGCTTCATCGAGCAGCTCGGGCGTGGGCTGGTACCTCGTTGCGGGCCCCGAGGCGATCTCGACCACGTGAATGCCGAGCGCGGTGAGGATGTTGCGGTAGGCGGGATATCCGGGGCTCACGAGGGCCACCCTGTCGCCCGGGTCGAAGGCGGTGAGGAACACGAGCTGGAACGCGCCCGACGATCCCGTCGTCACTGCGACCCGCGCGGGGTCTACCTCGACGCCGTACCACGACCGGTAGTGGCCGGCGATCGCCTCGCGCAGCGGCGTCGTGCCGAGCGGCCCGGTGTACCCAGCGGGCTGCAGCGTGCCCGGTGCCGGGCGCGCGCTCGGCTCGCCCGCGCACAGCGAGACCACGTCGTGCCCGGCGTGCCTGCGCCGCCCGACCTCGTCGGTGATCTGCATGACCTCGAAGACGGGGATCTCGGAGCGGCGTGACGCGCTCAGCGGCGCCCGTGCGCCTCCCTGGGCGGGGCTCAGCGGCTCGGCGGGAACCTCCGCGAGCGGCTTTGGGTCGAGCTTGATCGACGGCGGCGTCTTGAACGGGCCTGGAACCTTTACCATGACTCCACGTTACCCGCGCTCGGTGAGTCGGAGGTAGCCCGAAAGCGCTGCGACGCCCTCGACCGAGGTTGGCAGTCCGTCTCCGAGGCTCGGCGCCGAGAAAAGGTAGCTCGCCCACTGAGCACGGCTAATCGCGACGTTGAGGCGATTGCGCATGAGCAGAAACTCGAGCCCACGCGGCACGTCCTCGGGGCTTGACGCGGCGAGCGTCACGAGCGAGATCGCGGCCTCCTGCCCTTGAAAGCGGTCGACGGTACCGACCCGAACGTGGCCAAGGCCCGCGTCCGCGAGGGCCTCGGTGACGCACTCGACCTGAGCGTTGTAGGCCGCAACGACAATGACGTCAGACTCCGTGAGTGGGCGGCCCCCGCCGGCCGGCCGGTCCCCTGCGTCGAGCAGTTCGGCCGCGGGCTGGCCACCCGCGCCCAGAAGCCGTTCGATCGTTGCGACGACCGCGGCTGCCTCCTCGATAGAGCTCGTCGAATTTCCGCTGTGCTCTACAGGCCGCCAGTGGAGGCCAGGCCCGTCAGCGCCGAGCACCGACCGTTCCAGGGTGCTCGGGTGCGCGTGCAGCCGCCCGGCGTATGACAGTTCTGAGACGACCTCGGTGAGCGCCGGGTGCATCCGTCGGGTCTCGGCAAGGAAGTAGCCGAGTTCCGGGGGCATCGTCTCGCCGCCATCGAGCAGCCACGACAGCGCGGCTTGGTCGACGTGTTCGGGGTGTGACCCCTGCGACACCTGTGGCAGCTGCTGTTGGTCACCGAGCAAGAGCAGTCGCTGCGCTGCAACCGACGCGGCGATGGTGGGTGCGAGCGAGAACTGCCCGGCCTCGTCGATCACGAGGAGGTCGAGGCTGCGCCGCGGGAAGCGATCCTCATTCGAGAAGTCCCACGCGGTACCGCCGATGACGGCGCCACGGCCGGCGAGTCCGTCGACGAACGAGGCGTACCCATCTCGGCCGAGCACGGTGTACCCCGGCTGCTCTGCTCCCGGGGCGAGTTTGCCGCCCTGCGGGACCTTGGCGACGAGTCGGGCGTCGAGCCCCGCGGCGACGACCCCCTCGAGCACGTTCTCCACGACCTTGTGTGACTGCGCAACGACGCCGATGCGCCAGCCGTCGCGTTCCACAAGCTGGCGGATCACCCGGGCGGCGAGGTACGTCTTGCCAGTGCCAGGCGGTCCCTGCACGGCGAGCGCGGCGCGGTCGAGCCCGCGGAGGCTTGCGAGCACCGCACCAATCGTTCGCGCGTCCTCGCTACCGCCGGCGGCGAGCGCCTCGTCGGACCCCGGCGAGACAAGCCCCGCGCCGCCCTGCAGCGTCGGACGTGCGCGCGTCAAGAGCGCGTAGACGGGGTCGCGAGGGGTGTCGCCGAGTTGCTTCGCGGTGACGAGCGAGCTCCCCCACTCTTCGATGGCGCCCTTCTGCCGACCTGCGGGCGGTGGCGGCCCTGGCGTCACCGCGATCGGCAGTGTTTCGAATGGGCTCGAGTCGTTCGGCAGCTTCTCCTCGATCGTCACTCCGTCTTCGTGCCGCTCTACGACCTCCACCTGGCGCGCGGCACGCGCCCCCGGGGCGCCGCCCCACTGCGGAAACGGTGCCGGGTGTTCATACAGCGCAAACATCTGCGCGCCGGGTTTCAGCGTACTTCCCGGAGCGACCTCGCCCCGTAGCCGCACGCGCCGCCGATCGATTCTGGCTCGCGGTGGGCGGTGCCAGCCTTCAACGGTCTCGCTGGCTTCGAAGGATGCGACAACGACGTCGCGCGTGTCAGCCCAGTCTTCGACGGGGTCGACGAGGCGGGCGAAGTGGGCCCACCAGAACGACTTCTGCTCGCGCTGGTGGTAGTCGATGGCGCTCGCAGCGAGTTTGAGGGCGGTGCGAGCAGTTTCGTTGCTCTCGACCTCGGCGAGCTCAAGCAGCTGCGCACCCACCCTGCTGAGCTCGACCGGCGGCTCTCCGGCCCCTTCGAGCAGGTCGGGCGAAGCCTGCGAGATGCCGTCGTCGTGCGCGATGCCGAGCAGCCAGTCACGGAGCCTGAGCGTTGAGACGCAGTCGTACCTGTTGTAGTCAGCGATGTCGTCGAGCCTGCGCTGACCCGCGGCTCGCTCGGCGGCGTCACCCGACGCCAGCTGGGCCGCCGCCTCGGCGTACTCGACGACAGACTGGGCCCCGTTCACGACACCGTCTTCGGCACGCACCTCGACGCCCATGTACAGGGGCTCGAGCTTCTTGATCGAGTACGAGCGAGACCCCACTCGAAGGGCCTGGCGCACAATCGGGTACAGGTCGACGAGCACGTGTTCGCGGAGCAGCTGGTCGACCTCAGCTTCGCACACGCCGTGGCGCGCCGCGATCGACAGGAGGTGGGTGCGTTCGTAGCTCGCGTAGTGGTAGATACGCATCCCCGGATACTGTTCGCGGCGCTCGCGCACGAGCTCTATGAAACGTTCGAGGGCGGCGCGCTCGTCGCGAAGTGAGTGCGCCCAGATCGCGGTGAACTCTTCCCGCGCGTCGACCATGCCGAACAGGTAGTCGAGGTTCCAGTGAGCGGTTCCGTCGCGTGTTTCCCGGTAGAACGGGTCTCCCTCAAAGTCGAAGAACAGGTCGCCTGGGTTCGGCACGGGCAGCGCCGCGAGCGCAGCAGGGGCGACAACTCTGACCTTGGGCGCCGCGGCCACCCCTGGTGCGGCCTCCGTCTGCTCGGTCTCGACCTGCACGGCGGCCTGCAGCGCAATGCGTTCGAGCACCGCGCCGGTGAACCCAGGCACCGTCAGCGACCCGGCTTCGACGCGCGGGAGCGCCTGGGCCACCGCGTCGATCGTGGCGAGGCCCGCGGCGACGAGGGCGTCGCGCTGCCTGGGATACAGCCCCGCGATGAGCAGCGGGTCGCGGGTGCGCTGAATCTCTGGCTCGCACACCTCGCAGCGGCCGCACGCGTTGACGCCTGTGGCGCCCCAGGCGACTGCCGGAGCACTCTCGCGCCTTCCGTCTGAGCCCACTGCCCCAAAGCTTCCGAGCAGGATCCGGTGGAGTCGCGCCCGGCGGCGTCGAAACACCGGCGCGATATCCGCGATCCTGTGTGACGTGCGCTCTCCTGAGCCGAGGATCAGTGTCGCGTCGCTCGCGACCGGCACGCCAATGCGCTCGAGCTGCTCGGCGTACGCGGCGAGCTGCATGAGCGCCGTGACCTTGGCGCGGCGCGCCAGCTTCGTGTCCTGTACCTCGTAGCTCCCGTCGTCGCGCAACTCCAGGAAATCCGCGAACCCGAGGAACGCGATCGCGGGCTCGCCACGCTCTGGCGCGGCGGGCCGCTGCTCAGGGTCGAAGAACGTCGCCTGGAAAACGACTTTCGCTCCCCCTGCAAGGGCAACCTCGGTCTCGGCGGCGACAGAGGCGAGCGCCTCGGGTGTCATCGCAGCGGGTCGCGGGATCTCGACGACGCCACCCGGCTCACCGACGAGACCCGACCCGTAGGTCGCGCGCAGCTCAGAGAGCACCCGCTCTTCGTGTTCGTCACCGAGTGCGCCGGCGCGAGCGAGCATCACGTCGTCGTCAGGCGGCACCTCAACTGCCCTGCCGAGCTTCGCGTCGACCCGGCGCAGGAAGGCGAACTCGCACATGCTCGCCGCGGTGAGGTCGCTCGCGCTCGTGACGAGCAGCGGGCCAGCCGGGGTCTCCCGTACGAACACTGCGCCTCCTTCGTGGCCTACGAGGCCGTTTCATCTGACAACGACGGTACCGCGCGCCACCGACAACGGCGCGCAGGCCGCGCCAAGCCCAAACCCGAGCCCGACCCAACCCCACGCCAAGCCTTAAACCCACCCCGCTCCAAGCACCCACAGCAGACGCCAAGTAGAATGGCAGTACCGGAGGAAATCCTCCATGACATATACCAACGCAGGAAGTACTCAACACCGCGTGACCACTCAGACTTTCGCCGATCTCGGCGTGCCCGCACTCATCGCCCATGCGCTTGAAAAGAACGGCAAGACTTCGCCGTTCCCGATCCAGCGCGACACTCTCCCCGACACGCTCAAGGGCCGAGACGTGCTCGGCCGCGGCCGCACCGGCTCGGGGAAGACCATCGCCTTCGGCATCCCCATCATCGCGAACCTCGCGGGTGGCGAAGAGGGCATCGCGGCCCACGCCGCCGCGAAGAAGCGTCAGCCCTCGCGGCCGCGCGCCATCGTGCTCGCGCCGACCCGCGAGCTCGTCACCCAGATCGCGGAGACCCTCAAGATGCTCGGCGACCCCGCCGGCATCAAGGTCACCACGATCTTCGGTGGTATCCCGCAGCGCCGCCAAGAAGCCGCGCTCGAGGCCGGCGTCGATGTTGTCGTCGCAGCGCCAGGCCGCCTCGACGACCTACTCAACCAGGGCGTGCTCACGCTCGACGGCGTCGAGATCACGGTGCTCGATGAGGCCGACCACATGGCTGACATGGGCTTCCTTCCCGTCGTCACCCGCATCATGAACAAGACGCCGAAGAAGGGCCAGCGGCTGCTGTTTAGCGCGACCCTCGATAACGGCGTCGATAACCTCGTAAAGCGCTACCTTCACGACCCAATCATGCACTCCGTCGACTCGGCTGAGTCGCCCGTGCCGCAGCTCACGCACCACGTTTTCGAGGTATCGGGCAAGGGCCAGAAGGATGCTCTGATCGAGGCGCTCGCGAGCGGCACGGCCCGCCGCATTCTTTTCACGCGGATGAAGCACCAGGCGAAGAAGCTTGCGAAGCAGCTCACCGCGGCCGGCATCCCCGCCGTCGAGCTCCAGGGCAACCTGTCGCAGAACGCCCGCGACCGGAACCTCGCCGAGTTCGTCTCGGGCGAGGCAAAGGTGCTCGTCGCAACCGACGTCGCGGCTCGCGGCGTCCACGTTGACGGTGTCGACCTCGTCGTGCACATCGATCCCCCGGTCGAGCACAAGGCGTATCTGCACCGCTCGGGCCGCACCGCCCGCGCCGGCAACGAGGGTGACGTCGTCACGATCGTGCTCCCTGAGCAGCGCGGCGAGATGCGCCAGCTCATGCGCGCGGCAAAGATCAACGTCACGCCGCTCCAGGTGAACCCGATGGCGCAGAGCGTCGACCGCGAGGTCCTCGACCTCATCGGCGATGTCGCGCCCCGCGTGGATCCGAAGCTCACTGAGCAGCGCCGTGCCGAGGCGCAGGCCGCGCAGCAGCGCGCAGCGGGCCACAACCCGGCTGGATCAGGGTCGTCGACCGGTGCGAACGCGAAGCGCAAGCGCTCGCGCCGCGGTGGCGGTGGCGGACAGGGCGGTCAGGGATCAACGACCGGCGGTCAGGGCGGACAGCGCTCGGGCGGTCAGCGCGGTGGCCAGGGGCAGCGCGGCGGCCAGGGCGGACAGCGCTCGGGCGGCCAGGGCGGACGACCCGGCGGCGGCCGGCCAGGCGGCCAGGGCGGCCCACGTCGCCAGGGCGGCGGCCAGCGCAGCGCCTAACCGGCGACAGCCCAGCAGCTATACAGAGCGAGGGGCTCCCACACCACCAGGTGCGGGAGCCCCTCGCTCGTTCCGGCGAAGGCGCGCTACCGCCCGATCATCTCCTGCTTGTGGATCCTGCCCGCCCGCGCGAACCACGCGACGACGAACGAGAACACGAGCGCGAAGAACACGCCGAGGTTCGCGTACGCCCAGTCGCCGTCCTTGCCCCCGATGAACCCGAGCAGGTATCCCTGCCAGTTGTTCCACGGGGCGTCGGCGGCGAAGCCGTTCGTCACGAGCCCCCAGCCGATCGCCGAAGCGACCGCGAAGATGGCGACCGAGACCCAGTCCCACGATCCGTAGCGGCCGCGCGCGTCGAACAGCGCCACCTCGTCGTAGTCGCGCTTCCGGCGAAGAATATCCGCGATCAGGATCCCGGCCCACGCAGCGAGCGGCACCCCGAGCGTGATGAGGAAGCTCTGGAACGGCCCGAGGAAGCCCTCCGCGAAGAACACGACCCAGATCGTTCCCGCGGTGAGGATCAGCCCGTCGATTCCCGCGGCGGCGGGGCGCGGGATCCGGATCCCGAGGCTCAAGAGCGTGAGCCCCGACGAGTAGATGCCGAGCACGGCACCCGAGACGAGCGCGAGCACCGCGGTGAGCAGGAACGGGATGAGCACCCAGACCGGCAGCAGTGTCGCGAGGGCGCCGATCGGGTCGCTTCCAACGGCGTCCATGAGCTCCGGGTCGGAGCCTGCGAGCAGCAGGCCAAAGACGACGAGGATCACGGGCGCGAGCGCGCCCCCGATCGTGTTCCACAGGATGATCGAACCGTCTGACGCGTCGCGACGTTGGTAGCGCGACCAGTCGGCGGCGATGTTGATCCAGCCAAGGCCGAACCCTGTCATCACCATGACGAGCGCCCCAATGACGTTCCCGGCGCTCCCGGCGGGGATCGCCATGACAGCGGCAAGGTCGATGTGTGGCGCCGCGAGAACGATGTAGAGGACGGTCACGGCGCCCGTGATCCACGTCAGGATCGACTGCATCTTCATGATCGTGTGATAGCCGAGCACGGAGGCGACGACGATGAGCGCGGCGACGACGATCGTCGCGACGAGCTTCACTGCGACCCCGCCGTCGCCGCCAAGCTGCGTGATGACCGTCGCGGTCGCGAGCACCGCCATGATCGCGAGGAACGTCTCCCAGCCGATCGAGGTGAGCCAGGAGATGATGCCGGGCACCTTCTGGCCGTGCACGCCGAACGCCGCGCGCGACAGCACCATCGTCGGCGCCGACCCGCGCTTGCCCGCGATCGCGATGACACCGCACAGGAAGAACGACACGACGATGCCGATCACGGAGACGGCGGTCGCCTGCCAGAACGAAATGCCGAAGCCAAGCACGAACGAGCCGTACGACATCCCGAACACCGAGACGTTCGCCGCGAACCACGGCCAGAACAGGTCACGGGGCCGCGCGGTGCGGGCGCCCTCGGGCACGATCTCGATACCCGTGCGCTCAATCAGTGAGGGCGATAGTTCTTCGTTGGACACGTTGGCCTCCGTGAAGCGGTAGGCGCTCCCCCGTGGAGCTCCCCTCCAACCATCTTTCCAGAGACCGGCCATTCTGGGCAGGAAAATGTGACGCGGCCCGCCGCCCGACGCTCGGGAGGAGCGTGGGCGACGGGCCGCGTCGTGGTCAGGGGCTGCGACTCTAGGCTGCGACTCTAGTCCGCGAGCTGGCCGCGCATTGCCGCTTGCAGGGTGTCGAGCCTAGTGACGCCGAGCTGCAGTGCCTCGCGGTGGAAATCGCGGATGTCGAACGCCCCGCCGCCTGACTCGGCGCGGCCCTTGGCCTCGTCGCGCAGCTCCTCCCAGATGCGCTGCCCGATCTTGTAGGAGGGAGCCTGACCCGCCCAGCCGAGGTAGCGGAGCACCTCAAAGCGCACGAAGCCGTCGTTCATGTTGACGTTCTCTGCGAGGAACTCGAACGCGTAGTCGCCGTCCCAGACACCGCCGCCGTCGGGGCGCTGCTTGCCGAGGTGTACACCGATGTCGAGCACGACGCGGGCGGCGCGCATGCGCTGGCCGTCGAGCATGCCGAGCCGGTCGGCGGGATCGTCGAGGTAACCGAGCTGCTCCATCAGGCGCTCGGCGTACAGCGCCCAACCCTCGGCGTTCCCCGAGCTGCCCGCGAGCTGGCGGCGCCACTCGTTGAGCGTGCCGCTGTTCACGACGGCCTGGCCGATCTGCAGGTGATGCCCGGGCACACCCTCGTGGTAGACGGTCGTGAGCTCGCGCCACGTGTCGAACTCGGTGACGCCCTCGGGCACGGACCACCACATGCGGCCGGGCCGCGAGAAGTCGCTCGAGGGGCCGGTGTAGTAAATACCGCCCTCCTGCGTCGGGGCGATCATGCACTCGAGGGTGCGAATCTCCTCGGGAATGTCGAACTGGGTCGCGCCGAGCTCGGCGACGGCGCGGTCGCTCGTCTCCTGCATCCACTTCTGCAGCGCGTCGGTGCCGTGCAGCTTGCGCGAGGCGTCTCCGTCAAGGTGCTTGATCGCGTCGGCGACGATTCCGGGGCGCGGCTTCTCGCCCAGGATCTCGCCTGCAATGCGCTCCTGCTCGTCGACCATGCGACGCAGTTCTTCAACGCCCCACTCGTAGGTCTCGTCGAGGTCGACCTTCGCGCCGAGGAAGACCTCAGACGCGAGCTCGTAGCGTTCGCGCCCAAACGCGTCCATCTCTGGCGCGTGCGCGGCAAGGTGGGTGTCCAAGAAGTTCGCGAGTCCAGCGTACGCCTCAGAGGCTTTGCCTGCGGCCTTCGCGAGATCCTGACGGAGCGACTCGGGCACCGACTCCCCCGCGCGCTCTGCCAGCTCAGCGAAGAACCCCTTCGGCTTGTCGCCCGGGGCGGCGCCGCCCGGCACCCCGCCGCGAGGCTGAATGAGCGGCGACATCCCCGCGGTGCGGCGCAGCTGAGCCGCGACCTCGCGGACCTGGCGCAGCGCGGGCACCAGCCCGCGCGCGACTCCTTCGTCAAGCGACTCGCGGTACGACCGCATCGCTTCGGGAACGGCGGCCATGCGCGCCGCGATGTTGGCCCAGTCGCCCTCGGTGTCGCTCGGCATGATGTCGAAGATGTCGCGAACCTGCTGGCTCGGTGATTCGATGACGTTGAGGTTGCGCAGGTCTTCCCCGGCCGCGTGACGCGCGAGCGAGAGCTCAAGCTCGGCCGTCAGGTCGATCTTCGTGACGCGGTCGACGTCGTCAGCGGGAGTCGCTTCGCGGAGCTTCGCGAGGGTGTCGCGCATCACCCCGGCGACGGCCTCTGACCCGGCGGGCGAGAAGTCGTTCAGGCGGGCGTGGGCGCCCTCGCGGCCGATGTAGCTGCCGGTGATCGGATCGTGCTCCGTGAGCGCGTCAACCCAATCCTCAGCGATCTGGTCAATGGCGGTAGATTCGCGTTCGAGACTCATGAATAGAGCTTATCCACGCGCCGCGGAAAAATAGGGCAGAATAGACAGGGTGCGCTGCATGATGCCGCGCGCTCACAGATTTCTGAGGAGACACAGTGAAGATCCGCACACGCATCGCAACCGCCGCTTCTGTCGCGCTCGCTACCGTTCTGGTCAGCGCGCCCGCGTTCGCGTCGGAGGGCGTCGAGAAGGTCGACACGCACGCACCGTTCTCGGCAGCTGGCCAGCCCGTTGACGTTGTCGCCATCTCGATCGTCGGCATCGTGCTGCTCGGCGTCATCCTGCTGACTTCGACGCTCGTCGGCAACCTCTTCGAAAAGAGCAAGAAGAAGGCCTAACGCTTCTTCGCACAGGGCGGGTGCCGGCTCTTGCCGGGCCCGCCCTTTGCTGTGCCCGGACGCGGCAGCACGCCCCGCCCGCGCGAGCCAAGCCAGGCCAAGACGAGCCCTGCCTGGCCTGGCTGGTGGCACCACGCCTCGTCCGCACAGGAGAGCCCCTTCCCCGCAGGCCTACCCCAATCGAACGGTTGGGAAGTACCTCTTGTGCGGGGAGGGGGCTCTTCAGCGGATGGCGGCGGTGCCAAGCACAGGCCCGCCGGCCCGCGAGGCTTCCCAGCGCGCGAGCCGGCCCGACCAGATCTTGTACTTAGTTGGCGCTCGCCGTGAGGGGGTCGCGTACGACGCGGAACGTCGCGACGAGCGGGTCCGCCGCACCGCGCACGTACCCCGTCGGCGACGAGGCAACGGCCTGCAGGAACGTCACGGTCTCCTCCGTGATCTCCTCGCCGGGCACGAGGTTCGGAATGCCGGGAGGGTACGCCGCGAGCGTGTCTGCCGAGATCTGACCGATCGCCTGGTGCGCTGTCACGACGATGCTCTCCGCAAAGAAGGCGGCGCGCGGCAGCATGCGCAGCGTGCCCGCCTCCGGAAGCTCCGGGAACGCGCCAAGCTCGCTCGGTCCGCCGTTGCTCTCGAGTGCCTCAGCGGCAACCGCTTCGAGACCCGCCATGACGCGGTCGATGTCGGGGGTGGCAAGAGCGCCGATCACCGCAACGATTGTCGTGGCCGTCGACATCTCAAAGTAGACACCGTACTCAGAGATCATGCGATCCCGAACCCAGTGGCCGCTCTTGCCGAGGCGCGACACGTCGATCGGGATGCGCAGCGGGTCGACACTCACGATGTCAGGGAAGTCGCCAAAATCGTCGCTGATCACGGTGAAGTATTCGCTCGCGCGAAGCCGCTCGCGGAACTCCTCCGAGAGCTCGATCGAGCGCCCGATCTGCTCTTTCCCGTTCATGAGCGCGTGACGGGCCGAGTCGAGCGACCCCATGAGCAGGGCGCTCGCGGAGGTCGACGCGGTCATCGTGTACGAGCGGTTCACGAGCGGCTCGAGCCGATCGGCGAACTCGGTGTCGCCCATGTGCAGCATTGCCGACTGCGTGAACGAGCCCGCGAGCTTGTGCGTGCTCGAGATGACCAGGTCCGCGCCGAGCCGAACGGGCGACTCGGGGAGGTCGTCATGGAACCCGAAGTGTGCGCCCCACGCGCCGTCGACAATGAGGGCCGCGCCGTGCGAGTGCGCGACGCGGGCGAGGCCAGCGACATCCGCGGTCGACCCGAAGTAGCTCGGCGACACCACGTAGACGCTCTGCACCGCGCGGCCAGCATCAGCCTCGGTCGAGAGCGCCTCGTCAAGCACCTCGGGGGTGAGGCCGTGTGCGATGCCGTGGTCGTGGTCGACGTTCGGCGCGACGAACGCGGGGATGAGGCCCGCGAGCAGCACGCCGTCGGTGAAACTTGAGTGCGAGCTGCGCTGCATGAGCACGCGCTCGCCGAGGCCGCGGACAGCGAAGGCAGCCGTGCGGTTGCCCTGCGAAGCGCCGTTCGTGAGGAACCAGGTGCGGCGAGCGCCCCACGCGCCGGCCGCGAGCTCGAGCGCCTGCGCGAGAGGGGATCCTGGCCCGAGGTCAATCCCGTCGAGCATGAGCGGCACGTCAAGCTGCACTGCACGGTCACCGAACAGCTTAGCGAGGTGCTCGCCGCCCGCCTCCGGCGCACAGCCGTGCCCAGGGACCATGAGGCTCTGCGGACCGGCGTCTGCGTAACGTTCGAGCGCGGACGCGTAGGGAGCGTCCTGTTGGGTCACATGATTCTCAATAGGCATACCTTTCATAGTGGCCTCGCGCAGCTCACAGGAGAACCCCCGATTCAGCTCCCTAGAGACATATACTGTATGTATCAGGGCGCTGAATTCTTCGCCGCAACCTCAGCTATTCCGGGAGCCCACATGATCGATCTCCGCCAGCTTCAGGCACTCAGCGCGGTCGCCGCCGAGGGCTCCGTCGCCCGCGCGGCAGCCCGGCTCGGGTGGAGCCAGCCAACGGTCGATTACCACCTCAAGAACCTCGACAGGCTCGTCGGCACGGAGCTCACCGCGCGCAGCAGCAGAGGCTCCCGCCTCACGAATGCAGGCCTCCTCATGCTTGAGCGCGGCGAGGAGATTCTCGGCCTGGCCGATCGCACGCTCACCGACGTGCGGGACCTCGCCGAACTGGGGCACGTTCGGCTCCGCTTCGGGATCTTTCCGACCGCGGCGGCGCGGATCCTGCCCGGCATCGCCACGCGCCTCTCGGAGCTCGGCATCGAGCTCGATGCCACCCTCGCGGAGGTCATGCCGCTCGTCGGCGGCGTCAACCAGCACACGCTCGACGCCGCACTCGTGTACGCGGCGGGCAGCTACGCGTTGCCCCTCAGGTCAGAAGTGCACACGACCCACGTGTTCACCGACCCGATGCTGCTCGCCCTGCCGGCGCACCATGAACTCGCGAACATTGAGGAGTTCGACACGGCCACGCTGCTGCAGCTTGGCAGCGCGAACTGGGTGATGGGGTCGACGCCGGGCGACACGCTCGACGACCTCGTGCGCGAACTGTTCGACGAGACCCGCGTGAAGCTCAACGTGCCCGTGCGCACCGACGACTACGCCGTGGTACTCGGTCTCATCGCGGCGAACATGGGCGTGGCCCTCGTCCCCTCGCTCATGCGAAGTAGCGCCCCAGAGGGCGTCGTGCTTCGGCCCATCGCCGACGACAGGTTCACGCGCGAGCTGCTGCTTGCGGCCCCCGCGGGGCCCGCCGGCCCGAGTGCCGCGGTGCGGCAGCTCGCCGAGGCCGTGCGGCGCTCGATCAGCGCGCTCGATTCAAAGCACACGGTGCAGGTCTAACAACTCGTACACGCAGCCCGGCCGACGACGAGGCCCGGCGCGAAAACGCAAGCGGACGCCCACCACCCAAGTGACAGGCGCCCTGCGTCACGCGAGAGGGATCGAACTACTCGCCGATCTCGCCAGCCGCGACGGTCTCTGCGAGCGCGTGCACCTGCGCGAGGTGGTGCGCGCTGTAGAAGTCGGCCTCGCTGAGGCGGCGCACGTCGTCGGCCGAGCGCTCGCTGTGCCCGAGCACCGCGGTCGCGATCGTCGCGTGCATCCACCCGCCAACGAGGGTCGCGAGCATCTCCTGGAACGGCACCGACACCGCGAACGCGTCGCGCGGGCTCGACGCGAACCCCAGGAGCGCCTGCGTCGCGCGCTCGGCGGAGGCCACGGCCCGCTCGGTGCGCTCTGCCACGCGGGTCGCGGTGGTGTCGCCCGTCGCGGTGAGCGCCTGGAGCTGCTCGCGAATCATCGCGAACACCTGCCCGATCGTCTGACCACCGTCACGGAGCACCTTGCGCCCGACGAGGTCGTTCGACTGGATCGCTGTGGTGCCCTCGTAGATGGGCAGGATGCGCGAGTCGCGGAAGTGCTGCGCCGCGCCGGTCTCCTCAATGAACCCCATACCGCCGTGCACCTGCACAGCGTCAGACGACACGTGCACTGCCTGCTCGGTGAGCCACGACTTGAGAATAGGAACGAAGAGCTCTGCAAGTGCCCCCGTGCCATCGGATTCGGCGCGGTCGTGCACGTCGCCGACGAGCACGGAGAATGCCCGCATCGCAGAGATGCGGCTCGACATCGACAGCAGCAGGCGACGAACGTCGGGGTGACCGGCGATCGGCGTGCCGTCTGGCAAGCCGAGCACGGCGCCCTGCACGCGGGTGTGCGCGTACGAGAGCGCGCGCTGGTAGGCGCGGTCTGCGACGCCGAGGCCCTGCACGCCGATGCCGACGCGCGCTTCGTTCATCATGACAAACATGCCCATGAGGCCCTGGTTGAGCTCGCCGACGAGGTAGCCCGTCGCGTCTTCGAACTGCAGCACGCAGGTCGGGCTCGCGTGGATGCCAAGCTTGTGTTCGAGGCCAACCGTCACGACGGAGTTCCGCTCGCCCGGAGCGCCGGCTGCGTCGAGTGTGAACTTCGGCACGACGAAGAGCGACAGGCCGCGGTGCCCCTCGGGCGCACCCTCTGTGCGGGCGAGGACGAGGTGGACGATGTTGTCGGCGACGTCGTGGTCGCCCCAGGTGATGAAAATCTTCTGGCCGCTCACGGCCCAGCTGCCGTCACCGTTGTCGCGCGCCATCGTGCGCACGGCGCCAAGGTCACTGCCGGCCTGCGGCTCGGTGAGGTTCATAGTGCCGGTCCACTCGCCGCTCACAAGCTTCGGGAGGTAGGCCGCGCGAATCTCGTCAGAGGCGTTCGCCTGGATAGCTCGGATCGCACCGTGGCTCAGGCCGGGACAGAGCGCAAAGGCGGCGTTCGAGGCGTTCCAGAACTCCGAGAGCGCGGCAGTGACGGATCCGGGAAGCCCGTCTCCCCCGGCCTCCTCAGCGACCGAGGCCGACACCCAGCCCGCCTCGGCGAAGGACTTGTAGGCCTCCTTGAAGCCGTCGGGCGTGCGCACGTTTCCGTCGACGAGCTGCGAGCCCTGCTGGTCGCCGACGCGATCCAGCGGCGCGAACACCTCGGCGGCGAACTCGCCAGCCGCTTCAAGGGCGTCACCCGCGTCTGAGGCGCTGAGCGCGCCGCCGGTGGCGCGGGCCACCACATCGGTTCCGAAGGCCTCGCCGAGCAAGAAGGCGTAGTCCGCGACAGGCGGCACGTACGTCGCAGCGTCGGGAACACTCTGCGGGGCGAAATTTGCGATTGCCATACTCGACACTCCATCGTTTGTCGTCCGGTGCGCGCCAGGGGTCGCGGCGCGCGTCACCAGAAGTATGCCTGACACTCAGTCTCAAAGCAAGGACACCCAGAGGCTGAGACCCGAGAATTCCGCTTGCGGCTGCCAAAACATATGCGAGACCGCGTCTCACCCCTGTGCTAGCTTTCACTCATGAGCGACAGGAACGCGCCCCCGCAGACAACGGCAGCGGCGTCACCGCAGGCGACAGCGGTGCGCTACCTCACCGAGCACGGCTACGAGCAGACAACGACGAGCAGCCTTGCTGACGCGATCGGCATGAGTCGCAGCACCTTTTTCAGGCGGTTCGGCAGCAAGGAAGACGTCGTCTTCGCCGACCACGACCTCGCGCTCAGCCAGCTGCAGGAGCAGCTCGATGCCTCAGAGCTCAGCGCGTCGGCGACCATCGCCCAGGGCACACTCGAGGTCTCGCGCGTACTCACGCGCGACCCCGTGACCGCCAGGATGCGCTCGCAGCTGCTCCGCAGCACTCCCCTACTCCGCGAGCGCGAGCTCGTCATCACTCACCGCTACGAGCGCATGTTCCAGCGCTACCTCGCGCGGGTCGCCGCCCCTGGCACCCCGGACTGGGGTTCGATCGCTGCCGCCGCCGCGATCGTCGCCGTTCACAACGCCGCGCTGCGCCGCTGGATGAAGTTCGGTGACAATCACGCGTTCGAAGAGCTCGAGCGCGAACTGACTGACCTACTGGGCAGGTTCGCCCCGTGGTTTGGCGGCGAGCGCGGCGCATCGCGCGTTGTCGTCACTTCGTTCAGCACGGATATCGCCCCCGAGGACGTGCTGCGCGCGGTCGCCGCGCAGCTCTCGTAGCCGCTAGTTCGCTGCCGGGCGGATCAGCATCTCGGAGATCGTGCCGTCGGGCTCGACCCGCACCTCGAGCGAGAACGATTCGGAGTTCGCGGCGGTGATTCGTGCCGCGCCAAGCACGTCGCTCACATCGGTGTACGCAGTGGTCTTAAAGGGCTTCAGGGGTCGAACGCCCTCGTTCAGCTGCGCCGCGAGATCTTCCACCGACACCTGCGCGAGGAACTCCTTCGTGAACCGGCCCTCGAGCTGGTCGACGGTCACGTCGGTATCGGCGTTCAGCAGGCCGAGAGCCCACTCGATCTGGCCCGCCGCCGCGGTCTCCGGGATCACGACGACGCCGCCCGGGTCGCTCGTCTCGGGGGCCGCGCTCGGCGACGTGCAGCCCGATAGCAGGAGACCCGCCGTGATCGCGAGCGCCGCAGCTGCGCCACCCGCGCGCCGGCGCGAAGTTTGGTACTGCGAGAGCGAGGTGAGTGGTGCGCGCATGCGTGGCCTCCGTGGGGTCGCTTGATGGGGTTCTCGTGCCAACCTATCAACGCTCTGTGTACGCCGCACAACGACAAGGGGCGCCCCACCGCTCTCGCGGCACGGGGCGCCCCAGTCGTGGCCGACCGTGAACCGGCGCGGTGCTAGCCCCCGAAGGAGACGTAGCCCGCGATGAGGTAGGCGATGAACGACAGCGCCGCCGCGAACCCTGCGTAGGGCAGGATCGAGAGCATGAGGTTCAACGGCTTCACGCCAACCGACTTCGACGCGAGAATCATGCCGTCGCCGTACAGGCAAGTCGTGGAGCCAAGCGCAGCACCCGAAAACACGGCTGCGCCGGCAAGTACGGGGTCAACGCCAACGGCGATCGCGAGCGGCAGCACGACGGGCGTGATGACCGCCGCGAGGTCCCAGAACGCACCCGTGGCGTAGGCGTACAGGCCGCACACGAGGAACACAATGGCGGGCAGCAGCGCGCCGTTCATGATGGGCTCGGTCGCGCCAATGACCCAGTCGGCGAGCTGGAGGTCCATGTTGATCTGCTGGACCATAAAGGCGAGCACGAAGAGCACCATGACGTAGGCCATGCTCATGATGCCCTCGAACGCCTGCTCCACGACGTCCTTGAACGTCATGCGGCGCTGGACGAGGTAGAGGATGATCGCGACGACGACAGCAGCCGCTGCGCCCTTCACGATGTCGACCTCGGTAAGGATCGTCACGACGACGAGCGTGATAATCGGGATCAGGAAGTTGAAGGGAAGCGGGCGCTTGCTTTCGGCACCGTCTTCGGCGAGCTCGAAGGCGCGCTCTTCGGGGGTAAGCCCCTCGGGCAGCGGGTCGCCGGTGCGGTCGACGCGCAGCTGCTCACGCTTGAGCGGGCCAACGAGCGGCAGCACGCCGAGGGCGAGGAGCAGGCCAACCGCGAGCGCGATCCAGCCGAAGAAGACGTAGGGCAGACCTGCAATGTAGGCGCCGAAGCCCGAGCCGTTGACCGTGACGCCGTCTTGCTCGAGCAGCGCGGAGAAGAAGATCGCCCAGGTCGAGAACGGGATGACCACGGCGATCGGAGCCGACGTCAGCTTGACGATCGAGCCAAGCATTGTGCGGGGCACGTTGTAGCGGTCGGTCACGCGCTTCATGGAGGTGCCGACGGTGAGCGCGTTCAGGTAATCGTCGATGAACAGCGCGATCGTCAGCAGCCAGGTCAGCAGCAGCGACTTGCGGCGGGAGTTTACGAACCGCTCTGTCCACTTCGCAAAGTCGTTCACCGCCCCCGACACGTTGAAGTAGGCGATGAGAATGCCGAACAGCACGACGACGAGCACGAGCCAGTGCACGGTCTCGTTTGACAGCGATGAACCGACGAGCCCGACGAGGGAATCGAAGAACCCCCAGCCGCCGATGAGGATCGCGCCGACGATGGCGCCCGAGAACAGGCCGAGGAGCGCTCGCTTGGTGAGCACCGACACGACAAGGACGGTTATGACTGGCAGCAGCGCCAGTGCAGTGTTTTGGACCACGGTGGCCTTTCGAGGGAGCGACGGTGCCGCTCGATGGGTGGGATGGAATTACTCGGTGTGGGAGGTGTGGAGCCCGTCGAGATACGTCGCGCGTACGGGGAGCTTGGCGAGATCGTCGCCTGGCACCTCGAGCGGATCTTCAGACCACACAGTGAGGTCTGCGTGTGCACCGGCACGGATGATGCCGAGGTCGTCGTCGCCCTGTGCGAGCGCTGCACCGCGGGTGTATCCGTGGAGCGCCTGAGCGGCGGTAAGTCGTTCTGCTGGCTCGTAGACGAAGCCATCCGTGTCGCCCGGGGCGCGGCGGAGCATCGCCCAGGCGAGGCCCACGCGCGCGTCGAGGTCGGCGATCGGCCAGTCCGAGCCGAGGGCGAGCGGGGCCCCCGCGCGGAGCACCGTGCCCGCCGCCCAGCCGCGCGATGCGCGCTCGGGGCCGAGGCGGCGAGCCCACTCGTCGCTCCCGTCGGGGATGCGCCACTGGAGGTGCGGCAGTTGCATGGACGCCGTGATCCCGCTCGCCGCGAGGCGCACGACATCGGCCGGGGTGAGCGTTTCGAGGTGCTCGATGCGGTGCGGCACCCCGGTGCGCGCGATCGGGCCAGCCGCTTCGTACGCGGTGATCGTCTCGCCGACCGCGCGGTCACCAATAGCGTGGGTCGCGATCTGGAAGCCCGCCTGGGTAAATTCGCGAACGGTCGCAGCGAAATCAGCCTGGTCGGGCCAGAACCCAGTCGTGCCGTCGCCGTCGGCGTCGGCCTCATAGAGCCAGCCGGCGCCAGTATCGATCACGCCATCAGCGTAGAGCTTGATGACGCCGCCGCGCCAGCGGCTACCGCCTCGGTCAACCTGCGCTTTGATCGCGGCACGAACCTCGGCGGAGTAGCTCGGCTTAATGTCCATCGCGCTCACGATGCGCACGGGCAGACCCATGCCGGTCCCATCGAGCGCCTCGAGCAGGTCGAGGGTCTCGGTGTTGCCGTCCATGATCGACCCGCCGGTGAGGCCCGAGCGGCGCATCTTTGCGAACGTGGCACGTGCTGCCTCGAGCGTCTCTTCACGGCTCGGCTTCGGCGCGATCTCGAGGATCGGCTGGTACGCGCTGTCCTCGCGCAGTTCGCCGGTCGGCGTCCCCCCGGGGCCGACAACGATCTCCGAGGTGTCCTCGAACGAGCGTGCGCCGGTGATACCGGCTCGCCGCAGGGCCTCCGTGCTCGCGACCGCCGTGTGGAAGTCGAAGAAGAACACCATCGCGGGCAACTCCCCCACGACGTCATCGAGGAACTGCGAGGTGAGCGGCGCGCCGTCAAACACGGCGTAGTCGAGATTCCACCCGCGGACCCAGCCCCCACTGGCTCCCGCGCGCACCCGCTCGGTCTCGGCGAGCAGCGCTGTGCGCAGCTCGCGGAGGTCTCGCACGCCGCCGAGATCGGCGCCCTGGCACAGTTCGACACCCTGGATCGGGTGCAAGTGAGCATCGATGAGGCCCGGCGTGACCGTCGAACCGCTCGCGTCGTCCACCCGGGTGCGGGGGCCACGGAAGGCTTCGTCGATTTCCTCGGGCTTCCCCAGCGCGAGAATTCGACCACCGGCGATGGCAATGGCGCGTGAAGCGTCAGAGCCGTCGCCAGCCACCATTGAGTGCACGCGCGCGCCCGTAATGATCAGGTCTGCGGTCGTTTCTCGCACGGTGGTCCCCCTTGGTTCGTGTGACCCCGTATCCTCGACAGAGACGCGGAGCAACTTTAATTTACGCAGATTCAATAATGTCTGCAACCCCGCGAGACAAGGATGCGCAATGACAACGGCTCCCGAGGCACATCGACCCGCCGGTCGGCCCCGCAAAGCGGTGCTCTCCCGCGAGCGCATTCTCGAGGCGGCGTTTGAGCTCGCCGACACCAAGGGCGGCGATTTCACGCTCGCCGCGCTCGCGCGAAACCTTGAGGTGCGCCCCTCCGCGCTGCACCACTATTTCTCAGGCAAAGACGAGCTCATCGCCGGCATGCGCGGCCAGCTCACCCGCCGGGTGGGCGACCACGGCTTCGAGACGCGCCCCTGGCATGTCGCGATCGCCGCGTGGGCGCGCGCCTACCGGGCAACCTTCGGCGCACACCCCGGCATCATTGCCGCGCTCGCAACCATGCCGGTGGACGATGAGCCCGAGTCGATCATTGACTACGAGCGCATCGCTTCGGCGATGCGCCGCGACGGCTACCCCGAGAGGCGGATCGTGCCCGCCATCGTCGCGATCGAATCGTTCGTCATCGGCTCGGCACTCGACTCGCTCGCGCCCGAGGACAATCTGCGCCCCGTCAACAACCCCGAGCTCGCCCCGCACCTGACGAGCGCAGAGGAGCGCGCACGCGCACACGCCGCCGAGCTGCGCACAACCGTGACAATGGAGACCTTTGAGTTTGGGCTCGCGGCCCTCATCGCCGGGCTCGTGGCCGCGGCGTAAGCGCCACTCGCGATGTCAGTCGCTACCAGAAGAGGTCGGGGGATAAGATAACTCTGTGAACTGAAGTAATAAGCGCAAGGAGGCGCATTGTTCGACAGAAAGATCTTTGAGCGGGACGTTCTCGGGGGCCTTGCAGCCCCCATCGTTGCCGCTCCCATGTTTCTCATTTCTGGCCCAGACCTGGTGGTCGCCGCGTGCCGCGCGGGGGCCATCGGAGCGTTTCCGGCACCAAACTGCCGAACGCCCGAACAGCTCGACGAGTGGCTCACCGAGATCGCGGCACGCCTAGCAGACGCGCGACGACGGGGCGAGTCCCCCGCACCGTGGGCGCTCAACCTCATCACGCACAGCAGCAACGAGCGGCTCGCAGACGACCTCACCCTAGTCGCGAAACACCAGCCGCCGATTGTGATCACAGCTCTCGGCTCCCCCGCACCCGTCATCGCCGAAGTGCACGCCTACGGCGGCATCGTCATCGCCGACGTCGTCAGCATTGCCCTCGCGCGCAAGGCGGTGGCAGCCGGCGCCGACGGGCTGGCCTGCGTCAGCGCGGGCGCTGGGGGCCACACCGGGCACCTCTCGCCATTTGCGTTCGTCTCAGGCGTGCGCGAGTTCTTCGACGGACTCGTGGTGGTTGGCGGTGGCGTCAGCGACGGCTGGGGTGTTGCCGGCGCGGTCGCGGCGGGTGCAGACCTCGTCTATGTTGGCACGAGATTCCTCGCAACCGATGAGAGCATGGCCCCTGACGACTACAAGGCAATGGTTGTCGCGCACGGCGCCGACGACCTGGTCGTGAGCGCGGCCATCACGGGAGCAAACGCGTCGTGGCTGCGGCCAAGCCTTGAGGCGAACGGCATCGACGTCGCGACCCACGAGCAGGCTGGCGCACCGAACTACAACTCGGCGGGAAATGTTCAGGGTCGTTGGCGCGACATCTGGGCCGCCGGTCAGGGCATCGAGAATATCGACTCGGTGAGGCCCACCGCGGCAGTCGTCGCTTCGATGAGCGCGGAGTACGTCGCCGCCTCGGCCCGGTTCGCGGCGGTGGCAGGGCGCCTCGCAGGCTGACGCAAGTGTGGGCCCCTCCCGAGGGAAGGGCCCACACTTGCGTTAGGCCTGAATATCTACAGCCCCACAGCGGAGGCGGCGTCATCATCCTGTCGCCAACGCCGCAGTTCCTCTCCCGCCGCCCACGTCGAGTGAGTGCCGCTAGAGACCCGCTCAGGGAGCTTGAGCTTGCAGACCGGCCCGTCACTCACCCGGGCCGCGTCGAAGACAACGCAGTACGAAGCGTCCGCGCCCATGTCGCTGATGATGGTGACGAGGTAGGCGTCATCCTCCGCGGTACCCCCGATCTTTGGGGCGACAGCCGTCTCACTCCCGAAGACCCCGTCGCCGAAGCTGTATTTCTCTTCACTGCCCGTCTTCAGGTCGTGACGCACCAGACCGTCAAAGAGGAACCAGCCGGGCTTTCCGGTCGCGGCGTAGGCGTAGCGGTAGTCGTCGGTCTGAAAGTCGCCGTTCATCATGCCAAATTCGGTAATCGTGTCGCTGAGCTGCTGCTCCCTCACCTTTCCCGTGACGAGGTTCAGCCGCCACCGGTGCAGACGCGCCTGCATCCGGTCGAGCGCGAGGAACCGGAACGCCCGCTCCCACTTCGTGCCCTGGCCGTTGTCTTTCGGCTCGGGGTCTCCCTGAAAGAAACCGTCGATGACAATCTCGTCGCCCTCCTCGTAAGCATTCACAAAGTGCAGCACGTACGTCGCCTCGGCCTCAAACCACCGAATATCGCTTGTCTGCCCGCGTCGCGGGATCACGCCGAACCGGCTCGGCATATCGCGATGGAAGCGGGCGGCGTGGTGCCCCTGCTTCAGTGCCTCTTCGTCCCAGAACAACGGGAAGTCGTTGAGGATCGCATAGTTCTCTGTGAAGGCCATGTCGTGCGGCAGGCGCGCCCCGGGAAGCGGCACGTCGACGTAGTGAACGAGGTCGTTCTGCTTGTCAACAACGCCGTAGTGCATGTACGGGGCTTCCTTGCTGTAGTTGAAAAACAGCATCTCCCCCGTGCGATCGTCGACCTTGGGGTGCGCCGAAACTCCCCATTTGAACGGGAATGCGCCGTTGAAGTCTTCTTTCCCGCGCGTCTCTGCCGAGTACGGGTCGAGGCGGTACATGTCGCCGCACTGGTAGAAGCTCGTCAGCGCCATGCCGCGGTGCACAACGACGTCGGTACTCGAGGCGTCTTTCATCCTGCCGCGCGCCCCCCAACCGTCTTCGCGCAGCGACAGCTTCGGGTTCTCTGCAAGACCCGCCCACAGCGCCTGCCCAGATTCCATCTCGGCAAGGTAGCCGTCGGTTCGAATCATCCGATTCCGGTAGAAGGCGGTGCCGTCGCGGAAGCCAACGACGTGGATCATGCCGTCGCCGTCGAACGGGTGGTAGTTCTTCAGGGACGGGTGAACGGGGTTCTCGGTGTTGCGCAAGTACACGCCGTCGAGGTCGTGCGGGATCTCGCCCTCGACGACCTCAAGGTCGTCCGCCTTCCACTCCGTCGTCTGGGGCCTCCAGGGACCGGTGCGGTACGGGTGGTCATCCTCCTCAGGCAGCGTCGAGAGCAGTCGCCCAACGATTTCAACGTCCATGGCCGTTCCTCATTTCTTGACAGTTGTGCAGGGTTGCTGGTGTGGTCACCGGTCAGACACTCCCTCGACGACGAATGACACCGTCGTCGTGGTTGAGCCGCCGAAGTTGAGTGTCGCGAAGCGCTTCGCCCCGTCGATCTGGGTGTCGCCCGCCATACCGGCAACCTGTTGAGACGCGTCGACCAGCATGCGAACGCCCGTCGCCCCAACGGGATGGCCGCCGCCGATCAGCCCGCCGCTCGGGTTGATCGGAAATCGGCCACCGAACTCGATCGTGCCGTCCTCGATGGCCCGCCACGATTCGCCGGGCGGCGTCAGCCCAATGTGGTCAATGGCGACGTACTCGCTCGCAGAGAAGCAGTCGTGCGTTTCAAGTCCACTCACGCTCGAAAGCTCCACACCGGCGCGCCCGAGCGCATCGTCAACCGCTCGTTTCAGGTGCGGAAACACGTAGGGGTCGCCCGAACTCCGGGCAAACTTCTGGCTCACGCCAAGCCCGGCGGTACTGTGGCCCCACCCCGCGATCCGCGCCACGGGTAGGGCTCCGGGGTGCGCTCGCAGGTAGGCATCGTTGACCAGCACAACGCCCGCACCACCGTCGGTCATCTGGCTGCAGTCGTAGCGCCTCAACCGCCCTTCCACTGGCGGGTTCACCTCGTCGTCGCCGCCGTTGGCGACCAGGTCAGGTACCTCCCAGCCGCGTGTCTGCGCCAGCGGGTTTCGCTTTGCATTGGCGAGGTTCTTCTGTGAGATCGCGCGCAGGTACGCGTCGTCGAGGCCGAACCGGCGATCGTACTCGTCAGCCACGGCGGCAAACATGTACGGCCACATAAACGTGGCCTCTTGGCCCTCGTGCCCGGCCCAGGCCGCTGTGCCCATGAACTGAGCACCCTTGCCTCCGGGAACGGTCTTCTCGAGCTCAACACCGACAACCAGCGCGACATCGTAATTACCCGCCCGCAGATCCGCCATCGCGGCGAGCGCCGCGACGCTTCCGGAGGCGCACGCCGCCTCATGGCGCGCCGCAGGAACGCCCCACAGCGAGCCCCGCGCGGTGGCGGGCATCGCGCCAAGCTGCGCCTGATCCGCGAACAGTTCACCGAAGGCGTTGCCGACGTGCAGCACCCCCACATCGGCGGGGCTGATCTTCGCGGCGGCGAGTACCCCGTCGACGACTTCGCCCGTCAAATCGGCGAACCCCTTGCCTTCACGCGTGAGGTTGCGGGCGAAGTCACTTTGGTACCCGCCAAGCACCCAGATGTTGTTTTCAGCCATGTGCGTCTCCTTCGGTCAGTGTGTGCGTGTGCTTCATTTCACAGAGCTTGCGGTCAGCTGAATGACTCGACGATCACGGCCGTGGCGAGCCCCAGGGCCGCCGGGATCACGAGGAGGCCGAACCCGCCGCCGCGCTCCGCGAGGCGGTCGAGCGCCGTCGCAAGCAAGATCCCTCCGCTCGCCCCGAGCGGGTGCCCAACCGCAACCGCCCCACCGCTTCCGTTCACCCGGGCCTCCCCGATCCCAAGCTGATGACTGAGCACTATCGGCGTGACCGCGAACGACTCATTGAACTCAGCGACCGCGATGTCTGCGGGTTCCAGCCCGGCTCGCGCCAGCGCCTTCCTCGCCGCTGCTTCCGCGGCCCACAGCCCCGGCGACCGCACTGCGGCGTGCGCCCACGACACCACGCGACCCCGCGACTGCCTGCCAATCCGGCGCCCGGCCTCCGACGTCCCGAGGACGACTGCCGAGGCGGCGTCGGCGAGTTGCGGCGCGGTCGCGACGGTGTGAAGCCCGGCCGTTGGCCGATCAACTCGCTCGCTCGCAAACCGACCGAGCGCTCGAGCCCACTGCGGATCCTGCCCGAACAGCGCGGGGAGCTCTGCAAGCGCGGGCCCGCTCATCCCGTGGCGCGCCCCCTCGTCGCGATCGAGCAGCAGGTCACCGCCGCGCGCGATGGGCACGACCGAGTCTGTAGCTGGCGCGGCGAGTGCGAGGCTGTGCGACCGGACCGCCCACTCGTCGAGCTCTGACCGCTCGATTCCAAACCGGGCGGCCATCAGGTCGGCGGCGACTCCGATCGTCACGAACCCGACCCTCTCCCCAAGCTCGTCCTCCCGGGCGAACGCCGGTTCGTCCGCGAACATGGGGGTTCGCGACATCGACTCGGCCCCGCCCGCGACCACGAGTTCACCACCACCGCTCGCAACCTGCGCGGCGGCGCTCGCAATCGCATCGAGCCCAGAACAGCACATCCTCGAGACGACTCCCCCACTCACCTCGTCGGGCCAGCCGGCGACGGCGATCGCGACCCGGGCAAGATCAGCGCCCTGCTCGCCCACGGGAGTGCTGACCCCGACGAGCACGTCGTCGACCTCGCGCTCGGGAATTCCCCGGCGCGAGAGCTCCGCAAGTAGGCCAGCGAACAGCTCGTAGGCCGGGACGGCGGCGAGCGTCCCGCCGTCACGCCGCACCCGACCGCGAGGGGTCCGGACCGCTTCGAAGATCAATGCTCCACGCACCGCGCTCTCCTTTCCAGGCAGGCTCACCATCAAACAGCCGCGAGCCGCAGCTCTCGCTTGAGCACTTTCCCCACGGGATTCCGCGGCAGCGCTTCGACGAGCGCCAGGCGCTCGGGCAGCTTGAACGACGCGATCTTCTGCGCGCGCAAGTACTCCACGAGCTGGTCGAGCGTGAGTTCAGCACCCGGCCGCAGCACCACAATCGCAGCAACACGCTCGCCGAGCATTTCGTCTGGGTCGCCGACCACGGCAACCTCAAACACCGCGGGGTGCTCGGTGATGAGCTGTTCGAGGGAGGCCGGCGCGATGTTCATTCCCCCGCGAATGATGAGGTCTTTCGCCCGGTCCACGTACCTGAGGAACTGGTTTCGCTCACCTGCGATCTCGAAAACGTCACCCGTCTTCAGGTAGCCCTCGTCGTCGAAGGGGTTCGCGAGTCGCTCCCCGTTGACGTAGCGCCCAAAGAGCTGCGGGCCGCTGATGTGCAACTCACCTGGCCTTCCCGGCTCTGTGATCACCTCGCCCGTCTCGAGGTCCACGAGTTTGTGGTGCACCCAGGTCGAGACCCGGGAGGCCCAACGCATGCCCTCCGCCCCGTAGCGCGGGAAGAAGTTCGCCCGCTCATCAGGGTCAGGGAAGTCCTCGCCGCTCGACAGGAGCGAGACCCCCTCGTTTGACCCGAAGAAGTTGATCACTCTCAGCCCGAACCGCTCTTGCCAGCCGCGCACCATGGCGGGCTGCAGCGGAGCCGAACCTGAGCCGATGCGGGTGAGGCTCGACAGGTCGACCTTCGCGAGCAGCTCTTCGTTATTGAGGAGCATCCACAGGAGCGCCGGTGGCAGAATCGTGCATGTCACCCGTTCACGCGCAACCTGGGCGAAGAACGTGGGGCCGTCGAAGGGGTGGTGTTGCACCAGCACGCACCCGGTTCGTAGCCACGGGAGGAGGAACCCGCACACCCCGGCCATGTTGATGAGCGGGAACGGGTTCAACAGCACGTCGTCAGCCCCAAGTTCTTGCAGCTCACCCGCACCGCCGTTCTCGCGTGACCCCGCAGCCTTGAGCGCATCAATCACAGCCCAGCTAAAGCTCAACCAGTCGTAGTGCGCTCGCATGACGCCCTTGGGTTGCCCTTCCGTCCCCGAGGTCCAGCAGATCGTTGCGCACTCGTTCGGGTCATTCGTTCGATCGGCACGCAGCGCTTCGATCGCCTCACGCTCGGCTTCGCTCGCGGCTCGCGGCGAGAGCCGCACGACACCACGAATCGGCTCCGTCGCGGCTCGTCCGATGCTCAACACGGTTCGAATGGACGGGACCTTGTCGCGCAGCCCGGCGACCTCGACCGCCATTCGCCTGTCCCCAAACCGGTCACCGCACACATACGCGTCGAAGGCCGCGTCGTTGGCGGAACTCGTCACCTCGAACTCGCGGTACTGCATGGCGAGCGGCGAGACAATGGCCCCGATTGTCCAGGCCGCGAGGTACACCTCGAGCTGCTCGATACTGTTGGGCAGCTGCATCCCGATCACGTCACCCTGCCCGATGCCGTGCTGCAGCATTTCGGACGCGAGCCAGGCAACCTCACTGCCGAGCTCGCCCCAGGTCAGCCTGCGCGGCTCCTCACCGTCGAGGTCTGGCCGGTTCAACGGGTCCACAACGGCGAGTGCGTCCGGGCGCTCGGCCACGCGCTGCCAGAAAAGGCCGTCGATTGTCTCGCTCGTCCACCATCCCTTCGATACAAAATGGTCTACTCGAGATTGCGGATGCAACCCGCCTGCGAGTGTGTTCATCGGTGGCCTCCTTGCCAGTCCGGAAGTGCTCGTACAGGAAACCCAGACGCCAGTGTCTGCGGCTTCGTGTCCGAGATTACTGCAGTTAGCAGAGTGACACAAGCCTGTGACCCACGTGCAAGGGCTCCGAGCCGCGGCGGCCCGCGATTACACCAGCAGAGCCCGGCGCTGACGGGTACGCTGGGGGCATGACCTCACCGGCTGACCCCACCGCGGCACAGCCCCGAGCGGCACAGGCTCGAGCGGCACAGCCCAACGGCCTCGGTGTCACATTCGGCCTCCTCGGTGATGAGTGGACGCTGCTGCTGCTCCGGGTGGCGCTCTCAGGCGGTAAACGGTACTCAGATTTTCGCGACCGACTGCCGATCTCTCACGCGGTGCTCAGCGGCAGGCTTGAGCGATTGGTGAGCGAGGGGCTGCTGGAGCGCCACGTCTATCAGGTGCGCCCCGAGCGCTCCGAGTACCTTCTCACGCCAAAAGGCTCGTCGATCTGGCCACTCCTCCTCGCAATCTGGACGTGGGAGCGGCGGTGGGTCACCTCGCACAGCTACGCCACTCCCCCGATCAGACACCTCACGTGCGGCAACGAGATGTCGCCCGAGTACTGCTGCAATGCGTGCGGCGGGGCGGCCCTGCCCGAGTCTGTCACGCTCTCGTGGGGCCCGGCCGGCGGGTGGGACAGGTCCACGCCAGGTGCGCACACGCGCCGCAGGGCAGCTCATTCAGGGCGAAGCGAGTCATCCGCGTTCTACCCTGACACAATGACGGTGTTTGGCAATCGCTGGTCTGCCGTCATCGTCGCGGCGGCGTTTGCCGGGGTCCGCAGGTTTCGCGACTTCGAGGCGTTTCTCAGCCCGCCCCCGATCGTGTTGAGCGAGCGCCTCACCGCGCTCTGCACCCGGGAGATTTTCGAGCAGGTGCAGCTCGTTGACCGGTCAGACTGGTCCGAGTACCGCCTAACCCGCAAGGGCAGCGACCTGTTCCCCGTCCTCGCAACCGTCGTCGATTGGTCAGAGCGCTGGCACAGCGAGCCGGAGGGGCCGGTGCTGCGCCGCACGCACACGACGTGCGGCGCAGAGTTTCGCGGCATGCTCGTGTGCGACCACTGCCACGCCGCCGTCCGCGGGCACGAGATCGACCTCTCGAACGCGTGACGGCGGCGCTCGCCAGCTAGATGTGCAGCTAGACAGACTGCTGTTCAGCCTCGGCCTCGCGCACGAAGAGCGCCACGATCGCGCCGAGCGATGCGATCACGCCTCCGATGATGAAGGCCACACGGGTTCCGTGGGCGAGCGCCTCGGCGTCGACCGCAACGGGGTCGCCACCGGCCCAGGAGACAGAGACGAGCGTCATCACGGTCACGAACAGCGCCGTGCCAGCCGCGCCCGAAACCTGTTGCACCGTTGAGAGCATCGCGCTGCCGTGCGAGGCAAGCTCGACGGGCAGCGAACCGAGCGACACCGAGAACAGCGGTGTGAAGACGCCAGCGAGCCCAACGCTCAACACGAGGTGCGTCGCGAGCACCTGCCAGACCGTCGTCGTATCGGGAAAGAGGCCCATGCTCAACAGCGCGAGCGCGGTCACGATCGTGCCGGGGATGAGCATCGGGCGCACCCCATGCGCGTCGATGATGCGCCCAACCACGGGCCCGAGCAGCCCCATGAGCAGGCCGCCGGGAAGGAGCAGCAGGCCGGTCTGGAGCGGCGTGAGGCCGAGGACGTTCTGTGCGTAGATCGGCACGAGGATGAGCGACCCGAACAGCGCCATCGAGGCGCACGCGATCAGGATCACCGAGAGCGCGTACGGGCGGCTCTTGAACGTGCGGAGGTCGAGCAGGGCGCGGTCGGTGCGCTGCAGCGACAGCTGGCGCCAGACGAAGAGCGCGAGTGCGGCAGCGCCAACCCCCGCAGGGATGAACGGCGGCACGAGCGCCTGGCCGTTTGCGGCGCTGCCGATCTCGCTGAGCCCGAGGACGAGCCCACCGAAGCCGAGCACGGAGAGCAGCACGGAAAGCACGTCGATCGAGGTCCGCTTCCGCACGCCAACGTTCGGCATCCGTACGCCGCCGAGCACGAGCGCCACGATCGCGATCGGGAGCACGAGCAGGAACAGCCAGCGCCAGCTCAGCACCTCAAGGATCATGCCAGACACGGTCGGCCCGAGCGCGGGCGCAACCGACATGACGATCGAGATCCTGCCCATGATGCGGCCGCGCTGCCCCGGCGGCACGAGCGTGACGACGGTCGTCATGAGCAGCGGCATCATGATCGCGGTGCCGCACGCCTGTACGATGCGGCCAACGAGCAGCATCGGCAGTCCCGGCGCGAGCGCCGCGACGAGCGTGCCGACGCTGAAGAGCGTCATTGCAGCGATGAACAGCGCCCGGGTCGGAACGCGCTGGATGAGCATGCCAGTGATCGGGATCACGACGCTCATCGTGAGCAGGAACGCCGTGGTGAGCCACTGCCCCTCGGACGCGGAGATTCCGAGGGTGTGCATGAGCTCGGGCAGCGCGACACCCATGATCGTCTCATTGAGGATCACGACGAACGCTGAACCGAGGAGCAGCCAGATCGCAAGTTGTTCGCGCGCGCCAAAGGCCCGCTGGGCGGGCTCGTTCGGCTCGTGGAATTCGTCGAAGTTTTGGGCGTCGTCTGAAGTTGGCATAGAAGGGATATTCTATGCCAACTTGACCCCCGCAGGGAGCCAAGAGTGACCAATGGGTTAACGGGCGCTAACTGGCCGGTCCGCGCAGGCGCTCCCAACGCCTTCCGGGAGCCCCAGCGCCGCACGGGTCGCGGCGGCGGCCGAACCGATAGCTTTCACACCCTCCCACGAGTAATCCACGAGATCGACCGCGGGGAGCTTCGCTGCGCGCGCGGCCTGCTCAGCGTCGGCGGCCAGGGTCTCGGCTACCTCCGCGACCCCGCCCTCGGCCTTCGCCGGCCACGCGACCGTCTCGTCGGAGAGGGTCTCGGATGCGGCCGTTGACGCCCGCTCAAGGTCGGCGAGGGCACCCCCAATCGCCGCGGTGTCGCCTGTATCGCCCCGCGAGAGCACGAGCCGCAGGCGGTCGACCTCAAGATCAACGCCCTCCCACGCAGCGTTCACGGGGCAGATCGCGTCAAGGTAGCGCGCGCCCGCCGCCGAAACCGTCAGTTCCTCAGGCTCTGGCTCGGGGGCGGTGCATCCCGTGAGCGCGACCACGACCACAACCGCCAGCGCTCCCACATATTTCGCTCTCACGCTTCGAGGATATCGGGGTTAGGCTACGTGAATGGCACGTTACCTCACAGAAGCGGATGCGGCCGAGGCCGGCATCACCATCGTCCACGAGCCCGAGGCGCAGCGCTTCGCGGTGTACCAGCAGACCGAGACCGGCTCACAGGTCGTCGGCGAAGCCCACTACTCGTTTCCGCGCGAGAGCGTCGTCGACTTCGACCACACGCTGGTCGACGGGTCGCTCCGCGGCACGGGCCTCTCGGGTCTGCTCGCGCGCCGAGCGCTCACCTCCGACATCGCGGCCGCGAACCGCGTGCAGGCCTCGTGCTGGTTCATCGAGGGCTACATCGCGAAGCACCCCGAACTGCTCAGCCAGGCCGAGTAACCGGGCGGGCTACTTCGAGCCCTTAAGCCTGATCCGATCCTTCAAACTCGGCTTCGGGGTCTGCTGCTTGATGAGCGACGTGAGATCCTTTTCGATCAGCTGCTGAATGCGATCGTCACGGTTGTTTCGGTAGTCCTCGTCGTGGCCGCCGCTGTAGTACGGGTGGCTTGCGCGCTCCTTCAACGAGTCGCCGATCTCGGCCCACGCAAGCCCGCGGGCGCGCTCGACGGTCGAGCCGAGGTACTCCTCGTCTTCCGTGCGCGCGCGCAGCTCGGCGGCGACCTGCTCGTACACCTCTTGCCGGTGCTTCAGCGTGCGGCTGTCGCTGTTGCCGTACTCGGTCTCGCTCCACGCGCTCCGACCGGTGTCTTTAATCTCGCCGCGCACTCGCGCGATGTGGCGCGCGTCGCGCTCGCGCTCAGCGGCGAGCTCGTTCAGTGCGTTGCGCACCATCTCGAGGATTTGCGCTTCGTCGTAGTCGGCGTGCTCCTTGAGCGCGTTCATGATGATCGCGTTCTTCACGGTCATCCGAACGGCGACGTCGGCGACGAGCAGCCCCTGCTCAACGATCTCCTCGACGGGAGCGAGCACGCGCTTCGGGAGACGGCGCGGCGGCTGAGCTTGCCGCTTACGCTTCGAAAACCAGCCCAACTTCGCCTCCTCTCAAGACACCCTCACCATTATCTCGTATTGCGGAGCGCGAGGAAGCATCTCTCACCGAACGGTGATGCGTGCGCGCTGCGTCATTGCAGTGTTGCCGGTTCACGGTGGCCTCAGGCGAGCGGCGAGGCCCAGACGGAGTTCGATGCCGCCTTGCCGAGCAGCACCTGCTGCCCGGTCCCGGCGACGGCAACGGCTGTGGTCTCGGAGTAGGGCTCGCCCTCGAGTATCTCGAGTTCGGCGTCGACGATGATGCCGCGCGATGCGAAGTACTGCAGCATCTCGGGGTCAGCGTCAGAGATGCGCTCGACGCGCACCTTGCACGGCGCCTCAATATCGGTGAGCAGCTGCGCCACGGGCTTGTGCACGAGACCGTCAGCGCTCGGGATCGGGTCGCCGTGGGGGTCGCGCGTTGGGTAGTCGAGCACGCGATCGATCCGGTTCACGAGCTCATCAGACACCGCGTGCTCGAGCCTGTCTGCCTCGTCGTGCACCTCGTCCCACGAGTAGTCGAGCACGCGCACGAGGAACGTCTCCAGCAGCCGGTGCCTGCGGGTCATCACGACGGCGAGCTCGCGCCCCTCGTCGGTCAGCGTCACGGTGCCGTAGCGCTGGTGGTCGATCAGCCCCGAATCCGCGAGCTTGCGCAGCGCGTCCGAGACCGTTGACAGCCGCACCCCGGCAGACTCAGCGATCGCCGAATTCGTGATCGGGGTATCCGACCACTCTTCAAGGCTCCAGATCACCTTGAGATAGTTCTGCATACTCGCAGTGATGTTCTCAACACTCACCTTGCAAGCGTACCCCGTCACCCGCGCGGAGCAGGAGATTCGCGCAGCACGGCGGCGAGCGCGCCCAGCCCCGCTTCAAAGGCAGTGTCGTCTGAACCGCCGAGCCCGATGACCAGCCCAGACATGCCCGCTCCGCTCCGCTGCCAGTACCCGCCGAGCGGCTCGGCGCCCAGCCCCGCCACTCGGGTGCGCTCAACAACATCGACCTCGCGGCGCCGGAGCGCGACCGCGTCGGGGCCGATGAACTCGATGACCGCGTGGAGGCCACCGTCCATCGGCCGAACTCTGACCCCGCGCGCGCCGGCGAGCCGGTCCGACACCAGATCGCGGCGCTCGGCATAGCGGCGGAGCAGCCTCGCGGTGTGCCGCCTCAGCTCGCCCGTCGCGAGGTAGTGCGCGAGCGCGAACTGCACGACCGACGAGACCGGCCCGCCGAGTTCCCTGCGCACCGGCTCGATCATCGATCGGATCCCTTCGGGCGCAAGCAGGTACCCGGCCGACAAGGAGGGTGCGACCGTGCGTGAGAACGTGCCGAGCAGCACGACCGAGCCGTGGACGTCATCGTCGAGGGCTGCGAGCGTCGGCAGCGGGCTCCCGGTGAATCGGAGCTCGGAGTCGAAGTCGTCCTCGACGATGACGACGCCGCCGCGCCGCGCCCAGGCGAGCAGTTCTCGGCGCCGCACGAGCGGCAGCGACCCGCCGAGTGGGTACTGGTGGCTCGGCGTCACGATGACGAGGTCGAGCACGCCCTCGGGCAGCCGCGACGTGTCGAGCCCCTCACCGTCGGTGGGAAGGGCGACGATGCGGGCGCCGTGCCGGGCGGCCACGCCGCGCAGCGACGGCAGGCCCGGGTCCTCGACGCCGACGACGAGGCCGCGGCCACGCGTCGTGCCGAGGGAGGTGAGCAGCAGCCCGAGCCCCTCACGGGTACCCGCCGTCACGATCACATCGGCCGCCGAACGCGCGGTCGCGCGCATGCGCCGCAGGTGGTCTGCAACCTCCTCGCGCAGGCGCGGGTCGCCCAGCGCGGGCGCGACGAGGTGGGCGCGCGAGGCGGCCTCCCGCCAGGCAGCGCGCCACGCGGGGCTGTTGATCGCGCTCGGGATCGGCTCCCCCGGGGCGAGCGGAGCTCTGCCGCGCGGGGCGCCACTATCCGCACCAGCCGCGGGACCCCGACCTGCGGCAGGATCCCTCGCAGGATCCCGCACGGGGCGTATCTCGCGCCGTCTGGCTCCCGGGCCGTCGTCAGCCGCGCGCTCCAAGCGCTGCGGCGGCGCCGTGTCGAGTTCGGGGTTCACCGCGGTGCCTCGCCCGTGCACGGCGACGAGGTACCCCTCCGCGATGAGCTGTTCGTACGCCGCAACGACGACGCCGCGGGCGACGCCGAGTCTGCGGGCGAGTTCGCGCGTCGCGGGGACGGGCTCGGCGGGCCTGAGCGTACCGACGTCAATCGCCTCGCGGAGCGCTGCCGCGAGTTGCACGGGCAGGGGCGCTTCGAGTTCCCTGTCGAGTTCGACAGGGAACTCGCGTGGAGCACCCCGAGTGCCCCCCGCCGCGCCTGATCCAGTCATGCTGTAAGCGTAGCGTCGCGCGAATGACCCCCGGGCTACAGCCCCAGGCCGGTCTCGCCCGCGGCGTGCGGCGCAAGGATCTCAGCGATTTCCCCCGCGTCAAGCTCTTCGACGCGCTTCGGCTGCCACTTAGGGTTCCGGTCTTTGTCGACGAGCTGCGCTCGCACGCCCTCCGCGAAGTTCGGCAGCACCGCGAGCCTCGGCACGATCCTGTAGTCGTCCTCGAGCACGCCGCGCACGTCAAGCCCCTCGGCGCGCGTGCGCGCGATCTGCGAGACGGTCACCACGAGCGACACCGGGCACATCCCGCGCACAATCTCGGCGGCCTGACGGGCGTCCGGAACATCGCTCGTTTCAAGGCCATTGAGGAGTGCGGCGGTCGCGCCGACGGGGTCGGTGACAGCGTCGACGCGGGTGAGCGCGGCGTCGGCGATCGGGTCGAACCACTCGCGCACCGCGTTCAGCGGTGCCTCGGGCACCGGCACAGCAAACCTGGCGACGGTCTCCGCCGGGTCGCCGCCTGCGGCAAGCGCCTCGCGGAGCTCGTCGATGCGCGCGCTGTCGATGAGCGTGTCAGCGAAGCCGAGCGCGATCGCGTCAGCAGGGCCCATCTCACTCGCGGTGATCGCGAGGTATTCGCCGAGCCGGCCCGGGGCGTTCGCGAGGAGGTAGTGACCGCCCACGTCGGGCATGATGCCGATGCGCGCCTCGGGCATTGCCAGGCGGCTGCGCTCGGTGACGATCCGGAACGCGGCGTGCCCGCCGAGCCCGATCCCGCCACCCATCGCGATGCCGTCCATGATCGCGACGACGGGAACGTCGGAGGCGTGGACGCGGTAGTCGACGCGATACTCGGCACCGAACAGTGCCCGCGGGTCACCCCCGAAGGCGATCTGCTTGATGTCGCCGCCGCCGCAGAACCCTCGCTCGCCGGCACCGTCGAGCACAATCGCGCTCGACCCGGAAGCCGCGTCAAGCGCCGCGTCGAGGCCAGCGAACATCTCGGTGTTGAGCGCGTTGATCGCGCGCGGTCGGTTGAGTGTCACCCGCGTGATCGCGCCTTCGCGTGCAGCAAGGATGAGCGGTTCGGAAACGTCAGCGTTCATATCGCCACGGTAGCAGCCCCACCGGCGCGGCGCATGGGCGCCGCTGTTCGCTAGGCTCGAGACCGTGTTCGACAACCGCTACGACAACGACCCGATCGCCCAGATGAAGCCGCGCCGCGGCCCTGTCGAGCGCGCCGAGGTGGAGCTCATCAAGGGCCTCGTCGTCGAGCACAGCCTCACCGAGTTCTGTGGCGCCGTCGTTGACGCCCGCGATGGCGTGCTGAAGCTTGAAGACTTTGACGGCGCCGTGCGCGGCTTTCCGCTCTCAGACGCCTTCCTCGTCGACGGCAAGCCCGTGAAGTTCGTGCCGCCCAAGCGCGCCAAGGTGCGGCAGCGCACCGCCTCCGGCTCGTTTGCGGCGCCGCTCGAGCGGGCGCGCGTCGCGATGCCGAGCCGCATCTTCGTCGAGGGCAAGCACGACGCCGAGCTCGTCGAGCAGGTCTGGGGTGACGACCTTCGCATCGAGGGCATCGTCGTCGAACTCCTTGACGGCGCGGATCACCTTGAGCGGGTGCTCGCCGAGTTCAAGCCGGGCCCGGGTCGCCGCGCCGGCGTGCTGCTTGACCACCTCGTCACCGGTTCGAAAGAGACGCGGATCGCGGAGGCGATCGAGCGCGGCCCGCACGGCGGCCACGTGCGCATCGTCGGCCACCCGTACATTGACATTTGGGAGGCCGTGAAGCCGGCTCGGCTCGGGCTCACCGAGTGGCCGAAGATTCCGCGCGGCATCGACTGGAAGACGGGCATCTGCCGCGCGCTCGGGTGGCCGTCGGACGACCTCGCCGACACCGCGGAGGCGTGGCAGCGCATTCGCGGCCGGGTGCGAAACTTCCGTGACCTCGAGCCGCAGCTCGTCGGCCGGGTCGAGGAGCTCATCGACTTTGTCTCTGTCGGGCACTGACTCAGCTACGTCGGCGTAGGCTGAGTGGATCACGAGACAGAGGGTGGGTGCGATGGCTGAGCCGACCAGAGCGAAGTATCTGTTGATGCCCGAGTGGCAGGGCTCGGCGTCCTCGCGCGCGATGCTCATCACCGACGGGGCCGCTCACCTCCGAGAGGATCTCCCGCCCACGGCCCGTTTCGACGTGCCCGTGCCGCAGCAGGCTGGCGATTCGCTCGGCACACCCGTCGCGCGCCTGAGCTCGGTCGTCGCGGCGCGCGACGCCGCACGCGAGATCCTTCACGGCACTGAGGAGCCCGCAATCACGCTCGGCGGGGACTGTGCGTCGACGCTCGCGGGCCTCGACCGCGCGGTCGAGCGCGACCCGAGCGTCGCCGTGCTCTGGTTCGATGCGCACCCCGATTTGCAGCATCCGAGCACGTCGCCCTCTGGCGCGGCCTCTGGCATGGCGCTGCGCCACGCCCTCGGGCAGGGCATCGGCGACCTCAACGGCGCGCACCCGGTAGAGCCGGCGCGAGTGTTGCTCATCGGGGCCCGCGAGGTCGATCCCGAGGAGGCGCAGGCGATTGACGAGCTCGGGTTGCGAGCTATTCCGGCGTCGACCGAGAGCCCCGCGGAGGCGATTGCCGGTTGGCTCGCTGAAGTGGGAGCGACGAGTGTCTACGTGCACATCGATCTCGACGTGCTCGACCCCGCCGAGTTCGCTGCGGTGCACTCCCCCGTGCCGTTCGGCCTTTCGGTTTCCGACCTCGCGGGCGCCGTGCGGGCCGCCATCGCTCAGGCCCCGCTCGCCGGCGCGGCGATCTGCGAGTTCGCCCCGGCGTCCGCCGAGATCGCGGCAGACGACTCACCGACGGTGCTCCGACTGCTCGCGGCCCTCGTCTCAGGGGGCACCAGGTGACGGCCCCGGCACGCGAGACCCCCGCACGACCCCAGCGCAACCTGCCGCTCGCGTGGTTCGGCTACGCCTACGCCACGGTAGTGGGCTTCATCTGGGGCAGCATCTGGTCGACCGGCGCGGTCGAACGCGTCGACGGGCTGTGGGTGTTTCGCGGCATGCCCCGGTGGACCTTCGGCCGCGGCGGCAGCTGCGTTGGCTCGTGCTACCTCACCGACGAAAACGTGAGCCCCGCGATCCTCAGACACGAGCAAGTGCACCGGCGCCAGTGGCGGCGCTACGGCCTCGCAATGCCGCTCCTCTACTTCCTGGCCGGCCGCAACCCCCTCACCAATAGGTTCGAGGTCGAGGCCGGGCTGCGCGACGGCGGCTACGTGCGCTAGCGCCCACCCCGGCACGGAACCGACCACGCGGTTCGTAACAACCCTGCAACAAGGTCGACTTCTCGGCGTCACTTCGAGTTTGCTCAGCGTAGTCTCGATCCTCGACACCCGCGCAGCGAGGCGCAGGCGTTCAGCGCACGGCTTTCCAGCGCTGATCCCGCCTGCGTGCGCCATGCGTCAACGCAGGCTCCGAAACTGACCCATCTGCCCCGTCGCAGATCGACCCCGAGGAGTCACCGTGAGTGAGTCGAACCCGCAGCCGACGTACACGAAGCGCAAGCGCTCGAAGACCCCCATTGTCATCGGCGTCATCATCATTGTCGGCCTCATCGCCGCCGTCGCCGCCTACTTCGCCCTCACCCGCCCCACGGAGGGCGGCGACGCGAAGAAGGAGATCGCGGTTGGGCTCGTGCTCGAGCCCACAAGCCTCGACATTCGTAACGACGCCGGCGTCGCGACGGGCCAGGTGCTCATCGATAACGTCTACCAGGGCCTCGTCGGCATTGAGCCCGGCAGCATCGCCGACATCGTTCCCGTCCTCGCAACGAAGATGCCCGAGGTGAGCGCCGACGGCCTCGAGTACACGTTCACCCTGCGTTCGGGCGTGACGTTCCACTCGGGCGCGGAGCTCACGGCAGACGACGTCGTTGCGTCGCTGAGCGGCGCGCTGACGGCGGACGCCGTCGGGTTCGACGCGAAGGTTGAGCAGATTGACGCTGACACCGTGAAGGTCGTGCTCGGTGAGCCAAACTCGCGCCTCCTGTGGGAGCTCGCTGGCTCGGCGGGTGTCATCCTTGAGGGCGGCTCCACCGACGGGCTGCAGAACTCGGCCAACGGCACCGGCCCCTTCGAGTTCACGCGGTGGAAGCAGGGCGACAGCATCACGCTCGACAGGTTCGCCGACTACTGGGGCGAGCCCGCGATCGTTGACCGCGCAACCTTCCGCTTCTTCCCCGAGGGCCGTGCGGCCGTGAACGCGCTGAAGGACGGCGACATCGACGTCCACACTGCCCTGCTCTCGCCGCTGCGCGCGGAGTTCGAGGGCAACGCGAACTTCGAGATGGTCCGCGCAGACAGCGCTGACGTCTTCACGCTCGCCTACAACAGCGCCCGCGCACCCTTCGATGACCCCCGCGTGCGCAAGGCGCTGAGCATGGCGATCAACGGTGAGGCCCTCGTCGCATCGCAGAACGGCGACGCCGTGCAGCTTGGAAGCCCGATCACCGAGGGCGAGCCCGGCTACGTCGACCTCACCGACGTGAACGCTTACGACCCCGAGGCCGCCCGCGCGCTGCTCGCCGAGGCCGGCCAGTCGAACCTCAGCCTCACCATCACCTCGCCAAACTTCTACGACACCGCGGCGCTCGACATGGTCACCAGCCAGCTCGCGGAGATCGGGGTCTCGGCGAAGGTCAAGCCCGTCGAGTTCCCGACCTGGTTGAACGACGTCTACTCGAACCACGACTTCGACCTCAGCTACGTCGACCACGCGGAAGCGCGCGACCTCGGCAACTACGCCAACCCCGGGTACTACTTCGGGTACGACAACCCCGAGGTGCAGCGCCTGTACGCGGAGTCGATCGCAAGCACCGACGCCGGTGCCGAGGCGAAGCTACTCGAGGACGCCGCCCGCATCATCGCGGAGGATGCCCCCGCAAAGTGGCTGTTCAACTACACGCCGACCAACGTCATCAGCACGAAGGTCAGCGGCTTCCCGAGCGTGAACACCAACGCTCGCGTGAGCCTCGCCGGCGTCTCGATCGACTAGCCGGTCACACCGTCCACCCGGGCTCGGGGACCGCCGCGCAGGCGCTCCCCGAGCCCGAACACGTCTCACGCCTACGCACATAGGAGGCCCCAGAGTGAGTAGTCTCGGAACGTGACGCGATTCATCATTGGCCGCGCAGGCCTCCTGGCTCTCGCCTGGCTCGTCGCGAGCGTACTCATCTTCGCAACGTTGCGAATTCTTCCGGGCGACGTCGCCCAGGTCATTGGCGGCACCCAGGCATCCCCGGCCCAGGTCGAGGCGCTGCGCGAGCAGCTGGGCCTGAACCGACCGCTGTTCGCCCAGTACGTCGACTGGATCGGCGGCGTGCTGCGCTTCGATCTCGGGCACTCCGTCGTCACGGGAACAGAGATCTCCTCCGAACTCGCCGAGAAGGCGGAGGTCACCATTCCGCTGACGATCATGTCGCTCGCCGTCGTCTTGCTCGTGGCGCTGCCGCTCGGGGTGTTCGCCGCGTACCGCAATTCGACGACGCTCGGGCAGCTCGTGTCGGCCTCGAGCGTGCTCGCCTCCGCGATCCCTGTCGTGTGGGCGGGCCTCCTCGGCACGCTGGTGCTCTCGTCGTGGCTCGGGTGGCTGCCGTCCCAGGGGTTCCCGCAAGACGGGTGGGAGCGGCCGTTCCAAGCGTTCCGGTCACTCGTGCTGCCCGCCCTCACGATCGGCCTCATCGAGGGCGCGATCCTCTTCCGGCTCGTGCGAAGCGCGACGCTGCGCGCGCTCGACGCTGACCACGTGCGCACCGCGATGTCGCAGGGGAACTCCAGGCTCCGCGCGCTCCTCACGCAGGGGCTCCCGGGCGTCGGGCTGTCGATCATCTCGATGCTTGGCCTCCAGGCGGCGGCGCTGCTCGTCGGTGCCGTCGTCGTCGAGCAGCTGTTCAGCCTCCCGGGCCTCGGCACAATGCTCGTTTCCGACGTCGGCGAGCGCGACCTCCCGAAGGTCCAGTCGACGCTCTTGGTACTCACCTCCGTGATTCTCGTCATGGGGGCTCTCGTCGATGTGGTGCACCGCATCATCGACCCGCGGCTCCGGGCGGAGGGCGAAGAATGAAGACGCTCCGAAAAGTCATGCGAAAGCCCGTCGGTGTTTTCGCGGTCGGCGTGCTTGTGCTCGTCGCCTGCGTGTCGATCGCCTCGTACTTCTGGCTGCCACAAGACCCGAACCACGCGACCGGCAACGTGTGGCTGCCACCGTCGGGCGAGCACTGGCTCGGCACCGACGGCAGCGGCCGCGACATCGCATCACGCCTCATCGCCGGCAGCCGCGTCTCCTTCGGGGTCGCGCTGGGCACCGGCGCACTCGCGAGCCTCATCGGCTTCGTGCTCGCGCTGCTCGGCGGGCTCGGGGGGCGCCCAGTCCGCGAGGTTGTGGCGGTCGGCATCGACGTGCTCGTCGCGTTCCCGACCACGCTCCTCGCGATCATGCTCACCGCGGTCTTCGGCAGTGGCATTCCGATCGTCGTCGCCGCGCTCGGGGTCGCGTTCGGCGTCTCCATGGGGCGCGTACTGCGCGCCGAGTTCCGGCAGGTGCAGGGCGCCGACTTCGTGGTCGCCGCCCAGGTCGCCGGGCTCTCGCGCACCCGGATCCTGTTCCGCCACCTCATCCCGAGCGTGCTCCCCGTCTACATCGTGCAGGTCACCTGGACGATGGGCACGGCGGTGCTCGCTGAGGCGAGCCTGAGCTACCTCGGGTTCGGCGCCCCGAAAGACGTGCCCTCATGGGGCGGAATGCTCGCGTCGACGCAGCGCTTCGTGTCCGTCTACCCGGAGACCGTGGTGTGGCCGGGCCTTGCGATCACGGTCACGGTGCTCGCGTTCTTCCTGTTTGGCGACCAGCTTCGAGACGCGCTCGACATGCGCGAGCCTGCCGATGAGACCGCGGAGGTGCCCCGGTGAACGAACAGCACGACACTGTGGAGACGGGCGCGACCGAGCTCGAGGTCAAGGATCTCAGGGTCTCGATTGGCGGCACCGAGATTCTGCACGGTATCAGCTTCTACCTCGAGGCCGGCGAGCGGCTCGGCATCATCGGCGGCTCGGGCTCGGGCAAGACGATGACGGCGCTCGCAATTGCCGGCCTCCTCCCCCGCGAGGCGACGGTGAGCGGCTCGGTGCGGGCGAACGGGCGCGAGCTGCTCGGGCTGAGCGACCGCGAGCTCGCGGCGATTCGCGGCGACCGCATTGGCATGGTCTTCCAGGAGCCGAAGACAGCGCTGAGCCCGTTCCGTCGGCTCGGAACCCAAATGACGGAGGCGCTCGCGATCCACTACCACCTCGGTCGCGCTCAGCGGCGCGAGGCGGCGCTCAGGCTTGCGCGGCAGGTCGGGCTCCGCGATCCTGAACGTATCGTTCGCGCCTACCCGCACGAGGTGTCGGGCGGCCAGCGGCAGCGAGCGGCGATCGCCGCGGCGATCTCGGCGTCGCCTGGCCTGCTGCTCGCTGACGAACCGACGACCGCGCTCGACGTGACCGTGCAGCGCGGCATCCTCGAGCTGTTTACCGAAATCACCGACCGCGACGAGTGCTCCCTCGTCTGCATCACGCACGACATCGCTGTCGTGAATCAGGTCGCCGAGCGCGTGCTCGTGTTCGCCGACGGGCAGATCGTCGAGCAGGGCAGCGTGCGAGAGATTCTCGAGCGCCCCACCCACGAGGTCACCCAGGCGCTCATCGCAGCGGCAGGAGGGGAAGCCGCATGAACGACCAGACGCCGGCCGCCACTTGGACGGGCAGTACCCCTTGGACCGGGCAGTTAAACCTCCCGGACGCGGAGCAGCGCGCCCGCGAGGCAGGCCACCCGCTCGTCGAGCTCACTGACGTCTCGAAGGAGTTTCGCACCCCGGCACGCAAGCTCTTCGAGCGCGGCCAGGTCGTACGCGCCCTCGACGGCGCCTCGCTCACGATCGAGCGCGGCGAGAGCGTCGCAATCGTCGGGGAATCAGGATCGGGCAAGACCACACTCATCAGGCAGCTCCTCGGCCTGAGCAAGCCGACCACCGGCACCATCCGCTTCGCGGGCCGCGAGGTCGACGCACGTTCTGGCGACCTGGGCTGGCTGCGCCGCCGCACCGGCCTCGTCTTCCAAGACCCGTACTCGTCGTTCAACCCGCGGCGCACCATCGAACAGTCGGTCTCCGAGTCGCTCGAGGGCGCAGGGGTCGCCGGCGACCACGGCGCGATGGTGCGCGCCGTGCTGGAGCTCGTCGGCCTGCCTGCGAGCGCCGCGACCCGCTACCCCGATGCGTTTTCCGGCGGGCAGCGGCAGCGCATCGCCGTCGCCCGAGCGATTGTGCACGGGCCCGAGCTGCTCGTCGGCGACGAACCGGTGAGTGCGCTCGACGTGCTCGTGCGGGCGCGCGTGCTCGGCCTCCTCGCCGAGCTGCGGGAAGAGTTCGGGCTCACCCTCGTGACGATCACGCACGACCTCGGCATCGTGCCGCAGCTCGCTGAGCGCACGGTGGTCATGCAGGGCGGCAAGATCGTCGAGGACGGGCCGACCGCCGAGCTTCTCGAAGCCCCAACGCACCCGTACACACGGGAGCTCGTCGCCTCGCGGCTGCGGCTCCCCGACACCACCTGGCGCGGCGAGGCCAGCGCCCCACCGAGCGAAGGATAGACATGAGCATCGACACCGTGCGCACCCACCTGCTGGCGCAGGGCTGGAACGGAAGCATTCTCGAGTTCGCCGAGTCGAGCGCGACGGTCGAGCTCGCCGCGAAACAGGCCGGCACCGAGCCAGCGCGCATCGCGAAGACGCTCGCGTTTGCAAGCACGACCGACGAGCCCGGCGCAATCCTCGTCGTCGCTGCGGGCGACGCGAAGGTCAACGGCGGCATGTTCAAACGCGAGTTCCGCGCGAAGCCGAGCATGCTGAAGTTCGACGACGTTGAGCGGCTCACCGGCCACCCCGTCGGCGGCGTGTGCCCGTTTGCGAACCCCGACGAGGCACGCGTCTACCTCGACGCATCGCTCAGGCGCTTCGCGACAGTGTTCCCGGCCGCGGGCAGCGCGAACTCAGCCGTCGAGCTGACGATCGCCGAGCTTGAGGAGCTCAGCGACGCGCTCGGATGGGTCGACGTCTGCACCGGCTGGCACGACGAGGAGTAACCGGGCTAGACGGTGAGGCCTCGGAGGCTAATGCGGCCCCGGGGCCGGTGCGTTTGATGGGTGCGTGCGTGTGTCTCTTTGAACACTCACACGTTGGACCCCGCGCCACAGGTCAGACCGCTTTCGACAACACAATTCACGTCAACTGTTGCAAACATGATTGCCCCCTGAAATGATGTGCGTATGGTTCAGTTCAGTCCCGAGGCTGCCGACGGCCTCGTGAAAGCCGCTGAGCGCGCCGCGTCCACGCTCCGCGTTCAGGGTTGGTCTCGATCCCAGCTCGCCTCGCACGCGTGCGAGGGCTTTTCCGGCCGTCACGCACGCCCTTCCACTGAACTCTGCACCGTTGAAGCGGCGATCCCCGGCGTGGGAACAGTGGTCGGAGGTTTGATCGGCGGATTTGCCGGGACTACCGCCGGCCAATGGCTGGGTGATCAGATCAAGGACGTTGCCGGAAAGGCGACCCAAGGCGTCGCTGACGCTGCAACTAAGATCGGTGCGGGTATAGCCGTTGGCCCGCAATCGGCCGGTATATTCTTCGGAGGGTTGTTCGGTACCTGATGATCCTGTGGACTCTATTCGGCGGGCTTCTCTCGCTCGCGGCGCTTGGCTTCTGGGTGAGATGGTTACTCACTCCATCTTCTTCAACCTGGCACCAAGGGTACTTGCGTTCTACGCTGATGTACGGGGTGCCTGGTTTCCTTATGGGACTCTCGGTGATCTTGTTGATGCGCTTCGCCGAGAATGTGGGAGTCCCAAATCCACTAGTCACTCGCGTCGCCGCGCTCCCCGTTCTCGCATGCCTCGCACTTGGCGCACTCGTACTCCTGGTCTACGCGGGCGTCCCGGCTCCGCCATTCTGCGTTCCGAAGTGGATTCGCGCGCACGACCAGGAGCGACGCGGGCGACGCCGCGCGCGCAAGCGGCAAAAGGCCCGGAGGCGAGGCGTAGCGCGAGGTACGGGAGACGTGCGTCCGAAGGGAGACTGATGCCGAACAGCGCTACGCATAGTTTGGGCGGCGACGAGGTCTTCGTCAGGGAAGCGGAATTCCCATGGGAGCTCCGGCTTGCCCCCGGCTGGACGGCTGATGTCTCCGGAGCCAGGGAAGGCAGGAACTGCGCGAGCACACCCTAGCGTGGCTAGACACGCCATCCGGAGTGATCGTCCCGTTCCAACAGGGCGGCGTCTTCACGCGGCAACAGTTCGCGCTAACCCTGATGCCATCCTGGCTCGTCTGGAAGAACATTCTTGACGTCCTCCCAACCAGTGAGGATGTGGAGTTGTGGAACGAGCTCGCCGCCGCGACAGCGTCCGAACGAGTGAGGTTCGGGACCCGACCACCCCCGAGGATGGCCTGGCCCGGTAAAGCTAGACGGTGAGGCCTCGGAGAATCGCGTCTCGCAGGTCTGCTGGCGCAGCGCCGTCGCGTTCTTCTTCGCAGGCACGGCGTACGGCTGAGGTGAGGCGCGCGCAGACGCTCTGCTCGTTCTGGCAGTCGGCACAGTGCTCGAGGTGCTCCCGGATCGGGGCCGATTCCTCAGCGCACAGCTCACCGCGCAGCAACTCATAAATGTTGGCTTTGGCTTTGTCGCATCCGCAGTCGCTCATCGCGCGGCTCCCTTCGTTGTCGGTGTTTTGGTCGCCTGTTCGGCTCTGTCTAGTCCAACGCCCTGCTCGCGCGCGTATTCCCCAAGCACCTGCCTGAGCTTCGCCCGTCCACGGTGGAGGCGACTCATGACGGTGCCGATCGGCACCTCCTGAATGTCTGCGATCTCCTGGTAGCTGAAGCCCTCAACGTCGGCGAGGTAGACGGCCATCCGGAAATCTTCGGCCAGGTCATTCAGCGCGCTCGTCACGACCGAATCGGGCGTGCGATCGATCGCTTCAGCCTCCGCCGACTGCGATGCCATCGCGGTCGTCGACTCGGCGCCTCCCAGCTGCCAGTCCTCAAGCTCCTCGACCGCCCCCAGGAAGGGCTGGCGCTGCTTCTTGCGGTATGTGTTGATGTAGCTGTTCGTCATGATACGGTACAGCCAGGCCTTCAGGTTCGTGCCCTCTTGGAACGAGGCAAACGCCTGGTAGGCCTTCAGAAAGGTCTCCTGCACGAGATCCTGCGCATCCTGCGGGTTGCGTGTCATCTTCATCGCGGCGCCAAACAGCTGGTCAAGCAGCGGCAACGCCTCGTCGGCGAAGCGGGCCTTGAGGGTCGCGGACTCGTCGTCCTGTTCGTGGCTCTTCACTCTTCGATCCTAACCACCCCTCGCTATGAATCCCGTCATCTGGCGACTTCCCTACGCTCTCGGTGCGAAGCCCGGTAAGCTCAGACTGATGCTGGCAGCAAAATTGAACCGCGGAAACGAAGACGACGGCAAGAGCTCGGGCGATATTCCCGACGACGTCGTCGAAGCTTGGGCTGCCCCGGCAGCCGACACTGACTCCGCGGGTGACCGCGCCGCGCTCAACGCGTACGTGCCGCTCCCCGGCTCGAAGTCATTGACGGGGCGCGAGCTGATCCTCTCCGCGCTCGCGGATGAGCCCGGCACGCTCCGCGTTCCGCTGCACTCGCGCGACACCGACCTCATGGTTGAGGCGCTGCGCCTCCTCGGCACGTCGATCGACCCATTGCCGGGCAAGAACCCCTACGGCCCCGACCTCCGGGTCACCCCCGCCGCCGAGCTCACGGGCTCCACGAGCATCGATTGCGGTCTCGCTGGCACCGTGATGCGTTTCGTGCCGGCGGTCGCGGCGCTCGCCCTCGGGCCGGTCTCGTTCGATGGTGACCCCTACGCCCGCAAGCGCCCCATGCGCCCGGTGCTCGACGCGCTGCGAGCGCTCGGCGCTGACATCTCAGACGATGGCCGGGGCGCGCTGCCCTTCACCGTGCACGGCGGTGGCGGGCTTCGCGGTGGTCGCGTCGAGGTCGACGCTTCGCTGTCGAGCCAGTTCGTGTCAGCGCTGCTGCTCTCGGCCCCCCGCTTTGAGCAGGGCGTGCACGTCGTCCACACCGGCGAGCGGCTGCCGAGCGTGCCGCACATCGAGATGACGCTTGAGGCGCTGCGTGCCCGCGGCGTCGAGGCTGACTCCCCCGCGACCGGTGAGTGGCGAGTGAAGCCCGGCCCGATCGGTGCTCGCGACATCACGATTGAGCCCGACCTCTCGAACGCCGCCCCGTTCCTCGCGGCGGCGCTCGCGGTCGGGGGAACCGTGACCATCCCGCACTGGCCAGCCGAGACGACGCAGGTGGGCGACAAACTGCGCGACCTTCTCCCCGAGTTCGGCGGTATCGCCGTGCTCGAACACGGCGCGCTCACGGTCACGGGAACGGGCGCGCTCCGCGGCGTGAACATCCACATGCCCGACGCCGGCGAACTCTCGCCCACCCTCGTCGGCCTCGCGGCGCTCGCGGCGCTGCCCCGCCCCGATGGCTCGCCTGGCGAGCCGAGCACGATCACCGGCATCGGCCACACTCGCCACCACGAGACCGACCGCATCGCTGCGCTCGTCGCGGAGATCAACGGGCTCGGCGGCCGAGCTGAGGAGCTCGAGGACGGCATCGCGATCCACCCCGCGGAGCTGCACGGCGGGCCGTGGCGCGCGTACGCTGACCATCGCATTGCGACGACGGGAGCGCTCATCGGCCTCCTCGTCCCCGGGGTGCTGATCGACGACATCGCATCGACGTCGAAGACCCTCCCCGAGTTCCCTGAGCTCTGGCACGGCTTGCTCGGCGCTGACAGCGACACCGACCGCGACCCGCTCGGCTTCGGGCTCGACATCGCCGCCGAGGGCGCCGTTTCGGGCGCCCAGATCGCCGGCGGCCTCGGGCGCATCGCGCGCGGCTTCCTCGAAGGGATCTGACCGCGTGAGCTGGTTCAACGTCGACGACGATGACGACGCCCCCTACGGCGAGTACGCGGACCACGAGGTGCGGGCGCGCCCAAACCCGAAGGCCAACCGGCCCCGGACGAAGCGCCGTCCCGAGCACTCCGACGCCGTCATCGGCATGGTGACCGCGGTCGACCGCGGCCGCTACACCGCGCTCGTGCCCGCGACCCCGGCGGTAAAGGGCGGGCCGAAGGCGCTCCCCGAACGCGTCGTCGTCGCCGCGCGCGCCCGCGAGCTGCGGAAAACGGCGATCGTCATCGGCGACCGGGTGCAGCTCGTCGGCGACGTGTCAGGGACGGAGGGGTCGCTTGCGCGCATCGTCTCGGTTGAGGATCGCGCGACGGTGCTTCGGCGCAGCGCCGACGACAGCGACCGCGTCGAGCGCATCATGGTCGCCAACGCCGAGCAGATGCTCATCGTTGTCGCCGCCGCGAACCCCGAGCCGCGCGTACGTCTCGTCGACAGGTACCTCGTCGCGGCGTACGACGCCGGGATCCAGCCCCTCATCTGCCTGACCAAGATCGACCTCGCAGACCCAGAACCGTTCCTCGAGAACTTCGCCGCGCTCGAGGTCCCGGTCTTTCGTTCGGCCCCCGGCGCGTGGGAGGACGACTCGACGGAGGGCGTGCTCTCGCAGATCCGGGAGACGCTTGCCGGCAAGACCACGGTGTTTGTCGGCCACTCTGGCGTCGGAAAGTCGACGCTCATCAACGCGCTCGTCCCGGAGGCCGACCGCGCGACGGGCCACGTGAACGAGGTCACGGGCCGCGGCCGCCACACCTCATCCTCGTCCGTCGCACTCAGCGCGCCTACCCCGGGGGCCGCCGGGGGCGACACCGGCTGGGTCATCGATACCCCCGGCGTGCGCTCCTTTGGGCTGGGCCATGTGACAAGCGATGGCATTCTGCGCGGGTTCACCGACCTGATCCCACTCCTCGACGCTTGCCCGCGCGGCTGCACTCACACCGACGAGGCGCCGGACTGCGAGCTCGACCTCGCGATCGCTGACGGCCGACTCGACGCACTCGGCGCGAGGCGGGTCGAGTCGCTCCGCCGCCTACTGAAGTAGCCCGGGTTCTCACGCGCTCCGCGTAAACTGGGGCCATGACTGACGAGCAGCCTCAGCAGCCCCCGACCCCGCGCTACGCGCCGCCGCATGCCCAGGCGCCTGGGCATGCGCCCGCTGCGCCGGGCTATCCCCCGCAGGTCGTGCCTAAGCCGTTGCCCGACCTCGCTCGGGGCTACCAGTCGCTCGTGGCGTTCACGCAGCCGCTCTTGAGCGTCGTGTTCCCAGTACTCGGGCTATTCCTGCTCGGGGTCTACGGCCTGGGACTCGGCGCATGGGCCGGCCTCGCGGGCCCATCACTCATGCTCGCGTTCATCGGCTGGCTCTGCATCGTCGGCGGCGTCGTCACCAGCGGCGTTATCGTCCGCCGGATGGTCAAGGACTTCGTTCGTTCCGGTAGTTACTTCAGCGCCCTGCTGTGGCTCGGGATCATCGTGCCGAGCTTTGGCCTGATCCTCATCCTCATCTCCCCGCTCGCGAGCCCGTACGCGATCACCTCGGGTTCGCTCAACGGGTTTCCGATGCTCGGACTCTTCGTCGTCTGTGTCATCCTCACGCCGCTCGTCGGCCTCACGCAGGCGATGAGCGTGCGCCGCGTGGAGCGGGGGTTCGGGGCCGCCGGAGTGTCTGCGCTCTGGGCGTTCCAGCAGGGCAACCTCTCGCGCGAGCACCAGTACCTCGCGCAGTTCGCGGTGCCGCAGCAGTTCGCGGTGCCGCAGCAGTTCGCGCAGCCGCAGCAGTTCGCGCAGCCGTCGCCATACGGGCAGCAGCCGCCATACGGGCAGCAGCCGCCACACGGGCAGCAGGCGCCGTACGGCCAGCAGCCGCCTGCCAGCGACTCCGGGCAGCCGGGTCTCAGGTAGAGCCCGTGCCCCTTGTCCCTGGTCGCCGCTAGGCTGGGGTGCATGACTGAACGTGTGATCCTTGAGCCAGGTATGCCCGCCCCCGACTTCACGCTGCTCGACCAAGATGGCACCGAACGAAGCCTCAGCGAGTTCCGTGGCTCGAAGCTCGTCATCTTCTTTTACCCCCAGGCGATGACGCCCGCGTGCACGACTGAAGCCTGCGAGTTTCAGGAGTCCACGGCCCCGCTCGCAGCGGCAGGCTACAGCGTTATCGGCGTTTCGCGCGACGCGGTCGACAAGCTGAAGCGCTTCGCCGAGCGCGATGGCCTCGAGTACCCGCTGCTCAGCGACCCCGATACCGCGGTGCACCGCGCGTACGGCACGTTCGGCGAGAAGAACAGCTACGGGCGAATCGTCGAGGGCGTGATCCGTTCGACCTTCGTCATTGACGAAGAGGGCAAGGTTGAGCGCGCGCTCTACAACATCAAGGCAACCGGTCACGTCGCTCGCGTGCTGAAGATGGTGGGCGTCTAGCGGCGCGACCGGCAACCGTTCCTCCACCAAGCGTTCATCCCGCTGCGCCTCTGGGCCCGGCGGGATGAACTGTTGCGCCGCCGTCCGAAGCCCGAAGAGCGGGCTGTGCGAGGGCTAGCTGGGCTGCGGCGCGCCCTGTGCGGGCTTTCCGACGAGGATCGCAGCCGCGAATCCGGCGACCGCGAGAACAAGGAGCAGCGCGCCGATCGCGGGCGTCCCGAGGATGCCTTGGAACACCCCGAGGGCGGCGGCGAACATGAGCACGTGGATGGTCACGGCCGAACCGCGCACCCAACTCCCCTGTCGCCGCAACGATCCGAGAAGGGTGATCGCGACCCACACACACGAAATAATAACGCTGAGCAGCAAGCTGATCCAGAGCGGGGCGAGCGCTTCACGTTCTGGCCCGGCCGCCGGAAACGTCGGAATCATGGTCACGACGAGCGCGAGACCCAGCACCAACTCGACGGCGAGTGCTGCTGCGAGCACAACCCAGGCGGAGCGTGAGCGCATATTCGTCACCATACCTATTCGTTTCCTGAAACAACAGCAAAAAGCCTATTGTCTTTCGTTCAATTCCGTGGAACCATATATTCATCAAGAGTTTCGCGCACGCCGGTGTGAGCATTCTCAGTCACGTTGACAAAAGGCAACGCGCGATCTCTCTTAGGCTACCTGGTCTTTGCTGATTAGCGCGTGTACAGATTGAGCATCGCACGTGCGACGCAGAGGAGGTAAGTATGGATTGGCGTGAACAGGCTGCGTGCCTGACCGTAGATCCCGAGCTGTTCTTTCCGGTTGGAAACACCGGGCCGGCAGTGGATCAGATTGAGCGAGCCAAGGCCGTCTGCGCCCGCTGCCCAGTGACGGAAATGTGCCTCCAGTACGCAATGGACACCGGCCAGGATTCCGGTGTCTGGGGCGGCCTCAGCGAGGACGAGCGCCGCGCTCTCAAGCGTCGCGCAGCACGCGCCCGCCGCGCTTCCTAAGCGTCTCCCGCCGCTCACGCGGCCGCAAGCGAGTCCCGGTTCCTGAAAGGGCACCGGGACTCGCTGCGTTGTGCGGGGTCGCCCCGGATACGGCTGTGGGCCGCGTCCGACCGAAGTCAGGCGCGGCCCACAGCCGTTCGTCCGTAGTCCGCTGCCGAATCGGCAGCCTGCCGTTAGTCGGTGCCGGAGTCGAACGCAGCCGCGAGGCCGAGCTCGTCACCGTTCTCGTCGATGCCGCCGACAGCGGTCGCGATCTCGTCTGCACCGCCAGCCTCAAGCTTGCCGACGAGCTCAGCAGTCGCGCCCCCGACGAGGCCCATCGCCGCGTACTGCTCGAGGCGCTGACGCGAGTCAGCAATGTCGAGGTTACGCATGGTGAGCTGACCGATGCGGTCCTCAGGGCCGAAGGCTGCACCCACGGTGCGCTCCATCGAGAGCTTCTCGGGGTGGTAGCTGAGGTTCGGGCCCTCGGTGTTGAGAATCGTGTAGTCGTCGCCACGGCGAAGGCGCAGCGTGACCTCGCCCGTGACTGCCGAGCCAACCCAGCGCTGCAGCGCCTCGCGGAGCATGAGTGACTCGGGGTCGAGCCAGCGGCCCTCGTACATGAGGCGACCGAGCTTGCGGCCGTCGTTGTGGTACGAAGCGAGGGTGTTCTCGTTGTGGATCGCGTTGACGAGGCGTTCGTACGTGATGTGCAGCAGGGCCATGCCCGGTGCCTCGTAGATGCCGCGCGACTTCGCCTCGATGATGCGGTTCTCGATCTGGTCGGAGATACCGAGGCCGTGGCGGCCACCGATCGCGTTTGCTTCATACACGAGCGCTACGGGATCGTCGTACTCGACGCCGTTGATCGCGACGGGGCGACCTGCCTCGAACCGAACCGAGACCTCCTCGGTGACGACCTCAACGTCTTCGCGCCATGCAGCGACGCCCATGATGGGGGTCACGATGTCGAGCCCGTTGTCGAGGAACTCGAGATGCTTCGCCTCGTGGCTTGCGCCCCAGATGTTGGCGTCGGTCGAGTACGCCTTCTCGGCCGAGTCGCGGTACGGGTAGCCGTGCGCGACGAGCCACTCGCTCATCTCGTGGCGGCCGCCGAGCTCTTCAACGAACTGGCTGTCGAGCCACGGCTTGTAGATGCGCAGCGACGGGTTCGCCATGAGACCGTAGCGGTAGAAACGCTCGATGTCGTTGCCCTTGTAGGTCGAGCCGTCGCCCCAGATGTCGACGCCGTCTTCCTTCATCGCGCGGACGAGCAGTGTGCCCGTCACTGCGCGGCCGACGGGGGTCGTGTTGAAGTAGGTCTTGCCGCCCGAGCGAACGTTGAACGCGCCAGTCTGCAGCGCCACGAAGCCTTCCTCGACGAGAGCGCGCTTCGCGTCGACGTGACGCGCGATCTCTGCGCCGTACTCCTTCGCGCGGGCCGCGACACCGTCGAGGTCTGGCTCGTCGTACTGGCCAATGTCTGCGGTATAGGTGCAGGGAATCGCACCGTTTTCGCGCATCCATGCAACGGCGCATGAGGTGTCGAGACCACCGGAGAACGCGATACCAACGCGCTCGCCTACAGGAAGGGAAGAAAGAACTTTGGACATGCTTCTATCTTACGGGTGCTTGACGTACCGGGTGGACGCTTCCGGAGCGGGTGGGCCCGGGTGGCTGTCAGATGAGACCGAGCGCCGCCACTTGATCGCGCTCGGCGGCCAGCTCGGCGACGGAGGCGTCGATCCGCGCTCGCGAGAATTCGTCGACGCTGAGCCCCTCGACGACTTGCCACTGTCCGTTGATCGAGCGCGCCGGAACCGAGGCGATGAGGTCCTCTGGAATCCCGTAGGCGCCCGTTGACGGGAGCGAGACCGAGGTCCACGGCGCCGGGGCGCCGGACGTCGCAGCCGCGTTGCCCGTGCCGAGCACCCAATCGCGGACGTGGTCGATAGCCGCGTTCGCCGCCGATGCTACGGACGAGCCGCCGCGCACCTCAATGATTTCGGCCCCGCGCTTCGCGACCCGGTCTGCGTAGGCGCCGCGGCCCCACTCTGCCCCGACGACGTCGAGCGCTGGACGCCCCGCCACCGTTGCGTGGCTGAGGTCTGGGTACTGTGTTGTCGAGTGGTTGCCCCAGATCGTCACCCCGGAGATGTCTGCGACCGCGGCGCCCGCGCGCTCGGCGAGCAGGCCGACCGCACGGTTGTGGTCGAGCCGCGTGAGCGCGGTGAAGCGGTCGGCGGGCACGTCAGGCGCATTCCGTTGTGCGATCAGCGCGTTAGTGTTCGCGGGGTTGCCGACGACGAGCACCCTGACGTCTTCCGCCGCGTGATCGTTGATCGCACGCCCCTGCGGGCCGAAGATCGCACCGTTCGCTGCGAGGAGGTCGGCGCGTTCCATTCCAGCCGTGCGGGGGCGCGAGCCGACAAGCAGGGCGACGTTTGCCCCGTCGAAACCCCGCTCGGGCGCCGTGGCAATGTCGACGCTCGCGAGCAGCGGGAAGGCACAGTCGGTGAGTTCGAGGGCCGCGCCCTCGGCGCCCTTCACGCCCTGCGGGATTTCGAGCAGCCGAAGCGCGACGGGTTGGTCGGGGCCGAACATGGCCCCCGACGCGATTCGGAACATCGCCGCGTACCCGATCTGGCCGCCCGCCCCCGAGATCGTGACGGTGATGGGTGCGGGGCTGCCTGCACCGCCCACTGTTGATGAGGTCATCTTGGCTCCGTTCGCTGCGCTGCTGTCAGTGGTGAAATTTTGGTGGCGCTCTCTGGTGGCTTTATGCGTTGAGGCGTGCGTATTCCGCGAGCACCGCGTCTGAGAACGGCGGCCAGACCTCAGCCGACCACTCGCCGAAGTTGCGGTCAGCGAGGCCGACGCACGCGAGCCCCGCGACGGGATCGACCCACAGGAACGTGCCCGCCTGGCCGAAGTGGCCAAACGTCTGCGGGCTATTCGTGCTACCCGTCCAGTGCGGTGCCTTCGAATCCTTGATCTCAAAGCCAAGGCCCCAGTCGTTCGGGCGCTGGCGGCCGTAGCCAGGCAGCACGCCGTCGATCCCGGGGAACACGACCTGGGTCGCCTGCGCGATCGTCTCAGGGTGCAGAATGCTCGGATTCTGCAGTTCCGCGGCAAAGCGCGACAGGTCGGCGGCGGTCGAGACCCCGCCAGCGGCGGGGCTGCCCGTGAGCTTCGTGGAGTGCATGCCGAGGGGCTCGAGCAGCCCCTCCCGCAGGTATTCCGCGAACGGCATCTCGGCGCGCTCCGTAAAAGTCTCAGCGAGCACGTCGATGCCGAGGTTTGAGTAGATGCGTCGCTGGCCGGGGCGGCTTCGCACGGTGTCTTCCGAGAAGTCGAGCCCCGAGGCGTGCGCGAGTAGGTGCCGAATCGTGGAACCTTCGGGGCCCGCCGGGTCGTCGAGTTCGAGCGCCCCCTCCTCGATCGCGAGCAGGATCGCGCTGGCGCTCAACAGCTTCGTCACCGAGGCGAGGGCGAACTGCCTCTCTTGGTCCCCTCGAGAACCCACAACCGTTCCGTCTTTCGCGATGACGGCAACGGCAGCGTTGTCGACGGGCCAGGTATCGATGAGGCTCAGACTCTCCATAACTCCACGCTACTCCGTCGGCCCGAGAGCCCCGCAACTTTGTCTACGGATTGACGTAGTTCACACCCCTCCAAGTACGTCAAAACCGAGACAAAGCTGGGGTGAAGGGCCAGGTGGCAGGTGCCCTCCTACCGGGCGTCCATCTCGTGCGGGTTCGACCCGAAGTTCTTCTGCTCGTCGAGGGCGTCAATCGCGGCCATCTCGGCGTCCGAGAGTTCGAAGTCGAAGATCTGTGCGTTCTCCACCATGCGCTCGGCGCGCACGGTCTTGGGGAACACGATGCGCCCCTGCTGCGCGTGCCAGCGGAGGATCACCTGAGCCGGGGTCTTCGAGTGCGCGGCAGCGGCGTCAGCGATTGCCGGGCGCTCGAACAGGTCTGACTTGCCCTGCGCGAGCGGCCCCCAGGCCTCAATGCGGATGCCCTTGGACTCGCAGTACTCAACGAGTTCGCGGCGCTGGTGCAGCGGGTGCAGCTCGATCTGGTTCACGGTCGGCACGACGCCGGTCTCCGAGATGATCTCCTCAAGGTCAGAGATCTCGAAGTTCGAGACACCGATCGAGGCCGCGCGCCCCGACTCGTGGATCTTCAGCAGCGACTTCCACGCGGTGAGCGCCTCGCCAAACATCGGCTGCGGCCAGTGCACGAGGTAGAGGTCAACGCGGTCAAGCCCGAGCTTCTCGAGGCTCTCGGCGAAGGCCTCCTCGCCGCGGGTCTGGTCGCTGTTCCAAAGCTTCGTGGTCACGAACAGCTCGTCGCGCGGGATGCCGCTCGCGGCGATCGCAGCCCCCACCTCGGCCTCGTTCCGGTAGATCGCGGCGGTATCGATGTGACGGTAGCCTGCGGCGAGCGCGTCGGCGACAACGCGCTCCGCTTCGCCTGGGTCGACCTTGAAGACGCCCAGCCCGAGCTGGGGAATCTCGGTGCCGTCGTGCAGGGTGATGTTCGGGATATCGAGTGCAGCCACAGTCTCTCCTTGAAGTCGAATGGGTGCCAGTCTATGACTCGCGCGATAATGGATCCTGTTATGTCGAACCCCGAAAGCCACGCCCCCGCATCGAGTTCCCGAGGAACCTCCCGGTCTCGCAGATGCGAGACGAAATCCAGCAGGCGATCTCCGACCACCAGGTCGTCATCGTCGCGGGCGAGGACGGGGTCGGGAAAGACCACGCAGCTCCCGAAGATCGCGCTCGCGCTCGGCCGCGAGCGGATCGCGCACACGCAGCCCGCGCAGGATCGCCGCCCGCACATCGCCGAGCGCATCGCCGAGGAGACCGGCACGAGCTGGGCGGACTCGTGGGCTACCAGGTGCGGTTCAACTGATCAAGGCCGTCGAAGGACCGGAAGATCCGGCTGATGACCTGACGGCATTCTGCTGAACGCGATCCACCGCGACCGCGATCTCAAGGCGTACGACACGATCATCATCGACGAGGCGCACGAGCGTTCGCTGAACATCGACTTCCTGCTCGGATATTTGCGCACGCTGTTGCCCCCGCCGCCCCGACCTGAAGGTGATCATTACGTCGGCGACGATCGATCCCGAATCGTTCGCGAAGCACTTCGCCGACCACCGCACGGGCGAGCCCGCCCCGATCATTGAGGTGTCGGGCCGCACCTACCCCGTCGAGA